>CAZXIX010000120.1:0-13100 GCA_964640855.1 uncultured Saprospiraceae bacterium
CCGCCAGCCGGTCTGCTCCAGGGCCTTGAGGATGTGGTCTCGTTGCATCTCCTCGAAGGAAGGAAAAGTGCTCGATCCGTTTTTCTTCTGCGATTTGGTTTGCTTCCGGATGCTGTCCCGGAGATTGAGCTTTTTGCCCCGGGTCAGGATAACGGCTCGTTCGATCATGTTTTCCAACTCCCGAATGTTGCCTGGGAAAGGGTAGCGTTTCAGTTCTTCCAGATCCTGCTTTCCGATCCGGGTGATGTTCTTTCCGGCCTTTTTACTGTATTTGTCTACAAAATGCCGGACCAGCACCGGGATGTCTTCTTTTCGTTCCCGCAGGGGAGGATTGTGAATGGGGAACACATTGAGCCGGTAATACAGATCTTCCCGAAATTTGCCGCCTGCCACCTGTTCTTCGAGATTACGATTCGTGGCGGCGATCACGCGTACATCGACGCGGTGGGTATGCGGACCGCCCACTCTTTCGAATTCACCCTCTTGCAGAGCCCGCAACAACTTGGACTGCAGGTCCAGTTTCAACTCGCCGATCTCATCCAGGAAGAGCGTGCCGCCGTCCGCCATCTCGAAACGCCCGATCTTGTCCTTGATGGCCGACGTAAATGCCCCTTTGACGTGACCGAAGAGTTCACTCTCGATCAAATTCTCCGGAAGGGCGGCACAATTCACCTTGACCAATACTTCCTCTTTGCGATCGCTCATGGCATGGATGGCCCTCGCCAGCAGCTCCTTTCCGGTTCCGGTCTCTCCGGTGATCAGTACCGTCGCATGGGTCAGAGCCACCTGTTCCGCCTGAAAAAGAACGTTTTTGTAGGCCGGGCTTTCAGAAATGATGTTCTTGAAATTGTACCGGCTGGCAACCTCTTCTCGCAGCACCAGGTTTTCCTGCTTGAGCTTGGCCGACAGATGATCCACTTCCGCTTTAGCCGATTCCAATTCGGCCAGCCTTTTTTTCTGTTTGCGAATATCCCGGGCTACAAAACAATGCATGACCTGGGAGCCGAAGGCCAGGATGTTGTGGGAGATTTCGACGGGTAGAATTTCCCCCCGGGCATTTACCCAATTTATTTCCAGCTCCCGTTGATCGGCCAGCATGGAAAGCTTTTTCTTGCCCCGGTAGATCTTGCGCAGGTCCTGCCGGAGCATTTCCGCTTCCGAATATTGCAGCAGGTCCAGGGCAGCCTGGTTGATGAACTGGATTTTTCCCTCTTCATCGGTCCAGACCACCAGGTCCTTGAGGTTATCCAGTGTCTTTTGTGCCAGCGACAACTGCATTTCCTGGGCCTGTCGGTCGGTCAGGTCCGTGGAAAAGACACAACTGAATTCCTGGTTCCCTTCTTGAAAGTGGTACAAAGTCGATTGAATGGGAAAAAAATGGCCCTTACGGGTTTTTAACCGGATGTTGTGGTGGATTTTCTTCTCCCGACGCAATCTTTCCCACAAGCTGTTTCGCGACTCGTCCGTCAGATCGGGTGCAAGATCTTCGGTTCGCATCCGGAGCATTTCCGCCCGGCTGAATTGGAGAAGATGACAAACGGCTTCGTTCACATAGGCGATGCGCCCATCCGGCCGCACCCAAAAGACCATCTGCGGGATCTTTTCCAACGAAAATTCCCATAGGCTGGTCGGCTCCTGTTTTTTTTCCTCCTCCGCAAAGACGGCTTTCCAGCTGCCCCGAATGGCCAACTCCTGGCCCAGGGACGATCGAAAAAGTTCGCCCCGCATTTGAAGGCCGGAGAATGGTAATTTGCTTTCTCCTGTCTTATCTCTCTGCCATTCTGCCTCCCACTCGAGCGGGAAACCTTTTTCCCGGCAGGTTTTTAATTTCTCTTGCAAAACAGAGACCGAAGAGGCGGGAGCCCACTGGCAGAGGAGCTTCCAGAAGGCCCTGGCCGGTACCCCGCCTTGGAATTCCGCCGGGAAGATTTTGAGATTTTGGAAGTCCTTTACCTGAAAAGTATCGGAAGGGAGGTCCCACTGCCACCAACCGGAATGCTGACTGGAGAAAGGTAAAGGGGGAGGGTGGGCCAGCATATCCCGGGCCAGGACCAGGACGAAATCCCTGTCGGAAGAATGGATGCGTTCGGCCTGAAGGAAAAACGGATAGAGTATGCCCTGGTTGTCGATTAATTCGGTTTGCCGGGATTCCGGCAGTTTTTCATCATCCAGGCGCTTGCAGAGGGTCTTCCACTCCAGCAGATTGATGTGGGGATAAAGGCTGGTCAGACTCTGGCCGGACAGGGCATGCTTTGGGTATTGCAATCTTTTCTCCAGCGCCCGGGAGATCTGAAAAATCATCCCATCGGAATTTACGCAAATCCAATATATGGGCCGGGACCCGGATTCGATCGAATCCGTTGCAAAAGGCGTAGCGTTTTCAGGTCCGTCCATAAAGGAATATATTAAAAAGAAGGACCAAAGGAAAGAGAATAAGGTATTCCCGGATGATCCGGCGCTGGGGGCAACCCACTACAAAGAGCGAACACAGACCAGATCGCGATGGTTCAATTCCCAAAAATGCATTGATGGAGAGATTCTTTGGGCGGTTAAGCAATTCTTTCACCAAGCTTTGGGATAAGTTGGAAGGTTGGCTGGATGCTGCAGTTGTGTCTTTGCCCAATATTTTATTGGCCCTGCTGGTCTCCGTACTGACCTTTTTGATATACGGGAAAGTGAAAAAGTATATGGGGAAAGTACTTTTCCAGTTTTCCATGGATAAAACCCTGATGCTGGTCCTCACCAACCTCTTTGCCACGGGTTTTCTTCTATTGATGCTGCTCATTGTTCTTACGATTCTGGATCTGGACTCAGCTCTGAAATCTACGCTGGCCGGTGCAGGTATTGCGGGATTGGCCGTAGGTCTGGCTTTGCAGGAACCTCTGGTCAATTTATTTTCAGGCGTGATCATGTCTACCCAAAATCACTTCAAGATCGGCGATCTGGTCCATTCCAACGGTTTTATGGGGACGATCACGGGCGTCAACTACCGGGCCACCATGGTGCGCACGCTGCAAGGCCAGGAAGTCGCCATTCCCAACAAACTGGTCATTCAGAATCCCCTGCAAAATTTTTCGAGTTCCGGTGAAAGGCGGGTGGATCTGCCTTGCGGCGTGACTTATGGATCCGACCTGGAAAAGGTAAAGGAGCTGGCCATCCAGGCCGTAGAAGAACAGGTTACCTACGACTCAAGCCGGGAAGTCAACTTTTATTACACCGGCTACGGGAGCAGTTCCATAGACTTTGTGGTTCATTTCTGGATCAATCAGCAAAGGCAGCCCAATTTCTTGCGAGCCCGCAGCGAGGCTGTCATCGCCATCAAAAAGAAATTCGATGAAAATGGAATTACCATTCCGTTCCCCGTTCGTACGCTTGAATTCAGTAAGTCGGAATTAAAGATCGATCCCATGAGCCTTTCGACCCGCAACGAGGAGAATTAGCCGGAACGAACCCGCCCTGGCCGGACCTGTTCAAATAGAAAGCAAAATATGATTGATCTGCATACCTACCGGCAATTGGCTCAAATCGAACAATCCAACGCCATATCCATCTACATCCCGACCCATCGGGCCGGGCATGTTCCGGAGGATCGCATTCGGTTTAAAAACCAGTTGCAGAAAGTAGAGGCAGCATTGGAAGAACGCGGATGGAATCCGAAGGAAATCCGGAAGAAAACCCGGGTTGCCAAAGGGTCCCGACAATTGGAAACCATAGCGCAAAGAGCTATTGCGGGCAGGGTAGAAGTGATTTTCGTAGAACCCGACCACGAAGTGTGGGGAAATTACAATCCTCAGACCCACGAGGTGAGTCTGCACGAAAACCGGAAAGAAGACAACATTCCTTTGTTGGAAGAAGCGACTCGGTCTACCATTTTACAAGGGGGCTCCGTTTACACCGTTCGTCCGGCCGAAAAGCAACAAACAGGGAAAAGTACCCACGCCATTTTCAGATATCGATCAACTTAAACTTTTTGAAAGGAAGAAATCGAATTAACCAATGGACCAAAAGAAAAATAAAGTGAAAAAAGTAAAACAAAGACAATCCTCATTTTCAGCCATTTTTGGGCTTTTCGCCCAGCATAGCAAACTTCAAAATGAATATTGGGACATAGCCGAGGAGCTTGACGAAGTTCATCTGAAAGCCTGGATTCATCGATTGGCCAATTTTCACGACCAGCAGAGAGATGAACTGCAGGAACTGCTTCAAATTTTGCCCGAAGCTCCGGTCAAACTGGCGGAAGAAAGCAAAACCTATCTGGACAAAAGAGAGAACGAACTGATCAAAGCGCTGAACCGGGAAAACCAGTTCGACATATTACAATTGATCGGAAGGGCTGAGCAAAGCCTGTATGATCAGTATTCTAATACGTTGCAATTAGAAACGCTGGTTGATGAAGTAAAAGAGAAGCTTTCCCGGCAGCATGCGATCATGTTGCGCAACTTGCGGAAGGTCCAACGGGTTTCCAGCATTTCTTCCGTAAAATCCCTGGAAGCCGTACTGGCAGAGAATTGAAAAATTCCCCTTTTCCCAAACGAACACGAGCCCATAAAGCCCTGTTCAACAAGTGAACTAAAATCGAATAATGAGATCATATGAATTACCTCGGACTATCAAGCACCGAATTAAAACCAACTGTCAGAGAGATCAACAGGCTCCTGTCCAATTACCAAATCTATTACCAGAATCTTCGGAATTTTCACTGGAACATCGAAGGAAAGGATTTTTTCGATTTACACGAAAAATTTGAAGAACTCTATACCGATGCGCACGAAAAGATAGACGAGATTGCCGAGCGCATATTGACTCTTCGTTTTCGTCCTTTGAGTAGTTTAGTCTCCTATCTGAAGGAAGCTGATCTGGAAGAAGCTCGCCGGACCACCGATACCCGCGAAATGATGGAAACCATCTTGAAAGACCACAAAGCTCTCATTGAAAATCTAAGGGCCGTCATTAAAGAAGCCGGAAAAATCGAAGATGAAGGTACCATTGATCTGATGGGTGGCATGCTGGAAGATCTGGAAAAAGAAAGCTGGATGCTCGATGCATGGCTCGTGAAGAAAGATGCCAAAGTCGAAGATGTAAGCTTCGCCTAAGTGAAAAACACACTATTTTAAACCCTATTATCTAAATCCCGATAGCCGCTCTTTGTAGCGGCTTTTTTTTATTTCTTTAAACGCTCGAAATCCTGAGCATCTACTTTTTTCCCATTCACATTTTGGGTATCCCAATCTTGAATGATTTTCCACCTGCCATCTCTTTTTTCCAGAACGACATGAAATCGGCCGTATGCCTTCTCTCCGCTTTGGTCGTAAATGATTTGGTAATAACCCACTTCATAGGCCAGATCCTCCCGATGAATACGATGCTCAAATCGAAAGCTGATCTGGTTGGTTGGCCAGTCGGGTTTCGACATTCTTTCCAACGATTTCTCCAGATATTCCGCTCCGACTTCCATGCCCCAGGGGGTTACCCGCCTTACGTCCGGGGCATGAAGGGATACGAATAGCTCCCCATCCGCTTCGGCATAGGCTTTCTGAAAGGGTTGCCAAATCTGTTGGTCGATCTCCTGTTCATTGGATGACTGGGAAAAGAAGGCGGAAGGTGCCATGAGGAGACATAAAAAAAGAAGATATCGCATAGCGGGAAATTGGGTTTTTCGGTCGACAGCCTGACGCAGTGGGGCGGATGTCCGAATAGGGGTTTCCTAAATATCCAGATTTTATCGTCAAGTTGGGGACTTTTTTACCCAGGCTCCCAAAGGCCATCGCCGGCAGGCTTTGGGTGCCGTTTGGAAGTCCCTGGCATGGGCAGCCTAAGGGGAATTTCAGCCAGGAGAGCAGAGAAGTTCCGGAATAAGAGACTCATAATTTGGAACGTATTCCTTTTTTTAGCAAGCAAAAGCCTCTATGAAAATTTCCCGCCAGTGTCCTTAATGCAATTCGCGTAAGGTGATCGAAGTAGTAGGGCACAATTACAATCACAATCAGACTATCCCTTTGCACAAATGGAATATGAAACACGCCATCCTCGACCGGTACATCTGCGCTGATTGCGGCTATACGGAAGAGTATGTGCAACTGACCCATACCTTCCAAAAATGGGCCGACAAGACCTGGGCCGAATCCGGCGGTCGTTTTGATGAATATGTCTGATAAACTCGCCCGGCTCGGCTGCCGGCAGCTTCTTTAAGGCCCTGACAAAGTGCAAACCCAAAATTCTTGAAGGATTGTTGAAAGGTAGAGCTTCCCTGGATGATCATCCGGGAATCGGGTATCAGGTGTTGGGTACGCTTTTGCCTGCGGATTATGTGCCCCCTTTTTGTGGCCTGAGCCCACAGGAATATCAGGTCTGTACTTAGTTCCTGCCCAATACCCGGCCATACTGCCCCGGTAAGGGAATAACGCAAAGGGTGCCGGGATCACCAATCCTCCAGGTGTTTATAAACGAGGTCTACCGGCAGTCCCATGATGTTGGGGTAGGTTCCTTCGATCTTGCTGATCTTGCAGAGACCGATCCACTCCTGAATGGCGTAGGCTCCCGCCTTGTCAAAAGGCTGGTGGGTGTGGATGTAGTAGTCGATCTCCTCCTCCGAGAGGGGAGCCAGATGGACGTCCGAAATACCGCTAAACACTTTTTCTTTTTCCAGCGACAAGAGGCAGGTCCCTGTGATCACCCGGTGCTTTCTCCCGGAAAGCAGGGAAAGCATCCCCTTGGCTTCCGCTGCATCTGCAGGCTTGTTGTAGATCTTTCCGTCGAGGATGACCACGCTGTCGGCAGTCAGCAGGATATCTTCCCGCTTGTTGAGCAGGTGTTTTCCGCCCTGGGCTTTTTTACGGGCGAGATAGGGCGCTACTTCCTCTACCGGCAGTTCCTCCGGCCAGCTCTCGTCAATATCCAGGGGGCGCACCTCAAAGGTGAATCCGGCTAACTCCAGTAGTTGTTTCCTGCGAGGGGATTGGGAGGCCAGTATCAAATGTCGTTCGTGGGGAAGCATACGTTTTAAGTATTTTCAGATCGTGAACCTTCGAAAGATGAACTCCGGCATTTGCCGGTGGCTGGCATCAGGGGCCTGGCATGATAAGCAGCAAGACCAGAAATACCAGTCCTCCGCCCATAATGATCTTCATCAAAGAGCTCAGCGCTGCATAATTGGTTTTTGACTGGCCTGCGGCCAGGTAGAGACCCAGGAGTACGAGCGGAATGCCGATGAGGAGCACACCTAAAAGAATTTGCAAAACATCCAGTTCCATTTTCCAGGAAAAATAAACCAGGCTCGCCAGGAGAATACCGACCAAAACCAACAGGAAAAGATGCGTCCGTTTCTCCCCCAGACGCAGGGGCAGGGTTCTGTAACCTTGTTCCCGATCGCCCTCCCGGTCTTGCAGGTCTTTGATCAATTCCCGGATGAGTGTGGTCTGAAAGGCAAAAAAAGCATAGCCCCAGAACAGAATCCGGTATTTCAGCGAGAAGGGAGAGGGGTGGGAAAAAGCATTCCGCCAGCCTCCGAGCTCTGCGTACACGGGGAGAGCGACTACGCCGGCGCAAAACAAGGCGATCAGCAAATTACCCGGTAGGCCGGTGTTTTTCCAACGGGTGCTGTACCCGTGCAGACCCAGCCAGGCCAAAACGAAGAGCCATAGGTCGTATATCCGCTGAGCCAGCAGAGCGGCCACCAAAGCCAATACGGCGGCCAGGAAAATCCCCAAAGCGTACAAAGCCCTGGCTTGCCAGGCTTGGAGCCGGTTGCCCACGACCCTCCGGTCTCCCCGGTTGATCCGGTCGGCTTTTTGATCGGACAGATCATTGATCACATAACCTGAGGCCGTCAGACTCACCAGGCTCAGGAGCAAACAACTCAGAGCAGCAGGGGAAAGGGTAGGGGAAAGTCCGGAATCATTCAACACCGGCAAGACAAGGCCAAAGTAGACCACCAGAAAGGTAAGAGCTACAAGAAAAAGATTCACCGGCCGGATCAGGCTCACCAGGGCCTGTATCAGGATCGGAAGGCCGACGGGCTTGGAAGGTTTGCTTGATGGCATGCAATCGGAGCAAGATGATTGGGATGGGGCAAATGTAGAGGTTAAATGCCAAGAGGAAAAGCCGTGTGCTGGCCGGTTCAGGGCTACATTTGGGGCCATTTCTCCTGTATCCGGAGCAGTTTTTCAATCACATCCCTGGCAAATCCCGCCCCGCCCCGCAACGGGCTGATGTAGAGCGCTATATCCAGAACCTCATGCGCAGCATCTTTGGGGCAGGCCGGAAGGCCGACCCTTCGCATCACCTTGTAGTCCGGAACATCGTCCCCTAAATACATGATCCGGCCTTCATCCAGTCGGTATTGCTCCACCAACTTCTCGTAGGTCAATAATTTATTCGAAATGCCGAGGTGGACTTCCGTAAACCCGAGTTGATCCAGGCGTATCTTGACTCCCTGAGACCGTCCTCCGGTTATGGCAAAGAATCGAATACCCGCCTCGATGGCCTTTTTGATGGCATAGCCGTCCTTGACGTTGAAGGAACGCAGCAACTCTCCCTCCTCCGTAGTCAGCACCTGGTTGTTGGTGAGTACGCCATCTACATCGCAGATGACCGTATCGATCTCTTTGAATTTTTCCAGCGGGTTGTACATCGCGAGTGGTCTGAAGGCAAAACCAGCGGTTTTACCGTGTAGAATTGGGTTTGCGCATGGATATAGTGGGCAATCAAACTCCTTCCGCCCTCCAAAACTTTCCGTTTCGTATTCAGGATTCTATCGCACCCGATGAATCATGAGGTAGGCGGGTATCAGGATTGGTTGTCTCGCCATTCATAGACCCATTTCGCTTGAATCTGTTCGAGATGCCCTTCGTTGGAATCCTCTCGCTTGCCCACGAAATTGGGGATTTCCAGGACCCAGTCCAGCAGGTCCGTAAATCGAATGCGGTAAATCTGGCTTTCCCCGAACTCATCTCCGAAACGGTCGTACAGCTTCATGGCAATGTCCTCATAGTCGGGCCAGTCGATCGGCATTTCATCAAAGTCTTTGAAACCCATTAGGTATTTTTTGCGGCTGAATGCCTTACTTTTTAAAGCTCAAGAACACTTAAATATCCTTAAAAAGTAGACAGAAATGATTTGAAATTGAGTTAGTGCTCGTGTCCGATTATTTTGGATTGGTCCGGAATGGTCACCTCGATCACCGCCTTGTCGTTCAGGATGATGCACTGGCAGCCCAGCCGGGATTCAAGTCTCGGGTTGATGGCCCGGTCAATGAAATCCTCTTCCTTGTCGCTTATTTCCTCCAGGAAGTCCTCTCCCTCTTCGATGTAGACATGACAGGTGCTGCAGGCACAGACCCCGCCGCAATTGTGGTTGAGATGGATGTCATTCTCTTCGGTCACTTCGAGAATGGAAAAACCCTCCTCTATATCTTCAACCGTCTTGGGAGCCAACTTGGGATCTTCAAAGCGGAATTTTACAGTCGCCATAGATTTTCCTTCGCTTTTATGGGTGCAAGTATAGGGATCTGGCCGGGATTTCAATCCCTTTTTCCAGAATCCTTGTTTTGCGTTCTCTTGATTAACACCCAATCGCTTTCTTGGTTTGGGACGCTTGCAGGGCGAATCGGGTTTATGGGCGCACAAAACAGAAGAAGCTTAGAGCAAGAAAAGATATTCTTCCGGTCGGATGGGTAGGAATCCGGTACAACCTCGTCTTAGATCCAGGAACAGGTCGTCCGAAAAATAGATCCGCCTGATCTCGAGGGGGCTTTCTTTGTCGTTGTCCCCCTGGCCCCACACTTGAACCTCCAGGAGAACCGGATTCTGATAAGGCAGTACAAAGAGGTGATACCCAACCTCGTGCAGAAGCAATTCCTCAAGCCCGAAGCCTTCCAGGTCAAAGGTCAGGCTTTCGGCAGACCACTCAAACTTGAGATCCAGGAATCGGAAAAGCGTTTCCAATTGCTTTCGCAGGCGATCGATCCGTTCCGGATCGGGTGGGCCCGTTCGCCTTTTCAAACGCAAGCCCATGCGAAGGCTTTCCGAAGCTTGCCTTAAGGCCGGTTGCATCCGTTCGGCCAGTTCCACCTTTCGCATCAGCATCAGCAGCGCCGTGTTGTCGGTAGGCAGAAGAGAAGCGGCTAGCGGATGGGCCTCCCAAACGGAAGCCAACACCTGGGGGTCCATCCATTGGGAGGCCTGTTCGGGCCGAAGCGGCAGTACCTTTCCCTCCTCGAACCGGGAAGCCTCTTTGAAGCGGATCAGGGGGCCTTTGCCCGCCCCGCCGAAACCGGCCTGGGTGAGCAGAAGTTCTTCCTGAAGCTGAGCCAATCTCTCCTTGTGGTGGTACAAGGCCCACTGCTCGCGCCCGGCGGCATCGCCGATCAGGCTTCCGGAACCAGTGACAACACCGATTTTCTCGTCGGTATCCCGGATCAATTGGTCAACCTGTCGACGAAGAAAGCCCAGGAGCTTGGGCTTATGGGCCATCCGGCAGAAATTCTCCCAAAAGGACGGATGGCCGATCGGATAGAAAGTAAGGGGGTGAAGCTCGGGATGAAGCCGTTCCTCTTTCAGCAGGATATCCAGGATCAGGGGCGCCCGGGGCGGCACGCGCAGGAGTTGGTCTGCCGTCAGAACGGTGAGCTCTTTTTCGATCTTTCGCTTCAAGGCGCGTCCGCCCATTCGGTGGTCGTAGCCTTTGCGGGCAAGCCATTCCAGGACCTCGGGAGCGAGATTGAGCAAAGTGGAACGCCGCATCAGACCGTCCCTTTTCAGTAGCTCATTGATCTGCAAACGGGCGATCGGGAGGATGTGCTCCGGCTGCAAGGGCCGGAATACCACGATCTCGTCGATGCGATTGAACATCTCCGGTTTGAAGAATTGCTCCACGGCTTTGGAAAAAAGATAGGCCTGGCTTTCGTCTCCCCGCTGAAAACCCAGTTGCGACTGAGACTCCCGGACCCCCAGATTGCTGGTCATGACGATCACCAGGTTGTGGAAATAAGTGGTCTGACCGCGCATATTGGTAAGCCGCCCCTCATCCAGGATCTGCAACAAGAGGTTGTGTACCGCCGGGTGTGCTTTTTCAATTTCGTCCAGCAACATTACACCGAAAGGTTGCCGCCTGACTTTTACGGTGAGAAGGCCATCTCCTCCGGAACGTCCTCCGATCAGCCGCTGCACAGCCTGATCATCCCCGTATTCGTTCATGTCGAAGCGAAGCAAATGCTGGTCATCACCGTACAAAGCCTGGCTCAGCACTTTGGCCGCCTGGGTTTTCCCCACGCCGGTGGGACCTACGAAGAGAAGAGAGCTGATCGGTTTGCCGGGCGGCTGCAGTTGGGTCTGGATCAAGGCGATGACTCGTGCCAGCACCTCGATGGCCCTCTCTTGCCCGATCAGCCGCGGTTTGAGGAAGCGGGTCAGGGATTCCTGCCGGTCAACGGCCGGATAGGTGCTGGGAATGCCGTTTTGTCGGAGAAACCACTGCCGGATGTCTGCCGATCGCAAGCTGGTACCCGGAAAGACTTCCCCCAGGAGGTCCATCAGGTTCCCGATCGCGCCCGGCAAAGCCCCCGGGCTCAGATGCCTTTCGTAAAGGGCCAGAATCTCTTCCAGAGCCTGTATGCTAAACAAGGTCTGCCGCTCCTGCTCTATCGCCCTTCGCTTATGAAGGATCAAGGGTAGGGACTCATGGAGAGATAGAGACGGCACCTGTATGGGGACGAACAGATCGGCGAAACGGCGGTTTCGGCTCTGGATCGTGCCCCATTGCACGGGATTGGCCAGCAGGATCAGCTTGAGCTTTTTTCGGGAAAGCCAATCCGTGAGAACGTCCGCCAACGAATACCCTCCGCTCCGGCCTGAGCCCAGTTGCAGGAGGGGCAGGGGCTGATCGATCAGCAAAATATCGGGCGGGGCACCTTCGGCGGGTTGGTGAAGGTAAGAGAGTATGTCTTCCAAACGCCGTTGCCATTGCCCGATCACGCTCATGCCGCTGATGATGCGATTGGGGTTCAGCAACCAGCATCTCCGGAGCTGACCTTGCCCGGGTCGCGACAAATAGCGAAACCAGGCTTCATGGAAAAGACTGTGCCGCCCCGAGCCTTCCTCTCCCAGAAATACCAGGGGAGTCTCCGTATCTTCCACCGCCATTGGATAAATCTGCGCATTCAGTTCGGGCCGTCCCCAGGCCCGTTTTAATCGGCGGGGATAACGCCGGTTGAGATCCTCCGCCAGTTGCATCAGTGCCTTTTTCCCTTCCCGGACCGCCATCTGCCGGGGCGCATTCGCATCTGCGGGGGGTAAAAAGGATTCCCAAAAATGGGGAGATGCCTGAAGCGGAAGCCGGAGGTTGACCTCCAGGAGATAGTCGGTTTCCTCCGCACTCCAGATCTCCTCCCTGGATAATCGGCCCTCATAACGCTTCAGAAATTGCCGGGCAACGCTATTCCAGTTGAGGCGGCCGCAGGGAATGATCTCGTTTTGAAGAGCCGGAAAGGATAGATAATCCTGCCCGGCAAAAGAGAAGTAGTGTACCCAGGTGGAGAGCGTTTTATTTCCGGATGCGCTGCCTTGACGGGAGAGGGGCAGCTTTTCCACTGTATGGGTACGGCGGGCGGCCAAATGTTCCAGCCCCTGCAAGAGGGGGGTGGGGTCTTTTAAGGCCTGTAAATGATCTTGCCATTGCTGGGCCAGAAGCCCGGGCAGTTGTTCTCTTTCCGGACCAACGGCCTGAACAGAATTCTGATCGAGGAGCGCAATGGCGTAGTTCTCTCTCGGGCTTTGGAATCCCGCCTTTCTGACCAGGGCAGGAAGTTGTAAGCTCAGGAAATGGGATGTCTCTGCCATGAATGGGCCTCGAAAATGCTTAAAAATAGCAAATGCAGCGGTCTCGGGGCCTCCGCTTTTTCGTTATTGAAGCTTTTGTTGTACTATTGTTAATTCAATCTAAAATTCCTGTAAATTTTTTCTAAAACCATTTTTATGAAGCGACTTTACCTACCCTTATTCCTGATGATCCTGGCTTTGGGCTTGCAAGCGCAAACCGCCAGCGTGCAGATCATCCACAATTCGCCCACTCCTGCAGCCGATACCGTCAAGGTCTGGCTGGATGAT
>CAZXIX010000121.1:0-12951 GCA_964640855.1 uncultured Saprospiraceae bacterium
GGCTTTTCGCGGGATGAGACCGCCGGGCTTCCAACCTGGATTCAAGCCAATTGTGTCTTTTTCAGACGATTAACGAATTAAAGGAAATATGTCATCTCTGAAGGTCCTGTTCGTAGGGGTTTTGCTCATGCCGTTCTATTGCCAGGGGCAGCTTCAGCGGATCCTCCACCAAACCTTGAAGGTGGATTCCATCCAGCGGATCCAGATCAACATTCCCTGGGATCTGACCACCAAACCCTGGGCCGGGAATCAAATACTGATGGAAACGGAGGTCAAACTCTTCAATGCCGGGGCCAACATTTTTGAATTCTATGTGTCAAAAGGCAGATATCGGATCGCAACCGATACCCTGGAGCCGGGAAGCCTCTACCTCCGCCTGGAAGATGAAGAACGCGCACCTATCCAAACCTCCAAAGGGTTCTGCATGGAGGAAGTACAGTTGATCATTTACCTGCCCGACGAGTTCATTCCGGTTGGGAACGGAACGTGGAGGTTGAAAGGCCAACCGATCGTGCCCGTCCGTCAGGATTCACTTTCACCTGCCCGGGGAAATCAATAGGGCCTACCTGCCATATGGAAAAAGTTGTCGAAATAGCGCTCCGCCCTCAAGAGGCTCTGGACCCCGAACGGATCCGGAGCAAAGCCATAGCCGTCTCCCGATTCAAGCCTTCGGCCAACCCGGACACGCGCATATTGCTCCGCTCGGTGGATGCCCGGGGCAAAAAGCCTCTGATCCGTTTCCGTGTCCGGGTCAGCCAGGAGCTAATACCGTCAGAACCGGCCTTGTTGGAGCAGTTTCAACCGGTTGATCAACGGCCCTCCGTTTTGATAATCGGAGCGGGGCCGGCGGGGTATTTCGCGGCTTTGGAGTTGATTGAGCAAGGCTTTAAGCCCATTGTGCTGGACCGGGGGAAGGACGTCCGCAGCCGACGCCGCGATCTGCGGGCCATACAGCAATTCGGCCAGGTCAATCCCCACTCCAACTACTGCTTCGGAGAGGGAGGCGCCGGCACTTATTCGGACGGGAAACTGTATACCCGAAGTCACAAGAGGGGGCGCATTGACAAGGCCATGCGCCTGTTGGTCGAACACGGAGCTTCATCCGACATTCTGGTGGATGCCCACCCCCACATCGGATCCAACAAACTCCCCGGAGTGGTCACCAATATCCGGGAAACCATCTTGCATTACGGGGGCGAAGTCCATTTTAACTGCCTGGTGACCGACCTGATCCTCCACAAGGGGAAGATCATTGGGGTCCGTCTCAACGCCGGGCGGGAGCGATTTGCCGAAGCCGTTGTGCTGGCTACGGGGCATTCGGCCCGGGACATATTCCGGCTGTTGGATCGCAAAGGTATTCGGCTGGAGGCCAAGCCTTTTGCACTGGGGGTTCGGATCGAACATCCTCAGTTGTTGATCGATCAGATCCAATACGGGCAACGACCTCGTGAAGAAGGCCTGCCTGCCAGCAGCTATCGGTTGACAACCCAGGTGAAGGGGCGCGGCGTCTTCTCTTTTTGCATGTGTCCCGGGGGGCTGGTGGTGCCGGCAGCTACTGCTCCGGGGGAGTTGGTCGTCAACGGCATGAGCATGTCGCGTCGGGATTCTCCTTTTGCCAATTCCGGTACGGTTGTGGCTGTGGAGCTGGAGGATCTGGCCCCTTTTCGACCTTTCGGCGTTTTCGCCGGTATGGAGTTGCAACGGCAAATTGAGCAACGTCTTTTCCGGCAGGGCGACGGAGGGCAACGGGCGCCGGCTCAGCGGTTAATTGATTTTGTCGAAGGGCGTATCTCATCGGATCTGTCTCCCAGTTCCTACATCCCCGGATTGTACGCTGCCCCCCTGCACGATTGGCTGCCCCCATCCATCTATCAGCGACTGCGGAAGGGGGTACAGGATTTCGGACAAAAGATGAAGGGTTATTTCACCCAAGAGGCCCAGGTGATCGGTACGGAGAGCCGAACCAGCTCCCCTGTAAGGATACCCCGCAATTCCACTACCTTTATGCATGACCAGCTCGAAGGGTTGTTTCCTTGCGGAGAAGGGGCCGGATATGCCGGCGGAATCATCTCGGCCGCCATGGATGGTCAGAACGTAGCCAAAGCGGTTGCGCATTATCTCATTCAAAAAACAGGAAAGCCCGCCCAAAGGCAGGCCAATGCCCATGAAAAACATTCTTGATCTGATTGGCCGTATCCTGATCGCTGCTTATTTCCTCTACGAAGCTTACGATTCCATCTTCTTTTTTAAAGAGACCAAAATGAAGATGAGCTACTACGGTCTGGAATGGAATCAAAATGTGCTGCTGATCCTCTCCATCATCCTTCTGATCCTCGGAGGGACCTTGATCCTGACCGGCTACCGGACCACTTTCGGTGCCACCTTGCTCTTGCTCTACTTCGTGCCGGTCACCTTGATCATCCATCAGTTCTGGGCCTTGCCCGAAGACTGGCAAAAGATCTCGCCTTTTATTTCCAACCCGGAAGCTTTTCTGCGCCTGCAAGGCATCCTGTTCACCAAAAACCTGGCCATCATCGGAGGTCTACTCTACGTCTATATCAACCGGAGCCGCCGGTACAGCATTAAGCGTCTGTTTGCTACTTTTCGGGTGCGAGGAACCTGAAAAAAGAAAGAAAGCCTGTGCCGCCGTCAGTCTTTCATATTAGCTCCGCAGTGCCAGCAGTAGGTCGCTCCTTCCGGGTGTCCCTCCCGGGAGCAATACCGGCAGACCTGGGTGCTCGCCTTTTCACTTTTCCTTCGATTGGCCTCGATAAACTCAGCGGAAACGATTCCGGTCGGTACGGCTATGACCGCATAACCCAGGATCATGACCAGGGCCGAAAGAAAGCGGCCCAAATTGGTTATCGGGGTGATATCCCCATAGCCCACCGTAGTCAGGGTGACGATCGCCCAGTACATGCCCTGGGGAATGCTGGAAAAGCCGGGATTGCTGCCTCCTTCCACCAGATACATGAGCGAACCGACGATCAGGACCACCAGAATGATGAAGGTCAGGAAAACGGTAATCTTGGGCTGGCTGGCCCGCAGGGAACGGATGATGACGTCGCCTTCGGTAAGAAAATGCCCCAATTTGAACACCCGAAATATCCGCAACAAGCGCAAAGCTCGCATGACCAGAAAATATTGCTGACCCGGGAAAAAAAAGCTGAAATAGGTCGGCAGGATGGAGATCAGATCAATGATGCCGAAAAAACTGGTGGCATAGCGCCTGGGGGAGAGCACAACGTAAAGACGAAGGAGGTACTCGATGGAGAACAGGATGGTAAAAAACCACTCGAGCATGTCGAACAGGTGACCGAACCGCTGATCGAAGCTTTCAACGCTATCGAGGATCACGATCAGGATACTGGCGCTGATGCTCACCAATAAGATGACATCAAACCATTTTCCCGCAGTCGTATCGGCTTCGAATATGATCTCGTGCAGCTTCTTTCGGACTCTGTCGTTTGTTCTTTGGGCTTGGCCAGGCATCTGCCAGGAGTTTTGCGGAAATTACAAATTCAGACGTTTTTGGGCGACTGACATAACAAAGACTTCCTTATATTACGCTTTTAAATGCCGACCCATGGATATTAATGCATTGATTGTCGAGGATGAGGTTCACGGGCTCAATAACCTGAAAAACCTGTTGGCTCAGTACTGCGAAGAGGTAAATGTTATTGGCGAAGCACAAAGCGTAGAAGAGGCTCTCGCGCTGGTCCGGGACCAAAGCCTGAAACCCGACGTCGCTTTTCTGGATATCAGCTTGCCGGATGGTCTGGTATTCCAGTTCCTCAATCAAATCCAACCGGTCGACTTCGAAGTCGTATTTGTAACGGCTTATGAGGAGTATGCCATTAAAGCTTGCGAATACAGTTCCATCGGGTACGTTCTCAAACCCATCGACCCCGATCTGCTGAAGGAGGCTGTAGCCCGGATCCGGGGCCGGAAGCCGGAAGAGATCCAGCGCCGACTCCAGCTTTTCCAACAGCATTTCAACAACCCCAACCTCTTCAATAAGATCAGCATATCCGCCCTGGATAGTATCTCTATCGTCTACATCAAGGAAATCGTTCGCTTCGAAGCGGAAGATAATTACACCCACATTTTCCTCGAGACCGGCGAACGGATCACCGCTTCCAAGACGATCAAAGCCTACGAAGATATGCTGGAGCCCTATAATTTTTACCGGGTACACAAAAGGCATGTCATCAACCTCAACTTCATGCGGAAGTTCGTCAAGGGAGATGGAGGGTATCTGATCATGGACGACGGGATCCGCATCGAGGTTTCCCGAAGAAGGAGACCCGCCTTTATGGAGAAAATGAAAATGCTCCAGGAAGGAATCTAAGCTCGCAATTCCGGGTATCCCCCGCCTATCCCCCCTCCAGTTTTTATTTTCCCGGAAATTGATGTGTTAAAATATGCCTTTGAAAGCCAACATTTTGTAATTTTAATTGTCGTAAGCACCTACAATTACATACCATGGGCAAGAACAAGAAAAACCTCGAGGACCTCAAGAAAGATCTCAAGACCTTGAACAAAGAGGAAATGAGCAAGATCGTGGGAGGTCGAAAAGGAAAATCCAACGATCAGTGGAACGATAGCTGCGGAGGAATTTTGCCCCAATAATCTCTTTGCGGTAAATACGACTCAAGAAAAGGATCGCAGTTTGCCAACTGCGGTCCTTTTCTATACACAAAAATAATCCAGCCAAGTTTGTCAATCGGATTACGCTCTTCCGGTCAGGAAAAATTAGAGAAAGAACTTGCCCAGCTCGAAGAAGGATACAAACGCCGGTTTGTCATCGACCGGCTGGTGAATCGATACATTTTCACCAACGTCAGTCGGGCCACTTTGCTGCTGAAGGAACAGGAGCAGCTGCTCAGGGATTATCCCGAAAAAGATCTCTCGCTGAACTACCACCTGCAGTGCGCGCTGGTCCATAATGTCCTTTACCAGTTTCAGGAATCCGAATTTCATTTTCGCAAAGCCCTGCAATTGGTTGAAGAACGAGGCGACCTCAATCAGCAAACCGAGGTGATCATCGACTTTGCCGGTACCTGCATGAACCTGGGCCACCTGGAAGAAGCCTTCCAATTGCTGGATAAGGCCAAGCGATTGCTGAACGCCTATCCGGATAAACGCCTTCAGGCCCGCCTGATCTGCCGCGAAGGTTTCGTCATGCTCCAATACGGCAACTTCTCCGAAGCGATCAAGGACCTTCTGCAAGCCGAAAAAGCCATTACGCTGCTGGGCCACGATCTGACTCTCAAGGATTTCTATTTCCTGACGCTGATCTACAGCGGCTTGGGTAAATTGTATAGCCTGAGTGATGAACCGGAAAAGAGCGTACGTGCTTTCGTGCGGGTCATCAGCATGTGCGAAAGCATGGGCATCCAGGCTCGCCTGGCCTGGCATTATCTGAATGCAGGCAGCGGTTACCTGGCCCTGCAGGACCTCCGAAAAGCAGAAGAATATTTCCGACGGGTATTGGATACCCCCTACGATCCGGGCTCCGGCGCACGCGCTTCCGCTCTGGCCAACCTGGGATATTGTAGCCTGGAACGAAAGAACTTCACTGAAGCTCTCTCCCTTTTCGAGGAAGCCGAGGCAGCCTACCGGAAACGAGAGCCGATCGATCTCGGTAACTTGTCCCGCATCGAACGCTGGCGCGGACGCCTGTACCAGGAACGGGATAAACCCACGGAGGCCCTTCGCCACTATACCGAGGCTTTCAAAATGGCTCTCGAAAAGAACAACTACCGGCAGTTGGCCGGAGTCACAAGAGACATTTCCGATTTCTATTTTGCCAATAAGGACTACGAGAACGCTTACGATTATTTGCTGCTTCACACTCGCTATGCCGAAAACCACAATGCTGAGATCAATAAGCGTTTGCAGGTTGAGTTAGAGATCAAGTACGAAGCCGAAAAGCGGAAGCAAGAGTCTGAAATGCTTCGCCTGCAAGCCACCCAATTACAGCTCAAAGCCCTACGGGCACAAATGAATCCCCACTTTCTGTACAATGCCCTGAACGCCATCCAAAACTACATTACCTCCAATGAGGTCGCCAGTGCCGCCAAATATCTGGCTCGCTTCGCCAAACTGATGCGGCAGAGCCTGGAGTATTCCGAGGCGGAAGTCATTTCTCTGGAAAAAGAGGTGGCCTTCCTGAGGGATTACCTGTACATCAATCAACGACTCCGTTTTCACGACAAGATGGAGTTTACGATCTCGGTAGATGAAGAACTGGAGGAAGATATCATCGGAGTCCCGACCATGATCGTACAACCCTATGTGGAAAATGCGCTGGAGCACGGACTTCGTACCCGCGAAAACGGCAAGATCACGATCTCTTTCCTGCCTAAGGGGGAAGAGGCTTTGCTTTGCCGGGTGGAGGATAACGGGATTGGCCGTAAGAAAGCCCGGGAGCTGCAACGAGCCGACGCCCGCTACCGCACTCACCAATCCATGGGAACCCGGATTACCGAAGAGCGCCTCCGCATCCTGAGCCAATCCCATGCCAAAGACAAAATGTTTGTGACCACCACCGATCTTACCGATCCCAAAACGGGAGAAGGAGCAGGAACAAGGGTCGATGTGGTTATCCCGGTACTCGATTTGCGCGTACGCTGATCCCCGTTTTCTCATGGTCCGCTCACCTTCGGTGCACCGGAGCCGCCAATACCTAAAACAGCTATCCAACAGAGTGAAAACTAGCCTACTTTTAATTTAAGTTTTCTCATAGTATGTTTTATTCACCTACATTCCGGATCAAGGAATGTAGGTTTTTTTATTTCTGGCGTTCCACGATCTCAAATACTCTTTCCAGCCGATTGCCCCAGCCGTCAACCAAGGTGAGTTGGTGCCAGCCCGCTTCGGGGTCCAGCGCCATTTCATGGAATTCCCTGGTCGTACCCACATAGCGATTGTCCAGGTGCCAGTGTATGGCGCTGCCGGCCAACCTGTGGGCTGCCTGGAACACGGTTTTTGACCGCTTGCCCGCCAGATCGACAGGTACCAGGATCCGGCTTCTGGCATTCGGATACAAAAGGGCCATGGGGTTTTCGGCTTGCCCCGGCAGGCATTCCTCCGCGTAGGGAGGCAGGCTGCGGTAATCCGGATGACTGCTGCGATAATAAGATTCCTCCGCAGGGGGCAGCACGAAAAAGACCGACGAGCGAGTCTCCGAGAAGGAATCGCAATCCCGGGTCACCTGCTTTTTCAGATCCGGGCTCAGAAATACCTTTCGATGAAAAGAACAGAGAGGAGCTCGTTTCCCCGCCTGGGGCACCCAGCGATCCTGGGCCCGGCAATGCGGGCCGGCGCGCATTCCGCTCTCCGGACAAATCTCCAGTTGGACCATTTTATCCAGTGGCGCCAGGAACCAATCGGCGGGCTGGGAGAGTTCCCGGCCCACATCAAACAAAATGGGGGCTGCAGCCTGTATCCCGATGAGACCCGGCCGGCCCTCTCCGTCTGCATTACCCACCCATACCCCTATGGCGTATCGAGGGCTGATCCCGATGGCCCAGGCGTCCCGGAACCCGTAACTGGTGCCCGTCTTCCAGGCCAGCGGGAAGGAGGAGGAAAACCGTCGCCAATTCCCCATCTCGGCGGGCCGCTCCAATTGACGCATGGCTTCCAACGTACTCCAGATGGCTCCTGCATCTAGGTGGGTCGGCTCCTCCTGCAAAGGGAAGCCTTCGGACTCCTGTCGGTCCGATATTTTCGTCCGGGCTTGGGCCCAGCTTCCCGCGCTGTAGCGGCCGCTTTGATCGGGAAAATCCAGCAGGGTGCCGGCCATGCCCGCATAGGCTTGTGTGAGGTCCCAGAGGCAAGCCTCAGCTCCTCCCAGGATCAGAGACAAGCCATAGTGGTCCGGTCCGGCCCGAATGGTCCGGAAACCCAACTTCTGGAGGTGGTAGTAAAATTTGGGAACTCCGTAGGATTGGAGCAGACGCACAAAAGGGACATTGAGCGAGCGGGCCAAGGCCAGGTCGGCGGGGACAGCGCCGGAGAAATCGCCGGAATAGTTCTCCGGGCGAAAACCATGAATCAGGGTGGGGATATCCGAAAGCAGGCTTTGAGGAAGGATCTCGCCATCCTGCAGAGCCAGGGCATATAAAAAAGGCTTGAGAATGCTTCCGGTGCTTCGGGCAGCCTGCACCAGGTCTACGTAACCCTCATGTTCCATTCCCGCCTGCGGAGCGTTGCCCAGGTAAGAAATGACCTCCCGCTTTTCCAGATCCAGGACCAATATGGCCAGGTTGTGGATTTGATTTGGAGAAAGATTCCTATGGTGTCTATTGGCTATGCGGGTCAGTCTTTCTTGCAAGGAGGCATTCAGCGTACTCGGATACTTTCCGCCTGTCCCGTAGGGTAATACGAATTCGAGAAAGTGAGGGGCCAGGTCGGGCAGGGGCAGAGGTTTTTCGGGTAAAGGTTCTTCCAGCATCAGTTCGGTGGAGAGGGAATCCATATCCTCGGAAGCTGCGATGCGGTGGAGCAGCCGATTGCGTTTGGCGAACAGGACGTCCCGGTTTCTTCCCGGGTGAATCAGGGCCGGACTGTTGGGTAAAACAGCCAGCAAGGCCGCTTCTGAACGGCTGATCCGATCCAGAGGCTTTCCGAAGTAACGCCAGGCGGCCGCCTCAACGCCGACTACATTCCCGCCGAAGGGAGCGTGCGCCGCATAGATTTGCAAGATCTCCTTTTTGCTCAATCCTATTTCGAGGCGCACGGCCATGCAAGTCTCCAGAAATTTATTCCACAGGTTGCGAGACCGGTTTCCCCGCGCCAGGCGGATGACTTGCATGCTGATCGTACTGCCTCCGCTAACGATCCGGCCCGCCCTAAGGTTTTGCCGAAGGGCCCGTCCGAGCGCCAGGGGGTCGACTCCGGGGTGGGAGAAAAAACGTTGGTCCTCGAAAGCGATCAGGGCTTGTACATAGGATGCCGGCAGGGAGTCTGGCCGGGGAAAACGCCATTGCCCGTCGGTGGCCACCCGGGCTCCCAGCAACATTCCGTTTCGGTCTTCCAATACCCGACTGTAGGGAACATCAAACAGGGGGTCAGGAAGGCAAAAAGCAAACCAGAGAGCTCCGGCAAGGAGAAGAAGGATCGCCATCCTCCTTAGCTTGTTTATCTGCTTCCACCCGTGTTGCTTTTTTTCTTTTGGCATATGCTTTCGGAGGGCTTACTCGAGGATCTTACCCATTTTTTCCAGGATCAGGGCACCCGTACCGGAGGGCTTAAAATCTCCAAGATGATCCGGATCGTATCGGGAGGTCATAAGCAGGGCAAAATTGTCGGCCATGATCTCATCCGGATGGATGATGTAGGACGTATTATCGCTGATCTGCTCAAGGAACGAAGGGTAATCGGAGTAATTCAGCCTGGATTCTGCGGATGGGGTTGCCAGGCGTTTCTCTTTTTCGAGGGATAGCGGCACGAGTTTCAACCGGGCATAGGCAAAGTAGCCGGTTTTTCCTTTCACAAAGCAGCTGTCCTGGCTGAGCAGAAGCGGGATGGCGTATTGCTCGGTCTCGTCAAGTTGAATGGCGAAACGCTGATCCATGCCGTCCGGATTTAAAAGCACCCGTTCGCTGAGCGATCGGGGCCAGGAAAGCGTGTCGGCCACTTTTTCGAAACCGATCAATTCGTATAGAGCCTTTTTCTTTTGGGGGTGATAGCGACTGTATATGTGGAATAACTCATGCATCAGGGTTCGCCGAAGAGAGGCCAGATTGGGGTTTTGGATGGCGGGCCCAGGCACCACTATGGCTTTTCCGCGGGTATAAAACGTACCGGCGCCGTAGTGGCTTCCCCGGATCTTGATCAGGTAGAGCGTATCGGGCATCAGGTCTGCCTGGAAGTCGGAGCACCATTGCCGAATGATCCCGAGTTGGGAACGCAACATCTGCGTTTCTTTCTCGGTGAAGGGGACCAGGTCTGATTCGAGTGACATTCGGAGCATCCGGACGGCTTCCTCGCGGGGCAGGCTTTCCGGCAGGCAGGTATCCAGTTGGATCCCGATATCGGTTTTTTGCACTCTTTCGAAATAACCTTCCTGAGGGTCATGGAGCAAAAGGGATTTTGCCGTTTCGGTTTCCGCGAAAACGATTTGGGTGCGCCCTTTCGAAAGCTTTTCCTCCCGAAGCTGGCAGGCAGTAAACGATCCGGCCAGTAGAAGGGCGGAAGCCATCCACCAGATAAAGCGATTTCGGACTGGGGTAGCGTGTTTTTTCAGCTGGAAATAAGAAAAAGTGGTCATGATGGAATTTTCCTTGTATCTTTGGGATAGGTTTGATTTTCAATAGACTGTCCTTATTTAGCCTTTATCCCGCACAGGCAAGAGCATGTAAGTTCCGTTTATTCGAATTTCGGAGACGTGCGGAATGCTGCATTTTCCACCTTATAAACTTGTAATTTATTTTCTATTTAATTTTTTTTAAGATGAACATTTTTGTCGCCAAGCTCAATTTCAGCACAGATGATTCTGAATTGAGACAAGCATTTGAGGCCTTTGGTGCTGTTGACTCCGCAAAGGTCATTTTTGACCGGGAGACCGGGCGTTCACGTGGTTTTGGTTTTGTTGAGATGCCGAACGACGATGAGGCCCTCGCAGCCATTGATCAATTGAACGAATCCGAATTGGCAGGTCGTACGATCGTAGTCAAAAAGGCCGAGCCCAGAGAGCAGCGCAGCAGACCTGCGCCGCGTAGAAATTTTGATCGCTGGTAAAAGACAACGAGAGCGAAGATAAAGGGGCTGCTCCTGCGAGCGGCCCCTCTTTTTTTCTAGAGGTTTCCGATCATTTTCTCCGGTCGGACCCACTCATCAAACTGTTCCCCGGTCAGCAAACCTAGTTCCAGGGCGGCTTCCTTCAGCGTTTTATCTTCCGCATAGGCCTTTTTTGCAATCCGGGCCGCATTTTCGTATCCGATCCGGGTATTGAGTGCCGTCACCAGCATCAGGCTGTTCTTCAGGTGCTCTTCGATGCGCCGGCGATCGGGTTCCAGCCCCTGTGCCAGATTTTTATCAAAGCTTCGGCAGGCATCCCCGATCAGGCGTGCCGACATGAGAAAGTTGAAGATCATCACCGGCTTGAATACATTGAGCTCGAATTGGCCGGTCATCCCCCCTACATTGATGGCTACATCATTGCCGATGACTTGTGCCATGGCCATGGTCAGTGCCTCGGCCTGTGTGGGATTCACCTTTCCCGGCATGATGGAGGAGCCCGGCTCATTGGCGGGGATGAGCAACTCTCCGATTCCCGAGCGGGGGCCGCTTGCCAGCATGCGGATGTCGTTTCCGATTTTCATGAGGGAACAAGCCACCGTTTTCAGAGCCCCGTGAGCTTCTACGATGGCATCATGAGCTGCCAGGGCTTCAAATTTATTTTCTGCGCTGACAAAAGGCAGCCCGGCGAGTTCGGCAATTTTGGCAGCTACCTTGTCGGCATAACCGGCAGGGGCATTGAGTCCGGTGCCGACAGCGGTTCCTCCCAGGGCCAGTTCGGCAAGGTGCGCCAGGCTATTGCGAATGGCTTTCAAGCCGTGATCCAGCTGACTGACATAGCCGGAAAGTTCCTGCCCGACCGTCAGGGGGGTGGCGTCCATAAAGTGGGTGCGGCCTATTTTCACCACGTCCATGTAAGCTTCACTCTTCGCTTTCAACGTATCGCGCAGGGCTTCTATGCCTGGTATGGTATTTTCGACTAGCATCTGGTATGCAGCGATGTGCATGGCCGTCGGGAAGGTGTCGTTGGAGGATTGGGATTTGTTTACGTCATCGTTGGGATGCAAAACTTTTTCCTGATCCGTCAAAGAGCCTCCGTTCAGCACATGAGCCCGGTAGGCGATCACTTCATTGACATTCATGTTGCTTTGTGTCCCGGAGCCCGTTTGCCAAACGACCAGGGGAAACTGGTCGGCCAGCGACCCTGCCAGGATCTCGTCGCAAACCCGGCCGATCAAATCAACCTTTTCGGATGGCAGTACTCCCAAATCCCCGTTGGTTTGGGCGGCTGCTTTCTTCAAGACGGCAAATGCGTGGATGATCTCTTCGGGCATGTGCTGTCCGCCGATCTCAAAGTTTTGCAAAGAACGCTGGGTCTGAGCTCCCCAATATGCATCGACGGGCACTTCCACGGGCCCGATGCTGTCTTTTTCAGTTCTGGTTTTCATGTGCGGATTCTAGTGGTATGGTTCTTTCCCAAAGGTAGAGGATTCAGCTCAAAAGAGAAGGTCCGGACAGGGGCTTCTTTCTCCATTTTCCGGCTGTGGAAGCCGGTTTTTTCTCCATGTCCCTTTAGCCGCTCTCCTATTTTGGAATCCGGACTCATTCCACCCCCCGGCATGCAAACCAAACCCTTTACCAGACGTTCCATTATTAATTCCGGCTGAAAGTCGGAAAGCCAAAATCCATTTTCAAATCCATCTAAACACAAGCTTTATGGCTTTTCAACTACCTGATCTTCCCTATTCTTTTGACGCCCTTGAACCGCACATCGACGCCCGCACCATGGAAATCCACCATGGCAAGCACCATGCCGGCTATACCTCCAAGTTAAACGCTGCCATAGAGGGCACCGATCTGGAGGGCAAGAAAATCGAAGATATTCTCGCACATATTTCCAAGCACCCCATTGCCGTCCGCAACAACGGGGGGGGATACTATAATCACAGCCTTTTCTGGGAAATCATGTCACCCAACGGAGGCGGCGAACCTTCCGAGCGGATGAATATCTACAAGGCCATCATGCGGGATTTCGGCTCCTACGAGGAGTTCAAAAACCAGTTCGCCCAGGCGGCGGCTAACCGCTTCGGCTCCGGATGGGCCTGGCTCTGCGTGGATATAAACGACAAGCTTTTCATCACCAGCACGCCCAACCAGGACAACCCGCTCATGGATGTGGCTGAAATGCAAGGTACCCCCATC
>CAZXIX010000122.1:0-12852 GCA_964640855.1 uncultured Saprospiraceae bacterium
GATCTCCAATCCTGGCTGGTCGGCCCCCTGGACACGGTGGTCGGACTGGCCGCTTCGGGTACGACGCCCTACGTGGTGGGCGCACTCCAACGATGCCGGGAAAACGGCATCCGAACCGGCTGCATCACCTGCAACCGGCACACCCCTCTCGCTGAAGTGTCCGACTTCCCCATCGAGGTGGTGGTCGGCCCGGAATTCGTGACCGGCAGCACCCGCATGAAATCCGGCACCGCTCAGAAACTCGTTCTCAATATGATCAGTACCACCGTCATGATCCGTCTCGGTCGGGTACTCGACAACAAAATGGTGGATATGCAGCTCAGCAACAGCAAACTCGTCGATCGCGGTACCCGCATGCTCATGGAAGCCCTCAACCTCGAATACGATGCTGCCAAAAAATTGTTGCTGGAAAAGGGGAGCGTTCGTGAGGCTCTTGGGAGTTAGCTGCCTTCGGCAGGGATCTTTGTTGCTGCGCAACGAATGCCGGCCTCCTTTCCCCTGGGATTTTTTCTTGCATCTACATTCAACCGGCACCAACGCATCGAGGAAACACTGCCCGAAGAGCCATTATTTCTTCCAATGCTCAGCATAATCGCGGGCAAATCGGGCAAACGAAATGGGTTCTCTGCCCAGGACTTCCAGAGCATCCCGACTGACCTCTTCCTCCTTGCCTTCGGCGACAAAATGATACAAATAGGCGGTGAACCGGGCCGTCTCCTCCTCCCAACCCCATTCCTGCACCATCTTTTTCACAAACTGATCTTTGTCCACCGGAACGTATTCCACGCGGACACCGCCGGCTTCGCTGATCTGCCGGGCCACTTCGTAATGGTCCAGCACCTCCAGGCTGGTCAGATCCAGGGTACGGCCGTGGAGAACACCCTTTTGCAGCAACCGCGCCGCAACCGCACCTATATCCCGGGTATCGACAAAGGCCGTTTTCGCATCGCCGACCGGCAGGATCAATTGATTGCCATGTTGGGTGGGATCGAGAAAACCCACAAAATTCTGCATGAACCATCCCGGCCGGAAGATTGTCCACCGAAAGCGGGTTTCTTTCAACCGATCCTCGATATCGTGGAGCGGCCGCCCAAGCACATCCCCGGTGGTGCGTCCCGAACTGAAAACAACTTCATTTACCCCGGCCTCCTGAGCCTTTTTCAGCATCTTCTCGACGGCCGATAGCGGATCCTTCTGGGGCGCGATGAAAAAGAAGGCATCCAAACCCTCCAAAAAGGCAGACATCGTTCTTTCATCTCCATACGAAAAGGCGACCCACTCTACGTTCGGGTTTTCGGATTTCTTTTCGGATGGACTTCGGCTCCCGGCTCGTATTTGCAGTGGGGCATCCTTCAGATGATCCAGGATCTGCGTTCCGATCTTACCCGTAGCCCCGATGATGCCAATTCGCTTCATCTATCTTCAGATTTAAGTCGTGTAAACGTATTTCAGGACAAGACAGGATCTACACATCTCCGCATCAATTGGGGTCCACATCCACTTTTACCCGTACGCTGCTCAGGCCGTCTTGCTCGTGTAAATGGTCGATCGCCTCCCAGACGGTCGCTTTGGCGAACTTCAGTTTCTGATTGTTCCGTTCCACTTTGATCATGACATCCAGCAAATAATATCCCCGGATGCGCGAAATGTAGGGCACGGCCGGCCCGATCACCCAACTTCCCAACCCGGACTTCAGTTGGTTGGCAAAAACCTGCATACCTTTTTCGAGTATGTCCGGTTTGCGGTGACGCAGGGTGATGCGGATCAGCCGATAAAAAGGAGGATACTTGAATTCGTGCCGCTCCTGGATCTCCCGGCGAAAAAAGGCACCGTAATCGTGATCGAGCACATCCCGGATCACCGGGTGGTCGGGATTAAAGGCCTGCAGGATCACCCGGCCCTGCTTGTTCTTACGACCCGCGCGACCGCTTACCTGGGTCATAAGTTGAAAGGCGCGCTCGGCCGACCGGAAATCCGGGAAGCGCAGCAACTGATCCGCACTCAGAATGCCCACCAGGCCCACGTTGTCAAAATCCAGTCCTT
Source organism: uncultured Saprospiraceae bacterium (assembly GCA_964640855.1). Taxonomy (GTDB): domain Bacteria; phylum Bacteroidota; class Bacteroidia; order Chitinophagales; family Saprospiraceae; genus JAJDFU01. Next base: position 2,044 of record CAZXIX010000122.1, read on the forward strand.
TGGTCACCATCTGGGTGCCCACAAGTATATCGATCTTGCCTTCTTCGAATTCATGGAAAATGCGCCCCATGGCTGAGCGAGACCGGGCCGTGTCCAGATCCAGGCGAGCGATGCTGGCATCCGGCAAGTAGATCTGCAGTTCATCCTCTACCTTCTGGGTCCCGAAGCCTTTCAGGGTGAGTTCGCGGCTGCCGCAGGCCGGGCAGGTATTCACCAGTGAACTTTGATAGCCGCAGTAGTGGCATTTCAGGGTATTTTGATGCCGATGGTAGGTCAGGCTCACATCGCAGTGTATGCATTCGGAATGCCAGTCGCAGGTCAGGCAGCGGTAGGTGGGTGCATAGCCCCTTCGATTCTGGAACAGGATGGCTTGCTCCTTGCGCTCCAGCACCTGTTTCAATTCCTCCAGCAGGCGGGAGGTGAAGTGCGACTTCATGCTGCGTTGCTGCATTTCTTTGCGGGCATCGGCTACGATCACCTCCGGCAGGGAAAGTCCGCCGAATCGCTCCTCCATCTTCACCAGCCCGAATTTTTGCCGCAGGGCATTCTGATAGCTTTCCACGGAGGGCGTAGCCGACCCGAGGATCACCTTGGCGCCGTGCATATGGGCCAGTACGATGCCGGCATCCCGACCGTGGTAACGCGGGTTGGGATCTTGCTGCTTGAAGGAAGGATCGTGCTCTTCATCTACCACGACCAGCCGCAATTTCCGAAAAGGAAGAAACAGGGCCGAGCGCGGACCGACGATCACCGGCTTGCCGGTCAGGGCCGCCTTCCAGACCTCTACGCGTTCGTCGGGGCCGATCCGGGAGTGGTAAACGGCTACGTCATCGCCAAAAAAGCGCTGTAAACGCTGGATCAACTGGGTAGTCAGGGCAATTTCCGGCAGCAGGTAAAGCGCCTGCTCATTCCGGTTGATCGTTTCCCGGATCATCTCCATGTACAAGCGTGTCTTCCCGCTGCCCGTGACGCCGTGGAGCAAGACCACCTGCTTGTCCGTAAGGTGATCCCGCATTTCTTCCAGCGCCTGGGCCTGGGCATCGGAAAGCGATTGGAAATCCCGCAGGTCTTCCTGGAAGGGATCCAGGCGGCTGACATCCCGGTGGTACTCCTCGATGACGCCCTTTTTCGCCATGGCATGGATGACCTGGCTGTCCACCTTGGCCAATTTGTACACATCCTGCTTGCGCACGTAGTCTTTGGTCTTGGAAAGCTGCACGTAGGCCATCAGGGCTTCTACCTGGCGGTCGGACCGTTTCAATTTTTCGAAAGCCTCATCGAGCCGACGGGGCTCGCTGGCATAGGGTTCCTGCAGCCGCAGGCAGGCCACCTGGCGGACCTTGTATTTCTCCTTCAGGTCCTCCTTCACGAACAGGACGCGCTTGTCCATGAGGCGACGGATCACGGGATAGACCGTCTTGCGGTCCAGGATCTTGCGCACGTCGTCGAGGCTGAGTTCGGATTGCAGGGTGAGGGCTTCGGCGATAAGGAACTCGCTGTCGTCCAACCCCTCCAGGTTGCCATCGTACAAAGGATGCATGCAGACCGTCGTCTCGCTGGTCAATTTCAGGTGGCCGGGCAGCGCGGCGTGCAGCACCTCGCCGATCGTGCAGCAATAATATCCGGCCAGCCATTGCCAGAACTGAAGTTGATTGGGTAAAATGATGGGCTCCGCATCGATGACGGAAAGAATGGTCTTGGGATGGTTACCTTCGGGGGCTTGATCGTGCACCGCCACCACCACTCCCGAATAGATCTTGGATTTGCCGAACTGCACCTCTACCCGAACGCCGAACTGCACCTGTTCGACCATTTCGGCCGGTACAGCGTAGGTGAAAGGCTTGGGCAAAGCCAGAGGCAGAACGACATCGACGTAGGTCGTCAGGTTGGCAGTAAGCAAAGGGCTGACAATTGAGTCCAAAATCAGGAATTTATCGAACCATGGCGGCTCGAGATTTATTCCAACATAATACATTTTGTTTTGAAATGGGATGGCAAGGCGAATAGGATTTTACATTTTTTTGTTTTAATTTTTATTTTTCCGTATTGCTGATCCCATCAACCCAAAGAAAACAGACCATCCCAATGATCTTGATGCCCTCGCCGACGGCGACTTCGTTGCAGGAACACTTCGCGACCGTACGCCGCCAAACCCGCCGCCTTTGCGAACCCCTCAGCCCGGAAGATCATGTTGTTCAGCCCATCGTGGATGTGAGTCCGCCGAAATGGCATCTGGGCCATACCTCCTGGTTTTTCGAAACCCTGGTCCTTGAAAAATACCTGCCCGACTACCAAGTCTATGATCGCGCTCTCCATTTTATTTTCAACAGTTACTACGAAAGTCAGGGGCCGAAGATCCTGCGCAGTAGGCGGGGAAACCTCACCCGCCCCTCCGTGGAGGAAGTGCTGGCCTACCGGGATTACGTAGATGAGCACATGGACAAGCTGATGGAGCGGGAGGATCTGCCCGAAGCCGCACAAGAGCTTATCGTTCTGGGGCTCAATCACGAACAACAGCATCAGGAACTGCTCCTGACCGACCTGAAATACATCCTGGGTACCAATCCGCTTTTCCCTGTTTATCAGGAACAAAAGCCGGCTCCTCAACAAGCTGCCCGCGAAGCGAATTGGTTGCCGGTAAAGGAAGGCGTATATGAAGTGGGCTTCGACGGGGAGGGGTTCTGTTACGATAATGAACTATCCGCCCACAAGGTCTATCTGCGGGACTTCGAGATCCTGGATCGCCTGGTAACGACGGGCGAGTACCTGGAGTTCATGGAAGCCGGAGGGTATGAGGATTATCAATGGTGGCTCAGCGAAGGCTGGGAATGGGCTAAGCAGCTGGACGAAAAAGCGCCGCTCTACTGGTTCCGGAAAGACGGTCAATGGTGGCAGTACAGCCTACACGGCCTGAAACCGGTGGATCCCAATCTCCCGATCACGCACATCAGCTATTTCGAAGCGGATGCTTTTGCCAAGTGGAAAGGCTATCGATTGCCGACCGAACAGGAATGGGAAACGGCCTGCAGGCAGTACGCGCCCTCCCTGCCCGGCAACGCCAATCTGGTGGATCAGGGGCGTATGCACCCAGCGGTATGCGTAGATCCGGACGATTATCAGCTCTGGGGACATGCCTGGGAATGGACGGGATCAGCCTACCTTCCCTACCCCGATTTTCCCAAGCTGGACGGGGCCCTGGGCGAGTACAACGGCAAATTTATGATCAACCAGATGGTCTTGCGCGGGGGCTCCTGCGCCACGCCGGCATCGCACATCCGGTTGACCTACCGCAACTTTTTCCATACGGATAAGCAATGGCAGTTCACGGGCATTCGGTTAGCCCGATAAGCCTGTTCTGAGTTTTGAGTTATGAATTATTTGATCAACTCAAAACCAATAACTTATCATTCAAAACTTTACCTGTGGAAACGACCACCCAAAAAATCACCGCATTTGCCCAGGATGTGCTCAAAGGCCTGAGCAGTACGCCCAAAAAACTCTCTTCCCGCTTCTTCTACGACGCCCGGGGGGACGAACTTTTCCAGCAGATCATGCGGATGCCGGAATACTATCTCACGGATTGCGAGTTTGAGATCCTCGAAAGCTCGAAGGAATCCATTCTGGAGACCTTCCATGGAGAGCCTTTCGACATTGTGGAACTGGGCGCCGGCGACGGCTACAAGACCAAGGTTTTGCTGAAATACCTGGTGGAAAAAAAAGCAGCCTTTCAATATCTGCCGGTGGATATCTCTCAGAACATCCTCGATGAACTGGAGACTGATCTGAAGAAGGATCTGCCCGGTCTGGACATGGAAAGCTTGCAGGGAGATTATTTTGAGGTGTTGAAAGAACTCTCGGTCCGGCACCACGTACGGAAGCTGGTGCTTTACCTGGGCTCCACCATCGGTAACCTCGGTCCGGAGCGGGAGCAGAAGTTCCTGCGCAAAGTGCATGATCACATGAACCCGGGCGATCTGCTGCTGATCGGTTTCGACCTGAAGAAAAATCCGGAAGTCATCCTGGCCGCCTACAACGATCCGGCCGGCATCACCTCCGCCTTCAACCTCAACCTGCTCACCCGCATCAACCGGGAACTGGACGCCGATTTCGATGTGGAAAAAGGCTTCAAGCACTGGGAAACCTACAACCCGGTGACGGGAGCCACCAAAAGCTACCTCGTCAGTCAAAAAGAGCAGGAGGTGTACGTAGGTGCGCTCGACAAGACCTTCTCCTTCCTGGCCTGGGAAGCCATTGATGTGGAACTTTCTCAAAAGTTTCACATCCAGCAGATCGAAAAGCTGGCCGAGGATACGGGCTTCCGGGTAGAGACCCATTACTTCGACAGCCGGAAGTACTTTGTGGATTCCTTGTGGGAGCGGGTGTGAATCTCCCAGTGGTCAGACATCTCCAGTGGTCAGACGACTTGAGGTCGTCAGACCACTTATTTTTTCGAGTCGCCTGACGGCGACCAAGGGGTAATCCTGACGATCCTGGCTTCGCCAGCCTGTCAGGATGAACGCAAGCGTTCAAAGAAAAAAGGGTTAGCCGTACCGGGTGAGACGGAAACCGAAGTAGTAGTTCCTGAAGCTCGAATCGAAGTCGTAGTCGTTGCGGTACGTCACGCGGCAGCTGACGTCATTGTTGCTCCAGGAGCCGCCACGAAGCACGCGATACTTACCCGTATCCGGCCCTTTCGGATTCGTTTGGGGTTTGGGGGAATAGTCCCCGTACCAATCCCAACACCACTCCCAGACATTACCGGTCATATCATACAGGCCCAGTTCATTCGGCAGTTTTTGCCCTACCGGATGTGTTCTGCCTTCTGAATTTTGTTCGTACCAGCCTACCGGATCCAGCTCATTGCCACCGGAATATTTAAAGCCTTTGCTTTTTAGCCCCCCGCGGGCGGCGAATTCCCATTCGGCTTCCGTAGGCAGTCGGTACCCCTTGGCTTGCCAGTTGGCCTCGACATTTTCCCCTTCGATCTGATACACCTTCTCCAGACCTTCCCGCTCCGAGCGCCAGTTGCAATAAGCAACGGCGTCATCCCAACTGACGTAGATCACCGGCCGCTTAACCCGACCCCAGCCTCTATCCTCTGGCTTTCCTCTACCTGTTGCCGCACAAAAAGCATCGTACTCCTCAAAAGTCACCGCATAGCGCCCGATCCAGAAATCATCCAGTGTTACCTGGTGGACCGGACGTTCATTATCTCTCCCATCCCCAAAAGTATCGCCCATCTCAAAGATTCCGCCTTCGACAAAGACCATGCCGTGCTCATCTACATAGCCGGATTCCGGTTTCTTTTCGATGCGGGGAATGGAAGATTCGGGAATTACGGCGGAGGATGAGTTCAGGTTTAGATCCCCTTTCATCCGGCGGAAGCCTTTCGCGTATCCCGCGGTAAAATCCACATAATGCCGTCGGCGAATCCGAAAGGGACGTTCGCACTCCAGGAAGAGGATGGGCAGTATGCGCTTGTCTTTTTCCAGCGCGTAGTCCAGCTCATCCAGCACATTATCCGACTTCACCGAAGTGGGAGACATGATCAGGATCAGGCCGGCACACTTTTTAAGTGCCTGCTCCACCTTTCGGTCCCAGCGGTCCCCCATCTTGATGTCCAGTTGGTCCATCCAGATATCGGCACCCTCGGCCCGGAGGTCTTGCGCCAGGCGCAGAGCGAATTCGGAATCCTCCCGGGAGTAGCTGATGAAATAGGTAACGGATGCCTGGGACATAGGTGAGATGGGTACAAATTTCGTTTGGGTTAAAATAAGAAGCTTCGCATCAATTTGAAACAAAACCCTTGCAGAGCATGAATATTTCTATTGGGCTGCAGCTTTCACCAAAAACACGAACCTACCCGACTCCTATCCCCCTTGAGGGGGGGCACGGACCGGCGACTTTTAGTCGCCGAAAGACAAGACCTTCTCGGCGGATGAATCCGCCGGTCCCTTATTCTCCGAAAACCCCTAGCTTTGCCCAACAGTCCAGCAAGCTATGAACAAACAAAACACACTCTTTTTTGCCCTCGCCCTCTCACTGGCGGCCTGCTCGGAGCCCCGGCGAGAGGTCGTGATCGACGAAGCGTATTACGATGAGTTGCAGGAAAGGCTCATCCTTGCTCAGCCCGGAGACGTGATCGAGATCCCGGCGGGTCAGTTCGAGTTCGATCGTCCCCTATCCCTGGATGGGGCTGCCCGCGTGACTATCCGCGGGGCGGGTATGGAGGAAACCGTCCTTTCCTTTTACGGGCAGAAAGCCGGCGCCGAAGGCCTGCTGCTGACGGATGCGGATTCGATTACCGTAGAAAACCTGACCATCCAGGATGCCAAAGGAGATGCCGTAAAGTTGCTCGATTGCGATGGCGTAACCCTCCGGAACATCCGCACCACCTGGTCGGGCGGCGCCCGGGAAGAGAACGGCGCCTACGGACTCTATCCCGTAGCCTGCAGCAACGTACTGATCGAAGGCTGCGAAGCTTATTATGCTTCCGATGCAGGGATCTATGTGGGGCAAAGCCGCAACATCATCGTGCGCAACAGCCTGGCCTACGGCAATGTGGCCGGTATCGAGATCGAGAACAGCATCCACGCCAAGGTCCACGATAACGTGGCCGAGAACAATACCGGCGGCATCCTGGTGTTCGATCTGCCCGATCTGCCCGCTGGGAACGGCCACTCCTGTCAGGTGTACAACAACAAGATCGTGGCCAACAACCACAGGAATTTCGCCCCCGAAGGCAACATCGTCGGGATCATACCGCCCGGTACAGGCATCATCCTGCTGGCCGCCAAAAAGGTGGAGGTGTTTGACAACGAGATCGTCGGCCATAAAACCATCGGCCTGGGTATCGCCAGCTATTACCTGACCGAAACGCCCTGGAACAGCAAAGACTACGACCCCTATGTCCGCAATGTTTACGTACACGGCAACACCTTTGAGCGCAAACGGGCCATCCCCGACCTCAGCAAGCGCTTCGGGCAAATGGTCAACTACCTCTTCCCTGGACGGCCGCAAGACATCCTCTACGACGGCATTTTGGAGGACGGAGCCGCAGGAGAGAATCCCATGCAGATCTGCATCCGGCAACCGGAAGAGAAGCTGCGTTTCGCCAACATCGACGCCGCGAATGATTTTGAAAATGTAACGAGGGAACTCGCTGCTTACGAATGCGAAATGGAACCGCGGGAAAGGGTATCGGTGAGCGGTGATCGGTGATCGGTGAGCCGAAAACAGGATTTAATCAAAAACGGTAATGAAAGAAAGGATTTTCCAGCTTTTTCTTTTTGGGATTTTTACCTGTGTAAATGCCTGTTCCTCTTCAGGGGAAGAACAAGGTCAAACCGAATCATCAGATCCCGGAACCGTAGTTATTTCCGTCACCGGGCCGGTTCAATTTCAAGCCGAGGATATCCCCTACCCCAAGCTTTCCGACTACGCCTTTTTCTCCGGGGAGCAAGCCCGGCTGCAACCCAACGAGGGGGTTCTTCCCTACGAATTGATCACCCCTTTGTTCACGGATTATGCCCACAAGGCCCGCTTTGTCTGGATACCCGAGGGCCGGCAAGCCTCCGTGGACGAGGAAGGCGTCATCCAATTTCCGGATGAATCCGTCCTGATCAAAAACTTTTACTATCCGGCTGATTTCCGGAAACCGGAGGCGGATTGGGATGTGATCGAGACCCGTCTCCTGGTCAAGCGATCCGGAAGCTGGGAAGCTTTCTCCTACGTCTGGGATGAGGCCCGATCGGATGCCCGTTTGAAAAACACAGGAGACATTCAAAAAGTAAGCTGGACAGACGAACAGGGCCTGGCCCACACCATCGATTACGTCGTGCCCAACAAGAACCAATGCAAAAGCTGCCACCACCGGGATAACGTCATTCAGCCCATTGGGCCGAAAGTGCGCAATCTGCTAAAGGCCATCGCCTATCCGGACGGTCGCATGCAAAACCAGCTCGTCCGCTGGCAGGAAGCTGGTTTCTTGTCCGAAGGAGCTTACCCGGATGAGCCTCTCCCGGATTGGGCGGATGTACGAACCGTCCTTCAGGATCGCGCCCTGGCCTACCTGGATGTCAATTGCGGACACTGCCACCGCCCGGACGGTTCCGCCAAGACTACGGGTATGTTCCTCAACTGGGAAGAAGCAGACCCTGGCAAGTGGGGCATTTGCAAACCACCGGTGGCTGCCGGCCGGGGATCGGGTGACCGGCAATTCGGCATCCTGCCCGGTGAGCCCGCGCAGTCGATCCTGGTCCACCGCATGGAATCGGACGATCCCGGTGTGATGATGCCCGAACTGGGCCGGGTCATTCCGCACCAGGAGGGGATTGACTTGATCCAGGATTGGATCTCCAGCCTGGAAGGATCATGTGATTAGCCGGGATCCCATGATGTTGAAGGCGATCTTTGCGGGGAAAGGAAAAAAACGAATAGGGAAAAGCTAGCGAGGTGCTGTCCGTCTCCGGGCGCCCTTTTTCAAAGCTCAAAAAGCACCGGATACACCATTTTCACCCTGACCACTTCCCCCCTGGCCCGACCGGGTTCGAATTTTACTCCTTTCTCGCGAAACATTTCGAATACCCCGGCCGCAGCCTTCCCGAAATCGGGGTGGCTGGCGCTGACGATATCGATCGTTGATATCGACCCGTCCTTTTCGATGATGTAGCTGACGTAGGCTTTGCCCTCCATTTTTTCCCGGCGAAGATGTTCGGGATAAACCAGGTTATCATACAGATACTTTTCCATCCGGCCTTTCCCCCCGGGAAATTGAGGCATCACATCGGCTCGTGCCACTACCCTGTCCTCCTCGCGGGGGCTGGATGAAGCCTCCTTCAGGATTCGGATCCGTTCTTCCGCCACTTCCCGATACTTCCCTTCCGGATAGGCCTCCAGATATGTCCGGTAAGCATTTATGCTATTTTCGCGGATGATCTTGTTCCAATCCGATTCCTCCATGGCCGCCCGGCGCTCTTCCTCCTGTGCCGAACGGTCTTCGGCTTGGGTTGGGCTCCTTTCTGTCGTCAGGCGGCGAATATTTTCCTTGGCCTCCTGCAGGTGCGGGCCATCCGGAAATTGCTCCATATAGCCGCGGAAAGATTCGATGGTATTGACCTGCATCGCCTCTTCCCATGCAACTGCTTCGTGGTCCTCCGGGCATCTTTCCACGCATTCTCCCTGCCGGTTGATGACAAACCTATGGTCGCCGATCCGTACTTCCGCCTTTTCTCCCTGGAAAGGCGTGGCTTCGTCAAACTCAAAGGGAATAACCAATCTACCGTTCCGGTTCTCATAGCCGAATTTACCTTTCTGCTCCACCACCTGCAGCTCCACCTTGCTTTCTGCAGGACCGGCACGAAAAAGCCGGTAGCCCGTAAAAGCCAGCAAAACCCCGGCGACAAGAGCAACGGGAATGAGCCAGGGCCGATTCTTTGTGGATCCCCCTTTGAAGGGTCGGGCTTCGGCAGATTGGGAGGGGCCTGATCCTTGCTGCTCAGCCTGCCGGGCAGGCCCGCTTCCAGCAGAGGGGATCGATCCTGCAGGGCTTGTTACCTGCATGTCGCGGACCAGCCTCTTGAGCGCCGGTTCGTACTCTTCCGTAAAATCGACGTATTGGACCCGTCGCAAACGGAAGGGCAATTTGCATTCCCGGTACATGATGGGCAGAACGCGTTTTTGTTCCTCCAGACCGTAGGAAACCTCGTCCATCACGTTGGGGGAGCCCACCGAATCCGGAGAAAGGATCAGCAGCATACACGAGCAGATCTCCAGCGCTTTTTCGATGCTTCGATCCCAACGATCGCCCGCCTGGATATCGAGTTGGTCGATCCACAGATCCGCTCCCGCTTTCCGCAGGTCCTTTGCCAATTTCAGCGCGAAATCGGAATCCTCGCGGGCATAGCTGATGAAAAAAGTTTTGGTGTTCGGCTCCATCGAAATGTAAAATGCAAAATTTTGAATGTAAAAGGCAAAAGGATTCTCATGCTTTACCCCTTTACATTTTACATCTTTCGGTTTTACATTTTACATTTCTTTCATGTCCTTTTCCCAAAAGATCCTCGACTACCATTTCGCTCTGAAACCCGACTGGAAACTACCCCAAGGCGTGGAAATCCTTTTTCCTTATTCTGAAAAAGAAACCCGCGAGGTCATGCAATCCTTTTATGAGAAATACTATGACGATGCGGAAGAAAGGGTTCTGCTCCTGGGTATCAATCCCGGGCGACATGGCGCGGGCGTGACGGGCATCCCCTTTACGGATCCGGTCCGGCTGGAAGCCCCCTGCGGCATTGAAAACGAATTTCCGAAACGGGCCGAGCTCTCCTCGATTTTTGTGTATGAAGTCGTACAAGCGATGGGGGGCCCCAAAGCCTTTTACCGGCGGTTTTACATCAGTTCGCTCAGCCCGCTGGGCTTTTTGAAGGAGGGCAAAAACTACAATTACTACGACGAAAAGGCTTTGCAGGAAGCGGTTGAGCCCTACATCATCCGGCACCTGCAAGATCAGATCGATATGGGATGCCAGCGCGATGTGGCTTTTTCCATGGGCAAGGGAAAGAATTTTGCCTACCTGAAGAAGCTGAACGAAAAGCACGGTTTTTTCGGGAGGGTGAAAGCCCTGCCCCACCCCCGTTGGGTCATGCAGTACCGGCGGAAGAAGCTGGCGGAGTTCGTGGAGGAGTATCGGGATAAGCTTTCCTGACCCGTCTTAACTCTATCTGCTTATCAAACATAATTCCTTTTACCGGATACTAAGTAAGTGTTCAAAAGTAATTCGGTAAAACTTATAGGTTATTATTTTGGGTG
>CAZXIX010000123.1:0-8142 GCA_964640855.1 uncultured Saprospiraceae bacterium
TTCATCTTTTTAACCCAAATATACGAATTCAACTAATTTGACCCATTACCAAATTTCTCGAGGTTTTTACTTAAATTTAAACAAAAAGTTTTGTGAAAGTTGGTTTGAATCTGGCACCTCTGCCAATTCAGTCCGATCTTGCAACCAAAAGCCCCTGTCAAAGAGTCTTTTATTTGGTAATATGTAATTTACAAACTACCGAATCGGGTGAAAACCTTGTTGAAGGATCAAAACACCAATAGGCGAACTGCCGATTTCATATGAAAACCTTGTTTTCGATCATACTCTTGTTTGGCCTGCTGCCGACAACCTTACTTGCACAATTCACGCCGGTAGATCAGACTCCCTTTACCATCATCGTCACAGACGGCACGATCAGTAATAAGGATTCTCCCATATCCAAGGCTACGGGAAATGCCCCCGGACCCTCCGTAGAATACAATGATCCGATACGCTCTCTGGGCATACGGGAAACCATCCAGGCGGGCGCTTTTCTGGAACGACCGATCTACGGAAGAAAAGGATTTCTGCTCATCTTCAGTGCCGGAGATTCCATTGGCGGAATGCAAGGCACCCTCGAAGTGAACGGCACTCCGGTCAAAGGAGTTTACCGCCTGATCCGGCAAAAGATTGACCCCAGCGAAGAGGTACCCAAAGGGATGACCACTTACATTCTGGAGGGAACGGTTTATTTTCTGGGAATTTCCTGATTCAATTTCGCCTAAGCCTCATTTTCAGCTTTCACCAACAATTGGAAACCGTTTCCGTGGATGTTGACGATCTCGATCATCTCGTCCCGTTTGAGATATTTGCGAAGCTTGGTAACAAATACGTCCATACTGCGGGCCGTAAAGTAGTTGTCCTCCCCCCAGATCTTGGTCAATGCTTCGGATCGCGGCAGGATATCATTCATTTTCAGGGCAAATAACCTCAGCAGTTGAGCCTCCTTGGGGGAGAGCTTCATTTTTTCCTCGTCATCGCCGCCCGGGTCGAAGGTCAGGACACGCAGTGGATAGTTGAAGTGGAATTTGCCGATCTCAAATTCCTTGACATCGTCTTCTTGCCGGGGCTGGCTGCGCTTGAGAATGGCCTGTATACGAAGTAGCAGTTCTTCGCTGTTGAAAGGTTTGGTGATGTAATCATCTCCTCCGGTCTTGAATCCTTTAACGACATCGTCTTTCATGGTCTTGGCCGTCAGGAAAATGATGGGCATTTCGGAACCGGTTTCCCGAATCTCGGAAGCCAGGGTGAAACCGTCTTTCCGGGGCATCATCACATCAAAAATGCCCAGATCGTACGATCCTTGTTTATATAATTCAAGGCCTTTTTCTCCATCAATGCCCAAAGTCACATCAAAGTCGTGCATCTCCAGATAGGAACGTAAGACATCGCCGAAATTTTGATCGTCTTCTACCAAGAGGATTTTGGCTTTCATCACGGATCGTATTTGTTTTAGGAAACACGGTAGTTATTTAACGCGAGAAGACCTGCGCTCATGCCTAAATCTGAAAAAATGAACGGTTTCCGAACCGGTAAAGGCCGCCAGCTACAGGTAAAGGCCTCCTCATTAACGAATTGACGCCAGGCCAGACCTTAGTTGTAGGGACAAAAATCTTACACCCAGTTATTTTATAGCCCACTCCTGGCGCTGAAAGGCGGCTTTTCCATTCACCACCAGGCACGCTAAGAAAGCAGGAAACCAGCCGGGGATTAATTGCCAGTACACACCCTTCCAGACTTCTTTAAGTCAAAGGAGATTTTCCGCTAAAAAAACATCAGATGCAAGGGTCGGATATCAGGACGCTTTTTAAGAGATTACCAAGGGTCTGTTGCCGATTTCTGGCTTGCTGACGCTTAAGTCACTGCCTCTCCTGCCTCCGATGCCTCATGTAAAACCGGCCGCTTTTGCCCGTTGTCATGTACTTAATAAAAGGACACCTACCATTAAGGTAAGGTTTTTTACGCATCTCCCCAATTGATCTATCGGCCTTTGCCCTTGGGGAAAGTCAAAATAAAAGTACTCCCTTTGCCGAGTTCACTTTGTACCCGTATCTGGCCCTGATGGGCATCCATCATTTTTTTGACGTAAGACAAGCCCAGGCCGAACCCTTTCACGTCGTGCCGGTCACCGGTGTGCACACGAAAAAATTTCTCAAAGATCTGCTTTCGGGCTTCCTTGCTCAACCCGATGCCCTTGTCCCGGATGCTTACCTCTATGCCCTCTTTGACATGGCGGGAACTCACCAATATATCCGGCTCTTCCGGGGAGTATTTATTGGCATTGTCCAGCAAATTGTTGAGGATGCTTTCGATGTGAGTCTGGTCTCCGATGACGACCGGTTCTTCGGCTTGCAGGTCCATTTCAACCTTTCCCCCCCGTTTTTCTACCTGTAGTTCAATGTTCCTGACTGCCTGGATAATCGCCTCGTGCAAGTCGACCGGGCTTAGCTTCAACGAAAAGTCGTTTCGGTCAAGCAAGGCGATCTGCAATACCTTTTCCACCTGGTTGTTCATCCGGCGATTTTCTTCCCGTATGATGCCGGCAAAGCGTTTCACTTTTTCGGGATGTTCCGAAACCATAGGGCTGTTGATGCTGTCGACGGCCAGAGAAATGGTAGCGATCGGTGTTTTAAACTCGTGGGTCATGTTGTTGATGAAATCGGTCTTCATCTCCGATAGTTTTTTCTGCCGAAAGATCACATTGATGGTGTAGCCGAAGCTGAACAGAATGATGGCCGTAAATAGAATGGACCCCAGAAAATTCAGCCAAAGCGATCGCCACACAAAGGTGCCCCGGGAAGGGAAATGGATCATCAGGAGCCCCGGTGAAGGCATCTCATCCGGAAAGAGGTGAACCCGATAGCGGGAGTTGAAAATATTGCGATAACCCGGTAAGATCTCCCGGGGACTGCTTTCCTCCACCACAAAATGATCGTTAAAGATCACAAAGCTCTGCTTGGCGCGGCTGTATACTCCGTAATCGTATTTGGTATCCACGCCCCGGTTGGTCAGTTCCTGCCGGACCAGCATATCCAGCGTGCCCGGGTTGATCCGTTCTTCCAGGGGAACTTCCGGAAGAGCCTGGTCGTAGAAAGCAAAAAGCTGGCGGTAGGGATTTTTGGGATCTTCGATGCAGTCGTCGCAGACGCACACCTGGGAGATCTGATCCAGGAATTGATCCATGGGATCTCCTTCTTCGAAGTGTTGAGCGCCGGGCAAATGGCGGTTCCATTCTTCCCGGCTGATCAGTTTCTTGCGGTGTTGATCGTTTTTCAGGTATTGGGTGACGTAGCCATTGCCGTACATGCTGATGGCACGCCGTTTTTCATCTGCTCCCAAGCGTTTGACCACTTCGTTCAAGGCGTTGTACACGTTCTTGTCGAAGCGGTCCTCATTCACCTGAATGGCGGTCCGGATCAGGTCCATCTGGAGCCAGACTACACCGATCACCGCCGCGCTCATCAAGCCGATGATTGCCCAGATGGCGTTTTTTTTCATGTTTGGAATGATGAATTTTCCCAATCAATTCAAGCCGCAAAGCTAAGGCTTCGGCAGAGTGGTACTCCTTTATTAACGGCAATTTAACGAGGAAATGCCTGGAGGCCTAACCCCTTGCCGATATTTCAAACGGATCGGTCCGGCAAAAAGCTTTTTACTCCCGTACCAGTTGCAGCCTCATTTTCTTGATCCGGTCTTCCAGTTTTTCATTCGAAAAGCGGCCCCGCAGGCGATCCACGATGATCGGAAAGCTGAAGGGAGTAGCTTTTTCCGGGCGGCTCAGAATGATCTCCTGGAAGGCTATCCTTTCGAGGGCCTGCCTCAGGCGTGTTTCCTCCAGCTGGAAGGTTTGGACCTCATCATAGGCCTGCAGCAAAAGCAGGTTTTCGGGCTCGTAATCGGTGAAGACGTCAAAGAACAACTGGGAGGAAGATTGCAAATGGCGGTCCTTTTTTTCCCGTCCCGGAAATCCCTTGAAAACCAAGCCGGCAATGCTCGCTATGTCCCGAAAGCGACGGCGGGCCAGTTCCGTGCCGTTTATGCTTCGACGGATGTCCTCCAGTAGATTCGCCGAAGAAAAAATTCCCCTGTCCAGGCCTCTTTCGATCGGGATCTCGCTGTCGGATAACAGTTCGAAGCCGTAGTCATTCATGGCAATGGTGAAGCTGATGGGCTGGATCTGTGCCAGTCGCCAGGCGATCAGGGAAGCCATGCCTTCGTGCACGGCATGCCCTTCGAAAGGATAGACCAGCAGATGGTAGCCCTCCCGGCTTTTGAAATATTCGATCAGGAATTGATCCTTGCGGGGAACGCTCGATCGCCTGGCCTGGAGCTCTACGAGGGGAACCATTTTTTGCAACTCCGGGTCGGGAAACAAACCCCGGCCCGCTTCATCCATTTTTCGGCGCAGAAAAGCAGACAATTGGGAAGATAGCGGCATCCGGCTCCCCATCCAGGCCGGGACCCGGCCGGTCTTTTGGTTGGTTTTCCGTACCAGGGCGGTCATGCCGGTGATCTTGACCAATTCCAGGTTTCGCCCGGCAAACCAGAATACATCCCCGGGCTTCAGCTGGCCGATAAACCATTCCTCGATAGTCCCCAGTTTTTTTCCGCTCAGGTATTGAATGAACATAGCTCCGTCGCCCACAATGGTACCCATGGACAATCGGTGGCGAAGCGCAATCCGTTTGGAGTCTACCTTATACACTCCGTTAACGACGACCACCTTTTGGTATTCTTCGTAGGCCTGAAGGCTCTCCCCGCCCTGTGTTATGAAGTTCAGGGTCCATGACCATTCCTCCTGGCTCAGGCTTTCAAAAGAAAACGTGCGCTTGACTTCCTCGAAGATGATGTCGGGCCGGAATCCGTCGCTGACGGCCAGGGTGATGAGGTACTGAGTCAAAACATCGAAGGAACGGATGTAGGGGATGCGTGATTCAAGTGTTTTTTCGGCTATGGCCGCCCGAAGCGCAGCTCCTTCGATGAGCTCCAGCGAATGAGTGGGTACAAAATGGATTTTACTGACAGCGCCGGGCTGGTGTCCGCTTCTACCGGCTCTCTGCATAAACCGGGCCACTCCCTTCGGGCTTCCGATCTGGACAATAGTCTCCACCGGACGGAAATCCACACCCAGGTCCAGGCTGGCCGTGCAGACCACCGCTTTCAACTTGCCCTCATGCAAGGCATTCTCAACCCAATCCCGCAGGTCGCGGCTGATGCTCCCATGGTGCATGGCAATGGCACCCGCCAGATCCGGAGCCACCTCCAAAATCTGTTGGTACCAGATTTCGCATTGGGCGCGCGTGTTGGTGAATATCAACGTACTCTGGCTGGACTCAATGATCGGTATCACCTTTTCCAAAAGTCGGATCCCCAGGTGGCCGGCCCAGGGAAAGGTTTCGATCTCGTCCGGCAGGAGGGTCGATACCTCTACCACCTTTTCGATCCCGGACCGGATGATACGGGCTTTATGGGCATCCTGCGGGCCGAAAAGGACCTGCATGGCTTCCTGCATATTCCCAATGGTGGCAGAAATGCCCCAGGTCTTTAGGTGGGGCAGTAGCCCCTGCAGCCTGGAAAGGGCCAATTCCATCTGAACCCCCCGCTTGCTTCCCATCAATTCGTGCCATTCGTCGACGACCACGGATTTGAGGTGCCGGAAGTACTTGGGATAGCCTTTCTGGGCCAGCAGCAAGTGGAGGCTCTCGGGCGTGGTGATGAGTATCTCCGGCGGTTTTTCTTTTTGCTTTCGTCGTTGACTGGAGCTGGTATCACCGGATCGGATGCCTACTTTCCAGTTGAGGCCCAGCGCCTCTACTGCCTCCTGGGCTGCGGACTGGATTTCCCGGGTGAGGGCCCGGATCGGAGTGATCCAGATCGCCTGCAATCCGTTGGATTCCCCCGAAGGATCCTCAGGGTGGTCACGAAGGAATTCCAACAGAATGGGTATGATGAGAGAATAGGTTTTGCCGCTTCCGGTGGGCGCATTCACGAGGCCGTTTTCTCCTTTCAGATAGGCCTCCCAGGTTTCCAGCTGAAAGGAAAAGGGAACCCAGCCTTTTTGGTCGAAAAAGGCAGTTCCCCTGGCAATAAGCTTCTCCGTATCCGTGAGCCCGGTCGATGCTGACATCATGCTAACGAAACAGCCGGGAAGAGGAAGGGTTTTCCGATCCGGAACCGGACCTAATTGCCAATGGAAATGAGTGGTCCGACAGACCCGCTGCCGTCGCTGGCCAGGCTGAGTAAAATTTGGATCACGGCAAATGTGGTTTTCGACGCGACGTCCCGGTCATCCAGGTAAAACCAGTGATCCTTGTATTCAATGGCCAGAAAAGCTTCTCGGGGTCGGTTCTTATCTACCCTGATTCGCAGAAATTCCGGATCGTCGGGAATAAAAGTGGGCAGCGTCCGTCCATCCTCCAGGTGTTTTTCCGGCACATCAATGTACCAGCTCAAGTTGGCAAGCATCTCCAGCATGGAATGGGTCTGAACCACGATCTGATCGTCCCGGGTCTGAATGACCCCGTATTCTATTTGGAATACATTGGATTCCGGATTTAAATCCAAAAAAGATTTGAAGTCGGAAATGGCATTCCGGTCGTTTTCATCGCTCACTTCTTCGGGGAAGATGATTTCCACATTCACTTCGGGGCCCTCTACACCGAAGTGCATTCCCAATAATCCGCTTTCCTGAAGGCGGTTCAGGGTCTCGAGCAACTCCTTGTATTCGGGTTCGCTTTGTCGTCTTCCCCGAGGGGTGCCCTTTTCATTCTGTAGCTGGTTGATGGAGCTGCTGGTCATTCTCAACAAGCGGTCGGCAGCCCAGCCCGATTGGATCAGGAAGAAGATCACCGCGGGCGGGAGGGGGGTGAGCAAGCTTTGCGAGAAAGCTTTTCCGGTCAGGGGAGTATAGGTAATGGTCGGTCGGTCCGTCCAATTCCCGCTTACGCTTCCGCCCAGCATCTCGCCGAGAACGCCCGTAGTACTTCCATTGATGCCGGCTCCCCCGCCGCGTGTGTATTGATTGATCACAGAGGCGACGTTTAGAAAACGCGGTACCTCCAGGTATCGCATGCGGACGATATTGAGCAACATTTGCTCGTTTTCCTGCAGAGCGATGCGTTCGTTGTAATTAAAACCGTCCGGCGGAATGGTTTTGGGACCCATCGATCGGCAGGAAAGAAGCCCCAGGGCAGCGAAGCCGAACCAGATAAAAGCCACTTTGGCAAAGCAGGAAGGGAAAGGGTTACCGGTTTTCAGGATAGGAAGCATAGGCGTTTAGGTATTAGATGTATTTCTGCATGGAATAAAAAGATACTTGTAACCCCACTGCAGCAGTACAGACCCATGCTAGTCTCCACAGCCGATGGGGGAGCCCGGGGGCAGTTCCCGGACCTCCGGAAACTTAAAGTCCTTCGGGTCTTCCATAAATTGCTGGATCTTCTTTTGCAGATACGTGCGGTGGGCCGCCAACTCCTCGTTGCTGCTTGACGGGCCGGTCCGCATCAAGCTTTCCAGGCTCTGAAGTTTGCGCATGGCCACGGCAGACACTTGTTCGCGGGTTTCGGTTTGCGCGGCCAAAAGCATCAGGTGATGGACGATTCGTTTTTCCACCATCATGCTGATCTGCTGGTAGTAGCCGTTGGAGGATTCGGTATTCTGATTGGCATGTCGCCAGAGCCGATCGATCAGCCGGTTGGGAGAGAGCCGGTTGGGCTCCATCGAACTTTGCATTTGCAGGCGGGCCAGACGCTGGGGATTGAGCAGGTAGGTCAGGGTATGGTTGACGGAGGATTCGGCGGCCGCAATGGGGTCGATCGAAAGATCGTCGTAGGTTTTGAACAACTCCCTGTCCCGGTTGTATCCGATGGGTTGCGGGGGGATAAGTTCCATGATGGATTTGGGGAATGCCAGAAAATCGGGATCCAGAGTGGCGAATAATCCTTCCATGGCGCGACTTTGGGTGGGGTCTTCAACGGGGCGCACGATAGGGGGAATATCCCCCTGTACGGCGTAGGAATAGTCCACTCCCCCAATGAGTTTCGAAACGGCTTCCACTTGATAGCGATGCATATAGTATAAGGGCACCAACACACGTTCCAGGTCGGCCAATGGGCTTCCGGGAGGAATATTGGCCTGCCCGAA
>CAZXIX010000123.1:8152-12176 GCA_964640855.1 uncultured Saprospiraceae bacterium
CCGAAGCGGGCGAGGGACGCCTGCCTGACCCGGCTCAGGCGCTCCAGTTCGCCCAGCGGCTCGCGACCGTTGTCCCAAAGGTGAGCGAAGGGGTGTGCACTGCCGGCCGGCCGCGCCGCCTCATCCGACAAATAGCGCAATCCTCTTTGTCCGTTTTCGGTCAGTATGTCTTCCAGGGCCTGCTCTTGGTCAGTGCCCTCTGGAAAATCCTGATAACCATACAAGATCGTACGTCGGTCCCAGGCGCCGATCCCGGTATCGTAGGCGTCCGAAAAATCCAGGCTACCGTCGGCCTTCAACTTGACAAGAGGATGGGGGTAATCCATGACCGATGCCCGGTTGTTGTAGCTGGCGGCAAAATTGTGAGCCAGGCCCAGGGTGTGCCCGACCTCGTGTGCCGATAGCTGACGCAAGCGGGCGAGGGCCACCTCCAGCAGACGCGGATCGGCTTCTTCTCCGGTCTCGTAAGCCTGGATCAAACCCTGGGCGATCAGGAAATCCTGGCGTACGCGCAGGCTTCCCAGGAGAACGTGTCCTTTGATGATCTCGCCGGTGCGCGGGTCCGTCACAGAAGAACCGTAGCTCCAGCCGCGGGTGGCCCGGTGGGTCCAGTTGATGACGTTGTATCGGACGTCCATGGGATCGGCATCTTCCGGCAGCAGTTCCACCTGGAAAGCATCCTCGTAGCCGGCGGCTTCAAAAGCCTGGTTCCACCAGCGCGCCCCTTCCAGCAAGGCGGATCGGATCGGCTCCGGCGCGCCGCGGTCCAGGTAGTATACAATGGGCTCCACGGGCCGGCTCCTCTCGGCAGCCGGGTCTTCCTTTTTCAGCCGGTGGCGCTGGATAAAACGTTGGGTCAGGGGCTGGTCGATGGGCGCGGCGTAATCCTGGTAGCTGATCCCGAAAAAGCCGCAACGCGGATCGAATGCCCGGGGCTCGTAATCATCATCAGGCAACTGAACGAGAGAATGATGCTGCCGGACCGAAACCGATTGCGGGCTGGGTGTGACCTCCCGAATGTATCGACCGCCAGGATCCCCCGCAAAGGTGAGCAGGGTCTCGAATTCCGAGTTTTGAGGAAAATTTTTGGTGCGTGGCAAATAGATTGCCGAACGATCTTCATCCAATTTGTAGGTGCCCTGTTCCGCACGCTTGAGGCGGTCGGCAACACCGTGGGCATCCTGCATCAGAAAGGGGGTCAGATCGATCAGAACAGCCGATGCGCTTTCGGCCTTTATCTCAAATCCGGCCAGAACCGATCGGGCAAAAGCATCGGCAACGGCTTGTTTTTCGTCGGGGTTGTCGCTTTCCGCCCGGTAATCGTAATTGGGTTGTATCAACAAGACCTTCGGACCGATCCGCTCGAAGTAAACGATCCGGGATTGTCCCAATTGGTTGCGATCCAGACCGATGTCATTGGATCCGAGGGCGGCCGTCAGGGAATTGACGTAGAGAAATTCCTCCTGGAACCTATCTACTTCCAGCCATATCTTTCCGGCCTTTTGGTCCCAGTAAAAGTCAAAAAAGCCTTCAAAAGCCTGGAGGGATTCGGTCTTGTCTTCTAAGCGGGGCAGCTCTTTTTCTTCCTGTGCCGGTAAAACGGTTGCCAGCATCAGGAAAATGGGAAGTAGGGATAGCCTGAGCATAAAAAGGAAGTTTTGTGTCGAAAAGATAAGGAAAATGAAGGGCGAGTCGGCAACTCTTCTGTACAGTGCCCCCCGGATCGGCCAGGCTGATTCTGGAATCCATTTTGGGGATTGTATCCCCTGCCTTGCATTCGGCTTACCGGATAAATGACCTACAGAGCGGGCCGGATAAAATACCGTGGGGATTGGACGCCAAAGAATATTTGGAAAAATCAGACTTCATTTAAAAATCTTGTTGTTTATTCCGCTTATTTCTTTTCATTTAAGACAATATTCCTTAATTGTCCAAATTAGCCAATAATGATCTGTTTCAGGCGCATTTTCCGGTAAACGTTGGGATGTGTTTTTGGGCGTCGTACAATTCCGGATTTCTGTGTCCCCAAATCGGGTCTATCTTTTGCCCTTACCCCCTTGAGGTCAAATATTTGCCGAATATCTGCGGTCCTTGGCATTTTACCGGGCCGGCGCCGGGGCCGAGTGAAGGATACACTTCCGAACTCGAAACGCAAGCCCCTCAAACTAAAACAAGATCCTTATGGGTGGTAATGAGAAAGTATTCGTTTTCGACACGACCTTGCGCGACGGTGAGCAAGTGCCGGGTTGCCGGCTCGACAAAGAGGAAAAGGTAGCGATCGCCAAAGCCCTGGAAGAACTCGGGGTAGACATTATCGAAGCGGGTTTTCCGGTTTCATCTCCCGGTGACTTCGAATCGGTGAAAGCCATTTGCGAGGCGGTCGATAAATCCGTAGTCTGCGCCTTGTCGCGAGCGGTGGCCAAGGATATTGAGGTGGCCGGAGAAGCCATTCGCAAGGCCCGCAGAGGCCGGATCCATACGGGTATCGGTACCAGTTCTTACCACATTCGGTACAAGCTCAAAAGCAATCCGGAGGAGATCATCCAGCGGGGGGTAGCGGCCGTCAAACTGGCCCGGAATCTTTCTGATGATGTGGAATTTTACGCCGAGGATGCCGGCCGTACAGACAATGAATACCTGGCCCGTGTGGTCGAAGCGGTCATCCGGGCCGGAGCCACGGTAATTAACATTCCGGATACCACGGGCTATTGCCTTCCGGAAATGTATGGGGAAAAGATCGCCTATCTGGCAAACAACGTCCCCAACATCGACCGGGCGGTCTTGTCGACCCACTGCCACAACGATCTGGGCCTGGCCACCGCCAATACGATTGCCGGTATCCAGAACGGGGCGCGGCAGATTGAGGTGACTATAAACGGAATTGGCGAACGGGCCGGCAACACTTCTCTGGAGGAAGTGGTCATGATCCTTCACAGCCACAAGCAGATCGGCGGACATACCGGGATCTGCACCGAGCAACTTTTCCCGATCAGCCGAATGGTGAGCGACATGATGCACATGCCCGTGCAACCCAACAAGGCGATCGTCGGCCGCAATGCCTTTGCCCATTCTTCCGGCATCCATCAGGATGGTGTGATCAAACATCGGGAAAATTACGAGATCATCAACCCGAAAGACGTTGGGGTCGACCGCTCGGAGATCATCCTGACCGCTCGCTCCGGCCGGGCGGCTCTGCGTTACCGCTTGCAGGAAATGGGCCATCACGTCAACGGCGAATTGGATGAGCTGTACCGGGCTTTTCTGACCCTGGCCGATCGCAAACAAGTGATCGAGAATACCGATCTCAAGGAACTGATGGCCGGATTCCAAAAGCTGTAAACAGTTTGAAGAGCATGAAGAAGACCCTTTTTGACAAGATCTGGGAGCGCCATGTCGTGCGTTCCGTTGAGCAGGGGCCGGATGTCTTTTACATCGATCGCCATTTCATACACGAAGTGACGAGCCCTCAGGCCTTCGCCGGCCTGGACCAGCGGGGGATCAAGGTGCGCAGACCGGACCGGGTAACGGCCACGGCTGACCACAACGTGCCTACGATCGATCAGCACTTACCTATCTCAGAGCCTCTCTCCAGAAAACAGGTGGAGGCACTGGAGGCCAACTGCCTAAACCATGGCATAGAATTGTACGGACTCAACCATGCGCGGCAAGGCATCGTCCATGTGATCGGACCCGAATTGGGGATTACCCAACCCGGCATGACCATCGTCTGCGGAGACTCCCACACCTCCACGCATGGTGCCTTCGGCGCCATCGCCTTTGGCATCGGTACCAGCGAGGTGGAAATGGTGCTGGCTACCCAATGCCTCCTGCAGAACAAGCCCAAAACCATGCGGATCCGGGTAGAAGGGAACTGCAGCCCCGAGGTTTCGGCCAAGGACATCATTCTACACATCATTTCCCAATTGGGTACGGGGGGCGGCGCCGGCTATTTTGTCGAGTATGCGGGTAGTGCCATCGAGGCCCTCAGTATGGAAGGCCGGATGACGATCTGCAACATGAGCAT
>CAZXIX010000124.1:0-11657 GCA_964640855.1 uncultured Saprospiraceae bacterium
GTCTGAAAAACGTCACCGCCGGTGCCAACCCGATGGACCTCAAGCGCGGCATGGACAAAGCTACGCGCGCCGTCGTCCAAAACCTCAAAGACCAGTCTGACGTCATCGGCGACGACTTCGAAAAGATTCGCCAGGTGGCAGCCATCTCCGCCAACAACGACGATGAGATCGGCACCCTGATCGCCGACGCCATGAAGCGCGTTTCCAAAGATGGTGTGATCACCGTCGAAGAAGCCAAAGGTACAGACACCTACGTCGACGAGGTTTTGGGTATGCAGTTTGACCGGGGATATCTCTCTCCCTACTTCGTTACCGATGCGGAAAGCATGGTTACGGAGTACGAAAATCCCTACATACTGATCCACGACAAGAAGATCTCCAACATGAACGATATCGTTCCCGTGTTGGAAAAAGTGGTTCAAAACGGCAAGCCGCTCCTGATCATCGCCGAAGATATCGAGAGCCAGGCCCTGGGCGTATTGGTTGTCAACCGCCTGCGAGCCCAACTCAAGGTCGTCGCCGTCAAAGCTCCCGGATTCGGTGACCGCCGCAAAGCCATGCTCGAGGACATCGCCATCCTGACCGGCGGAACCGTTATCAGCGAAGAGAAAGGTTACAAACTGGACAACACCGGCCTGGAGCATCTCGGAATGTGCGAAAAGATCACCATCGACAAAGACAACACAACCATCGTTAACGGTGCCGGCAAAGAAGATCAGATCACTGCTCGGATCAATCAGATCAAGCAACAGATCGAGACCACCACTTCCGATTACGACCGCGAGAAGCTGCAGGAGCGCCTGGCCAAGCTGTCCGGAGGGGTCGCCGTTCTGTACGTAGGTGCCCCTACCGAAGTGGAAATGAAAGAGAAAAAAGATCGCGTGGATGACGCCCTGCACGCTACCCGCGCAGCCGTTGAGGAAGGAATTGTCACCGGAGGAGGTGTAGCGCTGGTTCGCGCCATCAAAGCCCTCGAAGGCCTGACCGGAATCAACGAAGATGAGACCATCGGCATCCAGATCGTACGCAAATCTCTGGAATCGCCCCTGCGCACCATCGCCGATAATGCCGGCGTGGAAGGCAGCGTCGTTCTGCAAGCTGTTATGGGATCTGACGGCGCTCATGGGTACAATGCACGCACAGGCGAATACGAAGATCTGAAGAAGGCCGGTGTGATCGACCCGACCAAAGTGACCCGGATCGCACTGGAAAATGCTTCTTCCATTGCGGGTATGGTGCTCACCACGGAGGTGGTCGTCAGCGATAAGCCCGAGCCTGAGTCTGCCATGCCCGGCGGAGGTGGCGGCATGCCCGGCGGAATGGGCGGCATGATGTAAGAAGTTTCTTCGAAAACTTCCTATCCTGACCGGATTCCGGCAAGCCCGGTTCAGCTTCAGGATAAGCTTAATACAAGACTCACAAACAAATAAGCCGAGAACAGGCTGTCCTTTAGCAGGGGCAGCCTTTCTTTTTTTGAAGAGCCACCACCGCTACGCTCCGCTCCATTTGCAGGAGGTAAAAACCCCTTCAGACCTGACCGTGGCCCCTACTTGTTAAAGCAGATCTAATATGGTATGCCCAACTTGCGATAGATGAAATGCAACAGCCATGCCGGACCGATCAACAGGAATTTGAGGTCATCCAGGAAACTGGGTTTCTTCCCTTCAATGTTGTGACCGATAAACTGACCAATCCAGGCTATCACGAAGATCCCCAAAGATATGATGGCCAACTGACCACTGCTCCTTTCAACGGATAGGTAGATCTCGTTCACCCCCCAAAGAATCAAAAAGGCGATCAAAACGAAACCCAGAAACATAGGTATGGACAAGCGCAAATAAAAAAGCAGCGCCAGCCCCAAAAAAACGGCGGCCCAGTTGATGAAGAGACCTTTTTCCACCGGAAAAGGGATCGCAAACAGCAAACCCATAAGACTGAACATGATCAAAGGGACACAGATCCAGTGAATAGCCTTATTCGTCCCATTCTGGTGACTTTCACCGTATTTATCCAGATACCATTGCATGGATTTGGCCATAATGCGTTTTCTTGAAATTTTATTGGCCTAAGATAGGGAAAGTTTACAGTTGGTAGGATACCCAATTCCAATAGACAGAAGGCTTTACCCTCAAACCCCGATAGCTGGATACATTCTACAAAGGAAACACCTTCTGGCTCAGTTGCATGGCCTGTTGGAACAATTCCGGTTTCACCCCCAGAGGCTCTCCTTCCTTTCGGAAAAAGTAAACCAGGTGCTCCATGGGCATATTCCCCGTGAGATCGTCTTTGGCCATGGGGCAGCCGCCATAGCCCCGGATGGCTCCATCAAACCGGCGGCAGCCGTTGCTGTAGGCCGTTCGGATCTTTTCCTCCCAATTGTGAGGTTGCGTATGGAAATGGGCGCCGATCTCCAGTTTCGGATAAGCCGGGATCAGTTCGCCAAACAAATAAGCGATGCTGTCCGGAGAGGCCACCCCGATGGTGTCGGAAAGCTGAAAGATCCGGATGCCGATCCCTGCCAACCGGTCGACCCACTTTTGTACGTAATCGACATTCCACGGATCCCCATATGGATTTCCGAATCCCATAGAGATATACAGGACCAGTTCCTTGCCGTGCTTCACACAAAGTTCCTGAATAACACTTACCCGTTCGAGAGATTCTTCGATGGTGGCATTCGTATTCCGCAACTGGAAAGTCTCCGAAATGGAAAAAGGATAGCCGAGGTAACGGATCTGGTCGAATGCAGCGGCCTGCTCTGCGCCCCGCCGGTTGGCAACAATCGCCAGTAAATGGGTGTTGACTTGATCCAGGTCCAGGAGGTCGAGCACCTCCGACGTATCGCGCATCTGCGGGATGGCCTTGGGCGAAACAAAACTCCCGAAATCCAGAGTATCGAATCCCACGCGCAGGAGATGATTCAGATAAGCCGCCTTGGTTTCGGTAGGAATAAAGGTTTTTATTCCTTGCATGGCGTCTCTCGGGCATTCGACCAATTTGATCATGGGCTATCGGAAATCGGGTTAAAAGGGGGCCCGCTTTCAGGAAATACCTAATTTTGAACCCCGGAAAGTTAACAAGGGAAAAATCGTTTTGAAACTGATCATGAATAAAACGTGGCTTACCGTCCTCGGGTTTCTTTTGGCCGTCTTCGGCTTCCTGGCAGTTGTACTTAGTATAGTCGGGCTTCAGTTTTCTTTTTTGGCCTGGCTCGACTTCGCCGGGCGCAGTCTGGGCTTTCTGCTCAAGGTCATCATGATGCTGACCGGCTTCGTCATGGCCTATCTGGGATCCACGCGTTTCAACGTGGATGAAGATTGGCAAGCCCCCAAAGAAGGTGAGAGCAATAAGATGGTCTCTTGAAGGGCAAAACCCAAAGTCCAATTAAACCTAAAGCCGCGCTTTATCTCACTCCCAGCGCAAAATCTCTGGCATCGTACTTAGCCTCCCGGAACGGTTAGCCCGATCACCACGCCCCCGTCCCAATTCCCTTGCGTGTTTCGGGAAAAGGCGCCGTCGACCCGTATGAAGCGGAACAACCCCCAACCGATATTCTCTATCCCTACCCGCAGCTCGAGATAGTCTTTTTGCTCAGGTGTGTACAGGAATCCTCCTCCGGCCACCATCTTCCAGCCCAACTTGCGGATACCGGGAATCTTGTCCAGAATAAATCCCTCGAAATGGTGCTCCACAAAGGCCTGGAAGTGATAATCGGCAGTAGAATTGGAATAATAGGGAAGCAGTAGGAAGGAGTTGAGATACCGATCCGGATTGCCGAAAAGGGTCTGGTTGCCGTTGAAATGCTGAAAATCCATGAAGAATAGACTGTCCGTACGCAGAAAATAGCCCCCCTCCACGCGAAATTGCAGGTAACCGGCCACGCCGGTGGGAATATTCCGGTCTTCGATCCGCAGGATCAGTTGGTCAAAATCCACTTGGGCCGACCCCAGAGGAATTCCCTTCCGGTAGATGACCCAGAGGTCCGGCCAGTCGGACCCGATCAGGAAACGCCTTTTCGGGTACGTAATGTAGCGTTGGCCGATCCGGATCCGGAACGCCAGGTTCCACAACAGGGCTTCGTGCGGAGCAAAAGAAGGATCGAAATTGAGCGGATCCTGCGGATCATTGGAGGTAAAGGCCCTCCGCTCCCGGTCGCCAAAGCTGTAATCGGACTGGTTGAGCAGAGGACTCCTCCGAGCGTATTCCACATCCGTGAAAAGCCGGATCCCGTTGAATATTTCCCGAACGAATGCCAGTTTCAAAAAGCTCTTTTCATACAGCTTCATGAAGTTGCGACGGCCCAATAAGGAATACAGCCCATTCAGGGTAGGACTGATGGGATCCTCCCTATTGAACTGGAAGACATCTACCCCGCCGATGAGCTCCAATCGGGTCCGGTATATCTGATCGAACTGATAGGAGCCATTGAGCGTCCACCTCAGCCGGCGATCGGAAAAGCCGTAGTTCATTCCGCCGCCGAACTGCAGGGAACGGGTCTGGTATTTTCCGAAATCCTTCTGGAAGCGAACGTCGGTGCCGAGATTCCAACCCTGTACCGTATTGAACTGCAGGGTGGTCAGGGGAGAAGCGATCTCCAGAAACCAGTCTTGATAGGAATTGCGATAGGTATACCCGGCAAAGAGGTTCAGGAAGCGAAACCGATTGTTGCGCCGGTCTACCGAATCCTGATAGGATTTGGACTCCCGGATCTCTTCCAGGCTATCTTTGCGCACATAATCACGGGCTTCTTCCCGGGTGAGGGGCACCGGCCGGATGCTGTCCCAGAAAGCGGTCGGCATCTCATTAGAGCCTTCCTCTACCAGGAAAACCTCTCCCCGAAAAGCATCCTCCGGAATGTCCGGATCCAGATCGTATTTGGAATATACCCCGGTGAAGGTGCCTGCCAGACGAAAAGAAAAGACATTGACCCGAAAGGTCATATGCTGAGAGAAAAGCCGCCAAACGTCCGGCTCCTCCACGGGTACATACACTTGTTGAACGGTGAGGGAATCCAGGGCATCGATCTTAATAGCGCCTTTGGTCAGCAACAGGTCGGCCCGCTGAATGTTCCAGAGATCGTCAGCGATGTAGATGTGCCCCCGATAGACCGGGTCTTCGCCCCGCTTGGGGATCAGCTCGATCTTATTGATGATGCGCCCGTCTTCGCCTACCAGGGTCCCCACGAGTCGGTATTTATAATAACCGAAGGCATTGCCGGCGATCGGACTGACGATCTTTCGTCCGAAATCGGCATAGCTTTCGTAGAGATTGAAATCCATTTGGCTAGCCCGGTTGAAACTGAAGCCGTTGTCGTCGCCGCTTACTTTGTTGGAAAGCATTTCTTCCGAGTAGCGATCCGGCAACTGGTAGGTGAGCCGGGAGATGGATTCCGACAAATAAACGATCCCCTGCCGGTTGCTGTCCAGCGCGCCGCCCAGATCGCCAATCTCTACCCCCATGAATCTTTCCGGAGCATCCAGGAATTTAATATTGCCTTTCACATACACCTCGCACTCGTAAGCCGCCACCTGGTCGCGGTAGTATTTTCGCTTGGCCATGGCCTGGCGAATGATGGGGTAAGCCGGATCCTCTTCGTTACTCCGTACGATCACCTCCTGCAGATCCAGGACTTCCTCCTGAAGCGTGACGTTGACTTCCACCGGGCCTTCGCCCAATTCCACCTCCCGCGTTTCGGGCCGGTATCCCAGGTACTGGAACTCCAGGATGTACTTTCCGGCCGGCAACTGGAGGTTGTAGTTCCCTTCATCGTTGCTGGTGGTGCCCAGGGTAGTCCCCTGAGCGTAAACGGTGGCAAAGGAAAGGGGCTCGCCTTTCGGGTTGACGATCTTTCCCCGCACCTGAGCCGTGAGTCCGACCGCCTGTAAGGCAAGAATTAAAGAAAAAAGCAAGGTTCGTAAAGAAAGTGGGGCCATGGGCTAAGCATTCGGTTTTCAAGGATTGAAAGTGATTCGTCCTCTAACAAACGCAGAACGCAAGAAATAGCTTTACCAACAGGGCCTAATTTTTGTCGGATGTCATAAACTCCGGACGAACCCGCCGGCGGGCAAATTTCTCCTGGACCACATCCTGAACGGTTTTCCCTTCGATCTTGCTGTCCAACCAGGAAATAATGTCGAGGTAAAGGAAGGGACGACGCTCGTGGGGATCTTTCTCTATCCGCTTCAAGCGGTCGCGCAGGCCCACCAATTCGGCTTGCAGCTCGTCCGGGCGCACCCGAAAGCTGCGCTGCAGGAAGCGAAATATCTCCTGTTGTACGTCCTGTAAGTCTTCCATCTTGGCCAAAAAACGATAAACCGATTTGGCCTGATACTCCACCAGGCGGGCATTCCCCAGTTCGAAATGGGCAATCAGATTCAGAATGCGACTGAAACTCTGGATGTCCGTGCGGTAATCCGGACTCTTCTGGTTAATGATCAGGTTCAGGTAATCTATGGCCCGGTCGAAATCTCCGCTGCCAAAAAACAGACAGGCGATCCGGTAGTAAAAAACCAGTATTCGGTGGCTGTCCCAGTGATAAATATTGTTCTGGATGATGCGCTCCAGTCCGGGAACCAGGGCGAGCCCTTCCGTGTAGCTCCCCTCCATGTAGTGCTTTTTGATCCGGTGCCAATAGTGGTAAAAGGTGTGCAGCCCTTCGATATTCCATTCCCGGTTCATGGGGTATTTTTCGGGGAAAGCCTCCAGCCAACCGAGTACCTCCACGAATCGGTCGTAATACCACAGGTTGAAAAGAGCGTTGAGCAGATTGTGCAGGCCTTTCAGGTAAAGCGGGGCATGAAGCTGGATCAGGTCCGGATTCTGGTGAAAAAGGTCCACCCAGCGCCAGGCATGCCGGTAGCAAGCCGGAAAATCCTGGAGGATGAAATGGTACCAGATGTAGGACTGACAGTAGTGGATCTTCCCGATGATATCCAGTTCCTCATAGGCATGGCCGGGGCGATTGGCGTTGAAAAAACGGGAGACCCGCTCGTGGTCTTGTTGATTTCGGGCATAGCCCGTCTGTAAATATAGACTGTACAACTGTAAGGATAAATTGGAATAAGCCCGGATCCCGTCGAGCATCTGGGCCAGATGATTGGATTCCTGGGTCAGTTGATCGGCTCGTCCCTCCTTGCTGTGGGTGACGTACTGCCCTTCGATGTGTTTTTCGAAATGCAGGATCTCAAAGGTGAGGGCATGAAAATGGGCAGAGGCAGCTTTTTCCTTGGCTTTGTCCAGGATCTGCAGGCTTTGCCGGTACAGACCTTTATCGTACAGCACCCGACCGTAATCCAGCATTTCCCGGATCTGCATCTCGGGAGAGTGCTGGGTATTCAGCAAGCGAAGGCTGGTAAGGAGTTGCCGGTAAAGATGCGCCTTCAGATTGGACAATTGCCGCTTCTTGATCCCCGGTATTTTGGCCAGGATCTGCGCCTCGTCGTATTGCTTGTACCGATCAAGAAAATCGAATAATTGCAGGAACAACAGGTCATCCGACGCCTGATTGCGCTTGGCAAAGAGTCGAAAATGCCGCTTTTCGGCCTTGGATAATGCCTCGATGAGCTCGAGTAATGCGTCTGTTTTCTGGCTGGACATTGTAACAGTATTTCCTCTAAACCCCTACCAATCAAACTCTTACAAAAAAAGCCGTCGTTTTAAACCCGTAGCCTTTTTGCGAAATTGGTTTTTCAGGGCCTTCCTTCTCCAATACTTTTGAATCCAGAATCGCAATAAACTATTCAGAGGGGAAAGATATGCAAAAGCATTTGGCTATCCTTCCGGGAGACGGGATCGGTCCCGAAGTAACGGAACAGTCGATAAAAGTACTGGATGCCGTAGCCGAACGCTTCGGCTACACCTTTACATACGAATACGGGGAAATCGGGGCCAAGCCCCTTAAAGAAAAGGATAACCCCCTGCCGGAAGCCACGGTAAAGTTGTGTCGCAAATCGGATGCCGTTTTACTGGGTGCGACCGGGCACCCCTATTTCGAAAGAAATCCGTCCGTTCTTCCCAGACCGGAATACGGGCTCCTGGCCCTGCGAAAGGAGTTGGGCCTCTATGCCAATCTTCGGCCCGTACAGATCTTTCAGGAGTTGAACCACCTCTCTCCGCTCAAACAGGAGCATTTGGAGGGTCAGGATGTGGATCTGTTGATCGTCCGGGAGTTGACCAGCGGAATGTATTTCGGAGAAAAGGGACGTACCGATAGCGGCAAAGCGGCCTACGATCAGTGCGTTTATACTACCGAAGAAGTAGAACGCATCACCCGCCTGGCTTATCGGATAGCCACCGAAAGACGGCAAAAGCTGGCCCTGGTCGACAAGGCCCATGTGCTGGAAACCTCCCGCCTTTGGCGAGAGGTCGTCCTCGATCTGCAAAGTGAATACCCGGAGGTGGAAGTGACCTACTATTATGCAGAGCACATGGCCATGGGTTTGATCCTGAACCCGGGAAAATTCGACGTCATCCTCGCATGCAATCTCATCGGGGATATGTTGAGCGATGAGGCAGCTGTATTGACGGGCTCGCTGGGATTACTTCCTTCTTCTTCCAGGGGGAAATATACTTCCATATACGAACCCGTGCACGGAGCCTGGCCGGATGCGGCCGGGAAAGACATTGCCAATCCGATCGGCTCCATCCTGTCGGCGGCCATGCTGCTGCGGGATCAGGAAATGGAGGAAGCAGGCTCCATCGTCAAAAGGGCGGTGGAAGAGGTCTTGAAGAAGGGTCTGGGAACGCCCGACATGAAACCGGATATTCCCTGCCATTGCAGTCAACTGGGGGATCTGATCGCCCATATGGTGCTGGATGAAGATCGATTGAGCCTGCAAGCCGGGCGGATAGCGCACCGGGTTTCAACCATCATTTGATTAAGCATTCTACTGTTCGAAATATTGCGATTTGAGTTGGTGAGAAGCGGCATCCTTTGGGGTGCCGTTTCTATTTTCAGGCCTGTCGAGAGCAGCGGTGAGATCCCAAAGCCTGGAGCGCAATTCGGAGAAAGCCATTTTTATAAACTCAAACTCTCTACCCGCTCTTGTCTCCTTCTATCGAAACTAGATTTGCAAAGCCGTCCGGAATGGGCGAATTTTGCAAGCTATGTCAAGCGCTGCCATCGACCTGCTTCGGCTCCATTGGGGATACGACTCCTTTCGCCCCTTGCAACAGGAAATCATTGACTCCGTCCTGTCCGGGAAAGATACGCTGGCCCTTTTACCCACAGGTGGCGGCAAGTCCATCTGCTATCAGATACCTGCCTTGTTGAAAGATGGGGTTTGCCTGGTGATCTCTCCGCTGATCGCCCTGATGAACGACCAGGTAG
Source organism: uncultured Saprospiraceae bacterium (assembly GCA_964640855.1). GTDB lineage: Bacteria > Bacteroidota > Bacteroidia > Chitinophagales > Saprospiraceae > JAJDFU01. Next base: position 9,329 of record CAZXIX010000124.1, read on the forward strand.
CTCAGCTACAGGAACGGGGCATTGCGGCTTCGGCCCTGCATTCAGCTCTCCCCTACCCCGAACTGGATCGCCTGCTCGAAAACGCCACATTCGGCAACACCAAGCTCCTGTACCTGTCTCCCGAAAGATTGAAGACCGATCTGGCCATAGAGCGGATCAAAAGGATGCAGATCAACCTGATCGCCGTCGATGAAGCCCATTGCATTTCCCAATGGGGCTATGACTTTCGCCCTCCCTACCTGGAGATAGCCGAGATCCGAAAATGGTTGCCCGGGGTACCGGTTTTGGCCCTCACCGCTACTGCCACTCCGGAGGTAGTGCAGGATATTCAAGACAAGCTGGCCTTCCCGGCCCCCAACGTATTGCGCAAGAGTTTTGAGCGCAAAAACCTTTCTTACATCGTCCGGCATACCGAAAATAAAGAGGAGAAGCTGCTGGAGATCCTGCAAAAAGTGAAGGGTACGGCCGTCGTCTATACCCGCAACCGGCGGCAGACCAAAGAAACGGCCCTTCGACTCCATCGCAAGGGCATATCGGCCACCTTCTATCATGCCGGCCTGGACCCGCAGGAACGGGAGAAACGCCAGGCCCAATGGATGAAAGGAGAGGTGCGCGTGATCGTGGCGACCAACGCCTTCGGCATGGGGATCGACAAGTCCGACGTGCGGCTGGTTGTCCACCTGGGGGTACCCGATAGCCTGGAAGCCTATTTTCAGGAAGCCGGCCGGGCCGGTCGGGACGAAAAATCGGCTTTGGCCGTGTTGCTCTATCGCCCATCCGATCGCTTCAATCTCGAAAATCAGTTGGAGATTGCCTTCCCGAACCTCCAGCAGCTCAAACAAACCTACCGGGCCCTTTGCAATTACTTTCAGCTGGCGATGGGCAGCCCTCCGGGCACTCCCTTTGATTTCGATCTGAACGAATTCTGCAAACGCTTCGATCTGCCCATGAGCGCCACCTTTCACAGCCTCCGGATTCTAGAAAAAGAAGGCTGGATCAGTCTGTCGGATGCCGTTTATCAGCCCTCCCGCTTGCAATTTTTGGCGACCAAAGAGGAGCTCTACGACTATCAACTCAAGCATCCCAGCTTCGATCCCATTCTGAAAACGATTCTCCGCACCTACCAGGGAGCCTTTCAGCAACACATCAAGCTGCGGGAGGGGCAACTGGCCAATTTTCTCCACCTGAAAAGAACAGAACTACAGAGAGCGCTCGAGATCATGCACAAGGACCAGATCCTGGAGTATATTCCCCAAAAAGATAAACCTCAACTGGTTTTCCTGAAGGAGAGAGTACAAGCCGATAATTTCCGGATCGATATGACCGCCTACGAAGCCCGAAAAGAAAAGCAGGCCCGGCGAGTAGCCCAAATGCTGGATTATGCCGAAGGAGAGCACTGCCGCTCCCGTTTTTTACTGGCTTACTTTGGCGAAAGTTCCGGGTCCGAATGTGGCCAATGCGACTACTGCCGGTCCCGCAAAGTCCCCAGACTGGATAGAAAGCAATTCGAGAATCTTACCCAGATCGTCAACAATCATCTGCTGGACCACCCGCAAACCATTCAACACCTCCTCACCCAATTCCCGGAAGAACAGCACTCCCAACTCATGAACATCCTGGAGCACCTATTGGAAAACGGCCGGATCATACGAAAGGGCCGATTGCTGCAATGGAAGAAGTAATTCCTTCATTCCTTCATTCTTTCATTCCTGCATTCTTTCATTCCCCATGCCCAAACTCTTTTTCACCGTCACCAACGATCTCACCTACGACCAGCGCATGATCCGCATCTGCAGCTCGCTGGCAGCAGCAGGCTATACGGTACGGTTGATCGGACGGGAAAAACGAGGCTCCCGGCCATTGTCGGACCGGCCTTTTCAACAGGTTCGGATCCGCTGTTTTTGGGAAAAGGGGAAACTGTTTTATCTGGAATATAATCTCCGGCTTTTCTTCTACCTGCTGCGGACATCCTTTGACGCCGTTTGCAGCATCGACCTGGACACCCTTCTGCCCGGCTTTGGGGCCGCCCGGATGAAGGGAAAGCCTCTGATCTACGATGCCCACGAATATTTTACGGAAGTCCCGGAATTGGTCGATCGGCCTTTCACCAAACGGATCTGGGAAAGCCTCGCGCAAAGGATCATTCCCCTAATCCGCCATGCCTATACCGTGGGCCCGGAATTGGCTCAACTTTTCGAAAAGCGGTACGGAACGGCTTTTTCGGTGATCCGGAATCTGCCCCTTTCCCGAAAAGCCAACGATACTCTTCCCGAAGGGGCTCCACGCATCATCCTTTATCAGGGGGCGTTGAACGTCGGCAGAGGACTGG
>CAZXIX010000125.1:0-11544 GCA_964640855.1 uncultured Saprospiraceae bacterium
AGAGCGGCGGACTGTTAATCCGTAGGTCCAAGGTTCAAGTCCTTGCTGAGGCGCAAAAGCCACTTCTTCCCGGAAGTGGCTTTTCCATTTGCAATATGACGACCAGCGTTTACATCCTGTATTCACCTTCTACCGATCCATTTTATCGCGGCATGTCCCAGCATCCCGCTAAAAGACTGGTCCAGCCCAATCGCAAAGAAGAAAAAGCCACGTGCCAGCGAGCTCCCTGGATCCTACTCTGGTTAGCAACCAAACCCAACCGCTCCGAAGCTAAAAGGCTGGAAGGCAAACTCAAAAATTTATCCCGGGAAAGGTTAATCAGGAACATGCTCAAGTTTCATCAACAGGTTCAGGGCCCTGACAAATGGCTGCTCTTATAGTTCCCCCATCCCAGCCCAACCCTCCGTAATTGCCAAAAGCGCTGTTCGTCGAAAACCGCCCCAGCCTCAGTTGACCGCCCAGCGGTATAGAATTATCTTAAAAAGAGGATTTTTTCCATTCCTCTTTAAACCTGTCACGCAGCTTTACGTCCAAGACGCAACTGCTTAGCCGAAATGCACTCCCATGATCAACACCTCAACTTGCGCCACCGGTACGCTGGCCCCTTATACCGGCCCGTGGACCGAGAGGCAGGTCAAGCACTTGTATCGAAGGGTCGCCAACGGAATGGCACCCCAAGACCTGCCTTCCGCTCTCCAAATGACCTCCGATCAATTGGTCGACCTGTTAATCGATCAGGCGATCGACCTGCCCCTTGCCGATCCGCCCGAGTGGGCCGACTGGACACTCAGCGATTATCCGCAGGAACCCTTCCCGATCGTACAGGAGCAGTACATCGAATGGACCCTGAAATGGGTCAGAGACCTGCACGCCAACGGACTCCGGGAAAAGCTGTCTCTTTTTTGGCACAATCATTTTGTGACCCGGCTGGACGTTTACCTATGCCCCTCCTATCTGTATCAGTATCACAAGTTACTCCAGCAATTTGCGCTGGGTAATTTCGAGACCTTTACGCGGGAAATGGGAAAAACGCCGGCTATGCTGGTCTTCCTCAACGGCGTGCAGAACACCCTGCTCAGCCCCAATGAAAACTACGCCCGGGAATTGTATGAGTTATTTACCCTGGGAGTAGACAATGGATACACGCAGCAGGACATCCAGGAAACCGCCCGGGCTCTCTCCGGATGGAACAGCCTGGAAGAGGGCTGTGCACCCATCAATTTCCTCCCTCTGGCTCACGACCAGGGGCAAAAAACCATTTTTGGCCAGACCGGCAATTGGGGCTATGAGGAGGTACACGACCTATTATTTTCCGAGCGAGCCGCTCAAATCGCTTCCTTTATCTGCGGAAAACTCTACCGGTTCTTTGTCCATCCCGACGGAGATTCAGCCATCATTGAGGGCATGGCACAAACCTTCCTAAACAACAACTTCGAGCTGGCTCCCATCTTGCGGCAACTGTTCAAAAGCGAACATTTCTACGATGAAAAAGTGATCGGTACCGTCATCAAAAGCCCGGTGGATTATTTCCTGAGCTACTTTGGCGCGGGTGGGTTCCCTTTTCAGGAGGATGATATCATTGCCGCGGTTTCCGTTTACATTTTCACCAGCGGCCAGGAGCTGTTCAACCCGGTGGATGTCGCCGGTTGGCCGGGAAATCGTTTCTGGATCGATTCCAACACCTACTCCCTGAGATGGGAGTCCGCTCGCTTGTACAACGGCTACCTGTTCACCTATTTCCCGGAACTCCTTCGCGATCTGGCCCGGGAATTGAGTGAGGATGCTGCCGATCCTTTTGTAGTGACCCAAAGCATCCTGGATCATTTTCTGCCCAATGGTCTGGACGACCCTCTGGCCTACGAAGAAGCGACCGACATTTTCAAGGAGCCTGTTCCGCAGAACTACTACGACCGCGGCCTTTGGGATCTCAACTTTGAAACGGCTCCGTTTCAGGTCAAAAACCTCCTTGATTTCATGATCCAGCAACCCGAATTTCAATTAACCTGATCTCTCAACCTTCCCCACCTGAAAAAGCAATCCCATGTGCCAAGCAGAAAAATTACCCAAAGGAAGTGCTCTTGAACATGGCCAGGCCCATGAAGAACACCACCGCCGCTGGAGCCGACGCCATTTTATACGCAACATCGGTCTCGGAGGGAGCGCCCTTTTCGTGGGAAGAACACCCATCTGGGCCAGTGCCGGAGCTGCCCTGGATTCCGTTTTAGGCGAATTGGAAACCGACCGGATCCTGATCTGGCTTCGTCTTAAAGGCGGAAATGACGGCCTGAATACGGTCATCCCCCTTTTTGATTTCGGCACCTACCAGGAATTGCGGCCCAACATCCACATACACCTTGACCAAACCCTGAACCTGAATGAGGAGCTGGCGATCCCCCGGGTTATGCAGTCCGCTTTTGACCTTTGGCAAGAAGGAAAAATGAAAGTGGTCCAAAACGTCGGATATGCTCCGCAGAACCTATCTCACTTCACCTCAACCGATATCTGGGCATCCAGCCAACCCGAGAATGCAACTCCGGTAAGTGGCTGGATGGGCCGCTATCTGAGCGATATTTACCCGGATTTCCTGGAAAGTCCTCCGGAAAATCCTCCCGCCATTCAGGTGGGGGGCGCCGGCGCCCTGTTCTTCCGAAACGAAGAGGAGGTAAACCTGGGTACCGTACTCAACAATCCCGAACAATTGGCCCAAATTGCCCAGAAAGGACAAGCCTATGACCCGGTGAATGTGCCCGAATGCTATTATGGGGAACAGTTGAGTTACCTTCGGACCGTCGCCAATACCACCTACCAATATGCCGGAGTGATCAATGAGGCTTACGAAGCGGGAAGCAACCAGGTGGAGTACCGCTCGGCCTTCGGGAGCCAACTGGCCATTGTCGCCCGCCTCATCAAGGGAGGATTGAACACTCCTTTCTACGTCATCACCCTGGATGGATTCGACACTCATGCCGGTCAACCCCAGCTCCATCCGCTGTTGCTGCAGACCCTTGCCGATGCGGCACAGGATTTCTTTGCGGATCTGGCGGCCGGAGGGCAAGAGAAAAGAGTATTGGCCGCCACCCTTTCGGAATTCGGCCGTCGGATAGAACAAAACGGATCCCTCGGAACGGATCATGGCGCAGCGGCTCCCCTGCTGCTTTTCGGCCCCAGCCTGGAAGGAAACGGCATCGTCGGTGACAATCCCGACCTTCAGGACCTCGACCTGATCGGCAATCTGAAGTTCAGTACGGATTTCCGACAGGTATATGCCACCTTTCTGGAAAGCTGGCTGTGCGTCAACCCCGGCCTGGTCAATTCCATACTCGGGGCAGATTTCAACCGGTTGCCGGAGTTGGGCCTTTCCTGCACCGTCACTTCCACCCGTCCAGAGCCCATATTCTACGGGCAATTGGAACACAGCTTTTTTTACCGGGACGCACAACTCCACATACGGTATACCCTGCCGGAAAGCGGCCCCGTCCGGGTCCGTCTGTTCGCTTTGAACGGCAAGCTGTTGGCCACGCCGGTGGAACGGGTACAGGGGGCCGGCCAGCAAGAGGTAAGCTGGCAGATTCCGGCGGCCTGGCCGTCCGGGATGTTCATCTACACCATCGAGTCAGGAAGGTATCGGGCATCCGGCAAGGCGATACACGCCCGCTGACCCGGCGGAAGCCCATCCGGTTCTACAGGTTCAACCAGTAGGTCAATTTGGCGACGATGGCCCGGTTCTTTACCTGAAATCCCGGCGTATAGTTGTCGGTATATACCAGGAAAAAATCACTTACCGGCGCGTAGCGCCACTGAAAACGGGCGTTGATATTGACATTCTCGGCCTGGCTGTTGTACTGGATAAAGGTGGTGAAGAATACGCTTCTGGAGAAGGTCAGGTCAATCCTCGGACCGATCAGGAACAGACCCGCCGTGGCATAAGGCTTGGGTAACTGGATGTAATCGTAGCGCGCATCCAGGGTAATAAAGCCCCAGGGTTGATACCGGTAGGTAAACTCCAGGTTGCCGCCATAGCGCTGGCCATTGAAAAACTGGCCCAGATTGGCCCGGATCTCAACGGCCAGCGTGTGCTGCGGAGGTGTTCGGTAACTCAGGAAGAGATTGGTGTAGGTGTAGCCGCTGTTGCCGGGTAGTTCGACGGCTTCGTCACTCCGGGTAGGGTCAAAAGATTCAAACAGGTAGGTGAATGTATTTTCAATGGACACAAATGCCCCTCCCCCATTTCGAAAATCCGCATCCCAGAATATACTCGTTTCCCGATCCCCCAAGCGTTTTCCCGGTCTCCAGAGCATGCTGTGCCGGATTCCGGGACCGTGTTGGGAAATGAAGCCGGTCTGCGGATAGAAAAACAGACGGGCTTCCGGGTTGATGCGCACAAAGTCGTTTCGGGGAATGAAGCCCGTTTCTGAGCGGAAATCATCGCCGATGTATTGATGCTCCCAGGAAGCGGAGAAACGGCGGACCCGATACTCCAGAAAAGCGCCGTGGGAGAGATTGGACCCTGTATCTACCTCGTTTATGGACATCTGAATGTAGGTCTTGCCCGTCCACTTGTTGTCGACGGTGTTGAGATTATAGTCGAGCCCCATGACCCGGGAAAAACGGGAAAAGATCTCCTGCTCTTCCTCTTCTTCTTCGTCGTTTTGGTCCGGCCGGTAATTAAAGGCTTGTTTATTGGCAAAGATGAACCCAACATTGGATCGTTGCCCCACTCTACGCTGCAAAGCAGCCACGGCATAATTGTAGCTGGGCAACCCGGTGGTTCCTTCCGGAGCCGTTTGCATATTCAATAATCCCAAACGCCAATCCTTACCTACTTTCCCGCTGAGGCGGAGACCACCGTAGATCGGGATTTGAATGGTATTATCCGCCGAATCCTGACCGATCCCGATACGGCGGGAGAAAAAAGGGTTGCTGTTTCCGAAGCCAAATCCTCCGAACAAGTCTGCATTTTCCAGGAAGAACTGCCTGCGCTCCGGAAAACGGATTTCGAATCGGCTCAAATTAATAACCTGCCGGTCTACCTCGACTTGCGAAAAATCCGGATTGACAGTCAGGTCCAGGTTGAGCCCGGGCGTGATAGCCACTTTCGCATCCCCCCCCACGTTCCAGCTAAAGGCGCCGGGATCTCCTTCCTCGAAGTCTTCGATGAAGTTGGCAGCTGCATAGGGGATCAGAGAGACTTTCCCCCCACTGGCCTTGGGTATCTCCTCCCAACTCAGAAGCCCGGTATAAGCCAGATTGACGATCGACTGGTTGGTAGGAATAGGCTGCCAGGTAGAGCGTGTGTTGGTTTGCATATCGAAACGATAGGCGTTGAACCGCCACTCGTCGGCATCTTTCGGAAAACGGAGTGTACTGTAGGGGATCGCCATTTCCGCTTCCCAGTAGCCCTCCTGCATAGAGGCTTCGCCCGTCCATTTGTTATCCCAGGATTCATCGAAATCCTCTCCCCCATTGAATACGAGAGCTTCCCGCATGACGCCGTACGGATTGATCCCAAAAACCTGGGCATTGATCCCGTCCGAATAGGTATCCAGCACGATGGTCAGATTATCGTTGCCGCCGGCCCGATAGTCGCGGCGGAGGGAAGGGATCACATAGTCGTTGCCCGTAGAGTAACAACGCGCACCGATGTACAAAAACTTGTCGTCGAAAAGGAAATAGATCTCGGTCTGGACTACGTTCTGGATCGAATCAGCGGGAAAGGTCTGCCAGAATTGACGAGCAGGAGCCCTTTGGCCCCAAGCAGATTCATCCAGTCGCCCATCTATTTCGATCGGAGATTCGGTACGGCTTATCCGGACACAATCCACTCCTTCTCCATTATCCTGCGGCGGCTGTGCTGCGAGGATCCCAGGGATCAGGGTTGGCCACAGGCATAGAAGCACTATCCGGACAACTGAGCGTTGGCAATTGGTCATTAGCTACTAAGCTGAGAACTATTGGGGAGCCAGGACCGACATCGGTCGGTTCATCTGGCACTGCATTCGCAGTAGCGTAAATGTCGCCAGCGAAGGTGGCACTCAGCAAACAAAAGGAAAGCTAAAACTTTAAGGAAGCGTTAAAATTGCCCTGGAACCCTTAAAAAATAGCGTCTTCTAGTCGAATCCGAGACGCAGTATTTCTCTCACGCCTTCCCGGTAGGGGGTGGGTGTGAAATCAAACTGCTTTTCAAATTTCTCACTTACGAATACGTAGTCCTGATTGTATTGATAACTCATCTCCGGGATCTCCCACATTTCCCTTCGGCCAAAACCCAGCAGATAAAGCAGCCACTTGGGGGCCACCTGTATCCTGGGCTCTACGCCCATTTCGGCAGCGATCATCTCTATCCATTCGGCACCCGTCGGCGGATCAGAAGCCGTGGGCAAGTGCCATTCCTCCCCGTAGCTCTCCGGAGAATTTCCCAATAGGGCGGTAGCTTTGCCTGCATCCGGCACATAGGTGAAGCTGTGTGTAAAACGCGTCGACGAAAACCAATTGGCAGCTTTCCCTTTTGCCAACGGTTTGAAGACCGTCTCCACGAGTACACTGTTGGACTTTCCAGGGCCATAGAAATCTGCCGCCCGGGCAATCGTTGCCTGAACTTTCCCTTTTGCCATGGCCTCCAAAAGAAGATTGAGCACCTCGAGGCGGACCTTACCCTTCTGGCTCGAGGGATCTCGTTTTGCCTCTTCGGTCATGAATGGGATCTCCTTTGGATCGTACATGTATACATTGTCGAAAAAGACCAACCGGCTCCCGTGCTTTTCGCAGGCGGCGATCACGTTTCGCATGATACCGGGCCATTGCTTTCGCCAAATGCTGATGTTGTAAGGAAGGCCCACGGTGAGGTAAGCTATATCGGATCCTTCCACAGCCTGCATTACCTGATCCGCCTGGGTGAGGTCCGCCGCAAATAGTTGGTCTCCCGGATTCACCTTTTGAGGACTTCGACTGACCAGCCGGATCTCAGAGGTGTACTGAGAAAGAGCCGAGGCCAGGGATCTGCCGATGGGACCACCGGCTCCAAGAACGGTTTGCATGAGGGTAGGGCTTTGGTATTAAGTATGGGTTCTTCGCAATATAGAATAAGGCGGAAGAATTAAATAATCAAGCCCTGAGTGGCCAGCCTATGCGATGCGCCTCCCGCAGGATCAGAAAAAACGGTACCCACCAGATCAGGTCGTTTGTAATCAAGGTATAGGCAAAGGAAGCGGGTACGATGCCCTGGCTGTAATTGAAAATGAACCCCAGCGGACCGAAGATCTTCCCCAGGAATCCGACCGCCACAATGGGCCAATGCCGGACGGGATCAAAACTGGCCCACCAGTAGCCCAAACCGTAAACTCCAATGACCATGCCCATCCCTTGCCAGATCATGGGATGGAGCGGGCGTTCCATCCCCGTCAGGTCGAAAAAATGGTTGGGAAACAGTACGGCCCATGCACCCCAGACCAGATTGTACAGGGCAGCGACTTTTAGAACCTGCCCCATCCAGGGGGCTGCATTTTTTCTTTCCATGATCTGCCAAACAAGCCGGACTGCTCTTTGTTTGGGGTCTGAATCTTCATTTCAGGCTTTTAAAGAATCCCTCTCCATGACAGGCCGCATCCGACACAAAACCCTTGTAGCGGGCCCTTACAAAGACGTGATGACCCGTTTTGACCGGGAGTTGTTCGAAGCACTGCTTCCCCGGCAAGGAAAAACCGAGATCATTTCTTTTACCGGTTCCAGGAAAGGAGACCAGGTCCGTCTGCGTTTTCTCCGTCCACTGAAATTTGATTGGGTAAGCGATATTGTCGAGGACGGGATCAATGAGCAGGAAGCCTGGTTCGTAGACGAGGGGGTGCAACTACCTCCGGGTTTAACCTATTGGCGTCACCGACACATCGTGAGAAGGTGGGATGATCATTCTTCGGAAATTATCGACGACATCTCCTACAAAAGCTGGAATATCCTGTTCACCCTTTTGGCTTATCCGGTCCTGTGGTTGGCGTTTTTTCCCCGCAAAAAAGTTTACCGGTCTTATTTTGGGGTTCCGGAAAAAGAATAAGGCTTCCCCGAATCCTACACCTATGACGCAAGAGAAGGAGGTTTACATCATCGGAGCCGGCGTGAGCGGACTCGTTTGCGCGCTGGAGTTGGAGCATGCCGGTCTTAACCCCGTCATCCTCGACCGGTCGGAGCGCGTGGGAGGGCGCGTGAAGTCCGACGCCCACCAGGGACTCCCCCTGGACCATGGATTTCAGGTCTTGCTTTCGGCTTATCCGGCCGCCCGGCGATACCTGGATTACGATGCGCTGGACCTCAAATACTTCCTGCCCGGTTCGGTGATCTTGTCCGGCGGCAAATCCTATCTGATCGGCGATCCATTGCGCAGGTTTTCCCTGCTTCTTCCCACTCTGCTGGCCCCGGTCGGAAAGCTGTCAGACAAACTACGGATCCTGAGCCTTTCGAATCAATTAAAAAGGACTTCCGCTGAGGACATCTTCGAGGAGACCGAAACCTCCACCCTGGAGTACCTGCAGCAATTCGGGTTCTCGGATCAAATTATTGATCAATTCTTTCGGCCCTTTTTCGCAGGCATTTTTCTGGAGCCGGAGTTGAGAACCTCCAGCCACATGTTTCGCTTTGTTTACAAGATGTTTGCAGAAGGAAAAGCCGCGATTCCCGCAGAAGGCATGGAGGCTATTCCCCGGCAATTGGCCCGGCGTTTGGAACGGAGCGAGTTTCGTTTCAATCAAGCCGTATCCCGGGTGGAGGAGGGAGAAATCCACCTTTCCGGTGGGGAGAAGATTTCGGCAGAGTCGATCGTCATTGCGACCGATCCCGCGTCCCTGCTTCCGGGCTACAGCCAAAATCCAGGCTGGCATAGTTGCGTTAACCTGTACTTCGAAGCCGATCGATCGAGCTTGCAGAAACCCGTCATCGCTTTGGTGAGCGACCCGGGGAGGCTGATCAACAACCTTCACTTCGTAACGGATCTGATCCCGGGCGGCGGAAAAGATGCGCTCCTTTCCGTGACGGTAGTCGGTAATCCTTTTGAGGGCGAGGCCCAGGCGTTTGATGAGGTCTCTCAGGAGCTTCGACAGATTTATCCGTCGCTCTCCTTTAAGCCGCTTGCCTGCTATTTTATCAACCGGGCCCTTCCCGACAGGGATCATCTGCGCTACCGGCCAGGTCTCGAAGACATCGTTTGGGATCGCGGCATTTACCTGGCGGGAGACCAGACGGCCAATCCCTCTCTGAATGCCGCCATGGAGTCAGGCCGCCAAGCCGCTATCGCCCTGCTGAATGCCCGGTAAAAAAGGGGCAACATCTCATTCTCAAGACGTTGCCCCTTTTGATTCGCGTAAAGTTTCCAATCAAGCCTTGCTCAGATAATAAGTGGGTAAAACGTATAATTCCAGTAGCTGGTAGGGGAAAACCCGACCTTCCGGCAGAAAATTCCATCGAGCCAGATCCTCAGGCTGAATCCCGAACTGACGGGAAATGCTGTGTATGTCATCCTCTGCATTTACCATGTAGGTAAGTCTGGATTCGCCAGCCTGCGGGGACGCAAATACCACTTCAGGCCCTGCATTCTCCTCCATGTGAACTTTAAGTCTGGAAATGGCTTCCGTGGGAAGAATAATGAAGTTTCCTTCCGAACTAGCCGGCCAGTAGCCATGGATAGCGGCCGGGTTCAACTGTCCGATCTCGGCATAAGAGAGCCCGGTAAAACGGGTGATCTGGCGGAAAGTAACCCGTTCGGGGCTGATCCAGAGTCCGGTATTTTGCCAGACCGGGTTCATACTGACCACTTCCAGCCCATGTTGGGCGAAATTTTCGACCACGTAAGCGGCTGCTGTAAATCGGATCAGGTATTTGCGGGTCTCCTTGGGTAGCAGGTGCGCAATTCTGCCATAATGAGTGCTGTTGCCCAGCTCAATGGCTTTGAGCACCCTTCCCGCTCCGCAATTGTATGCCGCCAGGGCCAGAGACCAATCACCGAAACGGCCGTACAGGTCGGACAACATCTCAACAGCGGCTTGCGTAGACTTGTAAGCATCCATTCGCTCGTCGATCTGATCGTTGACCCGCAAACCGTAATGGCGCGCCGAGGTACCCATCATTTGCCAGAGCCCGCTGGCTCCCACGGGAGACAGAGCATTGGGCCGCAGACCGGACTCTATGATGGTGATGTACTTCAGGCGGAGGGGCAGCCCTTTTTGCTTCAACTCCTTATCGAAGATGGGAAAGAAATGCTGCGCCCGGCCCAGCATATATTCCGTATCCCTTCGTCCGGAAACCACATACCTGCGAATCTGGGAAAGAACTTCGGAAGAGTTGAGGACCGGATACAGATGATCCATTTCTTCCAATCGATTCAGGATCTGCTGCTCGGTCTGGGAATCCCAGGTAGGAATGGGATTCGCCGAGATAAATTGCCAGGGAACGGTGAAAAACAATAAAATAAGTAGCTTTTCAATCGTTTTCATTTGTCTGGTATTTTTGGGATTTTGAAGGACGCATAAACTGCTTTCAGTTTTATGATGCGCCTAATTTGTTTTCAAACTTCCTCGCAAAGCGGCAAAATTACAATCCAAAATCAGATTTTGGCGGGTATGCACGGGTCGCCAAACGGGGGGAATGCGGGTAGGTTGGCACGATTCTCCTTCTTTTTGTTCGCCAAACCTTTTCCTTGCATTCTTATTATTGGCCAAGCCAAAAACAAGTAGAATTATCATTCAGATTGTTAATTTTTTGTTAACCAAGGCGTTTTAAATCCATTTCGCCCGGAAAAATCACGGCTCTATGAAACTTGAACTGCTCGCCTTCGGAATCACCCGGGATATTCTGAAAGCTTCCCAGATGGAAGTAGAAATTCCGGGGCGCCCAACGGTTTCTACCCTAAAAGAGTTCCTGAAATCCGAGTTTCCACAAATGAGAGCGTTAAAGTCCTTAGCAGTTGCTGTTAACAAGTCTTATGCTCCGGACGACCAACTGCTTTCCGAAAAGGATGAAATTGCTCTGATCCCGCCTGTCAGCGGCGGCTAATCCCGTACTATGATCGATATTCTGCTTAGCGACCAGCCTCTGGATGCGAAGACGTGCCTGCAGAAGGTACAGGATGACGGCGTGGGTGGAATCGTTCTTTTTGAAGGGACGGTCCGGAACCAGACTCAAGGCAAAGAGGTGATCCGGCTCGAATTCGAGGCCTATGAACCTATGGCGATATCAGAAATGGAAAAAATTGCTCATGCTATCCTTCAACAATGGCCGGCTCATCATGTTTGCATGCATCATCGTACCGGCACCTTGCAGGTGGGAGAGATTCCGGTTTTGATAGCCGTGGCCTGCCCGCATCGCAAAGCAGCTTTCGAAGCTTGCCAGTACGCCATCGACACCCTCAAAGAAACCGTGCCCATCTGGAAAAAAGAAATTTTTGAGGGCGGCGAAGTCTGGGTGTCGGCGCACCCCTGAGGATTCAGGATTTGAGATTGACGATTTAAGATTGGATGTACGTCCCTGATATAGGTTGACCGGTAAAGCGTCAACTTATGAAGGCAA
>CAZXIX010000126.1:0-11418 GCA_964640855.1 uncultured Saprospiraceae bacterium
TTCGAACCGCCGACCTCATGTCTGTCAAACATGCGCTCTAAACCAACTGAGCTAACCACCCGATTCACCCTCTCTTTCGAAGGGAATGCAAAAATAAGGCTTTTCTCAGGCTTTTAGAAAATATTTCTGCCCTTCGACAAACTAAAGATTTCGATAGCCAGTTTCTTGAATGTATCCTGCAGCAAACAAACGAAATCTTCCATGGCCCTTCGCCCAAGCTCCTGTTCCCGCATCGATCAGCTGGAATCCGTACAGGTCGGAGCTGGCTATCAGTGCGAAGAATGCATCAAAACAGGAAGCCGCTGGGTCCATTTGCGCACCTGCCAGGAATGTGGCATGACCCTGTGCTGCGATTCATCGCCCAACAAACACGCCACCCGGCATTTCCGCCAATACGAGAATCCGGTAGTAGCTTCCGCCGAACCCGGCGAGCACTGGCTCTGGTGCTTCATAGACCGAAAATTTCAAGAATACGATCCGGCCCTGCGCCCATCCTAGCCCCGACTCAAATTTTAGTTTTTCCATACTAATCCGATGTCAAAGTCATTCCGCCTCGCGGAATGGCTTTTTTTCGTCCCTGCCCAAACCCTCGGAAAAGCCTTAAAAAGAGGAATGCCGATGGCATTACATTTCTTTTTCATGTAAAACCACCCCATTGTCCATAATTTTTCTTATCTTGTAAGTTAGGTAGAACTGCAGAGTTGCAGTCTTTTCAAAAAAGGACCCGGCCTCGAATAATTCCGGGTTCGTTTAGCGGGTAATGGATCTGCGAGTCATGTGTTTTTCCATCCAACTTGTTTTCCTGAAGTATGCTTTTGCATGGGCCAACCCTTTGGGTTTAACCTGCAAGGTTTACCTGCCCGAAAGCTGTCATCTCGCCGCTTAGGCTTTTTAGTATAGCGATCCCCTCAAAAGATCGTCTTTTGTATTGTTTAACGAAATTGAAGTTATGGCATCAAGAAAAAATTTCACACCCGGAAAAGGAAAGTACTACTTTACGGTTCGCTCGGCCCCCAATAACATCACCATGTATAGGAAGACCCGGAAGGAGGCCATCGAAATCTATCAGCACTATAAGAAGGTGGGTAAGGATATCGAATGGCTGGGTAAATGGGACGGCAAAAAATTTGTCGAAAGCACCCCGCCTCAGGCTTCCGCCGCCTGATCGCCCCCGATTTTCTATTCCTGAAAAGGGCCGCATGCTTCATGCGGCCCTTTTCTTGTTTATCGAAAGGGGTCTTTGGACCAAAATTCCGGAAAGAAGGTTGACAGAAGATCAAAGATTTGGTATTTTCTGTTCAGATACAGTAGGTTAGCTAAAATCGCCCCCTTTTTTCCGGGTAAATGGCTAACCTGCCGAGGCATCATTCTACCAAAAAGGAAATCCATGAGCAACGTTCTGCAACAACTGGCAGAAGAAAACCTGCGCGTTGAAGCCGCCTTCTCCCGCTTGGCGCAGGAAAGCCCGAATCAGTCTTTTTGTTTCGGTCTGATGCAACGCCTTTCCCAGTTTCATCGGGCTAATGCCGAACATCTCGACGACAAGACCGCCCACCAATTTGTGCCCCGCACAGAAGACTCCCATCCGGATATTCCCTCTACGACCCAGGCGACGATCGCCTGCTGCCGCGAAATGCAATGGGATCTGATCCGACGGTACCGGGAACTAATGAAGCAGAAAGAGCAAATTCCACCCCTCAAATCCAATCATATCGAAAATCAATTCCGGGATCTTCAGCAGATGGTCGCCGGACTCCAATATAATGCCTCCTTAAGCTCGGCTTGAGGAAGGAATGCCTTAACCAAGTCCACTACCCATGATTAGAGAAAATGTCATCACGTTATTCAATCGCCTCTATGTCAGGCACCGCATCACCTTCCGGATCTATCGGGAGCTGGCCTCCAAAGTCCGGGATCCCTCTTTGCGCCAACACATCCAACAGTTGGCCAATAACCGGGAGAACATGGCTCTGGCCTTGCTGGAGCATCTGAATCGCTTCCCCGCAGCCAGCCTCTCCCTGACGGAACAAGCCGATCTCAATCTCAAAGAATGCTGGAAGGAAATGGATCACGCGCTTCAATCCGGAAAGGAAGATAAGCTCGGTCGGCTTTGCTGGCGAAACGAAAAAGAACTCATCCAGGATCTGGAACAAAGCTTGCGGGAGGGCCAATACGGGCGGCTCACCCAAACCCTTTTGGAGCGGCATCTGATCCAGACGCGGCAGGTGTTGTTGCGTCCCGGGCAAATGCCCAGCCATCAAATCAGCGATAGGGTGTATTGAGAAAGGATCAGTCTGCCTCGGCGGCCACTTCCTGCTCCTGTTTCCGGGACTCCATATAATTCAACAACAGATCAAGCCCCTGATGGCTCATTTCCCGCCAAAAGTCCGTGCGGCCATTCCCGGAGTGCAGGTGCTCGTATTCAGGCTCCCGCCCTACCATTCGTTTGCCGACCAATCTGAAGGTCTTGAGCAACAAGCGCTTTAGAAGTCCGGTGACCGTCCGGGCAAGCACTTGTTGAGGTGAGTACCGTTCAAATCGTCGAAGGCTGAACTTGAGCAAACCCTCCACAACCTGGATTTCCTCTTCCAGCTCTCGCTTTCGTTTCCGTAAGTCATCGTATGCGCTCATCGGTCTTTTTGTTCCAGTGATCGAATCGCTTCCCCGATCAGGGGATTCCGTATCAGGGGATTCCTGAAAAAATAGATGAGCAAAGCCAGAATGGCATATCCCCCGGCCAGTACGAGAAAAGCCTGGCCAGGAGACCCCATTCTTTCGCTCAGGAAAAATCCCAGGGCCAGCGTAAGCAGCCCCAGCACGAATCCGCCGGCGAGCAGCAACAGCAATAGCGTAATGACAAAGGAAAGGCTGAGCGCGACCTTTTCAGTGGCTTCCAGACGCACCAGCTCTATCCGCTTTTCTACATAGACTTTAAGGTAGCCATAGGATTCCCCCAGCTCTTCGAGCAGTTTTTCTTGTTCCATGTTGGGCGTTCGTTTCAGGTAGGATTCAGGTTTTGTTGGATTCCAGGTTTCCGCGTGCCTTGTCGATGCCTTTCTTGAAGCTATCCACAGACTTTTCGACCACCTCATCTACCTTTTCATGCGTTTTCCGGGTGCCTTGTTTGACCGACAACTCCAGGTTTTCCGCCATGGACTTGCTGTGCTCCAGGATCTCATCCACTTTCGAGGAAAGGTGGGCCATCTCCCCGCGGGCTTTTTCCTGCATCTCCCCGCTCACACGCATGATTTCCTTGCTCGCTTTTCCTGTTAGTTCACGACCCTTATCGGAAGCCAGGAAAAAGCCGGCAACTCCGCCCAGCAAAAGGCCAAATCCAAATGCTATGCCTGATCTATCTCTGTTCTTTCCCATGATGAATTGATTTTTATGAAAATGAATAATGGTGGCCGCACTTTACCAGCGCGACTATCCCAGCAAAAACTAGGTTTTTTCTCGTTTGGAATCAATGATGACGGTCACTACAGATGTAACAAGCTTACGACTCCTTACGTTTGAAAAGCTGGCTGAGGCGATATTGCGCATCGTCGTATTTCTCGAAAAACAGGTCCTGTTTGGCGAATAACCGGCTGTCCAGCAAGTGGGCCAGAGGCTCCAGACGGGGAATGTGTTCCATGGTCACCTTGATAGCCGCCAGAGCAGGCAGAGCCAGGATCAAACCGCTCACCCCCCAGAGGACGCCCCCCAGGAACAAGCTGATAATAGCCGCCATGGGATTGATGTCGACGCTTCCGCCTACCACCTTGGGGGTGATGAAATTACCTTCGATCTGCTGTACGGAAAAATACAGGGCGACTACGGCGGCGGGTTGCCACCAGGTACCGGTGGTTGCCAGGGCATACAGAAAAGGCAAGGTCCCGCCCAGGGTAGTGCCGAGATAAGGTATGATGGCTAAAAAGGCGGCCAGGCAGCCCCAGAAAACAGCATATTCAATACCGATCAGCCAGAGTCCCAGGCTATTGAGCACTGCCAGAATAGCCATAACCAACATCATCCCGTAGAGATAATGCCGGGTCAGCGTCTGTACGGAGTACAAGATCTCCCCCACCTCTTCGCGCTGTTCGGGTTCAAACTGGATCAGGAAGAAATTCTTGAAAGCGGTGCGGTAAAGCAGCATAAAAAAGGTAAAGAGGAAAACCAGGATCAAGCTTCCAATCACCGCCGTAGATGATGAAATACCCAACCCCAGCAAGTCTCCACTCCCCTGGACCAGGGATTCCACGGTCAGGTCGGTCCAGTTGCGGATCTGCTCTTCGGAAAAAACGAAATATTCCTCCCACCCCACGACCAGATCTTGCAGGCCCCGGGAAAGGCGGGAGCCGATATTTTCCAGATCCCCCAAGACCGTGGCCAGCTGAAAACCAAAAAGAGTAAGGACCCCGGCTACCGGAAGCAAAGCCAAAAGAAAAGTGACCAGAATGGCCAGGAAGCGGTTGGGAATCCATTTTTCCACCCAGGCACAAAGGGGGATCAGCATAAAAGCGAACAACAAGCTGAAAGCCAGAGGTGCCAGCAGGAACTTCCCAACGATCAGGATCCAGCCGGTCAGAAAAAGAGAAACCAGGATGTGGGCCAACCGACTGAAACTGAATTGATAACCCATACCATTGATTTGAAAGGGCCCGGGAAGTTCACCGCCTGACTCCCGGATTTGGGGAAAATGGAATCGCGATCTTCGAAACCTTTGGCTGCTCCGCCCAAGGTAAAACTAGAAAATGGACGCGTCTTTTTCCCGGAAAAAAAGCTCCTGCCCAATGGATTTCCTCAGCGAGGCGAAATAAGGGGCCGCCGGATACTGCCAATACAGGTAGATTTTCCCGGCTACATACAAACTCAGCAGGGCTGGGAACAACAACACAAGAAAAGAACTCCAGAACAAGGAGCCTAACTGATGAGCCATAAAACCCAGGGCCAGGGAAAACAGGCTGTAAATGGCGACCTGGAATAGCCTGCGATCCAGATCCCGATAAGTTTTCTCCTGCTTCGCCAATTCGCGAAGCGCGCTTTTGAGGTCCGGGGTCTCGAACCAAGCAGGCCCCAATGCTCGGATAAGCAGTAAATCATTGTTGCCCTCCCATTCCAACCTTCGGAAGAGTAGCGCCAGAAATACATGTTTCATCTCGGGAAAGGATTTTCAAAACGGAGACCGACGGGAAAAGAATGCCGCTCAGCGGTCCGTGCTTTCAGGTAATCGGCAAATAAAATAAGCCGCAAACAGTCCTTTCGCAAGTGAAAAAACGGGAATGGCAGGTCATCTACGACAAAAAAGCCGGGCCGGGCCCCGAATACGCTTTCCCGGTCCCCTCTTCCTCTTTTTTGAGGATCCGCCCTTTTCTTGCTGAAAACATCGGATATTGAAGAAAGAAATCGAGAAGTATTTCTATAAAACACTTTGTCGTTATGAAACAGATCGCCTGGTTGGTTTTGATGGGGTGTATTCCCTGCGGACTGCTCGCCCAAAATCAAGTCGACGGCCGCTATTGCAATTCACGATTCAACTATTGCCTGGATTATCCCGCCCCGCCCATCCAGACGGTAGAAGAATCCGATAATCAGGACGGAGCCTTATTGTCCAATCCGGATATGGGCATTTACCTGCAGGTTTCCGGTTCCAACAACGTCACCAACTGGACGGTGGAGCAAGTGCTGAAAATGGAGCAGGAAGAGGTCGAGGAATTGCATGGGAAGCAGGAATTCAAGGTAGAAAAACTGGATGGGAACCAGTCCGAAATTCGATATACCCTGAATGGACTGCCCTATTATTTTTTAGTGAATCGCCGGGGCGACACCCTCCTTTTTCTTCGGTTATGGGCAGAAAAGCCCATCCGCCAGTCGGCGTTCGAGCAGATCCTGATCCAGGTCGAACTGGATGCCGAGATCTGAGAACAAAGCCCGCATCAGTTGGTACTTTAACGGTCAACCTTTATCCGGAACGTAAAATAGCCCCTATTCTGGAAGGAAAGAATCGAGTCATGCGGAAAGTCCTGTGAATCTGTACTCAGCCCTTGCTGCGCGGTTTCCGCCTTGAGCTCCCCCCTTTTCTACCCGGGCCGCTACCCCGCTGGCCCCGGGATTTGCTGCTCACCCCGCGCTGATTAGTCCGCTGCGGGCTATATTGCATCAGATCCTCGGGAAGCGGAAGGCGTCTGACCTGGGCTTCGATCAGTTCTTCGATCCGGCGAAACCGGCCCTTATCCTTGGCATTGATAAAGGTAAGCGCTATCCCGGAAGCTTCAGCCCGCGCCGTACGACCGATCCGGTGTACGTAATCCTCCGCATCGCCCGGCACATCCGCATTGATTACCAGATCGATGCCTTTGATGTCTATCCCCCGAGCCAGCACGTCGGTAGCCACCACGATGGGGAGCGAACCGGCCCGAAACCGGCGGAGGCGTTCTTCCCGTTCTTCCTGATCGAGATCCGAGGAAATGGATTCCACTTTCAGGCCGCATCGCTGAAGGCCCTGGGTAAGCTCACGCACCCGAATTTTGGAGCCCGCGAAAATGATGACGCGGCTGAGGTTTTTCTTCCCTTCCAGCAGTTGCTGGGTCAGGGGCACCTTTCCCTCGTCGCTGACCTCGTAAGCGGCCTGCATGATGTTTTCGGCAGGCTTGGAAATCGCTATAGCGACTTCTTCGGGATCGCGAAGGAGCTGTTTAGCGAACTTTCGGATCTCGGGGGGCATCGTGGCCGAGAACAAGAGGGTTTGCCGCTCCTTGGGCAAGGAGTTGACTATGTGCATGATGTCGTGGGCGAAACCCATATCGAGCATACGATCCGCCTCGTCCAGCACCAGAAATTTCAGTTGGGAAAAATCCACATAGCCCAAATCGATATGGGACTTCAGGCGGCCCGGCGTGGCGATGATGATCTCAGCACCCTGCTTGAGGGCCTTTTTCTCTTGTTCCATAGCCTTGCCGTCGCGCCCGCCGTAGATCGACATGGCTCCGATCGGAGTGAAATAGGAAAACCCCTCCAGGGCCTGATCGATCTGAACCGCCAGCTCGCGGGTAGGCACCAGTACCAGGGTGTCTACTTTACCCGAGTTTTCCTGGGAAAGGCGATTGATGATGGGCAGCAGAAAAGCGGCCGTCTTCCCGGTGCCGGTCTGGGCAACACAGAGCAGATCTCGGCCGTCCAGGATCTTGGGGATAGCTTGTTCCTGAATGGGGGTCGGCTGATGAAACTGCATGGCTTCCAACCCCTCGTTCAGAGCTTCAATAAAACCAAATTCTTTGAAAGTCAATACCGTACTGTTTCGTAATTATCCACAAAGGAACGATATTAATTTCACAATGTTGCGATTTCACGATTTCACATTATAGCGAGCTGGTTATAGCTCAGTTACCCTTTAGAAATTGCCATCGTGACATTGCGACATCATTTCTTCGGTCGGATCAGCCCTTCCTGCGTAACGGAGGCGATCAGCATTCCATTCCGGTCAAAAACATTGCCGCGGGTAAAGCCCCGGGCATTCGAAGCGCTGGGACTATCGATGGCATAAAGCAACCAGTCATCTATCCGAAAAGGCCGGTGAAACCACATGGCGTGATCCAGGCTGGCCATTTTGACGTTCGGGACCTCGGCCTCGGGACCGTGGGGCAGCAGCGCTGTAGCCAGCAAGTTGTAATCGGAGGCATAGGTCAGTACGCAGGAGTGGGCAGCCGGATGGTTCGGCATTTCGCCTTTGGCTTTCATCCAGACGTGTCGCAGCGGCTCACTTTTACCCATAGCAGGGGTCGTCAATTCTACCGGGCGAAACTCGATCGGCCGGTCGATCTCCAGGAATTTACGGATCCCCTCGGGCAGCGATTCTCCAAACTGCTCCCGGATCTGATCCCAGCTGACCAGCTCTTCCGGCGGTTTGACCTCGGGCATGGCGATCTGGTGGTCAAAGCCTTCCTGCTTCAACTGGAAAGAGGCCGCCATCAGGAAGATCACCTCCCCATGCTGGATGGCTTTCACCCGGCGGGTGGTAAAGCTTCCCCCATCCCGGATGGTCTCCACCTGGAAAATAATCGAATGATCCAGGTCGCCGGGCAAAATGAAATAGCCGTGCAGAGAGTGTACGTTTCGGTCCTCCGGCACGGTATTCATGGCTGCCCGAAGCGCCTGGGCCGCCACCTGCCCGCCGAAAACCGCCGGACTTCCGATGAAATGGCTTTGGCCCCGGTACAGATTCCGGTCTATGCGTTCGAGCTCCAGCAACTGGAGCAGTTCTTTCACTTCTTTCATGTATGGTTTTCGTTGGCCTCCCGAAAGTACGAAAGCCCTATCGGTCAAGGCCTGATTCGGGCGGGTAAACCGGGAAGCTTTTTCCCAAAGAGCTTTCCCGCATTAAGATTAGCCTTATCTTGAGAAGAACCATTCGTCGATCGTTTTGCTTTTTCGGAATTGCCCCCTCTTTTTTTCTTTTCTGGTGCTTCCCCTTTTGGCTGGCGGGCAAGAGATACCCAATTTCTCCAAAATCGACCGCCATGCCCGTCGAACTCCTGCCGAAGTGGAAGAAGACATCCGAAAACTGACCGCCTACCTGATCGAACCCGCTCAGGACGAAACGGAGAAGGCCCGCGCTCTCTTCAGCTGGATCACCCAGCGGATCCAATACGACGAGGAGGCCTCCGGCCCGGGGCAGGATCGGATCAACCAGAACCTGGGCGATATCCTCCGTCGCAAAAAAGCCATTTGCCAGGGCTATGCTGAACTCTTTGCCGCCATGGGGCAAAGAGCGGGCCTGGAGGTGGAGGTCATCGACGGCTACAGCAAGGGCACCGTCACCGCATCTCCCCGCCTCAACAAACCCGATCACTCCTGGAATGCCGTCCGCATCGAAGGCGAATGGCACCTCCTGGACGCCACCTGGGGCGCCAGTCTGCTGCAAGATGGAAACGCATTCGCATCAGGTGGCCGGAACAGCTACTTCCTGACCCCGCCCCTGACCTTTCTGCAGGATCACCTGCCGGCCATGCCCATGTGGCAATTGATCGACTGCCCGATCCAAGCCGAAGCCTTTCGTACAGGTGAAATACCGACTGCCGCCCCCGATACGGTTTGTTTCGCCTATCGGGACAGCATTCAAGCCTGGCGGGAGCTTCCGCCGACCTTGCGGCGATTGGCTACGGCGCGGGCCTCTTTCCGGTACCACCCCTCGCCAGCCAACCGGCATGAGCTGGGACAAAGCTATATGGACTGGGCCGGCAGTTTGTCCGACCGGACCGACGCTTTTCTGGACGATACCGAGGGGCTCATCCGGCTCCAGGACAGCATTTTGCAAGCTTGTGAGCAAGGGACCTATTTTGCGGAAAAGCTGTACAACTGGCAGAAGGAATTATACGCCAGCACCTTGATCAACCAGGCCGTAGCCAAATACAACCAGGCTGTCAGCCGGGCAGCCGAGTGGTCGGTAGCGCTCTCTCAGGCACGCGCCCATCTGGAAAAAGCGGAATTGTTGCTCCTGGAATTGCCTCCGGACTCCCTGTACCGGGAGGCGACCCTGCCCCGCTGCCGGTCGTACCTGGATGTGGTGCGGGAGGCGATCGGGGATTAAACCGGTAGGTAAAAAGTAAAGATATCCATGACCGTCGAGGAGGCTAGCCAACTCATCCATCCGGCCTTTCAAGGACAGACCCAACCGGCCGCCTGGGCCGATCTCGGCTGCGGCACGGGTACTTTCACCCGGGCCTTGGCCCAATGCCTGCCCAAAAACAGCCAGATTTGGGCCCTGGACAAAAACCGCTCCGCCCTTCAAGAGATACCGGATTCGCTGGAGGGGCTGAGCCTTCAAAAAGAGCGGACCGATTTTCTGAAATGGGAGCCTGAAAATCCATTGGATGGCATCCTGATGGCCAACTCCCTGCATTACATCCAAAAGCAAAAAATATTCCTGGAAAAGGCCGCCGAATTCCTGACCGAAGACGGTATTTTTCTTTTCGTCGAATACGACACGGAACGCGGTAACCCTTGGGTCCCCTACCCCTTGTCCTTTCGCAAACTGCAAATTCTGGCTACGGAACTGGGCTTTTTCCGCCCGGTCAAAATCGGGGAGCGACCCTCTGTTTATCAACGTGCCGGGATGTACGCAGCGCGGGTACGTCCGGGCATGGACTGAGATTCTTTCCGAAAAAAGAAAAGCCTTTCAGAAAAGGAGCCTCTAAAAACGCCAGCTATTCACTTCGATCTGCTGTTCGCCGGTTCGCAGCCAGACTTTGATGAAATTGCCTTGCTGCCCCATATCGAGCCGGCCCAACTCCTGCCCGTTCAGGAATAAGCTACCTTCCGCTGCCCAGGGGCTGTTGTTAACGTCCCATTCGGTGGGCCGCCCGTCGCGAAAAACCGTCTGCAGGCGGCCGTTTTCATACCGAAACCGGTTTTCCCCGACGGTCCAGCGGGTATTGAAGGAACGCACCGCATTCTCGGCAAAAAAGCCGCCTTGACCGCCCGCAAAAACGCTGTTGTATTGCCAACGCTCATCCAGATTTTCCTGAAGGTCGCCCCCGACAATGGTTCCGGTGTAGGTGGCGTCGATCCGCAGTTCCGACCCGCTGAGATCCACTTCAAAAAAGTAGGTACCGTCCACCAGCAGATCAACCTGATACTCGGTTCCCTCGTAAAGAAGGTTGCCGGTAATCTGGATGGTCCTTCTCCCTCCTGCCTGCACGGACTGCACGTTGAGCGCTCCCTGCTGGGGGACCTCCACCCGATAGACAAACCGGTGATCATTGGACAAAAAGGTCTGATCGTCGCCGGAAAGATTGCCCTCGATGGTCTGATAGGTGAAGGAAACCAGGGTTTGGCCGGCATTGTTCTGCACAACAAGAGCGTCTGCCGGCTGAGGCGCGTACGACAGACCGCTCCCTGCTTCCGTCAATGTGCCGCTAGAGGTGAGGGTTCCCTGCAAGGCCGAAGCCTGATACAGATAAAAAGCAGCCGAATTCAGGGAAGTGTTGGTTTGGGCAAAAGCCTGCTCGGGAAGTTGAAAAGCAGCCGCAGCCGTCTCCAGCGAAACGGTTTGCGGGGTTTCGCCCTCCGGGCCTTCGGAATCCGTTTTACAGCCGAACGCCAAAACTAGCAACAGGCTCCAGAGGAGCAAATTATGGGTTTGGATCATGGTTTTTGGGTTGGTTGCTACAAAGTTGAGGGGGGCAAAGAGTAAAAGCAAGAGGGCAATGCCGGAAAGGAAAAAGGAGCGGACAACTGCCGGTTTTTTTAACGAAGAATGAATAAGGAAGGAATGAAAAGGAAGGGCCGGAAACCTGAGATCGTCTAAAAATACCGGACACGAAAATGTTTGAATTCATGTGTCCAAAAAAAAGTCTTCCCGGCAAAGCCGAGAAGACTGTGTGATGGTCGGGGTGGCAGGATTCGAACCTGCGGCCCCCTGCTCCCAAAGCAGGTGCGCTA
>CAZXIX010000127.1:0-11149 GCA_964640855.1 uncultured Saprospiraceae bacterium
TTTGCCCGTTCCACCATTGCGGATCCCATCTTCCCGCGTTCGGGCTCCCGGATCAGCGTTTCGGTCAAGTTTACGCCTCCCTACTCCCTCTTCCAGCCCAACCGCAACTTCGAAGAAGAAACCGTCCAGGAAAAGTTCAAACTGCTGGAATACCACAAGTGGCGCTTTGATGCAGAGTGGTACACTACCCTCATCGGCAAGTTGGTCCTGAAAGCACAAGCCAAAGTGGGCATCCTCGGGTTTTACAACGAAGAGATCGGAACTTCTCCTTTCGAGCGCTTTGTGCTGGGTGGCGACGGGATCAACAACCAGCAATTCGGCTTTGCCGGGGTGGACATCATCTCCAGCCGGGGTTACGAAGTCGAGGATTTCGAGGCCAACCGCGGCGGCAATCCAACGCCGGTCTTCAACAAGTATACCGTCGAGGTCCGGTACCCCGTATCCCTCAACCCCAGCGCCACGATCTTTGCGCTGGTCTTCGTGCAGGGAGCCAATACCTGGAATAACCTCCGGGATTTCAACCCCTTCGACATGAAGCGATCTGCCGGTATCGGTGTGCGGGCCTTCCTGCCCATGTTCGGTACCCTTGGTTTCGACTACGGTTGGGGTTGGGACAAGCGTCCGGGCCAGGCCATCGGGAATTTCAACATCGTGCTGGGATTCGAGCCGGAATAAGACGGCAAGGCGTGGCCGGCCAGCCTCGCAGTCTGGGACAGTTCGGATTTCTTTTTCCCGAAGAAAAGCTCTGCGGTATGCCCGGGCATTGGGTTGGAAAAGAAAGGAAAGGCCAACCCGTTCAAAAGCCAAAAGAATCACTTTTCCTCACAGGGTTAATTCCAACCAATTTTTAACTTGGGTTCCTATCCTGTTGCCAGAAAAAAATGGCCGCGGAACATGCGAGTCATTTCCTTAAAGCAATACGAAAACACAAAAACCTTACCCAACATGGAAAAAACAGCTTTATCCAAACGCCAAGCCGATGATCTGATCTTTTTTGGCGTATTCCTTTTTTTATTGGGCTTGATCATCGGCCTGCTGGTGCCGATTTTTGCCAACCCCCGAATGGGCGTTTCGAGCCACATAGAAGGCGTTCTGAACGGTATGCTTTTAATCATTCTGGGGTTAATCTGGAACCGGATCCACCTGTCTCGCCGGTGGCTGACCATTACGTTTTGGCTAGCTCTTTACGGCACCTTTGCCAATTGCCTGGGCATCCTCGTCGCAGCCGTCTTCAATGGAGGTAAGATGCTGGGTATACTGGCTGAAGGTCAGGAGGGATCGCCCTTGGTCGAGGGAATTGTGGGCTTCTCCCTGATCTCCCTTTCGGTCGCCATGATCATCGTATCGGTGGCTACGCTGATCGGCCTCCGAAGAAAGGAAAGCCCCAAAGCGGGCTCCTTAAGCATAACCCAATAGGGAGGGCCACCCCTGCATTGCGTTTTGGAGCTGTTTCCCAACTCTCCCGCCTTAGCAGGCTATTGGGGAGGGATACTCCTGTGCGGATCCGCTCCTATGGAAAATCCCAGCGGCCAAGGCTTCGTCAACAGGACCGAATGAAGTTTCCGGAAAAAAAGGAGGCTGCGACTTGAGGGTATTTTACTCCCAGAAAGCTGCTCTCGTTTTTCCTATTCAAGAAGTATACGGTTGTTGTGGAAAGCACCCGTTTATGCAAGTTTCAAAACGCGAATCATGAAAAATATCGTTCTGTTGGATGGTGGAGTGGGTCAGGAGATCTATCGAAGAGCCGGGGAACCGGCCCATCCCTTGTGGTCGGCCAAAGTGATGATGCAGCAGCCGGATATAGTTAAAGAAGTTCATCAGGATTTCATCCAGGCAGGAGCCGCGGTCCTCACGGTCAACAGCTACACCTGCACGCCTACCCGTCTGAAGCGGAATGGCGAGGCAGCCTGGTTTGAAAGGCTGCAGCGCCAGGCACTTACCCTGGCATCGGATGCCCGGGAGGAAATGGGGTCCGCGGCGGAGAAGGTGCAGATAGCCGGCTGCCTGCCGCCTTTGTTTGGAAGCTATACGTCGGATGAACGTTCTTTCTCCGAGCTGAAGCAGGAGTACGAACAAATAGTCGATATTCAGATGCCTCATGTCGATCTGTTTCTCATTGAGACGATCTCCAACATCAGAGAGGCCAAAGCCGCAACGGAAGCAAGCCTGAAAAGCGATAAACCCGTCTGCCTGAGTTTTACCTTATCGGATACCCATCCGGATCGGCTCCGCTCCGGGGAGACCATTGAGGAAGCGTTGGAATCCCTGGTCCACTACCCGCTGCATGCGCTCTTGTTCAATTGTTCTTTTCCGGAAACGATCCACGCCGGCTTGCAGGCCTTAAAACATTGGGACAAGCCCTATGGTGGGTATGCCAACGGATTTACCTCCGTGGAACCTCTGAAACCGGGCGGGACGGTAGATCTGCTTTCGGCCAGAGAGGATCTGGACGAAGAGAAATATGCCCATCATGTCATGGACTGGGTCCGAAACGGCGCCTCCGTGGTGGGCGGGTGCTGCGAGGTGGGGCCTTCCTACATCCGGTATCTTTGGGAACAGTTGCAGCAAGCGGGTTACTCTACCGGCTCCTTTTCCCAGTTGAGGTCGTAAGATCGTGTTTCCTCCTTATCGGAATTTGCGGCCGATCCTTTCGGTTGCTGGCAACTGCTTTCAATAGAAATAGGTGCTCAGCCACGCCCATATCTTTTCAAACCGGAACAGGACCAACAACATCAGGGCCAGAAGCCCAAAAAGAAAGATCAGCCGGAAGTTTCTTTGGTGGAGCGAAAGTCTTTCGCGTCGGTTCCGGTAGTTTCGTTTTCTATTCTGGTAAGCCATTTCGAAGGTTAAGTATCGAGTTATTTGCATGGATCGGCGACCGGCCATCGCAAAATCTTAAATCTCCCGATGTCTTTCCCAATAATTCTGCTCTTCGACCTCATCGAGTAATTGCAGGTAATTGAAATAACGCAGCTCGCTGACTTCTCCCTTTTCCAGGGCTTCTTTTACGGCGCATCCCGGTTCGTCGCGATGCAGGCAATTGCCTCCGAAACGGCATTCTTCCGAAAGGGCAAAGAACTCCCGAAAGTTGTGTGCCACATCGAGGGGCTCCAGGTTGTTGAAAGCCAGGGTTTTGATCCCGGGCGTGTCGATCAGTTTGCCCCCCAACCCCAGGGAGAACATTTCCGCAAAGGTGGTCGTGTGTTGCCCTTTGCCGGAAGAACCGGAAAGTTCCTTCGTCCGCAATTCCAGTTCAGGCTCAATTTGGTTGACCAGAGTGGATTTGCCAACTCCGGATTGGCCGCTGACCAAGGTGGTTTTCCCGATCAAAAGGGATTTGAGTTCTTCCAGTCCGCTCCCGTCAACCGCTGAAACCAACAACACCTGGTAACCGATGCCCTCGTAGATTTCCTTCAGGTATTGGAAAACGGACAGATCGCCTTCGTCGTACAGGTCTGCCTTGTTGAATACGACGAGGGTGGGAATATCGTAAGGCTCGGTCATCAGCAAAAAGCGATCGATGAACCCCTGCTTCAGGTTGGGCTCCTTGATCGTCACGATCACGATCGCCTGATCGATATTGGAGGCGATCAGATGCAGGGAATGTTTCTTGCGCGGAGACTGGCGCACGACGTAATTCCTTCGGTCCATGATCGTTTTTATGGTCCCGACCTCTTCTCCGTCCTCTTCTTCGATCAGCACCTCTACCTCATCGCCTACGGCCACCGGATTCGTGAGCGGTAAGCCATCTAGGCGGAATTTCCCCCTTATGCGGCAGGGGATGACGCGCTCATCCTCCAGCAGAACGCTGTACCAACTTCCGGTTGATCTTATGACGACACCTTTTTCCATATGCCCTTAAAGGTAGTTAAGAAGGAAGAAGTCTTACCTTCTTCTGATGGAATCAAGCCGGAGGGTCTTCCTGTCGGTTGACGGTTTGTCCTGCCCGGAGGGATTGTGCCAAATAATGGACACCGGCGGGATCGCTTTCGGCGGCTGTCCCTACGACCAGCAGGGTGGCACCGGCCCGGGCCAGTGCGGCGGCTTGCTCCGGATTCCGTACCCCTCCTCCTACGATGAGAGGAAGCTCTAGTTTTTGTTGCAGGTGCCCTACCATGGAGGACGGCACCGGATGGCGTGCCCCACTCCCGGCTTCCAGGTAGATGAGTTGCATCCCCAGGAGCTGCCCGGCCAAAGCCGTACTGAAGGCGATATCCGGCTTATCTCGGGGGATCGGTAAAGTCTGGCTCATATAACTGACACTGGTCGGACGGCCTCCGTCCACCAACAGATAGCCTGTGGGGATCACCTCGATCGGACTTTGGTAAAGCCGGGCCGCGACCTGCACGTGTTGTCCGATCAAAAGATCGGGGTTGCGGCCGGATAGCAAGGAAAGGAACAGCAGAGCATCGGCTTGCAGGCTCAGGTGAAATGCGTGGCCGGGAAACAGTATGACCGGCAGGCCCGTCAGGCGCTGAAGCGCTTCTATGCACCCATCCAGCTGATCCTCAAGCAACAAGCTCCCGCCCACGAGAAGATAGTCCGTCAGGTGCAAGGGCAAGGCTCCCAGGAAAGAAGGAAGTTTTTTTCGTTTGACCTTATCCGGGTCAATGAGAAGAGCCAGTTCCGTTTTCCCTTCGGATCGGGCTTGCCTCAGGCGAGCGAGCAGAGAAAAAGGCTTCCGATCGGAAGGCATAAAACAACAGATTGATCCGGTGGAAAGATAGGGATAAATCCGGCCTTTGTTCGACAACTGAAATTCAGGAGGAGTCCCCCTTTCCCTCCTCGAGTTCGTCCATCTCTCCCATTTGCTTCAGGTAGTGAACTGTTTGGAGGGCTTCCTCTTCATCGACCACGCTGATGGCTACGCCTACGTGGACCAGCACGTAGTCGCCGACCCGGGCTTCGGGCACCATATACAGATTGACCTCTTTTTTGATGCCGCCGAAAGATACCTGTGCCGTGCGAAAGGTTTCGTCCAGTTCGGTATTGATGGATAGAACTTTCCCGGGTATGGCCAGGCACATGGGTTCAGGCGTTTACTTCGAGCAAAGGGATTTCGAGCTGGCGTTCCAACCAATTGATCCAGGCATCCAGACCTTCTTCACGGGTGGCCGATACGTCCATACATTCCAGGGCCGGGTTGATCTGCCGGGCGTATTGCCTGGCTTTTTCCAGATCAAATTCGAGATAAGGCAAAAGATCCACCTTGTTGAAGAGGCAAAGCTGAGAAGAATGGAACATATCCGGATACTTGATGGGCTTGTCTTCCCCTTCGGTGACGCTCATGATGACCACCCGCTTGCTTTCTCCCAGATCGAAAAGAGAGGGGCACACCAGGTTGCCCACATTTTCAATGAACAGGATGCTGTTGTTCACCGGATCCAATTGCCTGATCGCCCGATGCACCATCTCGGAATCCAGGTGGCATCCCTTGCCTGTATTGACCTGAACGACCGGCACCCCCGTAGCGGCAATGCGTTGGGCATCCCGGGAGGTTTGCTGGTCACCTTCGATGACGTAGCATGGTATTTTGTCCGAGATCCGGAGCAAGGTCTTTTCCAGCAAAGCCGTCTTTCCTGAACCGGGGGAACTCACCAGATTCAGAGCCAGAATGTTTTTCGCTTCCAGGAAGCCCCGTACCCGCTCGGCCAGCAATTGATTCTGTAGGAGAATGTCCTGTTCCAGTTGGATCACTGTTTTTACGGGAGGGTGATCGGAGTGATGGTGGTGGTGATCGTGCCCATGATGGGAATGACCGGGGTGGTGATGTTGATGGTGATGCGTGTGGCCACCGGATCCGGGATGGTAATGACTGTGGGTGTGTTTCCCGTCCTTTTCAAAGATGGTGAAAGTCACCGCATCAGAGGGTTGATTGCATCCGCAAGTTGAGCACATAGGATAGTTTTTCTGGATCAAGTAACCGTCAAAGCCCGGACCCGAAGCTCTTGTCCGGCAAATACCTGGGTGAAGAGGCTTTGGCAATCGGGGCATTGAGCAAAATGCGAATCCGCTTCAAATTCTTTTCCGCAATCCACACACCGGGCCTGAGCCCGGATACGACGAATGACCGGTCTGGCATGTTCCAGGACGGTACCGGGTACAGCGGCTTTCCAGGCAAACTGGAGAGCGTCCATTTCGATGCCGGCCAGGTAGCCGATGTCCAACTCGATCTCGTCGACCTGCCTGGCCCCGGCCCGAGCTACCTGCTCGTGGGCCAGGTCCACTATACTCAAGACGACGGACATTTCGTGCATAATTGAAAATAAGCATTTCGACGGAATAAAACTAGACCAATTCGGTGCCAGACCTAATGATATAAGGGCCAACAAGAAATGACAAAAATCATGTGACTCCCGATTTTATGTTTGCATTTTGTTAGGGAAACCGAGCCTGAATCATCGGTTACCAAATCCTTTCACATCATGACACCTAATGTTCCCAAACGTCCCACCTACTATGAGGAATTGATGGATCGCGGTTATTCCCGCCGGGATTTCATGAGGTTCTGCACCTTTATGGCGGCCTACATGGGGCTTCAGACCACGGGTGCGGCCCAGATCTCGGAGGCCCTGATGAAGACCTCCCGCGTACCGGTGATCTGGTTGCATTTCCAGGAATGCACCTGCTGCAGCGAATCGTTCATTCGCTCTTCTCACCCGATCGTGGCCGACATTTTGCTGGACAAGATATCGCTGGATTACACGGAAACCCTCATGGCTGCTTCGGGCCATCAGGCGGAAGCCGCGATGCAACAGACCATGAAAGACTACCATGGGGAATACCTCCTCTGCGTAGAAGGATCGGTCTCAGCCTTTGGTGACGGAGAGTACTGCTGCATCGGCGGGAAGTCTTCCGAACAGATCCTCCAGGAGGCGGCAGAGGGAGCCAAAGGCGTGATCGCCTGGGGCAGTTGTGCCTGCAACGGCTGCATTCAGGCTGCCAGGCCCAATCCCACCCAGGCCACTCCGATCCATAAATTGCTGAAAGGAAAACCCCTGGTCAAAGTACCCGGCTGCCCGCCCATTGGTGAGGTTATGGCCGGTACGCTCCTGCACATCATCGCTTTCGGTACTTTGCCGGAACTGGACCGGATCGGTCGCCCCAAGGCTTTTTATTCCAAGCGCGTCCACGATAGCTGTTACCGTCGACCCTATTATGATGCTGGTCTTTTCGTGGAATCCTTTGATGATGAGAATGCCAAAAAGGGTTACTGCCTGTACAAGGTAGGCTGTAAAGGGCCGATGACCTACAATGCCTGCGGCATCACGAAGTGGAACGACAACACCAGCTTCCCGATCCAATCGGGTCACGGTTGTTTTGGATGCAGCGAAGAGAATTTCTGGGACAACGGCCCGATCTACCGGCAGATGGCCTCCTTCCCGGGTTTCGGCATCGAAGCCAATGCAGACAAGATCGGTTTGATCGGCGCGGCTGTCACGGGAGCCGGTATTGCTGCCCACGCCATTGCCACGAACGTTCGCAAGCGGGGCGTACTTTCCAGCCTCAAGCTGGAAGGGAAGGATGCCGAAGAGAAATTGGATAATCCCTTGACCTGATCCACCGTCCCTCCATTTCCAAAACCGCATTATGAGCCAACGTATCGTCATAGACCCGATCACCCGGATTGAGGGTCACCTCCGCATAGAAGCGGCCATCGAAAACGGGCAGGTCAGCGAGGCCTACAGCTCCGGCACCATGGTTCGCCTGATCGAAGAGATCGTGAAAGGTCGCGACCCCAGGGACGTCTGGTCTTTCGTAGGCCGGGTCTGCGGGGTCTGCACCTCCATTCACTCGCTGGCTTCCTGCCGGGCTGTGGAGGATGCGCTTGACATTGTCATCCCACCCAATGCCGAGCTCGTCCGCAACCTCATGTTCTGTACCCAGTACATGCACGATCACGTGGTCCATTTTTATCATCTCCACGCCCTGGACTGGGTAGATGTGGTAAGCGCCCTGAAAGCAGACCCCAAGGCAGCCGCTGAAATAGCTCAAAGCCTTTCCCATTATCCGCGCAATACGCCCGGCTATTTTTCCGATGTCCAGAAACGCCTGACCAAATTGGTGGATAGCGGTCAACTGGGCATATTCGCCAACGGCTACTGGGGGCACCCGGCATACAAGTTGCCTCCCGAAGTAAATCTGCTGGCGGTTTGCTACTACCTGGATGCCCTGGAATGGCAAAAAGAGATCGTACAGGTGCACGCCATTTTCGGCGGTAAAAATCCTCACCCCAATTACCTGGTCGGAGGTATGGCCTGTGCCATCAACAAGGATGATGTAGGCGGCCTGAATGCCGAGCGCCTGGCCAAGGTCGGCCAGCGGCTCAAGGAAGCCAAAGCCTTTGTGGAGCAAGTATACATTCCGGATCTGTTGGCCATCGCTTCCTATTACAAGGACTGGGGGGCTATTGGTGGCGGCCTGGGCAACTTCCTGGTCTATGGCGACCTGCCGACCAATGGATACAATGACCCTTCCAGTTTCCTGTTCCCTTCAGGGGCGCTTCTGAACCGGGACCTCAGCCGGGTCTACGATGTGGACCTCCGCAACGACGAAGAGATCCGGGAATACATCCACCGTTCGTGGTACGATTATTCCGTGAGCCGTCAGGAAGGTCTCCATCCCTGGAAAGGGGAAAGCGTACTGAATTACACGGGCCCCAAACCGCCTTACGAACACCTGAAGGTGGAAGAAGAATACAGTTTCCTGAAAACACCCCGCTGGAAAGGACATGCCATGGAAGTGGGTCCTCTGGCCCGAGTACTGGTCGGATATGCACGCGGTCGGGAAGATTACAAGGAAGTGGTCGACTCCGCCCTGAAGCAGCTCGATGTGCCGGTCACGGCCCTGTTCTCCACCCTGGGGCGCACGGCGGCCCGCGGGCTGGAGTCGATCCTGATCGCCCAATGGGCCATGGATTTCTATGATGAATTGATTAGCAATATTCGCAACGGAGATTCGCGCATGGCCAACATGGATAAGTTCAACCCCAAGACCTGGGGCAATGCAGCGGCAGCAGGGGTAGGCCAGGTGGAAGCACCGCGAGGAGCCCTGGGCCATTGGATCGTGATAGAAGATGAGAAGGTCAAGAATTACCAGATGGTGGTGCCCACAACCTGGAATGCTTCCCCGCGTGATCCCGAAGGGAAGCTATCGGCCTATGAGTCCTCTCTGGCGGGTACTCCGGTAGCTGACGAAGAACAACCGGTGGAAATCCTTCGGACAGTGCACTCTTTCGATCCATGCATGGCTTGTGCGGTCCATTTGTACGATGAAGACGGAAAGCACCTGAGCCGGGTCAGAGCCCTCTAAACCTTTGCGTATGAACCAGGCAGATCCAAGATCAATCCATGGTTTTCCAGTCATGCCGGGCCGAAAGCTCCGGCGCGTTTTCGTTTGGGAGATCCCGGTACGGGTTTTTCATTGGGTCAATGCTCTGGCCATTGTCGTATTGTGCATCACGGGCTACCTGATCGGAGATCCGCCGGCTATCATGTCGGGAAGGGAAGCTTCGGATCAGTATCTGTTCGGGACCATACGCTTCCTTCATTTTGCCTTCGCCTATGTATTTTTCTTCAACTTTCTTTTTCGGATCTACTGGGGCTTCGTGGGCAACAAATACGCCCGCTGGAAAAACTTCATTCCCACCAAACGAAAGTATTTCCGGGAAATGTGGTCGGTGATCAAGGTCGATGTGTTTCTGGAACGCTGTAAAGAACATATTTCGGTAGGCCACAATGCCGTAGCCGGTTTTGCCTACTTTATCTTCTTCATTATGTCAGGCATCATGGTCATAACCGGTTTTGGCCTGTACTCCGCCATGAGCGACTGGTGGTTTCCCGAACTCTTTGCCTGGGTACCGGGGGTATTCGGAGGGGATTTTGTGTTGCGCAACTGGCATCATACCCTCATGTGGTTTTTCATTTTATTTACCCTGGTCCATGTCTATCTGGTTATGTATCACGATTACGTTGAAGGAAGAGGGGAAGTCTCCAGTATGTTTGGCGGCTGGAAGTTCATCGAGGAATCCGTATTTCAGGAGGACATCAAGGAGAGCCAGGAGGAAGAAGAACGAGAGCGGAGAAAGATCCTGCAAGGGAAAAAACAATGAGTGCACATCAGGATCCTTCCGACAGAAAACTATTGATCATGGGCATAGGGAATGTGCTGATGGGAGATGAGGGTGTCGGGGTCCATTTTATCCAATTACTGGAACGGGAAAAGCATCCGCCGCAGGTAGACCTTCTGGACGGGGGTACCGCCGGATTGGAGCTCATGGCCTGGATGGAACGCTATCCGGACGTCATCCTGGTCGACGCTACTCTGGATGGCAGCCGTCCGGGCACGATCCGATACCGGAGGCCCCGTTTTTCGGAGGAATTCCCAAAGGCCATGAGCACTCACGATATCGGATTGAAGGACCTGATGGAAGGTTTAAGTTTACTGGGGAAACTCCCGGCCATCCACTTATTTACGTTATCGATCCCGGAGGTGCAACCCATGAAGATAGGTTTGTCGGAAGCTGTGCAACTGGCTTTGCTCCGGTTGGCGGCAGAGGTACAAAAGAAGGTCGATGAGCTGCTTGGCAAAAAGGTAGTTCAGGAGACTTTTGGAAACCTTCCGGATGGATGAATGCAACCGATCGAAGGGGATTTGTGTGATAAGAATCACCTGTTTCAGAAGGGGTAGAAGGTATTTTTGTAGTCGGTTTCACCTAAACCGATAACCCTTAACTATTCCTGTTTTTCGATCATCATTTAGTAAAAGGAAAAATTGAGCATATGTACCTACTTGCTATTTCAGAGGTTACCGATTGGGTCAGCCAACCCTGGCCCTGGTATGTGACCGGTGCCCTAATAGCCTTTTCCATGTTCCTCCTGCTGTGGTTCGGGGGGGAATTCGGCGTTTCCAACAACCTTCGCACTCTCTGTGCCATGGGAGGTGCGGGCAATGCAGCTGACTTCTTCCGTTTCAACTGGCGCGCGCAGATCTGGAACCTGATCTTTGTAGCCGGTACAGCCGTGGGCGGCGCTGTGGCCGCCACTTATCTGGCCGGGCCTCAGGGGGAAGGAAATCAAGCACATATTTCACAGGCCACCGTGGAGACACTGGAAAAACGGCTCGAACACATCAAAACCCCGATGAGCCT
>CAZXIX010000128.1:0-10630 GCA_964640855.1 uncultured Saprospiraceae bacterium
CGCGTAACGAGGAAGCCGATCGGTTCGATTCCCAGGCCCGCACCGGCACCGCCGCCTTCGCCCTGACCTTGTTTGGGAGCTTCTCCCTCTCCGCCGCCGGAGCCGAATCCCATGCCCAAACGGATCACCGGTACGCAGGTGAATTCGCCCAATTGAAATTGCTGGCCGATAACGGTTTCTGACCTGGCCTCGGCTTTCAGAAAGTCGGTGACCCGATTCAGCATCTCTTCAAAATTCATGTTCATGATCTATTGTTTTTGGGTGATGTAAATCCAGTTAAGAAAACCCAGGCTACGTTCCAAAGCCGGTTGCTCATGACCAGGACCAACTCATTGTTTCCCTGGAAATTGATGCTGAGATCGCCTTTTCTATGAGACAGGGTATAGAAAACCGGCCACCAATAGGCGTTGCGCGCGAAGTCTCCGGTATCCAGGGTCAGCTGGAATTTTTTTACCCGAAAGGTGCGCAGCAGGCGCAAGCCCAGTCGAAGGGTCAACCAGCGGGGACGCTTCCAGGCGGATTTCTTCTTTTTCTTTTCCGGCTTCTTTTTTTCGGCTTGCCGAGAGGGCCTCAACAGGTGGAGGAGAAAAAATTGTTTTCGCCAACCCAACACCCAAATGCGCAGCACGGGCCCGAGATCCGAGCCGGTGACGCGAGCCGAAGCCATACCCCACCAGCGCAAAGAATAGATGTCCCGGCGGGTATCCAGGTGCAGGATGAACGGATTGAGCAAAAGACTGAGCAGGAACAGTCCCAGCAAAAGCAAAAGGATGCTCACGACCAGCATGGTGACTATGGTTTTCAGCCTTATAATCTACCGGTCTTCAAGAAAAAAGGAAATGATTTTCGTTAGTACCCGAAAGATAATTATGCCTCGTAGGAGGGATTATGGGGATTTATTGATGCCCCCACCCTGCGCAACAGTCAGCCTTCCTTCCCCGATCCGGGATTCCTCAAGGTTTACAAGAGATAGTCTTCCGTGAAATACTGCGACAAAAAGCGATCCACGTTACGGAAGAAAATCCTGTGCAGCAGCTCCTCCGGACTGTGGCCATCCAGCAGGCGCTCTCTTTCGGCGTCTGAAATGGGGATGGGTTGTCCGTCCCGGACAAAGTGGAGCGGTTTCCTCTCGATCAGGTAATCAAGCATATCCTGTTTCAGATTCCTGAAGCTACTGACCTCTCTCCAGTTGTCGTAGGGATTGATGAGGCCATCGTAGTCGCTGCACAGGCCCAGTATCTCCCAGCCGTCGGCATTTCGCTGGTCGCGGATCACCTTCGCAATATGGAAAGCGTTGGACCAGATCAGGCCCAGGTATTTATCCCGCAACTCGTCTCGCACAGCCTGAAGTTCCTCTTTTTTCTGGCTCTTCCCTTCCAGCTTTCTGATCCGCTTCTTTAGTTTTTTGGCCCTCCGCTTGAAGGCATCTCCGGGGACCCGGCCTTCGTGCAGTACCAGGCCGATCAGACCGTCTGAATCGAAGGTTTCAACGATATCCTCATCGGTCAGGTTGATCCGCCAGCGGCTGAAATAGGCGAGGTTGTCCAGATTGACCTCTTCGTCGTACTGGGTCTGCAATGCCTGGTCGAGGGTTGCGATGCCGTTGACGGCGGCATGGCTGCAGATGATCGGGATCGGGTCGTCTTCTTCCGCTCGTTTCCGGCGAACCAGCTCATAAAACTCCTTGCGGACCTTGATGCTCATGTGCTTGGTATCGATCAGAATGCGTTTCCCCCGGGTTTTATCGAGCAAGAGGTCCACTACCTCCCGGCCCAGAGGGGTCAGTCCCTTTCGCATACCGGTTTTCTGGTTGAAGATGTGCCGCATGCCCGGGAGGTAAGGCCAGCCCAAACCGCCGATCAGAGGAGATTTTGTAGACATACTGCAGCTGTGCCCTCCCAGCAGGTTGTTGAAATGGTGCATCAGGGTGACGAAGAAGGGGGCGTATTCGTGGTTCTTTTCCGCTCGGATGTTGCGGATCATGGACTCGCGAAGGGCCTGCAGGTCTTCCGGCCTCAGATCTTCGTATTCGGTTTCGAATGTCTCCTGATGCAGGTAGTTGCCAAAGGAATGAGCGCCTTCCACGGTAAGCACTCCAACGATGGTATGACCGGAATCGATCAAGGATCGGAAATGCTCATAATCCCGGGCCAGGCCAAAGGTGCTGTTGGGACAGGTTCGGGAGGATTCCTGCTGCTGTTCGAGCAGGTATTGTTTTTCCAGCAAGTACTCCTCGCGGTAATAATCAACTCCCTGGTTGTTGTCCACGCGATTCAGTATGCCCCGTATTTTAGAGGGGGGAAAAGCGGTGACCGCCACCCCCAGGGGCAGGTATTTCTTTTTGGGCAGCAAGAGTTTGATCAGATTGCGGAAGGGCTTTTGAGGATCAATGGCAAACATGGGCCGCTCCGGAGGAGTGATGGAGACGAATGGAACCACCAGGCCACCTTTTACGCAGGCATCCAGGTTGGCTTGAGAACCTTTGGCCAATTCGGCTACGGCGCCCTGTATGGCCTTGTTCAACTTTTTGAGTTCGGTTTGGCGCTCCGGGAAAGCGTCCCAAATGGTGAGGCCTTCGCTTCCGGGTTGACCCTGGTTGTTGAATCCTTTCATTCCGGGGTGGACGTGCATATCGGCTATTCGATCAGACATATGGGTAGGGTTTTAGTGAATGCAGAGCCTATATTGAGTAACTATAATAATCAAAGACCTTTGACGAAAAAGGATCTTCACGTCTTCCGAATTTTAAAGGGATGATAAAGGGCAACGAATGAGTTTTCATGGAAGAATCTCTGCCCGTGGAGAGGCAATCGGTTTTATCGCCTAATAATATAATGATTTGTATTGAAATAACCCTCAATCGAGCTAAAAAAATGGCTCCCGGGACGTCTGGAGGCTATTCTGTTTTGCGCAAAAAAGAATAAGCCCAGATCGGGCGGTCCGACCTGAGCTTATTGTTTGCAAATTGAATCTTTCTACTGATCGATCGACCCCAGAACCCGGCCCATGAAATCGTTCATGGCCTCCTTTCTGGACTTGCCGGCATCCATCTCCTTTTGCACTTCCAGTGCGCCGTACAAATTGGAGAGCAGTTCGCCGATCACATCCAGTTCCTCGTCCTTCAGGGAAGGGAGCTCCGTCAGATCCTCCAGGGTCTCAATGGTCTCCCAGAGGTAATCGGCATCCCGCTCTTCCACAAAATCCGTCAGGCGTTTAATTATGGGTAACCTCATGAACCAGCTCTTTCAGCAGATCAAATTTGTTGGTCTGCACTTGATTAACAAAACTTCCCTTTTTGAAGGCCGCAAAAGTCGGCAGGTTATTGACGTTGGCGAGCTTCCGGGAATTGGGAAACTTTTCGGCGTCCACGATCACGAAGGCAGCCTGATTGTTTTCACCTGCCAGCTTTTTGAATTTGGGTTTCATGATCCGGCAATTGCCGCACCAGCCGGCCGAGTACTGCACGATGACCGTATCTTCCTTTTCGATGATCTCTTGCAAGTTATCTGCATTCAGTTCCTGAACCATGGTCAAGTAATTTTTTATGTGATTGTAATGGGTACTGAGATAATCAGTTGCTGCTCAGGTAAGCCGCTACGCCCTCCCGGTTGGCGCTCATGGCTTCCTTGCCTTCCTCCCAGTTGGCCGGGCAAACTTCCCCTTTCACCTGGAAGTGGGCATAAGCATCCACAATCCGGAGATATTCTTCCACGTTACGGCCCAGGGGCATGTGATTGATCCCTTCGTGAAAGACGATCCCTTCCTCGTCGATCAGATAAGTAGCCCGGTAGGTGACGTTGTCGCCGTCTCTGAGTTCAGCGCCGGTAGCTTCGTCGATCCGGACGTTGGTCGTATCCAGAATACCCAGAATGTTGGCCAGGTTGCGGTTGCTGTCGGCCAACAAATTATAGGTGATTCCTTCAATACCGCCGTCGTCTTTGGGCGTATTGAGCCAGGCGAAGTGTACTTCGGGGGTGTCGCAAGATGCCCCAATGACGATGGTGTTGCGCTTTTCGAACTCAGCCAATGCTTCCTGGAAGGCATGCAGTTCGGTAGGACAGACAAAGGTGAAATCCTTGGGGTACCAGAAAAGCAAAACCTTCTTATTGTTCTGCTTAGCTTCCTCCAGCACGTTGATCTTAATGGTGTCACCCATTTCGTTCATCGCGTTCACCTCGATATCGGGAAAAGTTTTTCCAATAAAAGCCATGGTGTTCCTTTTTTATAGTTGTTATAAGAACAAGGCAACGAAACAACGGATAAAGGGTTTGGAAGCAAAAACGGAGGCGATCCCGGTTGGGTAGTCTGAACACACAATTGATTTCAATTTTTACTGAAATCTCAAAAATATCATTTTGGATGATGGGCTCCCTACCTCCTTTATTGTTTGCGAGGCCCTCTTATCCGGATAAATGATGAATTCGCCGGCAACCCGGATTATGACCTCAGGCTGACAATTATCCGCTCCAACCCTTTCCCCGGATAAAGGATCCGGAGAGGGTAAAAACTCATTCCGGTTTCGAATTATTCCTGTACCTTCGGCACATTTCCCTGAACACATGTGGTTTTGTCACTATGTCAGTCCATAGAAGCCAGGCACCCCTGAGCTCTATAGTAAACCCAGCACCATGCCCTTGCACCAACCCATCCTCAGCACCGAGCCGGATCCCGGACACAGCCGGGACCAGACCCTGAACCTGGAGCAATTTCTCGCCTTGCTTCGGGAAGAAGAAGACTACTGGGCAGGCGAACAGCACGATACCAAGCTCATCATCACCCGTTTAAGGAAGATCTTCTACGATCGCTGGGGCTGGAACAAGGAGCTTATCCGGGGGGCCGCGAATGTCGAAGGGCGATACATCGTTGAGATCGTAGATGATCCTACGGAGCACAGCAAACCCCTGCGCCGCTATCACAAAAACGAATACGTTCCCAAGCACCGGGTGATCACCTACCACCCCGACGACCGGGTGTATGGGGACTCGCGGGTCGGGCAAACACCACCTATCTATAAAAATGACCACGAGGACGTGCGCCTGCCCAGCGGTTACCATTGTGATGTCGCCCATATTCTGGCCGGGCTGGATGCATTCAACCATCCACAGGTCGTCAGTCCGCTGCCGGGCTTCCTATCCTTTCTGTATTTTCTGGTCCCTCACGTGGATTCCAATATGGATATCGTCACCTGGCTGGGAGACATTGCCAGCTCATCGGGCGACTTCCTTTTTGATTACCTGAACCAAAACAAAAAGCCGCTCTCCGAAGAGCAGGAACAAACCATCATCAACCGGGACGCGCCCGGATCCGATATGCTGGGGGACATTGATCCCTATGTGATCGCCAAATACTATGATGTAGGCAGCCGAAACGGGATGCGGATGACCGAGATCCTTTCCGATTATTATTACCGGGAGGATTCGCCCCGGTCCCATCGTATCCGCGAATTCTGCGACAGGATCGGACTGAAGAGCTTCAATGGCCGGGTATTCGCCGACGAGGAAGCCTGGCTGAGGCAATACCGCAGGCAACTTCGCGACAACGTCAGCTTCCAGGTCTACAGCCTCACCGAAGAAAAGCTGAAAAGCATATGGCTACCGCTTAAGGTGTGGTTCAATGGCTACCGGGATGTGCTGAAAATGGAGCTGTTGCTGCAAATCTTTCTGAAAGCCTTAAAGGAGATCATCGAGGAGGAAGAACAGGTAACCAAATAAATATGGCTTATCCCATCGGAAATCGCCAAGGTCGAACGGCCTGCTTTACACCCTGATCCCTACCTTAAAGGCAACTTAGAAACTACTTAGAAGCAACCTAGAACCCAACCCAATGTCTACAGGAACGAAAGTATTTTATCTTCTGCTGGTGATCGCGGCTATATTCTACCTTCCCTACCTGGGCTCCTGGCTCCATTACGAGGGGGAATTTCCCGATCACTTTTTTGCCTACCCTATGCTGGAGCCTTTTGAAAAGCCGGCCTTCAACCCCATCATTTTCTGGGCCCTGGTGGGTGGTATGGTCCTGGTGGCAAGCCTGTATTTGTTTCCCTTCCTCTTCGGATTTAAAAAAGGGGAATACCCGGAGGAAAAACCCGCGGACAAGGTGAACTTCCCGGTCTGGTTTTGGGCCGGGCTGGCCATGTGGGGCATCCCTTTGATCCTTTTGTTCAGCCGGGCCAGCGAGCCCAAATGGCTGCTTTATTGGTCGGACCTACCCATTTTCTGGGGCTTTACCCTGCTGCTGGACGGGATCGTGTACAAGCGCCGCGGGGGTGTATCCATAATTGCTTCTTCGCCCCGGGAAATCCTGGGCATCGGAGCGGCCTCCATCCTGGGCTGGATGATCTTCGAATACCTGAACTTTTTTGTCGACGACAACTGGTATTATCCTTTCGGCAATCTGGTCCCCCAAAATGAATTCCTGCTCTACGCCATTGTGGGCTCCTCCGGCCTGATGCCGATGGCTTTCGAATGGTACAGCCTGCTGCGCACCTTCAAGGGTATGCGGCACCGCTTTGACCGAGGCTGGAAGATCGTGCTGCCCGAATGGCTCAAAACCGGGGCCCTGATCCTGGCCCTGGGCGGCATGGTCGCCTCGGGCCTGTTTCCGAATGGCTTTTTCTTTTCCCTTTGGATATCTCCGCTGGTGATCATTGCCGTGGTACTCGATAAGCTCGATATCTGGACGCCGTTCCGATCCATAGGCACAGGTAATTGGACCCCGCTGCTGCTCTTCGCCATAACCTACTTTTTTCAGGGGATCACCATGGAAGGCTGGAACTACCTGAGCGGTGCCCATGCCGGCGGGGAAGTTGTTCTGACATATGCGCCCGCATACTGGGTGTATAGCATCCCTTATATAGAGGGGCCCCGTATTTTTGAAATGCCGTTGGTCGGATACCTCGGATATATTCCATTCAGCCTATATTGTTGGGTCTGGTGGATCCTGTTCGCCTATTTACTGGATATTCCGACCCGTTTTGCCAAATTGGAAGCGGCAGGGAATTAATGCGAATGCTTTGAGAGGGGTTTTCCTATTCGGTTTATTTTGGGTTTGCACCGCTGTGAGTACGGCGCAAACTTTCACGTGGGAAGGCGGACAGGAATCCATGAGGATAGGCCGGTTCACCAGCACCCTCGAAGACCCGCAAGGCAATTTGACCATAGAGGAGGTGTCATCATCGGGGTATCGGGCTCAATTTATCCCAAGCGAAGGGGATATGCTTTCCTTTGGCATTACCGACTCCCATCAATGGATCCGGTTCAGCCTGGACAATCCAACCTCCGAAGCGCTTTTGCTGGAGGTCAGGCATTTTTACTTCCCCATATGCGAATTGTATTATCAAGACTCCGCCGGCACATGGGTAAGGGTGCCATTGGGATACCCCCTGGATGTCACGGATCGGCTTATCAAGAGCCATTTTCAGGTTTTTCCCCTACCTCCGGGAAAAAGGACCTATTACATCCATTTGCAAACCTACTCTCCGCCGGTACCGCTTTTTTTATGGGAAAAAGGAGCCTATCAGGTAAAGACCGTGCGGCTCAAGATCGCTTATGGGGTTTATCTGGGGTTTTTGCTCTTCGTCATTCTGTATAACCTCTTCCTTTTCGTTTCCCTCAAAAACTACATCTACTTCCATTATGCGGTGCTCGTATTCATGCACATTTGCATCTTTTTATTGGTGATGGATGGCATGGGCATGTACCTGTTCCAGGGGCTGGACCTGAAAATGTACTATGTGATCGTCCCGTCATTCACGACCCTGGTGACCTCCTCCTATGCCATTCTTTTTTTGGACCTGCGAAAATACGCACCCACACTTGCCCGTATTGGCTGGATAGCCTTTGCCTATCTGGCCTTTTACTTTCTTGCCCAATTCTACCTGCCCTACCTCAACCGGGTGGCCATGAACCAGATCAATAGCCTGCTCACCCTTTTCCTGGTCATGTTCCTGGGCATTGTGGGCGCGCGCCGGGGCAATAAAGTGGGGTATTATTTCGCAGCCGCCTACCTGATTTACTTCCTGATCGTCATCATTGAGGCGACTTACATTCAAATCGGCCGACCGGATTATCTGATCGGGATCAGCCATGTGGCT
Organism: uncultured Saprospiraceae bacterium; assembly: GCA_964640855.1. Classification (GTDB taxonomy): domain Bacteria; phylum Bacteroidota; class Bacteroidia; order Chitinophagales; family Saprospiraceae; genus JAJDFU01. The sequence continues at coordinate 8,093 of CAZXIX010000128.1, forward strand.
ATTGCCATTTTTTGGGAGATCGTCCTGTTGTCCTATGCCCTGTCCAAACGTTTCCAGTGGGAGCGGGAAGAAAGTATGGCCGCCATTCTGGAAGCCAAGCAGCAGGTGATCGAAAAGACCCGGGAGAACGAAAGGATCGTCCGGGAACAGAATATCCGGCTGGAGGAGATGGTCAATGAACGAACCCTTCAGTTGCGCACCACCAACATCCAACTGAGTCAGTCCTTGAAAACGGTCGAAGAAGAGCGTTCCAAAGCCGAGAATCTCCTTCTGAATATTTTGCCCCAGGCTGTGGCCGAGGAATTAAAAGAGAGCGGGCGAGCGGAGCCCCGACAGTTTGAGCATGTCACCGTACTCTTTACCGACATCAAGAATTTTACGGAATCCACCCTGGCCATGACCCCCCAGCGGCTGGTCGAAGACCTCAACGAATGTTTTCAAGCCTTCGACGCCATCATCAATCGCAATGGCCTGGAAAAGATCAAGACCATTGGGGACTCCTACATGGCTGCTGCCGGTTTGCCCAAAGAGCGGGAAGATCACGCCATCGCGGCGATACAGGCTGCCATCGATATCAACACTTTCTTAGCCGGATGGCGGTCGCGCCAAAAAAAACTGGGCCGGCAGGACTGGCCCATGCGCATTGGCATCCACAGCGGCCCGGTGATCGCCGGGGTCGTGGGGGCGCACAAATTTGCCTTCGATATCTGGGGAGACACGGTCAACACGGCAGCCCGGATCGAAGCCAACGGACAAGTGGGTAAGATCAACATTTCGGCCGCCACCTACGAATTGGTCAAGGATCAGTTCCGCTGCGTACCCCGCGGACAGGTCTTGGTAAAGGGAAAAGGTAAACTGGAGATGTATTGGGTGGAGGAAGAGGAGATTCGGGGAACGGGGGAAGGCGGGAATTGAAGAAGAGGGGAACCTTCGCACACCGAACATTCAAAGCCGGAATTCAGAAGGGATCCGAATCGAACTTTGGCTGGCGACAGCCGCTTTCTCCGGTATCGAACCCGGGTCATTTCCAGCTTGTTTCAGTTAAAGAAACCAATACAGATGTCCATATGAAAATCCAGGAAAAAGCAAAAGCAGAACTCGAAAAGCGCGTGCAGCGGATCGAAGACTTCATCGCTGAAAAAGGGCTGGGTTCCTCTTACTTGAACCGTGCCCGGAAAGTGCAGCGCAACGTGAACCTGGCCATTGTGGCGGGCGGTATTCTCACCGTTGCCGGCCTGACAGCCTGGGCCCTGACCCGCAGTAACGGAGAAGAAAGCTGATCGTCCTTGCCGGGTTCAGCGGATTTCCGGTCCGTATGTTCTCCTTTTTTCTTTGGTGGATGAGTTTCGGCTGATCCTGACCAAAACCCTTTGTCCTGCAAGCGCCGATGGCGCTTTTTTATTTCGCGGGAATTGGATAAAGGAATATCGAGGATCTGCGCCTTGTTGATTATGAACATTAAATCGTTCAGATACCTGAGATCGGCGGCTTCAGGCGCCGAGGGGCAGAACAAAGGAACATTCGAATATCTACCTGTCGGTAGACAGGCATGAATTTTGAATAAAGTAGGACAAGTCATTTTGGGGTGCTTGCAAGCCAGGCCGCCGAACTTACTCCACCCAATTGTCGAGCTTCAGGTGAGCGATCTGCTGGAAATCTTTGCTGTTGTTGGTAACCAGTTCCATATCGTAGTAGAGAGCACTGGCCGCGATCAAGGAATCCGGCGTGTGGATGACCAAGCCTGCCTGGTGAAGGTCTTTTTCAATCTCTGCGGCCAACTGGGCTACGTCTCCGTTTATGTCCATAATTTCCATGTCCTGGAGCATGCTCATGTAGCCGGTTAAATATCCCTTGTGGGGTTTTCGGTACAATCCCCTCAGGATTTCATAATGGGAAATGCAAGAGAGGAAACCCTTTTTATTCTTTTCCAGGTAGGTTGCCCAGCGTTTGATGCAACGCTCGTCTTTCCGAAGGATGAAGCTAATGGTATCCGTATCCAGCAAGATCATGAATCGAATGTGGGTTCCCGGTCTTTCCAATCCTTCCGGCCGTTCAGGATCTCATCCAGGTCTTCCTGAGGCATATTAGCCCAACTGCCCGCGTATTTTTTGATGCGATCCAGGCGTTCTTGCCGTTCCTGGTCCATCGCTTCCATTAGCTTTTTTTCCATCAAAGCTTTTACACTCATTTTTAGCCGCTTGGCCTCAAGCGTATATAAACGAATGTATTCCGGGGGAAGGCTGATGAGTTTGTTCATCTCAGTGTATTTCTCGTTCTCGGCAATGATATATAAAAAATATACAGGGCGCAAAAAGTTCCCATGGCTCTTAGAAGTTATTGGGCGGGGAAATGGGAATCCCGATGGGGACCGGCGGCTTCAGGCGCCGAGAGGGTAGAACAAGGGACCATTTGAATACATGAGCACAGAATAAGGAAGGATATGTCATTTTATTAGGCAGACAAACAAGGCAGCCAAGTTTATACTAAATAGTCGTCCCTGAAAAAGCCCTTTTTAGGCCATTCGGGGTTGTAAAAAGA
>CAZXIX010000129.1:0-10528 GCA_964640855.1 uncultured Saprospiraceae bacterium
GCTAATTTTCAGTGGCTTGTAGCTGGAAGTATTGTTTATCAGGGGCAACTATTTAATTTCTAATAAAGATTCTGTTATGGAAAAAGCTAAAATAAGCCTTAAGGGGCAAACCGCCATCGTCACCGGAGGAAGCTCCGGTATCGGAAAAGCCTGTGCTATAGCCCTCGGGGCAGCCGGAGCGAATGTCGTCGTCAACTACGGCGGGAATAGCCAAGGTGCCGAAGCTACCGCGGCTGAAATTGAAAAGGCAGGCAGCAAGGCATTCCCGTTTAAGGCTGATGTGAGCCAACAGGAACAGGTGAAAGCTATGTTTCAGGAAGCGGTCACCACCTTTGGTACCGTTGACATTCTGATTAACAATGCCGGTCTGCAAAAGGACGCTCCCTTCACGGATATGACCCTCGATCAATGGAATCGCGTGATCAATGTGAATCTGACCGGACAATTCCTCTGTGCCCAGGAAGCAACCCGGGAACTTTTGCGGCGGGGGCGCCGTCCGGAGGTTTCCGTGGCCCTCGGAAAGATCATCTGCATGAGTTCCGTACACGAAATTATTCCCTGGGCCGGACATGTGAATTATGCCGCTTCCAAAGGAGGCGTCATGCTGTTCATGAAATCCATAGCTCAGGAACTAGGCGAGAAGGGGATCCGGGTGAACAGCATTGCTCCGGGCGCCATCAAAACTCCGATCAATCGCATGGCATGGGATACGGAGGAAGCAGAACAGGAATTATTGAAACTCATTCCTTATGGCCGGATAGGGGTCACTCAGGATATCGGAAACGTGGCCGTCTGGCTGTCGTCGGACGAAAGCGATTACATCCATGGGCAAACGATCGTAGTGGATGGCGGAATGGCCTTGTATCCCGGATTTCGGGAGAATGGATAAACTCCTCACTAACACATAAGACCTATACTATGCATCTTACACAGGAACATAAACGCCTTCGTGAAACCTACGAGGAAGGTAAAAAATGGTTGAAGTGGGGTCCCTACCTCAGCGAACGCCAATGGGGCACAGTCCGGGAGGATTACAGCGAACACGGCGAGGCCTGGGATTTCTTCCCGCACGATCACGCCCGCTCCCGCGTGTACCGGTGGGGTGAAGATGGTCTGGCCGGCATTTCGGATGAGATGCAACGTATCTGCTTTGCCGTGGCTTTATGGAACGGGAACGATCCCATCTTAAAAGAGCGGATGTTCGGCCTGGCCGGACCGGAGGGAAATCACGGAGAGGACGTCAAGGAGTTGTATTACTACCTCGACAACCTGCCTACGCACGCCTACATGAAGCACCTGTATAAGTATCCGCATGCTGCCTTTCCCTACGACGACCTGGTGGCGGAAAACCGGAACCGCTCCAAGGAAGAGCCGGAATTCGAATTGCTGGACCATCCGGTCCTACATACGAACAACTACTTCGATGTTTTCACGGAATACGCCAAAGGATCCGAAGAAGATCTGTTGATCCGGATCAGCGTACACAACCGGGGGCGGGAGCAAGCCCCGGTCTGGGTCTTACCTACCCTTTGGTTTCGCAACCTCTGGAATTTTGGTTTGATGGAAGAGAAGCCTGTGCTGAGCTGGGATGAAGCAGGCTTCCTCCGCATCAACCATCCGGAAACGGGTGATTATCGATTGTACTTTTCGGATGCGGAGCGCTTGTTGTTTACCGAAAACGAAACCAATACCGAGCGCCTGTTCGATATTCCCAATGCAACGCCATTTGTGAAAGATGCCTTTCATCAGGCAGTTGTCCAACAGAATTACGATGGGATGATGGACAACAAAGAGGGCACCAAGTTCGCCCCGGTTTATCATTTCAACCTGGTCTATCAGGAAAAAGCAGAAATAATCCTTCGATTGGTCCGGGATGAGGAAGTGCCCGCTGAACCCCTGGGGGCCTCATTTAAAGCCATCTTTGAATCCCGCAAGCAGGAGGCCGATGAATTTTATCAGGGGTTCGGCCAGGTAGAAGAGCTGGCCAATGTACAGCGCCAGGCTTTTGCGGGCATGCTTTGGACCAAGCAGTATTTCAACATTGACATGCCCCGCTGGATCCATGGCGATCCCGGTCAAACGCCGCCCCCGGAAGGAAGGAAATTCGGGCGCAACAGCGAGTGGATGACCCTCAATAACGAGGATATCATCTCCATGCCCGACAAGTGGGAATATCCCTGGTACGCGGCCTGGGATCTGGCTTTCCACTGTGTGCCGCTGGCCATGCTGGATGCCGAGTTCGCCAAAAACCAGTTGATCCTTTTCCTGCGGGAGTGGTACATGCACCCCAACGGCCAGATACCCGCCTACGAATGGGCCTTTGGCGACGTAAATCCGCCTGTGCACGCCTGGGCCTGCCTGCAGGTGTACAAGATCGATGTCCAGCGCAACGGAAGAGCAGACAAGACCTTCCTGAAAAGAGTGTTTCAGAAATTACTGCTCAATTTCACCTGGTGGGTAAACCAGAAGGACAGCAACGGCAACAATGTTTTTGAAGGGGGCTTCTTGGGTTTGGACAACATCGGTGTCTTTGATCGCTCCAGTTATATCCCCGGCGGCGGCCACCTCGAGCAGGCGGACGGCACGGCCTGGATGGCCATGTACTGCCTCAATATGCTGGAAATGGCGCTTATCCTGGGAGAAGACGAGATTTCTTACGAAGATGTCGCCACCAAATTTTTCGAGCATTTCATTTACATCGCCGAATCGCTGAACCGCATCGGGGAAGATTGGACCGGAGCCTGGGATGAAGAGCAAGGGTTTTTTTACGATATCCTGGCCCTTCCCGATGGCCAATACATTCCCCTCAAGGTCCGGTCTCTGGTGGGGCTTTCCACCTTGTTCGCCACGCTCGTTTTGGAAAAGGATAAGCTCGACAGACTACCGGATTTCCAAAAGCGGTTGAATTGGTTAATGACCTATCGAAGGCAGAACAACCAGAATCTGGTTATAGAGGAATTCCACGAAGGCCGGGACATACTATTGTCCCTGGTCCCGAGAGAGCGTCTTACCCGACTTATTCAGGCTTTGTTGAATGAAGACGAATTTTTCGGAAAAGGAGGTATCCGCTCCATTTCCAAAGTGCATGAAACGCCTTACGTGGTGAACATTGCCGGCCAGGAATTCGGGTTGAAATACGAGCCGGGAGAATCCTCTACCGGACTCTTCGGAGGTAATTCCAATTGGAGAGGGCCCGTCTGGATGCCCATGAATTATTTGATCATACAGGCGCTGAGAACTTACCATTGCTACTTTGAGGACTCCATGCAGGTAGAGTGCCCGACGGGATCCGGCAAATGGGTCACGCTGGATGAAGCGGCCGATGATATCAGCATGCGGTTGGTCAGCATTTTCTTACCCGACGAAAAAGGCCAGAGGCCCGTTCACGGCGAAAACAACGAGTATCATTACGATCCGGCCTATCGGGATCTGATCCTGTTTTACGAATACTTCCACGGAGACACGGCTCGCGGGGTTGGCGCCTCCCACCAAACCGGCTGGACCGGTCTGGTCTCCGAGTTGATCGATCGAGTGGGCCAAAAAATGCAAGAAATCTCAGCACACCCAATCCAATAATCCATGTCATTTTTCGATACTCCCGACTTCCATTCCCTCCAAAACCGGGAGTGGATCGTCGCCAACGGGATCGGAGGCTATGCTTCCAGCACCCTTTCCGGGGCTAATACCCGCCGCTACCACGGTCTACTCGTGGCCTCTCTTCGCCCACCCGGAGAGCGGAAAGTCTTGGTTTCAAAAATAGAGGAACGGCTGATCGGAGAAGCGGAGACCATCCCCTTATCCACCAACCGCTATCCCAATGCGGTACATCCTGAGGGGTATCGATTCCTGACGGCCTTCGACCGGAATCCGGTACCCAAAGCTGTTTTTCAATCGGGGCCCTATGCGCTGGAGAAGTCCGTTTTCATGGTTAACGGCTCCAATACGACCGTTGTAGAATACGCCAATGCAGGGAATGCGGCTTTCGAACTCGAGCTTATCCCCCTTTTCGTCTTTCGGGATTACCATGGCCTATTCCGGGCAGACGAATTCTACGACTTTTTTCATCGGGAAGTTGAAGCTGGTAAAATGGAGGTTTTTGCCCATTATGGAGCAACTCCCTTTTACTTCAGCTTTTCGAAGGGTCAATTTCAAGCCGATCCCCTGTGGTTTTACCAATTGGAATACGAAAAAGAAAAGTACCGGGGGCTGGATTTTCAGGAAGATGCCAAAAGCATAGGTCAGATCAGGTCATTCCTGGAGCCGGGCGAACGTATGTTCCTTGTTTTTTCTACCCAAAGGGAAATGACGGAATCGGATCCGGAAGCTTTGAAGCTCCAGGAACTCCAGCGTCTGGAATCGTTGGAGTTGCCTGGTGCAGATACCTTTTTGAACGACCTGGTCCTAAGCGGAGATCAGTTTTTAGTCTGGCGGGAGTCGTCCGAAAGCTATTCTCTCCTGGCCGGATTTCACTGGTTCATGGACTGGGGGCGGGATGCCATGATAGCCATGCGCGGGCTCACGATCGCCCTGGGCAAGAAGGAAGAATCTCAATCCATCATTCGCACCTTCCTGCAATACCTGGACGGCGGGATGTTGCCCAACCGATTTCCCGATCATGGAGAAGCGCCGGAGTACAATACCATCGATGCCACCCTCTGGCTGTTTGTCGTCTTGTACGAATTTCAGGAGCGATTCGGGGATCTGGAGTTCGTGAAAGAGGTATTTCCGAAGCTCACCGAAATTCTCCGGGCGCATCAGGAAGGTACCCGGTATGGAATTCATGTCACGGAAGAAGGGTTGCTCTATGGCGGCGAAGGCATAGCCCAGCTGACCTGGATGGACGCCCGGATTGGCGACTATGTGGTAACTCCCCGGCATGGGTGCCCGGTAGAAGTCAATGCGCTTTGGTACAATGCCCTTCGGATATATTCTCTATTGGGGCGGGCAATCGGAGAAGATGTGGCTGCCCAGGAAAGGGAAGCAGAGCGATTTCAAGAGACCTTCCGCCGGTTTTTCCTGAATGATCAGGGGGCTCTCAATGATGTGGTTGTGCCAGGCCGGGATGCCGATGCTTCCACACGGCCAAATCAAATTTATGCTGTAAGCCTGCCTTTTTCTCCGCTTGAAGAGGGAGAGATGAAGGGCGTATTGCGAGCGGTTGAGGACCATCTTTACACGGATCTGGGCCTTCGCTCGCTCTCGGTGGATCATCCGGATTTCAAGCCGGTATACGGAGGAGATGTCTGGGAGCGGGACACGGCTTATCATCAGGGTACGGTCTGGGCTTTTCTCTGGGGCGAATGGGCCCTGGCCTATTTGAAGGTGCACGGATACGATCAGGACGCCATCCATTGGGTTGAGCAAAGGTCAGATGCCATGCGCCGCCATTTTTACGAAGAAGACTGCATCCATGGGATTTCCGAAATCTTTGATGGCCGGGAACCCGGGCCCGGAAGAGGCTGCATCCAGCAAGCCTGGTCCATCGGTATGCTGATCAAGGTTTTGATGGTTCTCAAAAACCATTCCTCCCAACAAAGTCCGGAATGATGAATCAGCGAATAGCATCCATCGGAATTGTTTATCTAAGCGGGCTCTTGCAAGGCATCGCGCTGATCATGTATCCGGCTGCGGGAACCCTTTTCACGGATCCGGCTTTTCACGGCCTGAGCAATGGCCAGTACGGATTGTTGTTCACGCCGCAGATCATTCTGGCGATTTTGGCCTCCTTTTCGGCCCCGGCTCTGGCCAGCCGAATGGGAATGAAGCGGGTATTGCAGCTGGGTTTGCTGGCCAACGCTTTTTCGATGGGACTTTTTGCCGCCAGCCAGTTTCTGATCGGACCCGGAATGCTTTCCTTTGCGGCCTTGCTTGGCGGAACGGCTTTTCTAGGGGCGGGCTTCGGATTGACCATCTCTGCCGTAAATCCTTATGCTTACGGTTTTTTTCCGGGTAAAGAAGCGTCTGCGGTCACCGGGCTGCACATCCTGCTGGGATTGGGAACGGCTTTGAGTTCGCTGGTGCTAACTTACTTTTCCAGCCTGGGATTTTGGTGGGGCGCAGGGGTAGCCGTGGGCCTTTTGGCCCTTTTTCTGTTTTTGTGGTCGATTCCCACCCCCATGCCGCTGGAAATCGGCAAACCGGCGGTAGGGGAGACTCCGCAAAAAGGGATACCGGGCCGTTTGTGGATGTTTTTTGGGATCGTTTTCCTGTATGGAGCCTGTGAGGCTACGTTTGGAAATTTTGCGCCGATCTATCTGGAAAAACAGGCGGGTTTGTCTGCTGCCGGCGCTGCCCTGGGTTTATCCCTTTTCTGGGGAGCCATTGCGGCCGGCCGGCTGGTATTTACCGCCGGCGCCTTGCGCTACGATTTAAAGCTGTTGCATGTTTTTATGCCCTTCGTCGTTGCCGGCGTTTTCTTTTCCATTCCCTTTTTGGACGGAGCGGCGCAAAATTATGCTGCCTTAATTACCGCCGGTCTGGGGCTTTCGTTTTATTTTCCTTTTTCCATCAGCCTGGCAACGGACGAGTATCCTACTCTTTCCACCGTAGTTTCCGGGATGTTGGTGGCAGCTATTTAGTTGGGTACGGGTATCAGCTCCAACCTGATCGGGCAATTGGGCGAAACATTCTCCCTGGGTGCTGTTATTCAGTTTTCCGCGGTATATGCACTAATTATGGCCACTATGGCCGGATATCTGTTTGCCAGCCGGAAGAACCGATCGGTTCAAATCGAAAATGCTTAAACACACTTTTATGAAATCATCTGTAATCATTACCGGCGGCGGAGGAAACCTGGGCTCAGCCGTAGTCAAAAAGCTGAAAACCGAGGGCTATCGCCTGTTGGGTACAGCCGTCAATGAGAAAGAGTTCCATCGGCTGGAGGAAAGAGGAGTCCAAACCGTCCAGTTGGATCTGGCCGATGAACCCGCTGTAAAAGCGTATGTACAAAACCTGGATGAAAATCCCGAGGCGGCCATTCTGATCGTCGGTGGCTTTGCGGCCGGCGGATTCCCGGAAACCACCGGAGAAGATCTACGGAAGATGTACAACCTGAACTTCGAAACGGCCTTTTTTATCACCCAATCCCTTCTGCCCCGCTTTGAGGAACGAGGCGGCGGGCAAATCATCCTGATCGGTACGCGTCCGGCCCTGAACCCGAAGGAGGGGAAAGACCTGATCGCCTACTCCCTTTCCAAAAAACTGGTTTTCTACCTGGCCGACCTGATCAACGCCTATGGAAAAGGGAAAAATATCACCGCAACGGTCATTGTACCCAGCACCATCGATACCCCCGTCAACCGCAAGTTCATGTCGGATGCTGACTTCTCCAAATGGGTTAGCCCGGAAGCCATCGCCGATGCCATTCACTTCGTGCTGACCGATTCCGGTAAGCAGATGCGGGATAGCGTGATCAAGATGTATAACGAGGCCTAAGAAAGGGCCTCCAGCAGGGGAATGAACCCCATGCAGGAAGTCGAAAAACATCTACCTTGGCCCAGCTTTTCTTTTCCTAAATCCGGGTAATATGGCGTTCGCAACCGAGTTACTATCCGTCTTCCTGATCCTGTTTTCCGTAATCGATATTATCGGCTCCTTGCCGGTGTTACTGGACTTGAAAAAGAAAGGGTATTCGTTGAACGCAGCCCGGATCGCTTTGGCCAGCCTGATCATCATGATGGTATTTCTGCTGGGTGGCAAGCCCTTGTTGGGATTGTTTGGTGTAGACGTGCAATCTTTCGCCGTAGCAGGTTCGATCATTCTCTTTCTGATCGGTTTCGAGATGATCCTCAACGTTCAGATCTTTAAAGAGGATAGTCCCGAAGGCAAGCAGGCCGGCACCCTTGTTCCTGTTGTCTTTCCCCTGATTGCGGGAGCAGGGACTATGACAACCATTATTTCCCTCAAGGCGAAGTACTCCAGTGAGATAATCGCACTGGCTATTCTACTCAATCTGATCGTCGTTTATTTCGTAATCCGATCCGCTGACTACATCGAGCGCATCCTGGGAGAAGGGGGTACGGCGGTTTTGCGAAAAGCCTTCGGGATCATCATACTGGCTATCGCGATCAAATTATTCAAGGAAAACTTCCAATTCGGAGCGAGCTTGAACGGTTAGACGAGTGGATCGGAGCGCAATACCGTAGTGCGGGCCGTCCGTCTCATGCTTTCGGAATGTAATGCAGCTCGGAGCAATTCTCTTCGGTCAGGATTTCGCGTGAGACGCGCTGAATGTCGGCGGTGGTCACTTTTTGGTAGAGTTCCGCTTCCCGGTTGACCAGTTCTGCATCGCCCAGGACTTCAAAATAAGCCAGGTTGATCGCTTTGTTCAGAACATTAAGTTCACTGAAGGCGAGGTTGCTTTCCGTTTTATTTTTGACCTTCTGAAGCTCAGCCTCGGGAATGAGCCCTTCTTTGAGCGCTTTCAATTCTTTCCAGATGGCTTGTTCGGCCGCTTCCAGAGAAACGCCTTCTATGGGGCGCCCTTCTACGATAAACAGACCGGGATCCATACTACCGCTTACATAAGCATCGATGGTCGTGAATAAACGTTGCTCTTTCAACAAGCGACGATAAAGACGGGAGGATGGTCCCGCGGCCAGGATATCCGACAAGAGATCTACGGCATAGAAATCGGGCTCTGTGCGAGCAGGCATGTGGAAAGCGAGGTAGAGAGCGTTGGTCGGCACGGCCGCTTCATTTACGCGCTGCTGAAAGCGATTCTGCCGGGGCTCTTTGGGCAATTTTCTCAAGGGAACCTCGGCAGCGGGGATATCTCCAAACCATTTTTCGGCCAGACCAAACACTTGCCGGGCCGTCACCCGGCCGCTGACGGTCAGGACGGCATTGTTGGGGCGATAATATCTTTGGTAAAAAGCCTTGACATCTTCCAGGGTAGCTTCCTCCACATGCTTGGGGACCTTGCCGATCGTAGGCCACCGATAGGGGTGTACCTGGTATGCCATATCCGTCAGATGATGCCAAACATCACCGTAGGGTTGATTGAGGCAGGTCTCCTTGAATTCTTCCAAGACGACTTTACGCTGGACTTCCAGCGTTTGGGGATCGAAATTCAGGGAAAACATACGGTCGCTCTCCAACCAAAAGGCGGTTTCTATGTTTTCGGCAAGAAGGATATCGTAGAAGTTGGTGATGTCGTTATTAGTAAAGGCGTTGTTCTCGCCTCCGGCCAGCTGGATGGGTTCGTCGAAATCGGGAACGTTTACCGAGCCGCCGAACATAAGATGTTCGAAAAGGTGGGCAAAACCGGTTTTTTCGGGGGACTCGTCTCTTGCGCCTACGTTGTAAAGCAAGTTGACAGCTACCATGGGGGTGCCTGCATCCTCGTTCACCAATACCCGAAGCCCGTTGGGCAGTTCAATTCTCTTATATGCGACCACCTGATTTGTGTTTATGAGGCTTGATGCGAAAATAAAGTTTTTGCAACTTCCTAAAGATTGGAATTTCAACATCCTGAGCCTGAAAAAAGATTTCCTGATCGATTTTTTGTAAATTATTTATCTCATGGGGCCATCTTCCATCATATCCTACCTGACCAAAGCATCTTTTTCCAAATACGGTTATACCTCCCAGGAAAGACGGATTCGGCCCTTCATTTTCCGTATAGGATTATGCTTTTCCTTGAGTATGGGGACTTTACTCATGGGAGCCGGTTGGAGAATGGCTTTTTCTCTGTTCCCGGCGAAAGAGATCCGAAAAACCCAATTGACGCTGGGCAACGTATATACTGAAATGGCCCGTCTTTCGCCGGCATGGACCATCCGGCAATTCTTCCTATCCCCTTCTGCCAAAGCAGATCCACAAGTGCCATACACCATTCTCCGGTGGAATACGGATGGGGAGGTGACAGACGAAGTCGAAAGCAACGAATTACCTCCTGCCGTGTGCCAGGTCCCTTCTCCATCTTCCTCTTCAACGGGGATTCGGTTGAACCGATTGGAAGACAGATCCGGGAAATAGAAAAAAGCAAGTTTTCCAGGTTTATTGCACCGGGTTCGTGGCTTTCGGGCATCTGGTTCCGGACAACATTCCTTAAATTGAGACAATAAAATCCTTGCCCATGTCCAGGCCCGATTTCAGTAAAATCCCCTTTCGCTACCTGACTCCCGAAAACCCCAACGGCACTCCCGGGATATGGGATACGCCCGAACACATCCCGGTTCCCGCTCGAATAGGCCAGGAAGCGATCCAATCAGCTCAGCATCTTGGTTTCGCGGCGGGTATTCCTCCCTATCTCCGTGGGCCTTACAGCAGCATGTACACAGCGCGTCCCTGGACGATACGCCAATATGCCGGTTTTAGTACCGCCGAAGAATCCAATGCTTTTTATCGGAGAAATCTGGCCCAGGGGCAGAAAGGGCTGAGCGTAGCCTTCGACCTGGCCACACATCGGGGGTATGACAGCGATCACCCCCGGGTGCAGGGCGATGTGGGTAAAGCCGGGGTCGCCATTGATTCGGTAGAGGACATGAAGATCCTGTTTGACCAGATCCCGCTGGACAAAATGTCG
>CAZXIX010000130.1:0-10455 GCA_964640855.1 uncultured Saprospiraceae bacterium
TTTTTGATAACCGAAATCTTTAAAAACGGTCAACACTAATCAGGGAAGTGCAACCTCCCCGCGCCCTTTTATTCCCTAAAGGGAAAGCCTGCCCGCAGTTCAGGAAACCCAGATTCCTGGTACCCAATACCCACTCAACCAGTCAACCACTCCCTGACCATCCCAGGAAGCCCTACATTCCAATAACCCTTCCAGCATTATGGGTTTGCACTTAGTTAAGCGGTGCAAATGCTTTCCCTGCATTTATTCGTCCCACAAACCGGCCAGGGTGTACGGACTCCCTTTCAGGGTCCAGACTTTCCCATCGAGGAAGCGGAAATGGCGATCCAGTTCGGCCAGGGTATGCATCTCCTCCGGACTCAGCTCAATGTTCGCTGCGGCGAGGTTTTCGCGGATCCGCTTGGGGTTAACGGACTTGGGAATAACGGAGACGCCGCGATTCACGTGCCAGGCCAGCAGGATCTGGGCAGGGGTGAAGCCTTTGTTCTGTGCCATTTCTACGATGGTGGGATCCTCCATCAAATTGGGTTCTTCTCCATCCCGATGCGCCCGGTCGCGGGAGCCCAGCGGGGAATAAGCCGTCATGTGGATGCCTTCGCCCTGGCAAAAGTCGAACAACTCCTTGTGCTACAGATAGGGATGCATTTCAACCTTGTCGGCTTCCGGCTTATGATCCGCTTGCCGGATCAGGTCGGCGATTTTTTTTCGACTGAAATTGGAAACCCCGATGTGGCGTACCTTCCCCTGTTTCCGGGCTTCCTCCATACTGCCCCAGGTGTCGATGAGGGGGCGATCTTCCAGCGTGAGCCAATCCCCTTGTTCCTTCGGAAAAAAGACGCCTCGGCGGAAGGCGATCGGCCAGTGGATGAGATACAAATCCAGATAGTCCAGTTTCAGATCCTTCAGCGTTCCTTCCAGGGCCGGTAATACGTCTGCCGGATGATGGGAATTATTCCACAATTTGGAAGTGACCCACAGGTCTTCGCGCTTGACCAGACCATCGGTGAAAGCTTTCTGGAGAGCTTCCCCCACTTCGGGTTCGTTTTCATAGACGGGTGCACAATCGATATGGCGATAACCGGCCCGGATGGCCTCCAGCACCGCTTCATAGACCTCTCCGGGTTTTGACTTCCAGGTTCCCAGACCGAGAGAAGGCATTTGATCTCCATTGGAAAAAAGCAGGTAAGGCATAGATTGATTTTCAGACTAGATAATTTGAGGGGTAGAGCCCGGATCCGGGCTGAAGTCCGGCCCGTTCTTTCCGGCCGCAACCAGAATTAAGCAATCCGGTTCCTCTCCGCAAAATAAGCAGAGTGAGGAACAAAAGGGGCTGGATCCGCCCTTTTTTGAGGATATGGCGAACAACCGGATAGACGGAGCAGAGGAATGTCCCATGCTGAGCCTTATTTTTTGTTTTCTTCCACTTGAACGCCCTTCTGGAGCATATCCCCGATAGCGATCACATCATGCTGCATGACCTTTATGAAAGGTATCCGGATTTCAATGTGGATATAGGACGGGAAAAGGAGATCCTGGAAGCACATGATATTCTGATCTGGCAGCATCCGCTTTATTGGTACAGCGCACCGGCTTTGCTGAAGCAATGGATCGATATGGCCTTGGAGTTTGGTTGGGCTTACGGACCGGGAGGAACGGCTCTCGAAGGAAAAAAAGTGATGAATGCCTTCACCTCCGGAGGGGCCCGCCACGTCTATTGCAACGAGGGCTACAATCGCTACACCATACGGGAGTTCCTAAGTTTTCTCCGGGCCAATGGGGTAGAGGCCACCATCCTCGATCACGACTCCGATCGCGTTGACCTGCTTCGAAAGCTGGGATTTAAGGTGTACTACGGAGATGCCACCCGGGTGGATCTGCTCAAATCGGCCGGCGCCGAAGATGCCAAGCTTATGGTTGTGGCCATCGATGACCGGGAGAGTACGCTGAAGCTGGTGGAGATCGTACAGAAGCATTTTCCGCATCTGGAACTGCTCGTGCGAGCAGGGCACCGTTCCGGCGATCCTGGGGATTTTGCTTTTCTTTTCTGCCGCCGGCTATCTGGCCGAGACTTTTGGCAATTTCCTCTTTCCGGGCTACGAAGCTTACGAACTTATCAACTTGGTAGTCATGGGAGTATATCGAGAACATTTAGATACATCTGTAAGGCTGGGCGTCGATGTGTTGCGCCGGTTGGGCCATAGGCGATACAGCGCGACCCGCCTGGGACAGAATTTTCTGAAATACGACGAAGAGGCCCTGTTTCAGTTGGCTCCGGAGCGGCACGATTCGGAAAATTACATCAATCAGGCCCGGCAGAGCATTGCTTTTCAGGAACAGCTGCTCAAATGCGACCGGGATCGCATGCCGGATCCGTCGGCAGATCACGCCTGGGATAGCCAGCCCATGCGGGAAACGGCTAACCGGGAATGACGAATATTTCTGGAAAGGGAAAAAGGAATCACCCCAGGGAGCACCGCTCCTTGAATAACCCCTTTCACCCCATAATTTATATTATGTTAAGTAGAGGGTTTTTGAAGCTACTATTCAGTGACTCGTCCTCCCCTTGCAAACTTATGCTCGATGAAATACGCCAGGAATCTAAGCGTATGGTAAAACAAAGACGCGCTCAGGAATCTTCCCAGTCCTCGTCGTCCCACAGCAGATCATCCTTGAAGTCTTCGAGGACCCGGCGGTCCTTTTTGGTCGGTCTCCCCTCCCCCTTGGCGCGCATTTCCGCCCGGCCCCTACCTACGTACCAATCCTGGTACTTCATCATTTCTTCTTCCGGGGTCAGGTTTTCGTAGCACTCCCGCGCCAATGGAGCGCCTACACGCTTTTGCAGCAGTTTTTTCACCCGAAAGGTCAGGTTAAAACCGTCTTTGCGGACATGTACGGCTTCCCCTTCCCCCAAGGAATAAGAGGGCTTTACGGCCTGCTCGCCGATCTTCACCCGCCCGGACTTGCAAGCATCGGTAGCTACCGTACGGCTTTTAAAAATTCGTACGCTCCAGAGCCATTTATCGATTCTTACTTTGGACATAGTCAATGAGATAGTCGATGGAAGACAATGAGTGGATAGACGAGAAAACCTTGCCCATGATCTAACCTTCTATTGTCAAAGCCTATCTTTCACATCCCCATTTTGGATCGCTTCACAAGGTATGCCTGTAGGATTTCCTTGAATCCCTCATTGATGTCTGCTTCGATGAAGTCGATCCGATATTGTAAGCATTTCATTTTCAGATCGTTGAGGAAGTCTTCTACCTGCGACTGGTAATAGGATTTGACCTCCTTGGGCTGAAGCTTGACCTTTTCGCCGGTCTCCATATCCACAAAGAGATGCGGCCGGTTGGCAAATTCGAACTCGAGCTCTTTGCTTTTGTCCACCACGTGAAAAAGGACTACCTCGTGCTTGTTGTAACGCAAATGCTGGAGAGCGGAGAAGAGACGGTCCTGCTCGTCGCTTTGTTCGAACATATCGCTGAACAGGATCACCAGGGAACGTTTGTGGATGCTTTCTGCGATCTGGTGCAGGGCT
The DNA here is from genome assembly GCA_964640855.1 of uncultured Saprospiraceae bacterium. Taxonomy (GTDB): domain Bacteria; phylum Bacteroidota; class Bacteroidia; order Chitinophagales; family Saprospiraceae; genus JAJDFU01. The sequence continues at coordinate 3,539 of CAZXIX010000130.1, forward strand.
TCCGTGGCCATGGTCTTTTTATTGCGCTCCGGCTCGTGGATCAGTTTATCCAGATAGGTCAGCAACAAACGGTAATGCGAGGTGCTCGACTTGCAGTTGGTGTGGATGCGCACCTCCTCGTCAAACAGGCTCAACCCGAAAGCATCCCGCTGACGCATCAGCAGGTTCATCAGCGCCGCTGCGGAAAGAGCGGAAAATCGCAGCTTGTTTATGTAGGGCCTCCTGTTCCTGTCGGCTTCCGGAAAATACATGGAGGAAGATCCGTCGATCACGATCTGGCATCGCAGATTGGTCTCTTCCTCAAACCGTTTGGAAAAAAGCTTGTCGGTACGGGCATAGACCTTCCAGTCGATGTTCCGGGTGGATTCGCCGGGATTGTAGAGCCGATGCTCGGCAAATTCTACGGAAAAACCGTGGAAAGGGCTTTTGTGCAAGCCTATGATAAATCCTTCTACCACCTGCCGGGCCAACAACTCCAGGTTGGACAGGTCCCGGACTTCGTATTGATCAAAAAAATTCATGTAGTCCTTTTACGCAAAAACCCTGCCTCAAAGTATGGAGGCAGGGTTTAAGCTATGGATTTTCGGCCGGATCAGGCAAGTTGTGCCTCGATTTTATCCAGCAAAACCTTCTTACTGGTGGCACCGACCTGCTTGTCGACCACCTGACCGTCTTTCAGGATCAAAATAGTAGGAATGGAACGGATCCCGAACTTCATGGACACTTCCGGGTTTTCGTCTACGTTTACTTTTCCTACCAGCACCTTTCCATCGTATTCCTGCGATAATTCCTCAATGATGGGACCTACCATACGGCAGGGGCCGCACCATTCAGCCCAGAAATCAACTACAGAAACTCCTTCCCTTTCCAGGGCGGTTTCTGAGAAATTGGTATCGGTAAATTCGAATGCCATTTCAGTATTTTTGATAAATAAACAATATTTCGATCATTGGGTTCCAACCGAGCCTATTAAGGGCTCCGGATTTTTGTTGGCTGGAATCCGGGTTCAGGCTTGCAAGATAACAACAATCTTGCCGGCCAGCGGTTGCCCCGGAGGCTTCAAGCTGTCCCGGTGAGGACATTTGAATCCCGGGCAAAACTAGAACTCTTCTTGAATTCCCGCAAAAATACAAATTGAACCCTTGAAAATCGGGTATTCCCGTTGCAAATTCCACTGCCCCAGTCCGGGAAAGCCGGCAAACCAATCTTCCTGCCCGCATCGTTAAAGTAGCACCCCTTTCTGGCAGATAATCCGTATTATGCTGGTTGCTCTTCCGGTGAAAGGGGAAAGCAATCATTCAGGACCCGAAAGAACCATGCAAAACTACTTTGGAATCGCCAGGCGATTTTTTTCATCCCCCTGGCTCTGGATCGGCCTCGGGGCAGTCAGTTACCTGCTGCGGTTGGTCCTGCAGACGCAACCTCAATGGGTGGAGGCCGGTTACAGCAGGGGGTTGTTCCTCTTTATCCGAAATCTGATGGATTATACGATCGGGCTCATTCCCCTACCCTGGATCTATCTGATCAGTGGGTTGATCCTTTTTCTGCTGATCCGGTCTTTTGGGCCTTTGTTCAAAAAAGGCGTCCCCATCCGAAAGCGCATCGAGAGATCCGGCCTCCGGCTGCTGGCCCTGCTGGGCGGGGGTTATTTCTTCTTCCTGACCCTGTGGGGTTACAACTACATTCGCGAACCCCTGGAAGATCAGATGGCCTTTGCGATGGAGCCCTTGAGTCCGGAGGAGCTATGGCAAAGTCTGGAGGATGAGACCGAATTGCTGATCCGGCTGCGATATGGCATTCCTTCGGCCGGCCCCCACCCCATCCGGCAGGATCACACTTCCCGGGAAATGGAACGTGCCTTGCGCGAGGGTGTCGGGCGGTGGTTGATGGAAAATGGCTTCCCGGCACCGGGTCGGGTCCGGGGTCGCCTGATCTACCCCAGAGGAAGTTTCCTGCACTTCAGTTCGGCCGGCATGTATTTTCCTTTTTCCGGGGAGGGCTACGTCGATGCCGGCCTGCATCCTCTGCAGATCCCGCCGGTCATGGCACACGAACTGGGCCATGCGTACGGTTTTGGGGACGAAGGCACCTGCAATTTTTTGTCCTACATGGGTTGCCTGGCCTCCAACGATCCCTATCTTCAATACGCCGGCCAATTGAATTACTGGCGTACGCTGGCGGTCAACTGCCGGCGAAACGATCCCGAACGCTACCAGGAGTTTCGAAGCGAGCTACCCGACGGCATACAAGCGGATCTCAACGCCATCAACGAATACCTGCTGAAATATCCGGATATCATGCCCCGGGTTCGAAATGCCGCATACACCTCTTACCTGAAAGCCCAGGGCATAGAGGAGGGAATGGCCAATTACAACCGGGTGCTGATGCTGGTGAAAGCCTGGAAGCGGGTGCGAAGGAGTTAGCGTTATGACGGAAGGAACGGATATCTATTATACGATCGGCGAAGCTGCCGAAGGGGAATATCGCGAAAAGGGCAGCAAATTCCTCGCTTATGCTTTTCCGGTATCCTCCGAAGTAGAGGTCCGGGAAAAACTCGAATCCGTACGTAAAATCCATCCCAAAGCCCGTCACCATGTCTACGCTTATCGCTTGCATCCGGATGGTAGCCTCTACCGGGCGAACGACGACGGCGAACCGAGCGGGACCGGAGGCAGGCCAATACTCGGACAAATCGACAAACGAGAATTGACGAACACACTCATCGTGGTGGCGCGGTATTTCGGGGGTACTCTTTTGGGCGCCTCGGGTCTGATCCGGGCCTATCGGGCAGGCGCTGCCGATGCGCTTGCCAAAGCCCGTATCCGGGAGAAATTCCTGGCCCACAACTACCGCATCGGATTTGACTATGAAAAAATGGGCGACCTTATGCGCGTGGCCAAGTCCTTCGACGCCGAGATCCTGGCGCAGCATTTCGAACTGCACCCTTCCCTGGATGTGGCAGTGCGGAAAAGCCGCTCCGAAGAATTTCTGACCTATCTGAAAGCCGTAGTTCACGGGGTGACGCAAGAAGAAGCCATGAGCCTGCACGAAATCGATGAACTGACCATTACCTTTTTGGGCCAGAAGTAGAAAAGCCCGGCCTCTGTTGGAAGCCGAGCTTTTCTTTTCTTTTTTGGACCCCGGGAGTTTGGCCCCTGGTTTTACTGGCTGATCACCAGACGTCGGGTCGTAGCACGATCGCCCTGGCTGATATTGATCAGGTAGATGCCTTTGGGTAAGTTATTGACATCCAGTGCAATAGTATTTCGTCCTTGCAGGATATCCAGCGGCCTTTGACTGAGTTGTTTACCCAGAGCGTTGAAGATGCGCAGTTGATAGCGGCCGGCGTTCAGGGCTTCGATTTGAAGTTCCACCCGGTCAATGGCCGGGTTGGGGAACAGGGATATGGACAACTCCTGGCTCAGGTCGCGGGTGGATACGACATTGCCGCACTCTCCGGCTCCCCGGATCTCCAGGAAATAGTTACCGGGTTCGGCCGCGTTGGGGAAAGGAAAATTCTGGCTTCCCGCAGGCTGAAAATTCAATTGGGCAACGATCCCCAGGTTCAGCGTATCCGGAGCATCTCCGGTGGGAGTCCCGAAGATGACGATGCACCCGGTCGTATCGACGGGGAAGACGCAATTGGGCGGGTTGCAGGCGTAATCCAGTCCCTCTCCCAGCGAAGGCGTCTCGCTATTGATAATGCCGTCGTCTCCAACGACTTTGATCGCTCCCTCTGCCGCCAGAGCGATGTTCTTGAAAAACAGATTCGTTCCCTCGAAGCGCTCGGGCGTATTGACGGTCAATACAAAAGAGTAGGGTTCGCCGATGCAGGCCGCTGTATTGATTCCGGTGGTATCCGTAGCCAGGCCCACGTCGTTGTGCGGAATGGGGTAAATGGGCTCGGTCTTGGGCGCGGTCGTATCCGGAATACAAGCCGGTTGATCCTGAGCGTAAAGCGAAACCGATAGCATCGAAACAAAGAAGGCTAAGAGTAAAGATTGCTTCATGCGATGTTGTTTTGTTCACATACAGTCGGCAAGATAGAAAATCCCTCTTTAGATGAATGCTTTTTGTGTTGGCACAATTGAAATGGTTTTGGCCGATTTTATCTTACTTTTACAGTTGAGTTTTTAAAATCCTGTCCTCTAGATATGCGTGTAGCCTTACTACTCATCGGACTTTTTCCCTTCTTTTTGGCTGCCCAAAGCGGTGTGATCAGCGGTAGAATTACGGACTTGCAAGACGAAGAGCCTCTCATCGGGGTCAACATTTTCCTCTCGAATGCTTCCTCTACCGGAACCGTTACGGATGCCTACGGAAGGTTTGAGCTGGAGCTTCCTGTCGGGAAGTCTACCCTTCTGATCAGTTATGTGGGATATGAAAAGCTGAAACAGGAAGTGGAAATCACCGAAGAGGGGCAAAACCTCCGGCTCAACCTAAAAATGGCCCCTACCTCGATGGTGCTGGAGACAGCTACGGTCACCAGCGGTCGCTACCGCAAACCCCTCGGCGAAGTAACGGTATCCCTCGAGGTATTACAACCCGAGCTTTTTGACAATACAGCCAAACAAACCCTGGACCAGGCCATAGAAAAAGTGCCCGGAGTGCAGGTGATCGACCGGCAGGCCAACATCCGGGGCGGATCCGGTTTTTCAGCCGGCGCCGGAAGCCGGGTTCTGCTTTTGATCGACGATATTCCTTTTCTCCAACCGGATGCCGGTTTTCCCAACTGGGACGACATCCCCATGGAAAACATCGACCAGGTGGAGGTGATCAAAGGAGCCGCCTCCGCCCTTTACGGCTCTTCCGCCCTGAACGGGATCATCAATGTCCGCACCGCTTACGCCCCTTCCGATCCGGTGACGAAAGCCTCCATTTTTTCTACCTTCTTTTTGCCTCCCCGGGATAGATCCAACAAGTGGTGGGATTTCGCGCCCTACTCGCTGACCACTACCCTGTCCCACCGGCGCAAATACGACAAATTCGATCTGGTCGTCGGAGGATTCTACCTCACCGAGCAGAACTTCGAGCGGGATGCCGACCGGCACATCGGCCGACTCTCTTTTTCTACCCGGTTCCGGATCACAGACCGCATCACCATAGGCCTGAATGGGAACATCAACGGCGGCGAGCGGTCTTCCTGGTTCTATTGGGCAGACGAGAACAGCAAGTACGAAGGAGAACCCACCACCTTCGTTACCAACAATCAGGTCCGCTATAACCTGGATCCCTACATCACCCTATTCGATAGAAAAGGAGGGCGCCACAAACTCCAGGCGCGCTTCCTCAACGTAGATAACGACATCATCGGCGATACCGTCGAAGTCAACGGAGAACCCACCCTGGTCGATCAATCCAATGCCTCCAAGACCTGGTATGCTGAATATCAGTTCCAGAAAAAATTCGAGGGCATCGATTTCGTGATCTCTACCGGAGCGGTTTTCCTGGGCAGCAACATGAGGGCCAAGCTCTACGGCGACACTTCCTTCACCTCCCGCAACATAGCCGGATACATCCAGATGGATAAAAAATTCGGAGAGCGGCTGAATCTGTCGGCCGGTTTCCGATATGAATACAACCGACTGAACAATCCGGGTTTTGTCTATCCGCTGGATAGCGTACCTCCCTCTCTGGAAGAAGAAGCCAAACCCGTCTTTCGATTCGGGCTGAACTACCGGCTTTTCGAGTCGACCTTTCTCCGGGGATCCTTCGGGCAAGGTTACCGCTACCCTACCCTGGCCGAAAAGTACCTGTACACCAATGTCGGAGGCTTCAATGTAGTTCCCAACCCGGAACTGACCTCCGAAACCGGCTGGTCCACTGAAGTGGCTGTCAAACAAGGATTCAACATAGGGTCTTTTCAAGGCTACCTGGATATCGCTGCCTTTCTTTCCCGATATCAGGACATGTTGGAGTTCAATGTGGTCAGTACCACCTTCGGTTCCAATTTCCAGTCTATCAACGTAGGCGATACCGAGATCAAGGGTTTCGAGATCTCCATGTTCGGCCGAGGCAAGTTCTTCGGCGTTCCCCTTTCCTTCCTGGCGGGATACATGTACATCGATCCTCGTTTCATGGAATTCGACCCCACCCCGGTCGAGCCCGGTGAAGCTCCTACGCAAGCCCAGACCAACTACCTCAATTCGACCTCCGAGGAAAATTTCCTGAAATACCGGAATCGTCACCAGTTCAAGTTTGACATACAGGCTACGATCGGAAAACTGGGCCTGGGCATAGAAGCCTTCTACGCCAGCAAGGTTACGGCCATCGATTACTTCCTCCAGATTACCATTCCCGGTTTCCAACTGGATGGCATTTCCCGGGAAGCACCCATCTGGCGGAATTCCAACAACGGTTATTTTTTGTTGAATCCGCGAGCCTCGTTCCAGTTTGGAGAACTTCTGAAGGCATCCGTCATCCTGAACAATGCCTTTAATCAGGAATATGCGGTGCGGCCCGGGCGAATACAAGCGCCAAGGAATATCATCGCCAGACTGGATCTTACGATTTGATTCGGAGATTTGCAGAAAAGCAGATCCGACAAAGCATGGATTTAGGAATGAGGGAATTTTCAATCTCTACTCCATGCAGCCCTAACCCTTCAGCCTTCTGAGCGACTCTACTGCCGTCGGGCCCATATGGTCTGCGCCCTTCCAAGCTGACATTTTGTCACTGTTTCCCCTAAAAAGTGTTATCTTCGGCGCCTAAATCGCGGAAAAGATGCTGTACGACGATAACCCCACGCTGATCGGGTTAAAGAAGGAGATTCAGGAAGAGCGTCAGGGCGAGGTTTTTGCGCCTGAAACGAAGAAGACGGATGCCCCCGGGCAAAAGCATTTCTATATAGAAAGCTACGGCTGCCAGATGAATTTCAGCGACAGCGAGATCGTCGCCTCCATTCTGGCGGAGATGAA
>CAZXIX010000131.1:0-10343 GCA_964640855.1 uncultured Saprospiraceae bacterium
TTCGCCGCCGCCAACGCCCCCATTGAGTGGGTTGAACGCCAGGCCGGCGTGGCCATGCAGATCGACTTCCGCGATGTGTACGGTTCCGTTTTGATCGACTGGCTGGGCGCCGATCAGGCAGAGATCCAAAGCAGCTTCCAGCACGACTTCACCTACCTGCCGCTCATCAATAATTGCAACGCCGTGGTGAATACCCGGGAGATCCTGAACCCAAGCCTCAAAAGCAAGGCTTTCCCCAACCCCTTCCGCAATTGGACCCAGATCGAGTTCGAACAGGAAAACAGCGGCCGGGCCCGAATTTCCATCCTGGATTCCGTGGGCAAGGAAGTTACCGTTCTTACGGACCAGCGCTTTACAGCGGGTACCCATACGGTCAAATTCGAAGGGCGCAATCTTGCGCCGGGCAACTACTATTACCGCATTCAATTGGAGAACGGAGGGCAAAAAACCTTCCACATCGTCAAACAATAAGAAGCAAACCTTCTTCAGGAAAAAGGATTCCGACGCCTTGAAAACAGGTCGAAAAGCGACATTCGGAATCGGTATTCTTTGAGAAGGTAAACTTGGTGAGATCCATACATTAACCTGGTTATCAGGGCATTTAGAAGGGCCGGCAATGCCGGCTCTTTTTTTGGCCCCTAATATCCCTTCATTCCTCCATCTTCTGCGCCATATCCGTAGCGGCGATCCACCCGCCCGTCCAGGCAGCCTGAAAATTGAAACCCCCGGTCAAGGCATCGATATTCAGCACTTCCCCCGCGAAATAGAGTTGGGGAAACAACTTGCTTTCGAAACGACGGAGGTCTACCTCCGGAAGATCCACCCCGCCGGCCGTCACAAACTCCTCCTTGAAGGTGCTTTTGCCCGACACCCGGTAAGGGCAGGCCGCCAGCATTTGAGCCAATTTTTCTACTTGCATTTTCTTCAGGTCGGCCCAATTTTGGTCGGGTTTTATCCCGGCCCGATCGACCAGGTACTTCCACAGGCGCTGGCTCAGGCCCCAATGGGAGCGGCTAAACACCCGTTTCCCTCCGAAAGATTTTTTCAGCTGAAGGATGCTTTCCTCCATTAGGGCGGGTTCCTCCCCTACCCAGTTGACGAGAATATCAAATCGGTAATCCAACCCGTGCAATTCGCGAGCGCCAATCGACGACAGCTTCAAAACCGCCGGACCGCTCAAACCCCAATGCGTGATCAGAATGGGTCCCTCCTCAGCCCGTTCGGCATCGGGAATCTCGACCCGGGCGGCCGGCATGGATGTCCCGGCTAATGCGTGCAATTTCTTATCGGGAATGTTGAACGTGAATAAGCTCGGCACCGGATCCACGATCTTGTGCCCCAGGGCCTCCAGGTGACTCCAGAACTGCTTACTGCTTCCCGGGGCGACCATCAAAAAGCGGGTGAGCAACGAAGCTCCATCGATATCGACTTGCCAGGAAGAAGACTTTTCCAAAAACCAGATCGACCGGGCCCGACAGCGCGTCCGGATCTCGATCCCGAGCCTGCCGCATTGGTTCAGAAAACAATCGATGATGGTCTGGGAAGAATCGGTAACCGGGAACATCCGGCCATCTTCCTCTGTTTTCAGGCTCACTTGGCGCTCAGCAAACCAGGCGATGATGTCGCCCGGAGCAAAATGATGAAAAGGACCGACCAATTCCTTACTTCCTCTGGGATAAAAGTGGCAAAGTTCCCCTGGATCGTAGCAGGCATGGGTAACGTTGCAGCGGCCGCCCCCGGATACCTTTACCTTGCCCAGGACCTGCTTTCCTTGCTCCAGAATAAGGATGCGGGCCTGCGGACACAGTTCCCCCAGGCGCAAAGCAGTAAAAAAGCCGGCGGCTCCTCCACCAATGACGATGAGATCAAAATCCGGTCGGGCCATGCCATGCGTAATGATTCGAAGACAAAAATAAACGGTGTCGGGAAAGCAAAAACTTATCAGTCAAATCCTTCCCCAAAAACAGGGCCTCACATCTGAGTGGGCAGCGCTGATGCCCCGTGGGCTTCAGCTGACATTTAAAAAGGATTAAGAACTTACTGAAGGGAGGATACATGCCGTCCGACAAATCAACACCTTTCCCGGGAAAAGTCCGAAAGCAGGATACTACCCATATTTGTGGACCAGGGAAACTCCTATTTTTGCAGTTTCCAAAAAAGCCGACATGACGACAGACAGACGAGTATTCAAATTTGGAGGTGCTTCGCTGAAAAATCCGGAGGCCATCCGGAATGTGGCCCGCATCATCCGGGATCATCAAAGGCCCGGATTGGTGGTGGTCGTATCGGCCATCGGTAAAACCACAAACGCACTGGAAAAGGTGGTCCAGGCTCATGCCGATCGCAAGGGGCAAGCCCGGGACCTGCTTCAGAAGGTCAAACAATTTCATTTTCAGTTGCTTAAAGACCTGATCGCATCGGAATCCGGAGAAGCCTTCGACCAGTTGAATGATATTTTTGTGGAAGCGGACTGGATCCTGGACGAAGATCCCCACCCCAACTACGACTACATGTACGATCAGTTGGTCAGTCTGGGCGAACTACTTTCTTCCCGGATCGTAGCTTCTTACCTGGTCCAGCAGGGGATTCCAGTGCAGTGGCTGGACGCCCGCGACGTGATCCTCACCGATGATATCTATCGGGAAGGGTGGGTCCGTTGGCAAGAAACCCAGGACCGGTTCCGCAAAATCGTCGAGCCCCGACTGGCTTCCGATCAGGGACTTATCCTGACCCAGGGATTCATAGCCAGCACCCAGGAGAACACCACCACCACCCTCGGGCGGGAGGGCTCCGATTATTCCGCCGCCATTTTTTCCTTCTGCATGGACGCAGCGGATATGACCATCTGGAAAGACGTTCCCGGCGTGTTAACGGCCGACCCCCGCTTGTTTGACGACGTCGTCAAACTGGATCGCCTCTCCTATCGGGAAGCCATCGAGATGACCTACTACGGTGCCAAAGTTATCCACCCCAAAACCATCAAGCCGCTCCAGAACAAAAGCATCCCGCTCTACGTCAAATCCTTCGTGGAACCCTCCGGAAGCGGCACTTTCATATCCGACGAGGTGGATGACAACTACCCACCCATGGTGGCCGTGGAGCAAGACCAGGCCTTGCTTCAGATCTCCACGCGCGACTTTTCTTTTGTGGCAGAACACCATTTCAGCAAGCTGTTTCAATGGATTGCAGACCTTCGCATGCAAGTGAATATGATGCAGAATTCGGCCATTTCCTTCAGCGTCTGCGTCAACGATCAGGACGATAAAGTTGAACGGTTCATTGAGAAGATCAAACCAGAGTTCAAAGTGATGCTCGATCGGGGCCTGGAATTGATAACCGTGCGGCACTACCGGGAAGACGTACTGAACAGCCTGAAACGCGGCAAGTTGATCTTGTCCGAGGAACGCATCCGAAACACCGTGCAAATGGTAGCTAAAGACCTACCCCTCATGCGCCGTCGTTCCAAGCTGCCGGAAGAAGATCCGGACTTGACCTAAGTGCAAACCCCTGATTCTTGAAGGATTATTAGAATGTAGGGCTTCCCTGGATGGTTAGGGAGTGGTGAAGTGGTTAAGTAATTGAGGGGTTGAGTGGGTAATGGATATCAGGTATCAGTTCGGAGCGCAGCGGAGATCCTGACAAGCGGGGGGATAATGTTGTAATGTTTTAATGCTTGCGGGCAGGCCTTCCCTTCAGGGAATCAAAGGGCGCGGGGGGTAATACGGTACCGGTTACCCTTTTGTCCGTGGAGCATATTCATGGTTTTTATTGGCCTGAGCCTGCAGGAATATTAGGTCTGTACTTAGATATGTCTTCGAGGAAGACTTTGCACATTCCCGAACGGATTTCGCTACCCAACCCCCTTGGGAAGAGAGGAAATAGCTGTCCGAAAAAGGGAAACAAGCTCAGGATGAGATGGTATTTGCAAAAATTCGGGAATACATTACCAAACAGGCAGCCCAAAAGATTCCCTTTCGATGAAAAAGAAATTTCCCTTGCCGGCTGGAGCGGGTGATTCGGGATGGGTTGTCGAGACTCTGTATATTTAATCCCTGCGAATCAGCTTTCCAACCCATTAAGCGATCGCTGATTACATGGGGTATCAATTTTGAGCCTATGCTGGGTCAGTTAAAATCTTTTATTGAACGGGAAGACCTGTTTACTTCATCAGACCGGATCCTTCTGGCTTGCAGCGGCGGCATTGACTCTATGGTGCTGGCCCATCTTTTGAAGAAAGGCAATTTTTCCTTCGCCCTGGCTCATGTCAACTATAAACTCCGAGCTAAGGAATCGGACGAAGATGCCCGTTTTGTGAAAGGAGAAGCTGAACGACTCGCCGTTCCCTTTTTCCAGCTGACGGTAGACACCCCAAGCGATATGCAGCCGGGCGAATCCGTCCAGATGGCGGCCCGCCGAATCCGCTATCCCTGGCTGGAAGAGATTCGTTCCCGGCACGGTTTCGACCGGGTGGCAACCGCCCATCAGGCAGACGATGCGATCGAGACCTTTTTCCTCAATTTCATTCGGGGCAGCGGGCTCTCCGGCCTGGCCGGCATTCCCGTTAAAAGAGGCGCAATCGTACGGCCGCTTCTGTTTGCCACACGATCTGAGATCGAGGCCTACGCCCGTAAAGAAGGGATCGACTGGAGAGAGGATCGATCCAATGCGGAGGACCAATATGACCGAAACAAGATCCGCCACCATCTCATACCCTTATGGGTTTCCTGGAATCCCAATTTCTATGAGCGGGCCCAATCCAATCTTCGCATGCTCCGGGAAATGGATTGCCTGGCCTCCGAAGCCCTGGCCTCCTGGAAAGCCCAATGTTGGAAAGAAACCGATGCGGGTTGTACGCTGGACCTGAATCCCATCCGGGATCATCCCGCCCGGCAGTCCATACTTTTTCACTGGCTCAAACCCTTCGGCTTTCGTCCCAACCAGATCGAACAGGCTCTGCACCAAACCCGCCATGCGGGAGCGCTTTTCTCATCTCCCGGCTTCGAACTGCTGATAGACCGTGATTCCTGGCACATTCGGAGCCGGCAAACGGAACTGGAGTTGCTGCATTCCTGGCCCGCTTTGGAAAACGAGCTCCGGGTCGAAGATGGGGTCTTTCTAAAAGAGCGGGTCGAAGTCCCGGATACCCTGTTTCAGCCGGATGAACGCACCATTCTACTGGATGCCGAAAAATTAACCTTCCCCCTCACCCTGCGGCACTGGTGGCAGGGAGACTGGTTTCAACCCCTGGGCATGGAGGGCAAAAGCCAAAAGCTCCAGGATTTTTTCACCCATCAAAAACTGGACCGCTGGGAAAAAGAACGGGTCTGGCTGATGGAGACGGCCCGCGGCGAGATCTGCTGGGTAGTGGGCTACCGGCTGGATCACCGATTCCGCATAAGCCCGCAAACCCGCTCCTGCCTGAAATTTTCCTTTCACAGGGAGGCCGATACGGAATGATATGGTGACCATCGACCTGTTAAGCCTGCAGCCTCAACTCAGCCTTCGTTCCGAAGCCGGAAAGAAACAGATCTGGGATTCCATCCGGAAGATGTGGCTGGTGGCCACGCCGGAGGAGTTGGTGCGGCAATTGCTGATCCGGTATTTGATCCGGGAGCGAAACTATCCGGCCAACCTGATCCAACAGGAGCGGAAACTGATGGTGAACAAAAACGTACGCCGCTTCGATCTGCTGGCTGCCAACAGCTTGGGAGAGCCCATGTTACTGGCAGAGTGCAAAAGCCCGGAAATCAAATTGAGCCCTGCCACTGTTCGGCAGATCTCGGCCTACAATTGGGCGCTGGACGTTCCTTTCCTGCTTATCACCAATGGCAAAACAACCTATTGTCTGCGCCTGAAGGAAGAAGGCCGGGAATGGATATCCCTGGCCCGGATCCCGGACTTCGAGGAGGCAGATCGGCTTTCCCGGCAAAGGTTGAAATAGCATATTTTCCGTAGTTTTACAGCGCTGTTCCTAACCAGATTCTATGCGGAAAGAAACCGTTCTGATCACCGGAGCCGGTGGGCAAATCGGTACGGCGCTTCGAAAAGCGCTGGCCGAAAAGTGGGGCCGGAAAAATGTGATCGCCACCGACATCCGGGAGATCCCCGATGCGATGGTTCTCACCGAAAAGCTGGATGTGCTGGATCAGGAAAACCTGAACCGGATTTGCCGCGAAAACGGCGTCACCCAGATCTATCATCTGGCGGCGGTTCTTTCCGCCCGTGCTGAAAAAGATCCCCGAAAATCCTGGGAGATAAATATGGCCGGCTGGTTCAACATGCTGGATATCGGCCGCGAGCTGGATGCCAGAGTGTTCTTTCCGAGTTCCATTGCCGTTTTCGGGCACCACAGCCCCTCCGACCACACACCCCAATACGCCGTCCAGCAGCCCGAGACCGTTTATGGGATTTCCAAGGTAGCCGGAGAAAGCTGGGCACAGTATTACCACACCCACTACGGCTTGGATGTGCGCTCTTTGCGCTTTCCGGGGCTGATCAGCTATGATGCCCTCCCGGGGGGAGGAACTACCGATTATGCGGTCGAAATTTTTCACAAGGCGATACAAGGCTCGCCCTTCACCTGCTTCTTGCGCCCCGACACCCGCCTGCCCATGTTATATATGCCGGATGCCATCCGGGCGGTAATCGAACTGATGGACGCCCCGCAAGACGCCATTTCCGTGCGGACCGGCTACAATCTCGGGGGCATGAGTTTTACGCCGGAGGAAATTGCAGGCGTCATTCAAAAACATATTCCCGATCTAAAGATTGAATATAAACCCGACTACCGGCAACGTATTGCCGATTCCTGGTCGCACAGCATCGACGACAGTATGGCTCGGGAAGACTGGGGCTGGAGCCCTGAGTTTGACCTGGAAAGCATGACGGAAGATATGCTGAAGAACCTGAGCCAGATCCCGGAAACGGCTTAAAACAGCCTTCCCCCGGGAAGGTGTAGTCGCTTAAATCAAAAAACTCGAATCGACCCATGTTTTCAAACGTTGAACCCGCACTGGAACAAGAATTGCAGGAAATCCAGGAAGCCGGATTGTACAAGAAAGAGCGGATCATTACCAGCCCCCAAGGCGCCTCCATACAGACCCGCGAAGGAGGCGAAGTGCTCAATTTTTGCGCCAACAATTACCTCGGCCTCTCCGCCCACCCCGAGGTGATCAAGGCTGCCAAAGAGGCCATCGACACGCATGGCTTCGGCCTGTCTTCGGTACGATTCATCTGCGGGACGCAGGATATTCACAAAGAGCTAGAAGAGAAGATCGCCGACTTCCTCGGCATGGAGGACTCGATTTTGTACGCGGCGGCTTTTGACGCCAACGGCGGATTGTTCGAACCCCTGCTGGGAAAAGAGGACGCCATCATCTCCGATGCGCTGAACCACGCCTCCATCATTGACGGCATCCGGCTGTGTAAAGCCCAACGCTTCCGCTACCAGACCAACGACATGGCCGATCTTGAGGCCCAACTGAAAGAGGCCCAGGGAGCTCGCCGTCGTATGATCGCCACAGACGGGGTTTTCAGCATGGACGGAACCATCGCCCAACTCGACAAGATCTGTGACCTGGCGGAAAAATACGATGCCATGGTTATGGTAGACGATTGCCATGCCACCGGATTTGTCGGAAAAACGGGGCGAGGCACCCACGAATTCCGCAAAGTCATGGATCGGGTAGACATCATCACCGGGACACTCGGCAAGGCGATGGGCGGCGCCAGCGGAGGATTCACGGCGGCCCGAAAGGAGATCGTCGATATGCTGCGGCAAAGGTCGCGGCCCTACCTCTTCTCCAACACCCTGGCCCCGGCCATCGTGGGAGCTTCTCTCAAAGTGCTGGATCTGCTTAGCCGGGACACCTCTCTGCGGGACAAGCTGGAAGAAAATATCCTGTATTTCCGCAAGGCTATGACGGAAGCGGGATTCGACATTCTTCCCGGAGAGCACGCCATCGTTCCCATCATGCTTTACGACGCGCCCCTCAGCCAACAATTTGCAGATCGCCTCCTGGAAGAAGGCATCTACGTGATCGGTTTCTTCTACCCGGTCGTGCCCAAAGGGAAAGCCCGCATCCGGGTTCAATTGAGCGCGGCTCACGATCGCGAACACCTCGACAAGGCCATAGGCGCTTTCACCCGGGTAGGGAAAGAACTGGGCGTCATCTGAGCAGGAAGCCGAAAAGGTATGGTATGGTATGGTATGGGTATCGGGTCGGAGCGCAGCGGAGATCCTGACAAGCGTGGGAAATTCCCAAATCCTGCAATAAGTAGGATTCGCTTCGTCAGGTTATCCAATATCGGGGACTGCCAACTGACCTATCTCAAACCAATTCCCTGAATTTTCCCCAGATCGGATTGTCCGGAAGCTCGGCTCTGATCTGTATGGGCTCCTTTTTCACGGGATGCACAAAATCCAGGGAAAGGCTGTGCAGACAAATGGTTCCATCGGATAAGGCCAAAGAGGAACCGTACTTGGTATCGCCAAAAATGGGGCACCCCAATTCGGCCATCTGGACCCGGATCTGATGGGGTCTCCCCGTATGGGGATTTACCCGTACCAGAAAACGACCTTCGATCTCCCCGATCAGCTCGTATTCGAGCACCGACTCTCTGGCGCCGGATTCCCGGGCCCGGTTGCTCTCGCTGGCAAAAGCCCTGGCCTTGTTGCGGCTTCGATCCTTTGATATGTAGTGGGTCAGCTTGCCCACGATGGGGTCCGGGCGCTCCGTGGTCAGGCAAACATAGGTCTTCTTTACCTCCCGGGACTGGAACAACTTATTCATGCGTGTGAGGGCCTTGCTGGTACGGGCAAAAACCACGGCCCCGCTGACCGGGCGATCCAGCCTGTGGACCAGCCCGAGAAAGACATCTCCCGGTTTGTCGTAGCGGACCTTGATGTATTCTTTGGCCCAGTCCAGGAGCGTAGGATCTCCGGTCTCATCCCCCTGTACCAGCCAACCGCCCGGTTTATTCACGCCCAACAAATGATTGTCCTCCCATAAAACCCGTATGTCATCCATGTCAACTACCTTTATTTCTCTGGCGACTAAACCTTCCGGTGCCTGATTTTATTCGAATAAAAAACGGATGAAATCCATTCCGATCTCAATAGGATTTTCACAGTCCGTATTCCAAAGATAATCTGCATGAAACTCTCCATCGGCTTTTCTCCATGCCCCAACGACACTTTCATTTTCGATGCGCTGATCCATGGCCGGATCGATCGCGAAGGTCTGGATTTTGAGCTGGTCCTGTCGGATGTCGAAGAACTCAACCAGAAAGCCTTCCGGGGCGACCTGGACATTACCAAGCTAAGCTACCATGCACTGGCCTGGCTCCGGGACAAATACCAGCTTCTGGATGCAGGAAGCGCCCTGGGGCGAAATTGCGGCCCCCTGCTCATCGCGCCGCAACCCATCCCGCGCGAAGAAATATCCGCGCTCAGGATCGGCATACCGGGTAAATATACGACGGCTAATTTCCTGCTGGATTTTGCCTTCCCGGAAATCCGGCAAAAGAAGGAAATGCTTTTTTCCGAGATCGAGAATGCCGTATTGGAAGGTAAGGTCGACGCCGGGCTCATCATTCACGAAAACCGGTTTACCTTTGCCGACAAGGGGCTGGTCAAACTCATCGACCTGGGGGAATATTGGGAGGAGGCAACCGGAAACCCCATTCCCCTGGGCGGCATCGCCATTCGCCGATCTTTGCCGGACGGCCTTAAATCCCGCGTCAACCGGCTTATTCGCAAAAGTGTGGGATTTGCTTTTGCACATCCGGAAGCCTCCGAGCCCTTCGTGGGGAAACACGCCCAGGAAATGGACCCCGCCGTCATGCAACAACACATCCGGCTTTACGTCAATGAATACTCCATCGATCTGGGGTCCGAAGGGCGATCCGCCGTTCAGCATCTGTTTCGCATCGTAGAAAAACTGAACACCCTCCCGGAAGCTGATCAACCGATTTTCCTGGAAAGCCCCCCGGCCTAAGCAGCATATCCCTCCCCTTTTTGGACTTCAGAGACCAGCATTATCTGTAAATTAGCGGGCTCAAATCCAACAATCGCATGATAATAGGAGTCCCAAAGGAAATTAAGAATAATGAAAACCGGGTTGCCCTGATCCCGGCCGGCGCCCTCGAACTCACCAAGCGAGGCCACGAAGTCTTTGTCCAATCTAAGGCAGGCGAAGGCAGCGGATTCACCGACCAGGACTACATCGATGCCGGTGCTCAAATCCTCCCCGGCCTGGAAGAAACCTACGCCAGGGCAGAGATGATCATGAAGGTGAAAGAACCGATCGAGCCGGAATACCATCTGATCCGCAAAGACCAAC
>CAZXIX010000132.1:0-9945 GCA_964640855.1 uncultured Saprospiraceae bacterium
TTTTTTATTGGGATTTGTGCTGTTCCTCCTGGGGTTGCGGATCGGCTTCCATCAACCAATTGATCGTGGTAAACGATTTCCCCAACGTGAGTTTATCTTTTGCCGATAATCCTTGTGCCTTGGACTCCGTCCAGTTCACCACGCCGGGCGGGGGGCCTTCACCTATCGATGGGATTTTGGAGACGGCTTCTTTTCTTCCGAAAAAGACCCCGTACACGTTTACGAAATGGGAGGGGAATATGCGGTCTCCCTGACCCTGCGGGATACCCTGACCGGATGCCCCAACACTCTTTCCCGGACCATTACTGTCAGACCGGTTCCCGAGGTGGCCTTCACCCTGGATAACGGCGTAGGTTGTGTACCCGTGAGCGTGAATTTTTCCAACGAGACCCCGGGAGATAACTTATTCTACACCTGGGACTTTGGAGACGGCAACACTTCTGTTGAACAAGACCCGGCTCACACCTATGAGCAAGCAGGATTTTATGCCGTGCGTCTAACGGTCATCGACGCGCTGGGTTGCGACAATGAGCAGACCTTCAGCCCGATCATCGTCACTCCGAGTCCAACAGCGGACTTCAGTTTCGTGGCCGATCGGGAATGCGAGTTGCCGGTCGAACTCCAGTTCACCAATCGAAGTATCGATGCGGTGGGCTACCAATGGAAGTTTGAAGAAGGGACTTTTGATACCCGGGTAAACCCGGTATTCTCATACCGCAGTCCGGGGGAAAAAACCATTCAGTTAATTGCTACCAATACTTTCCAGTGCCAGGATACCATCGAGAAAAACTTCCTTGCCCTGCAAGATCCCATCGCTGACTTTGACTGGGATCCGGGACAAGGTTGCCGGCCCCTGACGGTACTATTCGGGGAAGTATCTTCCGACGCCACCGACTTCTTCTGGGATTTCGGGGACGGTTCTCAAGGTAACGGCCCCCAGGTTGAGCATATCTATTCCGAACCAGGAGTATACAGCGTAACTTTGGTGGCAGACAACCAGGGCTTTTGCCAGGATACTCTATTATTACCCAACCTGATCACCGTTTTCCCAGGCCCGGCCGCCGACTTTTCCTTTGAACTGGTGCCCGACGCTCCTACCAATACCTTCCAGTTCGAGAATCTCAGCAACGGAGCTATTTCCTATCATTGGGATTTTGGGGATGGCGCTATTTCAGAAGAAGTGAACCCGGTTCACCAGTTTTTGTCCAATGGCGAAAAGACGATCACCCTGGAGGCTATCTCGGATGACGAATGCCGCGACACGGTCTCGCAGGCTTTGACCCCCAACTTCATCGGCACGCTTTACATTCCCAACGTATTCACACCCGAGGGTTCGGGCGCAGAAGATGTTCGCCTGTTTCGGCCCAAAGGATATGGCCTGAGTTCCTATCAAGTCGAAGTATTTAACCGCAACGGCGAGCGCATTTGGGCTTCTACCGCTTTGATCGATGGTGAACCTGCAGAAGCCTGGGACGGCCGGGTAGACGGTCAGTTGGTGGACCAGGGGGTCTATTCCTGGCGGGCCAGCGCCACCTTTGAGGATGGTTCGGCCTGGGCAGGCATGGAAAACAGCCGTGGGAAACTCAAGCGGCAAGGTTCACTTACCGTTATACGGTGAAAACCACCGAATGACTCAATAAATTCGGTTCATTCCTTGCAGCTTTCGGCCAATTCCTGAAATACCAGGACCATGTCCCGGGCCACGGTAAGATCTCCGAGAGGAAATTCAAATTCGTTTACGTAACGCTTCAAAGCACCATCCTTATATTCCTGGATCAGGTCCTGATCCTTCTCTGTGCCCAGAGAAATGCTCAATTCCCGGGAACTGATATCCAGCTGGATTTTATTGGCTCCTAGATCCTCGAGTCTGAACTCATAAGCCTCCAGAGATTTCCCATCCGACACCTCATAGCTGAGATTGCAGCTTTCGCCCGAATCCCACCGCAACTCCTGCTGAGTTTCGCCATCCTCTCCCCGGAAGGCAGCCAATTGCTCGGCCACCCACTCCAGTTTTTGTTCCGGACCTCCCTTGGGAGCCAATCGGACCCGATTCTCATCGCACCATTCGGTGGCCAAAGGAAGAAGGTGTTCGATCATACGGGCTGTCTCGACCCGGTCGGCCTCCAGAAAAACCTCATAAGTATATCCTTTGAACTCCCCGTCTTCCTCTTCACTCACAACTCGGATCTTCCCGTTGGACGGAAGAGATACCCCGATGTTCTTCCCTTTCACATCGATCTGGGCCTGGCGACCGTTCATGTCTCCCAGGTGAAAAGAGAAAACCGTGGTGGAGGAGCCCCTTTCGTCTGCTTCATTGACGGTCAGCTTCGTTTGGCAGTCGGGTTCGAGCGTTTGCTGGATGGTCGTTTCACCCAGGACAACCTCGCCCACCTGATCGCTGACTTCCTGGATGGCCCCCTGATTCGGTTCCATCTCCGGCAAGTAGGATTTCATTTTTTCCTGGGCTTCCGGAATGCAATAGTTGAGCAGTTTGGTGAAATCGCGGGCTTTTTCGACACCGTCCATGAGAATCTCGATGTCATCCTGATAGTTTTCAGGTTCCCCATCGGTGGTCTGGGCAATGTAATTCAGGTTTCCGCGCGTCCGCAAAACGACTTTTACCTGGTCGCCCCGTACCTCAAAATTTACGGGATCGCTCAGGTCTGCCAGATTGAAGGTACTGGTAACCAATTGAATGTCCCTCCCGCTGGGCTCCCGTACCTCCAGCTCCAGGATGGGCAACTCCCCTTCCCACAGGCGCAGGGTCTGTTCGTAGGTATCCTCTTTGATGCTGACGGTCTGGACGCTGGACAGGGCTTTTTGCAAGGCTGAGTTGTAATCCTGGGGAACGATCCGGGCTTCATCCATTTCGATGGCCAGGGGTATGGCGGATTTGAGCAACTCGATCAGGGCATCGGCCGCATCGGGCCCGTCTACGACAATCTCTATCTCTTTCTCGTAGTTTTCCTGCTCACCGTCCTTGAAGTTCTTGATGGCGGATAATTGTCCCTGGGTACGCAGCAGGACATGCATCCGGTTGCGATTGGTTTCCCGGATTACCAGTCGATCGTTGAAGTCCGCCAGGTTGAGGTAATACAGATATTCTGTGCTTTTCCCTTTTTTGTCGATTTCCTCTCGACGAAAAGTGGCCCGGTAAGGTTGATCTTCCTCTGCCGTCCACTCTTGCCGGTAGGTATCGTCCTCGATGATAACTTCGCCAACCTGCTCGGAAATTTGCTGCATCAGCGTACGAAGGTCTTGGGAAAAGGCCCCCGGGGAGAAACAAAGGAGAAAAAGAAAGATAGGGCCGAAAAAACGCATGGTAAATGGGTTTTGGGTTTGATACAAGGTAAAGGATTTGCTTTTTCTGGGGAACCAGAAATCGGAGAAAGCCAATACGGAGGAGTTGATCTCAGGGGGCGTCTGAATTGGGTTTGTCATTCATATATTTTTCCTTGCTGTCAGCCGCACCCTCCTTGCGGGTGAATGCGACGTACAACATGATGACGGCAATCCCGAACAAGGAAATGGTCATGGCCGCCATCAAGAAATTGGCGAGAGTCCAGTCAACGAGCAGCATAGCAGATGTTTTGCTCTAAAATAAGACTTTGGTCGCCGGCTGGGGAATGACTTTTGTCGCTAAAATGGATTGGGGCGATCAAGGGCGCATGAGCCATTCTGGCAGCGGTTCATTTTCTCATGGCCGAAGAGCCTCCTACCTTTAGCATCGTTTCTGAAATCCTCAAAAAAAAACCCTATGCGATGGCTTTGGATATGGGCCGTAGTGCTTAGCGTACCAACCGATTTGCCTGCCCAACTGCTCAACGTAGAAGACCTTCGGCTCAAACCGGAAGAAGATGGCTGGTACGGGATCATGGACTTCAATTTCCGGATACGGCGGAACCGGCTCGGACGATACACTGAAGTGGGCACCAATTCGAAAATCGTCCGTTTGAATAAAAAAAATCGGTGGCTGGCCTTTGGTTCCTACCAACTCACCCGTTTTGAGAATATCGATGATCCCGATTCCCTTCGATCGCAGGTCGATTTCAGCAATGTCGGATTGGCGCATTTGCGATACAATCGGGAGATCACTTCCTTATTTACCTGGGAGGCGTTCGGCCAGGCCTATTACAACCGGGTCCAGGAGATCCGCGAAAGATATTTGCTGGGTACGGGGCCACGGTTTACCCTATTGCGTTCGGACACCCTCTATTTCAATATGGGGCTGATTTTCATGTTCGAATACGAGGAGAATACGGCGCCCGGAG
This sequence comes from uncultured Saprospiraceae bacterium, assembly GCA_964640855.1. Classification (GTDB taxonomy): domain Bacteria; phylum Bacteroidota; class Bacteroidia; order Chitinophagales; family Saprospiraceae; genus JAJDFU01. The sequence continues at coordinate 4,272 of CAZXIX010000132.1, forward strand.
ATCCCTTTCCCGTGCTGCGCGATGTTCGTCTGAGTGGATATGCTTCGGCCGGATACCAACTTAGCGAAACCTTTGGTATTCAGACCGTCATTTACTATCAGCCCAGACTGGACGGATGGTCGGACTTTCGATTCACCAATCAGACTGAATTCACATTTCAGATCTTCAAATTGCTTTCCTTTAATTTCAGGACCTATGTAAGCTATGACTCGCGCCCCCCGAAAGGAGTCCCCAATCTGATGTACAGCCTGTCAAACGGGATCTCCCTCCGGTTCTAATAAGCGCCAAAAGATGATAAATAACATCCTTCATGGATACCTGAATGCCTATATTGTAGAGAGCCAATGATAAAACTGTGAGTTCCTCCCTGATCAATTTGCTGGAACAGACTGAGACCATTGCCCGTAAGGCCCTGGAAAATGAAATTGCCTACGGGGATTTAATCCGGCGAGTGCACCCCCTGAACCGGGAAAGCGCCCGAAATCTGATCCATTACCTGACCATTCGTTCCTACGATTTGCGGAATATGCAGGATGAACTTTCCTGCCTGGGCATTTCGGCTATCGGTCATGCCGAAGCCTATTCGCTCTCCAACCTCCTCAACATTCATAAATTGCTCTGTTTGCTGGATGGGCGTCCTATGCCGGAATTTCCGATCGTCACGCCTCCCCTAACGTACAAACAGAGTCAGATCCGGCTTTTCGACAACAAGCAGCGCCTGTTCGGGCCGGAGCGGCGTAAAGGACACAGCAAGATCATGGTCACCATGCCCAGTGAGGCAGCCGACGACCCCAAACTGATCCAATCCCTGGTGTTGGCCGGAATGGACATCGCCCGCATCAACTTAAGCCACGATGGCCCCGAAGCCTGGCTGAATATGGTCCATCATGTGCGTCAGGCCGAGCAAAAAACGGGCAGAGGATGCCTGGTCTATATGGATCTTTCCGGGCCCAAGTTGCGAACGGACTTCCCGCCTCGCCTAAACAAGAAGAATAAGAAGAAAGACAGCATCAAGCTGCATGAGGGCGATCTGATCAAAATGGGTTTCGGCCCCATTGCCGACGTCAAGCCAACGCCTTCCGAAAAACACCTGACCGCCAAAATTTCATCTACACTGAAAGATGCCTTCGAAGATATTCAGGTAAATGAAAGGATCTTTTTCGATGATGGGAAAATCGGGGGCCGCATTGTAGATGTCCAGGACGATCATGTGATCGTGCGGATCGATCAGGCGGCGATCAACGGAAGTAAACTCAAATCCGAAAAAGGGATCAATCTGCCTGATACGCATCTGAACATGCCGTCGCTGACCTCCTACGATATCCAGCAACTCCCCTTCGTGGCGGAGCATGCAGATATTGTGGGCTACTCTTTCGTTCGTACTCCCCGGGATGTTGAGCTTCTGCAAGCCGAGCTGAACAAGCTGAAGCGGTCCGATATCGGTATGGTCCTCAAGATCGAGACGGAGGAGACTTTCCGCAATCTGGGTATGATCCTACTGACGGCCATGCGAAATCCTTCGATAGGGGTTATGATCGCCCGAGGAGACCTGGCTGTGGAAATGGGCTTCGAACGCATTGCCGAGGTCCAGGAAGAGATCCTTTGGCTGTGCGAAGCCGCTCACGCTCCCGGGATCTGGGCGACCCAGGTTTTGGAGGGGCTGGCCAAAAAGGGACAACCCAGCCGCGCAGAGATCACCGATGCCGCCATGGCAGGCAGGGCCGAGTGTGTCATGCTGAACAAAGGGCCCTATATCGTCAATGCGGTCGGAACCCTGGACGATATTCTCATGCGGATGCAAGAACACCAGGTCAAGCGGAAAGGAAGTCTTCGTACCCTTGGCGTCGCCAAACACTTTTTCTCCCGCTAATCACTCAACGCCAGATTTTTCAACTCAAAAGGATATGGAAACACCGAAGCCTAATCTTACTACCACTGAAGTCGTACCCGTCTGGGACTGGATCCTGACGTTCATTCTGACCTCCATTCCGCTGGTCAACATCGTCCTGTTGTTCATATGGGCCTTTAATTCCAACACCAACCCGAGTAAAGCCAATTGGGCGAAGGCTGCGCTCATCCTGTTTGCCATTTTCCTGGCCTTGTATCTGATGGCTGCCTTATTTTTTGGCTCTTTTGCTTTTTTCTCCGGATCGGCGCAGGATTGGTAGGCGGCTGGCCACAGGCATGGCTTGCGGCCAAACCACTTACCCTGTTTATTGCTTGCTGAAGCCCGTCGTAAGTCTTCCTTGCCTGCTGGTCAGCACCAGGGCATACATGCCGCTGGGCAGATCGGCAACCTCCAAATCCCGAATGTGTCGGCCGGAAGAGAGTTGCCCCAGGTTGCGTTGCAAAACCCTTCTGCCGTCCCAGGAAAAGATTTCAACCTGAATCTCATCGGCCTGATCCAGCGCAAAAGAGAGGCGCATTTGTGTGGATGCGGGATTGGGAAATACCGGCTCCAGAGAAAAGCCTTCGATTTGCTGACGTTCGTTGATCGAGGTGATATCGCTGACCGTAACTTCGGTCGAGATGAGCAGATTGGATTCGATGATCCAGCTGGAACTGTCGCTGTATGAAAACCAGGAGCCGTCGTCCCACAATTCCCAGGTCTCACCCGGATTGCCGCAATCAAAATCCGTGGTAAAAATATCCACCGTATCTCTGCTGGCATACAGGCGGCTGATGTCTACACTGGCAAAGAATTGATTGTCCGCCGGAGCCTGTACCGGCTCGTCGAAGACAAAAGTGGTAGGTTCTACAAATTCGCCCGGAAGGACGATCTCGCTGACGGCTACGGCCTGGCTGGTACCCAGCAGGTCGGCAGGAGCGCCGTCAGGCCCGACGGAATAGATCTGGACGAAAATATCCCCATCGCCTATGGGAGAAGCGACGGCAAAGAAAACATCGACCGAATTGATCTCCAGAGCAAACTCAGGATCAAAGGAAAAGAACTGGGCCTTCTGCTGGTCACCGAACCCATTGGTCCCGGAAAGAAATCCCCAGGGATCTCCTACGGGAATGGAAAAAACGGTCTCACTGCAGGGATCGGCGAAGATGGGAGGAAAGAGCGTGTCTTTCTCCATACGGGAATCCCCCTCTCCCTGAAAGGGAGCCAGGATCAGGGGTCTGCCTTCCTGAGGTGCCGGGGCGGTCCGCTGGCCCCAGGAATACGTAGCCGCAAATAGGAATAGGATGCTTAAAACGGTAGAAATTAAACGCATGCAGAAAAATTTTTGGTGAGATAACAATATCTTGCAGTATAGCCACTTTTAATCTTAAATAATTCCTATTATTTGGGAATTGGCTATATGCTGACCAAGGACACAGGAAAGTTTTCATTTCAAAATGACCCCGATAATCTATTTGTTTTATCCGGATTTGAAAAACGATTTTAACCTCCGGAAATGAATTTTTGTCGGCTCTTTTCCGGATCACTGAGTCTGCAGATAAGATCCGATTTTGTTTTTTACCCGGGAATAATTGGATCGCCATGCGTGCCCGGCTCGCTCCTGCAGCCAAAATCCAATGCCGTCAAAAGGCCTTTTTCGATAATAATAAAGGACGAGAGCGGTCATGGCCCCCACAAACAAAAAGGCACCCGGTATAACCCAGGCCGGAGCCAGGGAGCGGTAGAAAAACTTCGTCAAGCCCAGCCCGAACCAACTCCCGTACAGAACGACGAAGTGCAAAACATAAATTCCAAGAGTTCGCTGACCGATCTCTACCATGAGCTTGCCTTTCAGAAAATGGCGAAAAGCCAGGAAGAGGGCGAACAAAAAGAATACATTGCCCAATCGGATGAACAGGAAGTTATGGTAAGCGACGGACTTGAAAAGGGGAATGCCGCTCTGGTGATGCAGCCACATCAAGCCTTCGGAGGACGAGCCGACCAAAGCCAGCCCGGTACAGGCAAAAGCCAGGGCCAACCACCCGAGGGATGCATCCGCGGGTTTAAGCCAATGGAAAACACAGGCCAGAAAGCCCCCCAGGCCGTGTATCCCAGCCAGGGTAGCAGGGTAAAAACCGATCCCTGCGCCCGGGTAAAATAGTTGGCCAGGGGTTCGGGCCAGGCGGTCAGATCCCAGGCAGCATAAACCGGCTGAAAAAGGAAAACCAGCGAGCCGGCGATCAGCAGGAAGAAACCTGTTCCGTAGCCCTTGCCGCTCCAGCTTAGCAAGTAAACCGCCACCAGAAAAAGCAGCCCCAGACCCATGCATTGCAGAACGTCTACCAGCCAGAAGCCAGGGTTGACCGTCCCCATGAATACAGAAACAACATTCAATCGAAGCAAATAGCCGATCCCGATCAGTTGCAAGCCCCGCTTGATCCCTTTCCGCACCCGGGGATTTTCCAATCGTTTGGGATAGGGCTTTCGGGTAAGCAAGTATAGAAAGATGAAGCCCGACACAGTGAAGAACAGGGGCGCCGTGATCCCGCGTCCGTACAGCCAGGTCTGGTACAGCAGGTTATCTGCATCCCGATAGGCCTCATCCAGGAGTCCATGGATGAAATGACCCTGCAACATCATTAATATGGCAAAAGCCCGCATCGCGTCGATGAAATAGAGCCGGTCGGTCGGCTTTCCGGTCGTATCTGGAAGGATTGTACCCATTAAAAGAACCATATGAGCGGGACATTGCCGCCTCTTTAGCTAAACAAACTTCTGTATGGGGTACAGCAGAACGAGGGACCAGGTTTGTTTCCCAGACCCCAAAAATAGGGGAAAAGCAGCCAACTATCCGAAGGCAAGAAGGAGAAGTAAGGCCGAAAAAAAGCTCCGATGTCTTTCCCAAAATCCAGATATACCGGATCCGATCTTTCCCAAATCATCCCTTGCGGAAATACGCTTTCCAAAACGTATTTCCGGAATCCGGAAAGGAATTTCTTTCGGAAATCTTGAATGCAGAAGCCTGAAAAGACCTCCCTCTGCTCAGGCGGGCCTCAGGGATTCGGAAGTGAAAACCTGGTTTTCCTTTTGCTGATGGCGAACGTAGGTGAATTCGGGTTTGAAGGAGTAGGCTCCGTGCCTCCCTTCCTTGTCGACGGCCAGGTAGGCCACTCCAAAGTCATCTTTCAACTGTTCGGGGTATTTTCGGGCGATACGGGAAATCGCCTCCTCGCAAGCTTCCTGTGGGGTTGCCCCCTGTCGCATGAGTTCTACCACCAGAAAGGAGCCGAGGGTTTTCATCACCAATTCTCCCCAACCGGTGGCGCATGCCCCTCCCACCTCATTGTCCACAAACATACCCGCCCCGATGATCGGGGAGTCTCCGACCCGGCCGTGGTATTTGTAGGCCGCCCCGCTTGTCGTGCAAGCGCCTGCGATATCGCCCTGCGCATCGATGGCCAGTATCCCCAGGGTATCGTGATTGCCTTCCCAGACCTTCATCTCCTCTTGCTCGGAAGCCAGCCAGGCCTCGTAGGCAGCCTGAGCCCGGTCCGTGAGCAGATCGACTTCCTCGAAACCCATTTCCCGAGCGAACTCCAGCGCTCCGGCTCCGCTCAGCATGACGTGAGGTGTTTCTTCCATAACCTTCCGGGCTACGGAGACCGGGTGCAGGATCCGGGGCAAAAAGGTAACGCTGCCGGCATTGCCCCGGGCATCCATGATGCAGGCATCCAGCGTCACGATGCCCTTGCGATCCGGCGCCCCGCCGATCCCGACCGAAGGATC
>CAZXIX010000133.1:0-500 GCA_964640855.1 uncultured Saprospiraceae bacterium
CTTTTTACTCATAAGTGTCTAAGTTAGTAGACACACTTTAATGAACAGTCTCCCCGTGGAGCATGTGCACCCTTTTATGGGCCTGAGCCTTCAGGAATATCAGGACTGTATCTAGTCCTTTACGATCAGCCTGGACTGGTAGTCCCGCTTGAAGGCTGACCAGGGCTTTTTCATGTAATAATCACCGTAGAAATAGGCGAGGATCATTTCAAACTCTTCCGCCGTTTTGAAGCCGACGATGGATTGGATAAGTTCTCCTTCCTCGTCGATAAAGACCAGGGTGGGGTAGCTCATGCGACCCTGCAGCAGAGTGGCGGCCAGCTCATGGTGCCCCCGCTTACCGTCTTTTACGAAGTGGTAGGTCTTTCCTTTGTAAACGATGTCCTCTTTGGTTTCGGCGTTGAATTTGACCGGGTAGAACTTTTCGTTCATGAAGGATGCGATTCGGGGTTCGCTAAAGGTTTGATTTTCCATTCGGCGGCACCACGTACACCAGTCGG
>CAZXIX010000133.1:510-6367 GCA_964640855.1 uncultured Saprospiraceae bacterium
TCGGTATAAACCTTGAGGATAATCTTTCGGTCTGTCCCGGATTCCGTTTCCAAATAGGTTTGCCAGTCCTGCCAGGCTACCTGTTTGTCGATTTCCCGCCGGACCACTTCGACCTCCGCCAACCCGGTCCGGTCACTGACCAGTAATTGCAAACTCACTACCAGAAAAGAGAGTAGAAATAATTTCATTCCTCGGATTGCCTTAGTTCAAAGCTCAGCTGCTAAAGTAGCAATACGAAAACACCCTCACCTCATTCAGGCCTGTTTAACTTCCCCACTTTAATGGAAGTTTAACGAACCTGGTAGCTTCGGCAAGGCGTGGATGTACCTGAAAGAAGGGCTATTCGGTGCGGGTATAGATCTCCAGCAGGTTGTTTCCCAGACGATAGCGTTCGAGGGGAGGATGGTCGGGCAGGGGAGCTGCTACGCCTTGATCCAGAGTGCCGGGGCCGGTCAGGACGCGGGCTTCATCCCAAAGGCCGGCGGCCAGAAACCGTCTCAGGGTTTTGGCCCCTCCCTCCACCAACAGAGTGCCTACCTGATTTTCCAGCAACTCGGTCAGCAGTTCCGGAAGGGACGCCACGGCCAGGGTTCGGGCCTTAACTTTTCCGGGCGAGGAAATCCCGGGATCGACCACCCGCCAGGTGGGGTGCCCATCCTGAAACAGTCTCAATAACGGGGGTAGGGATGCCTTGGGATCCAGAACGATCCGCAGCGGGCTGGGGCCGAAGTAATGCCGGGTGGTCAATGCGGGATCGTCGGCCAGGCCGGTCTGATACCCCACGAGAATGGCGTCCACCTCCGAGCGCCATTTGTGAACCAGGCGCCGGGCCAGATCATCTGTGATTCCATGCCGGGCCGGCGGGTTGGGAGCCATGAACCCCTTTCGGCTTTTGGCGTACTTCAGGATGATGTAGGGCCTTTTTCGGCAAACGGCTGTAGCGAAAGGAGCCAGCAGTTTCTGACCTTCCTTTTCCAATATGCCGCGGGTGACCTCTACGCCCTGCTCTTCCAGCAGAGCCAGACTCCGACCGTTCATCTGCGGGGAGGGGTCCAGACAGGAAACCACCAGACGCGGAATGCGGTGGCTGAGGATCAGATCCGAACAAGGGGGCGTTTTTCCAAAGGTGCAACAGGGCTCGAGCGTCACGTACAAGGTGCTTTCCCGGATCAGAGACCGGTTTTCTTCCGCTACCGATGCCAGCGCATTGACTTCCGCATGTGGCCCTCCGAAACGGGCGTGGTAACCCTCTCCGATGATTTTTTCTCCGTGTACCAACAATGCGCCTACCAGCGGATTGGTACGAACCCGGCCGGATCCCCGGCGAGCCAACTCCAGGCATCTTTGCATCAGCCATTCCGCCTTGTGATGTTCTTTCCTTTTCAATCCTGCACGATTGGGGCTGCAAAATAGCCTGTTTCTGCGGGCCAAAAGGTTTGTCCAACTTCAGGCTTAAAGTTGTTGATCCCCCCCGGTTTCGTTAAATTGGGAGCATCCTGTTCACAATCTCTGTACCGGGCTGTTCCTGGGATTACCAACAGCATAATGACCTTATTATTCATTTAATCCGGAGACAGTGCTATACAAAATCAAGTTAAAGAATGATGACGATTCAGTATTGGTAGACGATACTGTTTATGAGTACCTGGTCAACGACCCTTATCTCGTTCGGATAGATCTCGTCAACAACCTGCGTAAACACTCCAGCGGCTGCGCAGTTTTTCAGAAAACCTGGAAAAAGGCAAACGGAGGGTATAAAACGGAAACCATTTACCTCCATAAACTCATCGCTGAGAAATTTCTGCGTCACACCAAGACGGACAAAAAAAAGCTGGTGGGCGCCAAAAACGGAAACAAACTGGACTGCCGGCTGGAAAACTTGGTCTATCGCTCCCGCTCTGTGGCAAGCCGCCAACGCAAAACAAGCAGCAAAGTAGGCTATACCGGGGTTTACAAAGAGAACAACCGCTATCGGGCGGTCATATCCGTTAACCGGAAATCCATCCATATCGGCATGTTTTCGACAGCCGAGGAAGCCGCTCTGGCCTACAATAAAAAGTCACGGGAATTGTACGGGGACGATGGGAAGATCAATGTGATCAGTACGCGTAAAGCAGCCGTTGCCAAATAGGCCGGTTAGCCCGGCTTAATGCCGCGCGTCATCTCGCGCTTTCCCGGAGGACCGGGCGGAGACTCCAGTCTGAAGCCTACCGCTTTGGCCGTGCGCTTGAATGTACCCTTGGCGCAGTAAGTCGTCAGCACCCCGCCTTCTTTCAAAGCCTTATACATATTTCGGATCACCGGCTCTTCCCACAATTCCGGTTGTGCATTGGGGGCGAAGGCATCGAAGTAGATCAGATCAAACAGCGGTTCGGACTGAAAGTCCTCAAACCGGATCTGCTTTTTCCGAAAAGTAAAATAGTCACTCAGCCGAACTTCTTCTTCCCAACCGCATTCATGCAAGGCCATAAAGTCGCTCTTTCTTTCCGGGGCGCCCAGTATTTCCGGGTAGTTGAGGTCACGGGCTTCCTCCGGCGAAACGGGGTAGGCTTCCAAAGCCAGGTAATCTATTTTCCAGCGGTTCTTTTCCGCTTCCAGAAGCGTGAGGAAGGCATTCAAGCCGGTGCCCAACCCGACTTCCAGAAGGGAGAGATTTGATTTTCCAGGTATGGAGGCGAAGAGGCCATGAGTGAGAAAGACGTGCCGGGATTCCTGTACTGCACCGTATTTGCTGTGGTAAGGAACACCGTGTGTATGCGACATCAGACTGTGCGAACCATCCTGCGTAAGGATCAATTCCCTTTCACCCATGCCAAGAAGATACAGCAGGACATACATCCTGCCCATGAATAGATCTGGAGCCGGAGTTCCTAGAAAAGGAGAGAGGCTGCCAGGTGGAACGTAAAATCAAACACCTCCTCGACGGAAAAGTTGGTAGGGCAACCAACACCGCGGTTACAGGATAGCGTACTGAGACCAATCGAAAGGAGAGCCAGCAAACGAACGGGAGTGAATTTTTTCATTGCGTCGAAGAAATTTTAATGCCTGTGTTTTCCGTTTTTTCCAAAAATAGCAAATCCCGGGGCTTGGGCTGGGAGGATTTATGCATTGGCAGAATTCCAATTGTAAACCACTTTAAGCCGAATTAGGTTGCTATTATTGTGATTGGGGGCAGCGAGATCGCTCCCCTTTCTTATTTTTGCCTAGAAAACGAAATCAGCAAATCTTTTCGTATGCCAAAAGAACTTGCCCTGCGCGATGCCCTGAATGAGGCCATGAGCGAAGAAATGCGCCGCGACGAAACCGTGTTCCTGATGGGAGAGGAGGTCGCCGAATACAACGGTGCTTATAAAGTCAGTAAAGGAATGCTGGATGAGTTCGGTCCCAAACGCGTGATCGATACGCCCATTGCGGAATTGGGGTTCGCCGGCATCGGGGTGGGAGCCGCCATGAACGGCCTCCGGCCTATCGTAGAATTTATGACCTGGAACTTCGCCGTTCTGGCATTCGATCAGATCGTCAACAATGCGGCCAAGACCATGGCCCAGTCCGCCGGCCAGTATTTTTGCCCCATCGTATTCCGCGGCCCCAGCGGCTCCGCCGGCCAGCTGGCTCAGCAGCACAGCCAGACTTTCGAAAGCTGGATGGGCAATGTACCCGGCTTGAAAGTCGTGAGCTGCATCGACCCGGCCGACGCCAAAGGCTTGCTCAAATCCGCCATCCGCGACGATGACCCCGTGTGTATGATGGAGTCCGAGCAGCTCTATGGGCACAAGGGTATGGTGCCCGACGAAGAATACCTGGTACCCATCGGCAAGGCGGCCGTCCGCCGGGAAGGCAGCGACGTGACCCTTGTTTCCTTCAATAAAATGATCTTGCCCTGCCTGGAAGCCGCAGAAGCCCTGGAAAAGGAAGGCATTCTGGCCGAGGTGATTGACCTGCGCACCATTCGCCCGCTGGATCACGAGACGATCGTGCGTTCGGTCCAGAAAACCAACCGCCTGGTCGTGGTGGACGAAAGCTGGCCCATGTTCGGGATCTCAGCCGAGGTAGCCTACGAGGTACAAAAATACGCTTTCGACTATCTGGATGCGCCGGTCACCCGCGTCAACAGCGCCGACACCAGCCTGCACTATTCGCCCGTCTTCGTAGATGAATTCCTGCCCAATGCCGAGAAGATCATCAAGGCGGTGAAAGATGTGGCCTATGTAAGCTGAAAAACTTCGGCTGCGGTATGAGGATTGGGAGTTGCTGACTCGAGATTTTGGATCGGCTCCTCCCTCAACGTTACCATTTGCCCAAAATGCATCGACTGTTGGTGAAAAACGGGTTCTACGAGAAAGGGGGGCTGCTGGCGCCGGGTTACTGGGACATTTTAAGCCGGGCCGGAGCCGACAAACGAACGGGGTAGTTGGAGCCCCTATTGCCTGCGATCCGGATCCGGATTAGAGCCCCTCAGCCACCTGCCGGTACGTCGCCCTGAAAAAACGGCATCGGCAATGGACAACCCGCTGACGTAGGAAGCCGAACAGATCCCTACGGCACAGCGGCCCACGGCATACAAGCCCTGGATCAGGCCTCCGTTCGGGTTTTTCACCTGTCCGGTCTTCTCATCGACCCGGAGGCCGCCCAGCGTCAGAGAAGGCGAGGGAAATAGGGGAGAGGCCCCCAGGGAAATATCGAAAGCGTAAAAAGGGAGATCCGAAATGGACTGAAGAGCTTCCCGGCTTTTTCCGAATGCATCCTTTCCTTTCATGGCATCCGACTGATAGGCCGCTAGCGTGTCCCGTAGATTTTCCGGAGGCAAACCGACCTTCCGGGCCAGTTCCGACAGGCTTTTAGCCTTCATGTGTCTCCAAAGCAACAGATACAGGCTCGTCAGCCGCTGAAAGAAAACCGTCTGGGTGAAAAGGTCTTTCCAGATTTCCCGCACAAGGGTCCGGTCGGCGATCAGCCAGGCTTTTCCGCCGGCCCTTATCACATGATCTCCGATCCGGGCTCCGTAGAGCTCCTCATTGCACAATCGCTTTCCGTCGGATCCAACCAGCACGCCTTTCACAAAAGCATAGGGCGGATTGTAGAAACGCCAGACCGAAATGCGGTCCAGATAGGCCACATCGCCACCAGCACTTTGACCAAGAAGGATGCCCGCTCCGTCGTCTGCCGTGGTGCCAAGTGGAGAAGCCTCCATCACACCGGGATTATGCTGTTGCACCATCTCCCGGTTGAAAACGAATCCTCCGGCTGCCAGCACTACGCCCCGCCGGGCACGGATGTAGATCGGCTTCCCGTATTTTTGCTCCAGCTTTATCATGCGCGTGTGAACCCGCATGCCGTATGCCGGGTAGTAGTACTGCCACTTCTTGATCCCCCGCGCCAACCGCCGGATCCGTTTCTTGACCTTTTCCGGCAAATCGATACATTCGACCCCTGCGATGCGGCCCTGATCGTCCTGGATCAAACGGGTGACCCGGCATTGGGTCCGGACCTCTATTCCGGCTTCCACTACCGCCTGCTTCAGAGCCTCGAACAACGGGCCACCGGCATTGCCTTTCCCGAGCGGGCGATGTCCCCGGGGAGCCGGCCGGGCCTGCTGATTAAAGGGAAAGGTAAATTCGCTCCCGGAAAAATAAAGCTGGTGGTGATCTTTCGGATAGGAAGTTTTCCAGGGGCAAAAGGCGCTTCCGAAAGGCACGCCCCGCTCGGCCAGCCAGTGGATGTTTTCCCGGCTTTGGTTGCAAAAGTCGCGCAAGGCTTGATCAGAGACGACCATCCCCTCCGCTTTGAGGTAGCGGAACATAGCTTCCGGATCATCTGGAAAACCCGCTTCTTGCTGAAAGCGGGTACCGCCGCCGCC
>CAZXIX010000133.1:6377-9786 GCA_964640855.1 uncultured Saprospiraceae bacterium
CCGTAAACGACCCCGCCGCTGATGGCCGTAGCTCCGCCCCCGTTGAAGCGCTCCAGGATCATAACCTCTGCCCCCCGGTTCTGGGCTTCCCATGCGACGCAAGCCCCTGCTCCGCCAAATCCGACGACCAGAACATCGGTTTCAGCATCCCAGTTGTCCGGAGGTGAAAGCAGGTCGGGCAGATCCATGGCAGATTAGCACTTTAGGCGTAAAAATGGAAATAACGGATGGTCATGAGAGAGAAAAGGGTCTGATCCGCGGATCCTGGTCATTGGAATATTTCCAGCCTCTACCAATTGTTGAAGGCGGCGTTGAAAATATCTTCATTGATCTGAGCGAGGATGGTCTCATGCGCTTCCTCCTGGACATCTACCAGCTGTACCGCCGAGTCGAAATCAAAAAAGAAGGAAAAAGTGCGATCGAAGTCCTGTTCTTCCGCAATGTGGTTGATGTACTGAATGTTGACAGCGATGGTCAGCCGGTTGATGGCGGTACGTTCGCCGGGTTCGGGAGCTTCGCTGGTGACGATGTAGCGCGTAATGGTGCCTCGAAATTCCACATCGGGATTGAACTCATCCTGGGTCAGGCGGGACTGGTTTCGGATTTTGTCCTGCAGGCGCACGGTGAACAAGGCTGGAAGGTCGGGCGGGGACGCCAGGGAATTGTCTTCGAAACGATAGACAAAGTAAGTGTTGAGGTTGGGATCCGCCTTGGAAGGCCGGAAGGAATAACAACCCGATAGCACCCAAAAAATGATAAGCAGGGCAAAAGCCGAGGTCCACTTCATGTATTCTGTCCCTTTATTTTTTTCCACCACTTCACTACTCAACCATTTCTAAATCAGCTCGTATTGCTTGATCTTCCGGTACAAGGTACGTTCGGAGATCCCCAGTTCATCCGCGGCCTCCTTGCGTTTGCCCCGGTGTTTTTCCAACGCTTTCTGAATGGTTTTCTTTTCCAGTTCTTCCAGATCGAGGCATTCGTCGACCACTTCGGAATCGTCGTATTGCTGGTCGGACCGCAGAATAATGGTGCCGGACTCCGCCGCAGCGGGTCGATATTCCTGGGTTGGGGGCGGCGCTACCGGTGAAGAAAGGGTTCCCGCCGGACCCTTGCGGTGCAGGTGGAACAGGTCGGAGGAATCGGCCGTTTCCAGGTCGTTTTCCTGGATCAAGCCGCTCAGCACTTTCTTCACCTGGTCGAGATCCTGCTTCATTTCCAGCAGAAACTTGTACAGGATGTCTCGCTCCGTTCCGCCTGTGGCCGGGTCGGGTTCGCCTATGTGCGGGACCGGTAGATTTCGCTTCAGGATCTGAGGCACATAGGTCTGAATATCAGCCAGCGTAACAAATTGAGATTCGGAAAGGACAGACAACTGTTCCGCTACGTTTTTAAGTTCCCGGATGTTGCCGGGCCAGCTGTAGCTTTCGAGCGCTCGCCGGCTATCTTCATCCAATTGAATGGGTTGATTGCCGTATCGATCGGCAAAATCGACGGCGAACTTGCGGAAGAGCAGATAAATATCTTCGCGGCGCTCGCGCAGCGGCGGCACCTGTATGGGTACAGTATTGAGCCGGTAATAGAGATCTTCCCGCAATTTCCTGGACTTAATCTTTTTTATCAGGTCCACATTGGTGGCGGCTACGATCCGGACGTCGGTGTGCAGGACTTCCGAGGACCCCATGCGGATGAACTCTCCGCTTTCCAGGATCCGAAGCAGGTAAGACTGGGTGTCGAGCGGCATTTCGCCGACCTCGTCCAGAAAGATGGTTCCGCCATTGTAGGTTTCAAAGTATCCCTTTCGCTGTCCCACGGCATTGGTGAACGACCCTTTTTCGTGACCAAACAGTTCGGAGTTGATCGTTCCCTCGGGTATGGCTCCGCAGTTGATGGCAATGAATCCTTCGTGCTTGCGAGGAGAGAGCTGGTGAATGATCTTGGAAATATTCTCTTTTCCCACGCCGCTTTCCCCGGTGATCAAGACGGTAAGGGCGGTAGCCGCCACGCGGGCGGCCGTATCAATGGCAGCATCGAGCAGGGGAGAAGTGCCAATGATTCCGAAGCGTTGTTTTATGGCGCGGAGGTCGTTCATGCTTCTATTTTTGGGGATTGCTAACAGATCACTCCCTTGAGGGTTGCACTGGTAGCCTCCGTGATCCGCACCTGGACGTAATCTCCGGCCTGTAAGCCATCCTTTTTGGGGAAGACCACCATTTTGTTCTGGGAGTTTCGCCCTTTGAAATCCTGCTCGGACCGTTTGGAGTCTCCTTCGATCAAGACCTGGAAAGTTTTTCCGATGTCCTTTTGGTTGTGATGAAAGGAAACTTGGTTTTGCACCCGGATCACTTCCTGCAGACGCCGCTTCTTGATCTCCATGGGTACGTCATCCTTGTACTTCCGGGCCGCGAGTGTACCGGGCCGCTCACTGTAAAAGAACATGTAGGACATGCTGTAATTCGCCCAGGGAATCATGGTAAGCGTATCCTGATGTTCTTCCTCGGTCTCGCTGCAGAAACCGGTGATGATGTCGGATGATAGGGCGCAGTCGGGCATGATCTCATAGATCCGCTTCACTTTATCCATGTACCACTGCCGGTCGTAGGTGCGGTTCATGAGCGCCAGGATGCGGCTGTTGCCCGATTGGACCGGCAGGTGGATATACTTGCAAATATTTTCGTAGCGGGCCATGGTGAAGAGCACCTCGTCGGTAATGTCCTTGGGGTGGGAGGTGCTGAAACGCACCCGCAGCTCGGGATGGACCTGAGCGACCATCTCCAGCAATTGGGCGAAGGTGACCGGCCGGCCGGTTTCCGGATTCTCCCATTTGTAGGAGTCGACGTTCTGGCCGAGCAGGGTAACTTCCCGATAGCCTTTCTGGTACAGGTCGGTGGCTTCGGCTACGATGCTGAAAGCATTCCGGCTGCGTTCGCGACCCCGGGTGAAAGGCACCACGCAGAAGAAACACATATTGTCGCAGCCCCGCATGATGCTGATGAAGGCGGTCACCCCATTGCTATCGAGCCGCAGCGGGCTGATATCGGCATAGGTCTCTTCGCGGGAAAGTTGCACGTTGATGGCCTGATCCCCTTCTTCGGCAGAGCCCACCAATTTGGGCAAATCGCGATAAGCATCCGGCCCTACCACCAGATCCACGAGTTGCTCTTCTTCCAGGAGTTTTTTCTTCAGGCGTTCGGCCATACAACCCAGTACGCCCACCATCGTTCCCGGTCGGTTTTCCTTGACCTTTTCGAACAAACGGAGGCGTTTCCGAACGGTTTCTTCGGCTTTTTCGCGGATGGAACAGGTATTGATGAAGATCAGATCGGCCTGCTCCATGTCCCGGGTAGGCTGGTATTTCATCTCCGCCAGAATGGAGGCGACGATCTCGCTGTCGCTGAAATTCATCTGG
>CAZXIX010000134.1:0-4191 GCA_964640855.1 uncultured Saprospiraceae bacterium
TCTTTTTACTCATAAGTGTCTAAGTTAGTAGACACACTTTAATGAACAGTCTCCAGAAAAATGGCACCCGGAAACGAGCGAAAACGCGCCTTCGGCGTTTCGGATCTTCCCTCGATTCCCTGACGAAGCGGATCATACTTTTTCCAGGATTTGAATTATCCACCCGATTGCCAGTATCTCCGCCACCCCCAACTTGATACCTAATACCTACTCAACTACTTAACCACTCAACTGATTCCGCCTTACCCCCCCCGCGCCCTTTTATTCCCTAAAGGGAAAATCCGCCCGCAGTTCCTTAAAAACCCAGATCCCCGACACCCCATACCTCCCTCTCTACGGGAAATCCCGGTTGGTTATCCCAGATTGATCCCCCGGGATTTTCGGACTGGAATGGGAATTTTTCTATTTTCCCTTTCTGCTTCCTTACTTCAAATTTTATGAACGATGAACAAAAAACACTTACTCGCTGCCGGCCTTTTATTTCTTCTGATAGGGCAGATCTCTATGGCACAAGAAGATCCCAAAACCACTGAGGTCTGGGAACCGGTTCCGGAAAAAGTAAGTCCGGGTGAAAACGGAGCCCCTCCTTCGGACGCTATTGTGTTATTTGATGGTTCGGATCTTTCCAACTTCCAATCGCAGGAGGGCGGGCCGGCTGCCTGGAAAGTAGAGGATGGAGCCTTCACCGTGGTTCCCGGCCAAGGAGGCATTCAGACCAAGCAAGCCTTTGGCGATTGCCAACTGCACATCGAGTGGCGCTCGCCCACCGACGACGAGGACGAAGGGCAGGGAAAAGGAAACAGTGGGATCTTTCTCATGGGCCGGTACGAAGTTCAGGTACTGGATTCCTATTCCGGCAAAACTTATCCCAACGGTCAAGCCGCCTCGGTTTACAAGCAACACATTCCCTTGGTCAATGCATGCAAACCTACCGGAGAATGGAATTCCTATGATATCATCTTTACCGCGCCTCGTTTTGGTGAAAAGGGAAAAGTGATCAACCCGGCCCGGATCACTTTGCTGCATAACGGCGTTTTGGTCCAGAACAACGTCACCCTGATGGGCCCGACCGAATACATCGGCCTGCCGCATTATGAAGTGCACGAACCGAAAGCCCCTCTTTCCCTGCAGGACCATACCGATGAGGTGAGCTTCCGAAACATCTGGATCCGGGAACTGTAGGGGCCAACCCCGCCTGAACCATGGGCTTTCGATCAGGGAACGCCTTTAATCAATTGGGCAAGGGCAACCGTGATCGGCTATTTCCTTCAGGCCCTGAAGCGCAGGCAAAAGGGCTGACCCTAAAAGGAAAAAGCCTCTGCACGCCAGGCAGAAGCTCGTTTAGGAATTCAGGGCATTCCCGAAAGAGCCTCCCGGGCCATGAGCCTGCCAAACAAGAATCGAGGGCAGCTGTTCGGTTTTTATGAATGTGTTACTTTTTCTCCACTGCCTGATGCTTATGCAAACAACCGTTTTCGATTTCCATCCCGATAGCAATCTTGACAATTGGTACGTCGTGGACGACGGGGTCATGGGGGGCGTTTCGCAGGGAAGGTTTTCCCTGAACAAAGAAGGGCATGGGGAATTTTCCGGCACGGTTTCGCTGGAGAACAATGGCGGCTTTTCATCCGTACGCTACCGCTCGAAAACCCTGGATGTAAGTTCTTTCTCCCGGATCAGTCTCCGGGTCCGGGGCGACGGGAAACGGTATCAGCTGCGGGTCAAAACCAACAGCCAGGATCGTCACTCCTATGTCTCTTACTTTTCAACCAGCGGGGAATGGCAAACCCTCGAGATCCCTTTCGACGAGCTGTATCCCACCTTTCGGGGCAACCGCTTGGGTATGCCCAACTATCCGGGAGAGCAGATGGAAGAGGTCGGTTTTTTGATCGGAAATAAAAAAGCGGAGTCCTTCCAGCTGGAAATCGACTGGCTTCGGTTAGAATAAAGCCACTCGCAGTGCAGCTGCCATCCCATCCTCCGATAAACCCGACCATTAGTATCGAGCCATATCAAACACGTCGAATATCCATCTTGAAGCGTTTTCTATTACCGCTATCCATTCTTTTAGCCATAACCGTTCTATCCTTCCTGTTTTTTAACGCCCTGGAAACGGACACCCTCCAATTACTGACCGAGCTAAAGTCCAGGCCCCTTCTTTTTGGGGCTCTCAGCTCGCTGGTGCTGATGCTTGACATTTTATTACCGGTACCCTCCGGTGTCGTACTTTTTCTCAATCGGTTGGTTTTGGGGTTGATCCCCGGTTTCTTGCTTTCTTTTTCGGCTTTACTCCTTTCCAGCGTGGTCGGGTACTGGGTCGGAAGATGGGCAACGCTGGGACAAGGGTCCATGCCGGACCCTCGCGCAGATGCCTTGTTGGATCGTTTTGGCCCTTATGCCATTCTGATCTCCAGAGGGATCCCGGTATTAGCAGAGAGTATTTGCTTCCTATGCGGCTACAACCGTTTTCCCATCCGCCGATATCTTTGGCTCAATACCCTGGGCTACCTGCCCATCGCTGCCTTGTATTCCTGGCTTGGTCAGTGGGGCAGTGAAGGAGATGCCTTTTTCACAGCTCTTTTTGCATCCGGATTGGTAGCTATCCTTTTCGGGGTACTGGGAAAGCGGCTTTCCAGGGGTACAAACCGGATTATTGCTCCTCCTCCGAAAGCGTTCGGTTCAGAAACACCTGATAAATAGTCCGGTTGGCCTCGGTTGGATAGATCATGCTGGAGGTGGGTTTTTGAGATTGAATGCCGCCATAAAACCAACCGATAGGCTGGGAATCATTGCTAAGCTTACCCATATCGATCGTATTGCCCTCGAGAACAAAAGCCTGATCAGCCAGAAAAAGCGCGTTAGTTCCTACCAGTTCGGGAAGCTCAGCCTGTCCGGGCGGAAGCTGGATATGTTGTTGAACGATCCCGTTTTGCCAGATCATCTGGGTGATGGTTTTTACAAAAGGCAACTTGGCACCGTTGTCTCCGTCCTCCCAGGATCCGGTGGAAACATCATATTGGTATTTGCCGATCCCCCCCAGAAAAACGTGGGTGTTTACGTCCGAAGCCTGGTCATAAACGGAGATCCGCGCACAATCATATTGGTTGGTGATCTGAGTAGTGGTATCATCTACAATGAAAACGTCTCCATCATTGGGGAAGATCTTAACCGGGTTTACAAAGCCGCCGTCATTGGATGTAAATACCCCTCCGTAGCCGGCGAAAAAATTACCATTGGCCTGATTGACTACTTCTACGTTCAGGTCGCGCCGTTTCAGGGAGGCGTTGACCAGAGAAAGGGTATCCGAAATACTTCCGTCGGCAAATCGGAATCGTCGAACCGCTGAGGTATAGGTCCCGGTAAGCCCGGTCTGGTATGTACCCTTGTAGTTTTGGCCAAACATCAGATAGAATATACCTGCCATTCGTTCCATTTCACCCCCGGAAACCTGGACAAAGGGCGACCTTGCCTTACCGAGGACAGCACTCGAAGGATCACCAGAAGCACCCAATTTTACCTGGTTGATCATCTCAGAAACCTGGACCGAAGTAATCTGGTCAAAGGTGTAATTGCTCTGGTAATCGGTCACACTTTGGCGGCCGTAACCTCCTGCAAAAAAGAGGGTGTCCCCATCTTGGCAGAAACTCATATTGGAGGATGAAAAATGCAGCATGGAGGGATCATCGGGATTGAATGGCAACTCGTAGTAGCTGAAATCATCAAAATCGATCACCCAAATGGAGGTATTGGCCTTACTGGTCCGGAAGACGGTATCCCTCTCGGATAAACCGTGAAAGCCATCTAAACGACCTCCTATTAAAAGCACTTCATTGCCTTGCCGGGCCCACGCGAACGAATGCAGGGAAGGCACCGGATCAGAAATGGACAAGGGTTGAACGGATATAGTGAACACCGGTTTGCTCACTGCCTCACCACTTACCTCATTCAGGTTACCGTCTGATCGGGAACCGGTACAGCCCAGAAGGAGAAATACTCCCGGGATAAAAAAGATGAATTGCCTAAGCATTGTCATTATTGATCTGGTTTAGATAGGCCGCCCAGGCCTGCAGTAATTGTCGTTGTGCTGTACTCAGTTCCCTGGATTTAGGCATGTAGAGTACATTGGAGAAAAGAGCAGGATCTGTTCGTTGCAGAACAAGGCCTGCCATGGTACCATTGTTCCAAATCTCC
>CAZXIX010000134.1:4201-9642 GCA_964640855.1 uncultured Saprospiraceae bacterium
AGCGACATGGCCGGATAAACCACATCGTACAATTCAAATACTTCCTTGTACACAACCTCAAAACTTGGGGGCGTTGTGCCCCAGTTGTTGGAGTCCAGGTAAAGACTGTAGTCCTTGGAGGGGTGGACCCGGAGGCTGAAGAAGCTTCCGGTGTCCATAATGGTATAGCTGCCAGAGCTATTGGTGTAATCCGGGATCTGGTTGTTGGGATATTGCCCGGAGTAAGCCAGGTAATAGATCCCAGTATTGTTGATATTCAGTGGTCCTGTTAACAAAGGCACCACATCATTATCGGCCAGGCATACCCATCTTACCGTTGGGGTGCCCGGAGGAAAGGGGTCATTTCCAGCCTGTGGCGAAGGATAATTGGCAATAGCCACCCAGATAGGTTGGGTTACCGGCTTGCCTTTCTGAAGTATCCTTACCTTACTGGGCACTCGCTGGTCATCATCTACCCAATAGCCGCCCCTGGGGTCATCTCCTTCATCTGCGTATAAACCCTTTTGATCGGAAGACATCATGTATTCCGTTTCCCGAAGCGCATGAAGAACGGTACCTTTGGTTTTTTCCAGGAAACCCTGAATCAGGTTTCCTTCGATCAGTGAAATCTGTATGGGATCCTCCAGGATAAAATCGAATATACAGCCCTGCTGGAAGACAGTGGTTCGGGGGTTTTGCTGAGGGTTGATCTCTAATTTGGCAAACTCCGTACTCTTGTCGGTGGCATATCGAAGACTCAGTACGCCAAGGCTCAGGGTTTCAAAAATGGCATCTCCCCGATGTTCCGGAGGATCCTTCAGTTTGGTGACGGACTCCGGCCAGGTGTTGCCCATATCGATGGAAAAGATGGCTTTATTTTCTTCCAATTTCCGAAGGGAAGTAATTGGAGGGGTAAAGAATATGGGGATATCTGTTCCCCCGATATTCCCGGTGTAAATCGATTCCATACCCTGAGCCGTAAGTTCCCTTCCCAGGATACCTGTTTTCATATCTCCCTCATACCACGGGGCGATGGTAACCACGGTAGTACAGGTAGCCGGATTAGCTGCCGTGCCATTCTTTTGGTAGTGCTGAGGATCGAAGCGGTTTTCAAAAACTTCCAAAACCGAATAGGTTATAAACAGGCCTTTTAATGTACGGGAGTCATAGGATTTGCTGGCCTTGAACAACTGGAGAAGAGCGGGTTGATCGAATGAGTTTAGCTTTTCCATCGGGATTGCAGAGCAAAAACGGGCAGAACCTGCCATGGGAGGTTTCCAATTGTACACTCGCCAGGGACTGTAGATCAATGCACCGAAACGCTGGGGATCCCCCTGTAAAATGACTTCGGAGGGGTCGTCTGTATTGAAGACATTGATATTGTTGCAGAATATAGACGCGAATACAGATTGATTGGAAATGTTTTCAGCCATCGTTGCCGTTGTGGTCCCGCTTCCCGGATGGGTATCCAGGTCGAAGGAGGCATTCAGCAAAATCTGGATATCCGCAGGAATATTAGCGGAATCTTTTGTCCAGGTAGTCACCTGGTTTCCGTCAAAGGTCTGCACCCCGGTCGCCTTAACGTCACTTAACCGGACCCCCATATCTCCAAAAAGATTCCAGTATCCGGGAGGTTGGTTTAAAAAGGGAAGCCCGTATCCTTCCATGTTTTTTGAAGCGGCCTCGTAAAAGGGAAAATAGTCCGCATCCGGGCTGCCGGGATCCGAAGTTAAAGGGGTCATGCACCATTTTCGAAGCACTTCTATCGTATTGATCGGGCTGATTTCGATATACCAGAAATTATTGTCCGGATCGAAATAGGGTTGAGGTTGTATTCTGGCCTGAACGGCACGGATGGCCTGTTGGTCTTTGAAATACAAGCGGGGAGGGAAATAGGCCTTTGACCTGACCGCGTCATACATGGTCAAGGGAAAGTAGGCGCAGTTGTTGATCGTGGGCACGTTGATATCGAGGTTGCCACTGAAATGTATCCTCGGGAAATCGAAAAGGGCCATAGGTGTATTGGGTCTTTAGCGTGTGGTGTTCATTCAAAAAAGGTTCCAGTCATGCACGAAATCAGTGTCCGCGTTTGAAGGCGTACTTTTCGCGGCTAACGAAGATTAAAATTCCTTTTAGCAAGCTTTATTCCGCCCTTATTGCCCCACGGAATCCGTCCGCCCATTCGCAGAGGTATCTACCAACCCCTCCACAAAGTACATCTTTACTTTGCCTTTATATTTGGCTTCTACTTCTCCCCGGGATACGCACTGGAACTTGTCCTTAACCAGATGGTAGGTCGATTCGGAGATGTTGATTTTCCCAGGTTCGCCGGAAGTTTCCATCCGGCTCGCCAGATTGACGGTATCGCCCCAAATGTCGTAGGCAAATTTATTGGCCCCCACCACGCCCGACACGACAGGGCCGGTATGAATCCCTATTCTAATTTCAAAGGGAGTTTTCCCCTCTTTGCGTTTCCGGATCTGCAACTCATTCATGAATTCCCGGATCTCGATGGCCGCCTGCACTACATCGTAAGGATGGGTATCATTGGGTGTGGGCACCCCTCCGGCTGCCATGTAGGAATCCCCAATGGTTTTGATCTTCTCCACTCCGTACCTCACCATGATCTCGTCAAATGCAGAAAAGCACTCATGAATCTCATCCACCAGTTCGCCGGAAGTCATTTGCTCTGTGAGAATGGTAAAACCGACGATATCTGTAAAAAGCACCGTGATACTATCTATCATCTGGGCTTTTACCTGCCCCGTGGATTTGAGTTCTTCCGCTACCGCTTCCGGTAAAATATTCAGCAACAGCTTGTCGCTTCGTTGTTTCTGGTGCAAGGCTTTATTGCGTTGCTCCTTCAATTCTGCAGTCCGTTGTTCGACCTTATATTCCAGTTCTTCATTGGCTTTCAACTGTATTCGCTCTTTCTCACGCAGCTGATAGATGATCTGATGCTGTTTGTCCTCATTTTCCTGCTTGAGAATATTTATCCGGTCAGCCAAGGCAAACGAAAGGAGCATTACCTCTGCCATATGCCCGATAAATATTCCATTTGAGGTAAAGGCATTGCTTTGAATAGCACCTCCGATAGATAAAATAAAAACAATCGCCAACAGTAAAAAAACCGTCCAGGCGACCAGGAAATACTTGGCGGTTTTAATGCCTCTCCGATAGCTCTCCACGCCCAGGTAGATATAAAAGATGCAAACAAAAAGGCTCACAAGCTGTGCCAGAGAATCAGCAAGCGGGTAATTGCCGGTCAGACTAACTCCTGCAATCAGGATAAATAATACAATGAACCCCATGGCCAAACGGTAGTTCACCTTTTGCTCGCGGGTCACATTCAGAAACTTCAGGGCAAATAGAATCACCAGAATATTGGTCAGACTAACTAATAAGGGAAGGAAGGTGTTGAGGACAGGTAAATTTGGCCATAGAAACTGGAAAGAAAAGCCTTTTAGCCCAAGGTAAAAGATGACGGACCCGATGATGTAAGTTATGTAGTAAAGGTACACCCGTTCTTTTACAGAAATAAAAATGAAAAAATTATAAAGGATGGCGAAAACCATGATACCCATATAAAGGCCCCAGAAGAGGTTATGGCCTTGAGCGGATTCAGCGTAGCTGTCTTTGCTGGAAAGCTGCACCGGCATAAGGAGGGGATAACCGCTCCTGGCCTTCAAGTAAAAAGTGATGGGTGCCCCCTTCTGAATATCCAGGCTGAATAGCCAATTTTCGGATCGAATGGGTCGTTCGCCGAACGGCGCCAGGAAGCCGCCTTTAAACAAAGGGACCAGTTCACCATCCAATAGTTCGTATAGTTCAATAGTTTCCAGCAGGGGGGCTTGTACTTCGAGGAAAGCGGCGATTTCGGTCCGACTGCTTACCGAAAAACGGGCCCAGACCGTATAAGGGAAATTACCAAGATTTAACAAGCCACTTTCCAGGGGCATAAAGGATTCCGACAATACAGCCTCTTCAGTCAAGGCATTGGAAGAATCCAGCAGGATTTCCAGGCCAGGTCCAAGTACAAAAGACTCTCCGGCGTTTATCTCAATTACTTTTTGGGCGTACCCGCCACCCATAGTGCATATCCAAACGGCAATAAGTGTTAGTAGTCGGTTCATACGCAATTCCCTTAATACTTTTGCAGCTGCTGCAATCTTGCGTTTTCTTTTAGGGTGTACCTGAAAAATATCCCTGCCTCGCCGGCAGGCAGGCTTTGGCCTGCAAAAGTTCCTTTTCGGACCAGCCTGTGTTGCAAAAAGCCTCAGGTAGCTAAGGCTATCCTCGGTTTTTGCGCCTTGCCTGGCCACAAAAATGAATCTTTTTCGCCATCAGCAACCATTTTCCAGACACACCCTAGCCTTCGGGCCCTCCGATGAATTGTTGATAATGAATGAAATTATCTGGATCGTATTTAGTTTTTATCTGAGCTAGTCGCTCACAGGCAGCCCCAAAGTAGGCTTCCCGAAAACCGGTCTGGGTTCGGTTCGGTTTCCATAGGCCAGGCTACTTTAATTCCATATACCTCTTTCAGCGGATATAACTTGTATGTAATACTCACCAACACTCCAACGTTCCCACCGGTCCCGCCCCGGATTGCCCAGAAAAGATCTGCGTTCTGAATGAGCATCGGCAGCCGGCAGACTCCCGTCCGCACCAAACACCAATACTTCCAGAACGTTATCCGAATTCGTACCCCATGTCCGGGAAGTAAAACCATAGCCCCCTCCCATCCTGTAACCGGCAACAACTCAAGCAGGATATCCTCGCGTAGTCACTTGGAGCCCGTACTCCCGGGCAAAGGCCAGACATTCCTGGATATCCCCAATGCTGGTTACAAAAACGATTAGCAGGGGTAATTCTCCTAAGCGTTGTTGAAGTTAAGTCGGGGCTACCTGGATAGACAATCTTCCCATGGATCTTTTCTTCCAACTGTGCCAACAGGGCACGGCAAATTAAAGGATGCTGGGCAATAGCGGATTCACTATCAGGTGTATTCAGCCATTGAACGGAAGCTCTCTTGTTCTCGAGCCGTTCAGACGTCCTGTATTTCAAATTTAGGGTTAGGTGTTTACTTCTACTGTATGTATTCAGGTTAAGAATGGTGAATTTTTCTCAGATTTCAAATTTTGCCGGTTTTAGGAAGGGTTTTTCCCGTTTCGGGATTTCTGAACAAAGACCCCTATAAGGCTTGCTAGGGTTCAGACCCTTTTAAACAGGGTAGGTCAGAAAGTCCCGGACTGGACCACAGGAGATTCCGGCGAATGGTCTATTTTGAAAAAAAATCGGCCATGAGATCGTTCATTTGGTTTTTCCTTCTTTGTTTTACCAATAACTCGATTGTGTCGGGTCAGTTTAAACCCCAGTTCATTGAGTCGAAAAATCCACCGGTCAAGGTGGGAGAAGGGCAAGCCTTCATCTTTGGTTACCTGGAAGTACTCGAAAACCGG
>CAZXIX010000135.1:0-9601 GCA_964640855.1 uncultured Saprospiraceae bacterium
CCAGGTATTTTTATTCCCCTGACTTTTCTCATTTGAATCCGGTTCAGGTGTTAACCCACAACAGCGACGGTACCGAGTACGTAAAAGAATTCCAATACGCCCATGAGGTTTTCCAGGAGGAAGGAAGTGGGGTCTTGTCGGAAATGTTAGACCGAAATATGGTTTCCATACCCTTACAAACGTTGGATAGGGTAGGGGGTAAATATGTTTCCGGCTCGCAAATTTCCTATTCTTTTTTCAATCCCGATTCAGGGGAACCAGACTCTGTTTTTGCTGAAAATGCCATCCTGGCTCCCTATCAATTTTTCAGCTATGAGGCCGATTCTACCTTTGGAGAGGGTACTTTTGAAAGGATTAGAAGCATCGAGGAAGTAGATATTCATACCGGCTTTCCAAGCCAGGTGCGCCAAAGAGGCTGGGAACCAGAATTTTGGGAATGGGATCCGAAATCTCATGTTTTGCTATCGAAAACATTTGAAGGGTTTACCACCCGTTTCGAATACTTTGAAGGCAGTAAACTACTACGTAAAACGATTGCTATCGATGGGCAAATAAAGGAATATAAGTATGATGGCCTCAATCGATTGGTTTCCATTCTTTCCAGGGATGGACATGTTACAGAATCCTATCGATATAACTTGAAGGAGGGAGGAATAGGCTCGAATTTCCTGGAATCCAAAATCATTTACGACGAGATGGCGGGTAGCGGATTGAAGGAAAGAGTGACTCGGACTTATGTAGATGGACTTGGAAAAGTGATCGAGAAGATTCAACTCGGGGAAGGACCGGGCGGGAGAGATATGGTTAAGGCGATAGATTACGATGGCTTCGGCAGGCCGGTCCGCCAGTACGAACCTGTTGCCGGAGAATTGGGGACGGGAAAATATATCAAGCTGGATCCGGGTTACCCCCATACCCTTACCGAGTATGAAGCATCTCCGCTGAGCAGACCCATATCCGTCGTTCCGCCAGAATGGTATGCGACGCGTCGGGAATACGGAACCAATGCAGAAGCGATAACGGTAGGCCCTATCAAATATCCCCCACAAAGTCTTTTCCAGGAAGTGATCACGGATCCGGAAAACGTGAAAGAAATTACGTACAAGGACCAACAAGGCAGATTGGTTTGGCGGCAAACTTCCCGGGAAGAAGAAGTAAATGCGACTCAGTATGTGTACGACTTAAAAGGAAGGCTGTCGTTGGTCATTCCCCCTGCGGCGAGGATTGAGGATGAAAACTTATTATTCCAATACCAATACGATCGGCGTGATAATATCATTCGGAAAAAACTTCCGGATCAGACATTTTCCCATAAGTATTTATATAATGACCGCAACCTGCTAACCTGGCAGCAGGATCCCTCCCAATCCGAAAAAAATTACTGGATACATCACCGGTATGACAGTTACGGAAGAAACCTGTCCAGTCGAAAAATTCAACTCGAAAAAGAACCAGCCCCCAACGCTACCAGCGAGGGTGGATTTTTGCTCCAATCCAATGAATATGATGGAACAACACGTGGGGAGTTGGGAAAAAAGGTCCGGTCAGAGGTAGCGTTGTTGGATGGGACCGGCCTAATTTCCACCCGTTATGCGTACGACAGGTATGGGAGGATCATTGAAGAGGCCGGAAATCACCATCTCCATTTGGATGATCCTCAGTCCCGGATAGTATCCTTCCAGTGGGATTGGGCTGATAATCTCCTATCGGAAACGCGGCTATTGAATTTCCCCAAATTAGGCCAAACCAGCTGGACGGAACGAACTGAATACGATGCAGCAGGACGACCTGTAGCTCACTATTTCACCCCCGACCGACAGAAAGAACAGCAACTGAATGCCCTGGATTACAATTTAAAAAACCAGTTAAAATCCAGAAAAATCGGGAAGGTTGACCTGGCTTGGCTCCAGAAGGTGGATTACCAATACCTTCCGAATGGATATCTGGCATCTTTAAATGCCTCAGCGTTTCATCAATATGGGCCTTCTCCTTTGGCTTTGGGGGAGAGGATGAAGACTCCCGACTTTCAAGGAAAAAAAATACCGGAAAATGGGGAATTGGATCTTTTTGCATTAAAGCTCCACTATGATAACCCCGATGCACCGGGAAGCAGGGCCCTCAGGAATGGGAACATATCACAATGGAATTGGCAGGTGGCGGGAAGGTCTGTTCAGTCCAATTGGTTTGAATACGATTATCTGGGCAGGTTAATCCAATCTAATTCAGGGCAAAAACATGGCACGGATTCGCCTTACTTCGATGATGATCTCTTCCATACGGTTTATGATTATGACTCCAGGGGAAATCTTACCTACCTGGAGAGAAAGGGATTGTATTGGAATCAGACAGAGTCCAGATATGTTGGAGACGTAATAGATCAACTGAATTATCGCTATGTGGCCGGAACAAACCAAATTCAGAATATCCAAGATACTGCGCCAAACCCTTTGGCTGCTGGGTATGGGTATGCACCTCCGATTGAAGAAGAGTATTACACCTATGATTCGAATGGGAATATAACCTATGATCCCTCCCAGGAGGTAACCCTTGAATACAACTACCTGAATCTGCCGGAACGCATCATTCATAACGATGGGCGTGAAATGTATATTCTCTACGATGCATCGGGTCGGAAAGTCAGCCAATGGATTCGCTCCTGTGGAACGGAAATGGGTAGTGACCTAAACGAAAAGGAGCCTACCGGATTAGACATCAGCGTTCTCCCGGGCTTATTGAATGCAGAGGCAGATAACCAACCTCCGCTTGCCATTTTCACGCCTTCTCTGGAAGAAGAAGCGATACCCGAACAGCTTACCTTGGACGCAAGCCTGTCTTCAGACCCCGATGGTAGGATAGCTGGATATTACTGGGATCTGGGTGACGGGCAGATAGCTGAAGGGCAGAAAATAACTCATATTTATGAAACGCCTGGAAAGTATAGGGTGACTTTGGTCGCCGTTGACGATCAGGGTGCGCAAAGCAGCTTTTTCCTCACGGTAAATATAGAAGGAACCTTCCAGGTAGATTTGGATGGCGACGGATTCTATTCAGACGAAGACTGCATGGATTCCAACCCGAGCGTTTTCCCGGGTGCTCCTGAATTTTGCGATGGCATAGATAACGACTGCGACGGAGAAATTGATGAAGGCGGTGTGGAGCCCAATGTTTTGGAAGTGGCTTGTATAAATCTGGGTCAATACAGGATAATTTTGGCGCTGGAGGGAAGTTATCTGTTGGATGTCGAAGATGCAGATTACTGGTCTTCTTTTCCCGGCGGCCAAGTCATGATCATCATGCCGGCCGGCGTTCCTGCCACTCTGAATCTCATCCACGACAGCGGTTGTCTAACCCATTATTCGATCGCCCCCCCGGATTGCCTTACCCAGGATCGGGACGGAGATGGCTATGCTCTGGTCAACGACTGCGACGATTGGAACCCCAAGATCCATCCGGGGATGACCGAACGATGTTTTGATCATTTGGATAATAATTGCAACGGCGAAATTGATGAGCGCTCCTACCGGTTAAGTAATAATGTAGTCCAGGGAGACCATCCGAACTGGGGCAGGGATGCATATGACCTGAGGCGTGATTACCTGGAAGGCTTGGAATTTTTGAACGGGGAATTGGAAGCTGTGTATTTTGAAGACGGTCGGCTTTACTTTTTCAATTCGGATTCCGCTCGTTATGAATGGAACCTCAAGGATCATTTGGGTAATGTGCGCGTCACCTTCACGGATAAAAATGGGAACGGAAAAGTTGACCTGGACGAAGACCCTGTGAAGTCTGAGCTTCTTCAGGAAAGCCACTATTACCCCTTTGGTATGCGGATGAATGGCCCTTGGGTACAGAATCGGAAGGCCAGTCGATACGGGTATAATGGAAAAGAAAAGGTGGACGAATTGGGGTTGGGGTGGTATGCGTATGGCGCTAGGTATTACGACCCCGCAATTGCAAGATTTATCGAAGTAGACCCGATCAGCAATGGGTTTCCATGGGTGAGTACTTACAATTATGCTGAGAATAGTCCAATGGCGAATATTGACCTGCACGGGTTGCAAAAGGTTAGTATACATCACATAGGGCAATTGGTATTAAATGGTAGTTCGTACCCTACGGCTGGAAAAGCGACCTTGGATATTGGAGATAACAATAACATTAATTTTAGCATTTCTCTTGAAGGCCTAGGTGCTATTACAGGATCATATTCTAAAAATGATGGTTTTCAGGTCTCCTCTGGTGCTTCATTTGACCTCCAAGAACTTTCATTCGAGGTCGATAGACCGAGTGGAATTGTTTTACCTAAATGGGCAATTAGAATAGGGCTTAGGAAAGCTAAAGGTGTATTTACACCCGACAATTTGGAAGAGGCTTTTTCATTAAGTGAGGAAGATAAAAGATTTAATGAATCAATGCGTTTCCTTTTAAGTAGTATAGGGCGGCTAGTTGATGAAGATATTTTAACTGGAATATATGACTATGATGGATCAAAAGATATTGCTACAAATGATAAAGGGGAAGTTTATGTTAGGAAGTTTACTAACATCTATAAAGGTAAGTTTAAAGATGTCGAGTTTACGGATGAAGGAATCAGATTTAAGGGAAAACTATTAATCAGTTTTACTGAGCAAAAGTGTGTAAAAAATTGCAATGAAAACGAATAAATCCAATAAGAAAGTAGTCTATATCATGCTATCCATCCCATTGATCATGGCTGTAGTTGTTTGTGTAATTTACTACTACTTGGGAATCGGCTTTGGGAATGCGGTGGTTGAAACTGCCAAAGGCATAGAGAAAGCAAAAGAAGAATGGGCTCAGGAAGGAGTAAACCCAATGGATACGATCAAAGAAAAAGTGATGGAACTTTCACCCGATAGCACAAAAAATGAAGAATAAAAGCATTAAATACTCAAGAAGCATGGAGTTTTTGCTAAAAAACAGGAAGGAATGCTTGGTGTTGGGTGCTATCGAAAGAGTCCTATTACTTTTTTTTGGAAAAGAGTATAATCTGCCTTTTCAAAAGCTTTTTATCCACCTACGATCCCAGGCTTGGCGGCTTAGTATTATTATTCAGTTTGGTCTTTTTGGGCATTATTGATCCTCTCTGTTGAGTTGATATGCTACCTCCATTTTAAGATATGGACGGTCTCAAACATTAATTTGTATTTAGCGTACTGTCAAAAAGCTTTAAACTAAACTTCAAAAAATGAGCAAGACTATTACCTGTTTTTTACTCCTTTTTGGGTTAGTTGGGTGTTCAAACAAAACATTCATCCCCAATGAGTTAAAAAAAATTAATCCCTATCAAGAAGGACAAAAAATAACGTTTATCTCTCAAGATGGCAAAGTATCCACTTTAGAAGTCCGGAAGGTAGAGGGCGGCCAATTCCCGGAAGGGCTGGGGCAATTCCGCAATGAAAGACTAAAAGTAGTTGTTTATCGTAAATCAATGACCTCTGAATCAGGGAAAGAAACCCGTATTTTGACCCTGCTGGCAAAAGACCTTAATTACCCGGATAGAATTCATTTTAGTATATCCTTGAAAGAGGCATATCTCCAAATGGAGGGTATCAGTCTCACAAAGTTTAATTCATTGGATGAAATAGAATTGGATACCAGATACCACCATTATGATGATGTAGTTTTCGTGGAAAGCCCCCCTAAGGTTAGAATATATGACAATGAAATCAAAGAGTTTTATTGGAGTAAATCAAAGGGATACGTTCGACTTGTTCAAAACAATGGCGTAGTATGGGACTTACAAAGTTCTAACGTGGGTTCATATTAATTTATTTCTGATTACTGTCCTGGGTTATGGATCACTGTAGAAGAAGAAACCTACGAACATGGCTAAAAGGAATCATTTGATTTACATTAGTCTTTCCATTGTTCTTTCCTGGTGCATTTCTATGAGTTCAGACCTGGTTAAACTGGAGCTTGGGGTCATAATCAATATCCTTTATCCGATCATCTTTGGTATACTTTCGGTAATAATTTACTTGATCGGTTCATGGATATTTAAAGGAAATGACTTGAAAACATGAAGCAAGATATTTAACGAACATGAAAATAATCTACTCTTTAGGTTTGGTGTTAGGAATCATCTTTGGTGGAATGTCTCTTTATTTTTTATTGAGGAATATATTTTACTTTGCCAAGAGTTTTTCGGGTGGTTATGATCCTGGACTGGGCGGATTGATCTTGTTGTTTTACGGTTTTTTATTTGGGGTGATTCTGGTTGGTTGCTTTTTAATAATCAATTTTTGTTATCACAAGATTTATCGGTCTTGATCAAGTTTTCAATAGATAGAGAAAGCCAAAGAAGAATGGGGTCAGGAAGGAGCAAATCCAATGGAAACTTCCAAAGAAAAAGCATTAGAATTTTCACCGGAATACTCATAATCCCAGCAGGTTTAGCTATGGCTATCTGCTTCGGGTAATTCGTAACTACGCAGATAAATTCTTCCTCACACTCCAGTTTACTCTTTGGAAAGCAACCAACTCATCAAAAGGATTGTCGCGTAGCCTGCACCTGCTGTAACTTATCGATGGGAAGCACCGCCCAATGCATTCGCCCACAACAAACCCCTTTCGGCGACTGGAAGTGGCCGGTCCTTGGGTGCCCTCCTCAAAAATTCCCGAACACCACCACATTGATCTGATCCCGGCTGGAGGTCTCAAACACCTGGCTCATGTAGGCCAGTTCCACCCGTACGTGATCGTTGAATTTGAAACCCAGCCCGCCGTAGATCCGGTTGCGGTCGAAAACGGGCTCCGAGAGGTTGAGGAAGATCTCGTTGTAGGCGGACAGGTACAGCGTGTTGTCCAGCATGTCCGGCTTGCTCAGGGCTACATTGAAAAGCAGGAAATAGCGCGCCCGCATCCGGAAGTCACCCTCGATCCAGCGCTGCTCGAAGCGGTAGCGGTGCAGCAATTTGACCCGCCCGAACGACTGCCGGGTGATGTACTGCTGGAAGATCCGGTGCTCGTTGACGTTATTCTTGTTTTCGCTGTCCACATAGTTCTGCGACAGGATGTAGCCGTAGCCTAGCAGGAGGTTGTTGTTGTTCTCACTGAGGTTGTACCCGATGCCCGTCCGGATCAGCAGCTGCTCCAGGTCGCCCGCCACGTTGTAGTTCCGGTACTGGATCTCGTGATGCCAGTCGAAACGCTCGTTGATCTTCAGATTCCCGAAATAGATCCACCAGGCACCCAGGTCGCTGGATTGGGCGGAACCGGTGGCCGGAAGGAAAGCCAGCAGCCAGAAAAGGCAGATAAGTCGCTTCATGTAGTTGTCGGTCTGTCCAGGCAAAGATAGCCACAAGTTCTCCGGTCCAGGGTGATCGCCGCCACAAGGACGCAAATCCGCCCCGGGCTGCAGATAAGTCCCGACAGGGGCTGACCGTTGTCAATGCACGGTTCCGTCACTTTGCCCATTTTATAAGCCGGACTGAACTCGACACGCTATGGCTGAAGACAAGCCGCAATGGCTAAAGCTGGACACCCGCCAACCCATTTGGGAGAATTTCTTCACCGTCGCCCCCCTGGTGGTGATCGGCACCCGCGAAGGAGACCGCTTCGACCTGGCTCCCAAGCACATGGCCATGCCGCTGGGCTACGACAATTATTTTGGTTTCATCTGCACGCCCCGGCATTCCACCTACCACAACGTGCAGCGTGAGAAGGGTTTTACGGTCAGCTTCCCCAAGCCCGGGCAGATCGTGGTGACCAGCCTCTCCGCCTCCCCCCGCGAGGGCACCGACGATCCCGGCAAACCCATCATCCAGAAACTCCCTACCGTCGAAGCGCCCCGTATGGACGGCATCTTTCTCCGGGACAGCTACCTGTTCCTGGAGTGCGAGCATCTGAAGACGCTGGACGATTTCGGCTCCAACAGCCTCATCTGCGGGCGGATCATCGGCGCTTACCTGGATCCGGCCTACCAGCGCTTGTCGGAGGTAGACGAGCAGGAGATGGTCGACCGCTCCCCGCTGCTGGCCTACCTGGCCTACGGCCGCTTCGCCGAGATCCGGCACAGCATGGCATTCCCTTTTCCCAAGGATTTCAAGATTTAGATCATGGAAGAACGGGCGGCTCACATATTCGATTTTTTACACGCCAAAAGGGACGGCATGAAAGCCTTCCTGACCGATCTCGTGGAGGCCGAATCGCCCTCCCGCGACCCCGGGGCCCAGCGCGAGGTCTTCCGGCTCCTGTCCCGGGGCTTTACCCGGCTGGGGTTCGAAGCCTTTCATTTTCCCGGTAAAGAGACCGGAGGCTTCCTGCTTGCCCGCCCCGGCACCCGGGCCCGGCATCGCCCGATCCAGTTGCTGATCGGCCACGCCGACACGGTCTGGGAGCGAGGCAGCCTGCAAGACATGCCCATCCGGCAAACGGGAGAGAAAATGACCGGTCCCGGAGTTTTCGACATGAAAGCCGGACTGACCCAGATGGTCTTCGCCATCGAGGCGCTTTGCGAGCTCGGCCTGCCCTGGGAGGTCACGCCGGTCTGCCTGATCAATTCCGACGAGGAGATCGGGAGCCGGGAGAGCAGCCGCGCCATCCGCCGGCTGGCCCGCATCGCCAACCGGGCTTACATCCTGGAGCCGCCGCTCGGGCTGGAAGGCAAGTTGAAAACCGCCCGCAAGGGGCTCGGCCGCTTTACCATCACCATCCGCGGAATCGCCGCCCATGCCGGCCTGGACCCCGGCAAGGGAGCCAGCGCCATCCTGGAGCTCAGCCACCAGGTGCAGCGGCTGTTTGCCCTCAACGACCTCCCCCGCGGCATCACCGTCAACGTGGGGATGATCGAAGGCGGGGTGTCGCCCAACGTGGTGGCTCCCTCCTGCAAGGCCGTCGCCGACGTGCGGGTGCCCACCCGCGAAGATGCCGAAGCCGTCGAAGAAGCCATCTACGGTCTCGAACCGGTCCATCCCGACGTGACCCTCAAGATCGAGGGCGGGTTCGGCCGGCCTCCCATGGAGCCCACGCCCCGCAACCGCGCGCTGTGGGAAGAAGCCCGGATAGCGGGCCAGGCCCTGGGCTTGCAGCTGGAGGAGGCCTCCGCCGGCGGCGGCTCCGACGCCAATACGACCAGCCTCTACACGGCCACCCTCGACGGACTGGGCACACCGGGCGACGGGGCGCATGCCGCCCGGGAATTCATTTTCTACGAAAAACTACAGGAAAGGACAGCCTTGCTCGCCTTGTTGCTCCTGCTGCCTCCTGTACAGAAAGTATGAGCATGAACGACGGCAAATACATTTTCACCTCCATGACGCGGATCTCCGATCTGCGCGAAGCAGAATTCGAGATCACGCCCCTGACCCGCTCCCATTGGGCCACCGGCGACTACATTGCCGCCCGGGTCACCCTGCCCAGCCTGCGGGCCCGGATCGAACTGTACAACGGCCGGATGATGGATCCCATGCGGGGAGAAAACGTGATCGGCACCCTGGGGGTCCGGCACGCCACGCTCGAAGCCACCGGCACCTGGCAGGTCGTCGAGAGCGATTTGCGGATGCAGGTCCTGACCGGCGCGGGGCTCATGGGGAAGGTGACCTCCCACTCCGTGCTGACGCCCGTGCCCATCGAGGTGACC
>CAZXIX010000136.1:0-9498 GCA_964640855.1 uncultured Saprospiraceae bacterium
TGGCAATTATTACTCAGGCAGCAGTATCCCGGGCAGGATCAATGGAGGATATGACAATTCTGAGAATACGGAGAACACCCATATTTTTGGCACAGAGTTGTGACCTCTGAAAGGTTGGAAAATAAAGGCTTTTGGGCGAGTTGACTTGGCCCCCGTAAAATGCCTAATCATCGGCATTTGCCGTGAGGTTAACGATCGGCAGGTCACCTTGGGACAGTACCTCTTCGGCGGTTTGAATGTCCTCCCAATCGCCCCTCTTATACCAGATACTGAAACAATTCCTCTTTCTGATTGAGATACTCTCCGAGGAATCCCCGCTCCTCCATGCGTTGCCAAAGGGGCTCAAAATCCTCCGGCTGCTGGAGTTCGATGCCCACTACGGCCGGACCCTGTTCCCGGCTTGTCTTTTTGGTATAGGCAAAATGGGTGATGTCGTCCCGGGGTCCCAATACGTGCAAGACGAATTCCTTCAGGGCCCCCGGCCGCTGGGGAAACCGAACGATGAAATAATGCTTCAGCCCTTCGTAGAGCAAAGAACGCTCTTTGATCTCCTCCATCCGCACGATGTCGTTGTTGCTGCCGCTCAGTACGCACACGACCTTCTTTCCCCGGACATCCAGTTGGGAAAGCGCCGCCACGGTAAGCGCCCCGGCCGGCTCCACCACAATGGCATCCCGGTTGTACAGTTCCAGTATAGTCGTGCAGATCCTTCCTTCCGGAACGGTGATCACCCGATCCAGTACGGCCTGACAATGAGCCAGCGTCAAATCGCCCACCGTTTGGGTGGCAGCTCCGTCTACGAAGGGATCGATT
Source organism: uncultured Saprospiraceae bacterium (assembly GCA_964640855.1). Classification (GTDB taxonomy): domain Bacteria; phylum Bacteroidota; class Bacteroidia; order Chitinophagales; family Saprospiraceae; genus JAJDFU01. The sequence continues at coordinate 814 of CAZXIX010000136.1, forward strand.
TGCGCCAGGCGGATTCGTTTTCCGGCCTCGAGCGAGGCGTGCATAGAGGCCGCGCCGGCAGGTTCCACACCGATGATCTTCGTCTTCGGACTGAGATTCCGGAACACGGTACCGACCCCTGAAGCCAGCCCTCCCCCGCCCACCGGTACCAACAGGTAGTCGATGGCTCCCTGGGAGGCATCCAGGATCTCCCAGCCTACCGTCCCCTGCCCCGCTATGATCGCCGGATCGTTGAAGGGATGCACGAAAACCGTATCCGTTTCGGCCTCGTGCTGCCGGGCGGCCTGGAAGGATTCATCAAAGGTATCTCCCGTTATGACCACCTCGATCTGTTCCCCGCCAAACATCCTCACTTGTTGGATCTTTTGTTGCGGAGTGGGATTGGGCATGAAAACGGTACCCCGGATCCCCAGACGATGGCAGGAATAAGCCACGCCCTGAGCATGATTGCCGGCACTGGCGCACACAATGCCCTTCTTTTTTTGAGCCGGGCTCAGCTGCATGATCTTGTTGTAAGCGCCCCGAATCTTGTACGACCTAACGACCTGAAGGTCTTCCCGCTTCAGCCAGATGTCCGAATGATGCTTCCGGGACAGGTTGGCGTTGGGTTGCAAGGGAGTGACCAGGGCAACGCCTTTCAAACGTTGGCGGGCGGATTGAATATCGCTCAAGGAGGTCAGGGACGGATGCAGGCCAGTCGTCGTCATGTGGTTTGCAATAATAAGGTGTCCCGGGGGGCAGGGACCGTCCTTTTCCCCGGCCGCAAATAAGCGGGAAGCCCCTTCTTCCGGTCAGAGGACTCCCGGCGCTTGGAGTTTGGCAAGTCGTCGTATCAGGCTTCCACCTGAGCCTCGGCATTTTCCGGGCGTAGCCTGCGGACCTCGGCTCCCGTTTGCCAAAGCTCCGAATCACGAACTTCTTTCAACTCCGTATTCAGTTTTTCGCGATAATCCGGATGTTTACCGGCTTCGATCACGATCTCGGCTTCCTTGCCGGAGGCCACACTCTGGTAAAGCTCGTCGAAGACCGGCTTAACGGCTTCGCGGAATTTATGCCGCCAGTCCAGCGCGCCTCGCTGAGCCGTTGTTGAACAATTGGCATACATCCAGTCCATGCCTTTTTCGGCGACCAGAGGCATGAGGCTTTGGGTGAGTTCTTCTACCGTTTCGTTGAAGGCCTCCGAAGGACTGTGGCCGTGCTCTCGCAGGCAGTTGTACTGAGCCTCGAAGACTCCGGCCAAGGCTCCCATCAGGATGCCCCGCTCTCCCGTCAGATCAGAATACACCTCCTTCTGAAAATCCGTTTCGAACAAATAGCCGGATCCGACGCCGATGCCCAGAGCAACCACGCGATCCCAGGCTTTGCCGGTAGCATCCTGGTGGATGGCGTAGCTGGAATTCAACCCTTTACCGGCCAGGAAGAGCCGGCGCAGAGAGGTGCCGGAGCCTTTGGGAGCCACCAGGATAACGTCTACATCTTCCGGCGGGATGATCCCCGTCTGATCGCTGTAGGTAATCCCGAAACCATGGGAAAAGTAAAGAGCCTTCCCGGCTGTCAGTTGGGCTTTGACCTGTGGCCAGCAGGCAATCTGGCCAGCATCGCTCAACAGATATTGGATGATGGTCGCCTTGCGGGCCGCCTCCTCGATCGGAAAGAGGGTCTCACCCGGCACCCATCCGTCGCGAATGGCGCGCTCCCAACTGCCGGAGCCTTTCCGCTGCCCGATAATGACCCGAAAGCCGTTGTCCCGCAGGTTCATGGATTGCCCAGGGCCCTGCACCCCATATCCGATGATGGCTATCGTTTCATCCTTGAGCACTTCCCGCGCTTTTTCCAGTGGGAATTCGTCGCGCGTAACGACATTCTCAACTACGCCTCCAAAATTGATCTTTGCCATAAGTCTTGGATTCTTTTGTTTGTCTGATTGATTCGTATCTGATGTTTTTCGGTTTTCTTTTCCGGGCGATCAGCCCTGGGGATCCGTTTTCAGGTCGATGGAATCCTGATGCATTTCCTCCAACTCTTCCATGTGCTCCGGCAGGTGCTTCATGGGTTTGCGTACCGCTATGCGACCGGATCTCACAAACTCGAGGACGTGGTAGGGCTTAAGATCCTCCAGCAAAGCACGGGTATCTTCGGCATGTCCGGTTTTTTCTATGACCAGAAAGTCCGGATGCACGGAAAGGATACGGGCGCTGTGTTTACGAACGAGCTTTTCGATATGGTCTCCCCCCGTCAGCTCGTAGGTAGGTATTTTGTAAAGAGCGATTTCCTGGAAAACGATTTCTTCTTCCGAAAGCAAGGTTGCCTTGTAGACACCGATGATCTTTTCCAATTGGTTGGTCACTTTTTCCGCCTGGTTTCTCGTCATCCCGGCCACAAGCGTATAGCGAAAAACACCCGGTTTTTCGGATTCCGAAGTGGTCAGGGAATCGATATTGATCTTTCGCCGGGTAAACAGGATGGTAATATGATGCAGCATCCCCACGGCATTGTCCGTAAAGGCGATGATCGTCCAGGCTTGTTTGGCTTCGGTAGGTTCCAACATACCCTGTTTGTTTTTGACCCTATTCGAGTCGAATGTCCGATACGGAAGCTCCGGAAGGCACCATGGGAAAGACATTATCCTCTTTTTCCACAACGACCTCCAGCAAGAAAGGTCCGTCGAAAGCCAGCATGCGGTCGAGGGCCGAATCCAGGTCCGGGCGCTCCTGTACCCGCTCGGCTTCGATGCGATATCCTTTAGCAATGGCCACAAAATCCGGGTTGACCATCTCGGTTTCCGCATAGCGCTTCTGGAAGAAAAGCTGTTGCCACTGCCGGACCATACCGAGGTAGCTGTTGTTCAGAATGATCACCTTGACCGGCGTGCCTTCCTGCATGAGCGTTCCCAATTCCTGAATGGTCATTTGAAATCCACCATCTCCGACCACGGCTATCACCTCCCTTTCGGGTGAGGCCACCTTGGCGCCAAAGGCGGCGGGTAAAGCGAAGCCCATCGTTCCCAAACCTCCGGAAGTCACGTTGCTGTGGGGGCGATTGAATCCATAATAGCGGGAAGCCACCATCTGATGCTGCCCGACGTCCGTTACCAGAATGGCTTCTCCCTTCGTTTTTTCGGAAACCCGGCGCACTACTTCGCCCATGCGGATCTGCTCGCCCTCCGGATAGAGTTCCGAATGGATGATCTTGTCGTACTCCACCTGGTTGGTATCTCGAAAATCGGCCAGCCAGGCATCGTGCCTGCGCTCTTCGATCAGAGGCAGCAAAGCCTGCAGGGCCTGCTTTGCATCCGCCACGACCGGCGCGTGAGCGTAAACGTTTTTGTGGATCTCGGATTTGTCAATCTCAATGTGGACCACCTGGGCCTGCCGGGCATATTCCTTCAGATTCCCCGTGACCCGGTCATCGAAGCGCATCCCTACGGCGATGAGGACGTCGCACTCGTTGGTCTTCACATTGGGCGCATAGTTTCCGTGCATCCCCAACATGCCGGTGTAATACGGATGATCCACCGGAAGGGCGGAAAGCCCCAGGAGAGTGCTGGCGCAGGGAATGCCGGCCTTTTCGGCCAGAGCCCTGACCTCTTCCTGGGCCTCGGAGAGCAGAACCCCGTGCCCGACCAGCATGAAAGGTTTTTCCGCCCGATTGATCAACTCGGCAGCCTTTTCTACCTGCTCGGTCTGTAATTTCGGGTAAGGAAAATAGGACTTCAGCCGCCGGCAAGGTTGATAATCAAAATCCAGACTTCCCAGTTGGGCGTCCTTGGTGATATCCAGTAGAACAGGGCCCGGCCGACCGGTACGGGCGATGAAAAACGCCTTGGCGATGGCCCCCGGAATTTCCTCCGGACGGGTGACCTGGAAGTTCCATTTCGTGACCGGCATGGTGACGCTTACCACGTCGGTCTCCTGAAAAGCATCCGATCCCAATAGATGGGAAGGTACCTGGCCCGTAATGCAAACGATGGGGTTGGAATCGATCTGCGCGTCGGCCAGGCCGGTGACCAGGTTGGTAGCCCCCGGGCCGCTGGTGGCAAAACAAACGCCTACCTCGCCGCTGACCCGGGCAAAACCCTGCGCTGCATGAGTGGCTCCCTGTTCGTGCCGCACCAGAATGTGCCGAAGGCGGTCCGAATATTTGTACAACTCGTCATAAATGGGCATGATGGCTCCGCCAGGGTAACCAAAGATGGTCTCCACCTGCTCGGCCAATAAGGCCAATATGACAGCCTCCGCCCCGCTGACATTGCGGGCGATCTTTGATTTTTTTTCTTCCAGGATGGTTTGGTCAAGGGTCATGATCTTTCAAATTTTGGACTGAAGGATTTCTTCTTTGGGTTCCGTTTTATCGGTTACGCAGCCTTCCGAAGCGGAGGCTACCGTTTGAGCATATTTAAAAAGGACGCCCCGGCTGTGCTTGAGGGGAGGAGCCTGCCATTTCAGGCGCCTTTGCGCGATTTCCTCTTCCGAAAGATCTACGGACAGGACATTGGTTTCGGCATCAATGGTGATGCGGTCTCCGTTTTCCAGAAGACCGATAAGCCCGCCTTCCTGCGCCTCCGGCGTAATGTGGCCTACTACGAAGCCGTGCGTGCCCCCGGAAAAGCGGCCGTCGGTGACCAGGGCCACCTGCTTGCCGAGCCCGGCCCCCATGATGGCAGAAGTCGGTTTCAGCATTTCCGGCATGCCCGGCCCCCCCTTGGGACCTTCATATCGGATCACTACCACTTCGCCGGCCTGCACCTCCCCTTGCAGAATCCCCTCATTGGCGGCATACTCGCTATCGTAAACCCGGGCCGGGCCCTCGAATCGAAGTCCCTCCTTTCCTGTGATCTTGGCTACGGCTCCCTCTTCGGCCAGATTCCCGTAAAGGATCTGGATGTGTCCCGTGGGTTTTACCGGCTGAGTCAACGGGAGGATCACCGTCTGGCCCTCCGCCAGGTCCGGGAGCTCTTCCAGGTTTTCAGCCACGCTCTTGCCCGTTACCGTCAGGCAATCCCCGTTCAGATAGCCTTCCCGAAGCAATAATTTCATCACCGCCGGAATGCCTCCCGCAGCAAAAAGATCTTTCATCAGGTATTTCCCACTGGGCTTCAAGTCGGCCAGAAAGGGGGTTTGGTCGGAGATCCTTTGCATATCTGCCAGTCCGAAATCGATTCGGGCAGCCTGGGCAATGGCCAGAAAATGCAGCACCGCATTGGTCGATCCCCCCAAAGCGATCACCAGGGTAAATGCGTTTTCAATTGCTGTTTTCGTAAGGATATCGCTGGGTTTGATATCCTGCTCCAGCAAATGCCGAAGGGCGCGAGCTGCCTTCCGGCAATCCTCTTTCTTCTCGGGGCTGACGGCGGGATTGGATGAGCTGTAAGGCAAACTCATGCCCATCGCCTCGATCGCCGAAGACATGGTGTTGGCGGTATACATCCCTCCGCAGGCGCCTGGCCCCGGACAGGCATTGCGTACGATCCCGCGAAAATCCTCCGGTGAGAGCGTTCCGGCTACTTTCTCGCCGAGGGCCTCAAAGGCGGAAACGATGTCCAGTTCTTTCCCCTGATAATGCCCCGCCGCAATGGTTCCGCCGTACAACAGAATGGAGGGCCGATCGAGGCGGCACATCGCCATCAGGGCGCCGGGCATGTTTTTGTCGCAGCCGACAACCGTGACGAGGCCGTCGTAGGACATCCCCTGGACCACCGCCTCGACGGAATCTGCGATCAGATCCCGGGAAGGCAAGGAGTAGCGCATGCCGGAAGTACCCATGGAGATGCCATCGCTGATCCCGATGGTATGGAAGACCAGGCCGATGGAATTCGTTTCGGCGGTATGCTTTTTGACTTCTTCGGCCAACTCGTTGAGGTGCATGTTGCAAGGGTTCCCCTCATAGCCGGTGCTGGCGATCCCGATCAGCGGTTTATTCAGATCTTCTTCGCTCAAGCCAATGGCGTGCAGCATCGCCTGGGCCGCCGGCTGCGTCTCGTCTTGTGTAACTGCCTTGCTGTATTTATTCAATTCCATATTTCTACCTCCAAATGGGTATTTGCCTTCGGAAAAAGGCTTGCCAGCCTGTGTCTTTCGTTTGGGGAAAGGGCCCTGACGATAGGACCTTGTTTTTCAATACGGCCCGCGCGGGCCCTTTGTGTTGTCAAAGAAGCAGAAGCCAAAAGGCCCCCGCAAGAAATGGGGCTGCTCAAATTCGCTTTGTTTACGACATCAAAGGTGCGTCCACCTCCGGTCCGGCTCCCGGCTTATCGGGATATTCTCACTCGAATCCGCCCCCCGCAGCCCTATACTTTACCTCCCACGGGCAGAGCCAGTATCCGCGCAATTTGCTCTCCCACCTCCTCCGTCGATCGAGCTTGACCGGGATAGATGTCTACGGTTCCGTATCCAGCGTCCAAGCTTTGATCCACAGCCTTTTCCACAGCTTTTGCCTCCCGGGGAAGTCCCAGGTGATCCAGCAACATGGCGACGGAGAGAATGGTGGCCATCGGGTTGGCGATATTTTTTCCGGCCGCCTGCGGATAAGATCCGTGACAGGGTTCGAACAGAGCCGAATGAGATCCTATTGAGCCCGAGGGAAGCATCCCCAGGGAGCCACTGATCACCGAGGCTTCATCGCTGATGATATCCCCGAACATATTCCCGGTAAGGAGAACATCGAACTGTGCCGGATTCAGTATTACCTGCATGGCAGCATTATCCACGAACTGATAGTCCACTTGTACATCCGTAAACTGATCCGCCATTTCCTGAACTACCTTCCTCCAAAGCCGGGAGGTTTCGAGTACGTTGGCCTTATCTACAAGGGTAAGCCGACCCCGGCGTTTCTGGGCAGCTTCGAAGGCCAGACGGGCGATGCGTTCGATTTCGAAGCGGGAATAAGCGCACTCGTCAAAGGCCGATGCTCCCCCCTCCCGAACGCCTTTATTCCCGAAATAGATCCCGCTGGTCAGCTCCCGGTAGATGACAAAATCCACGTTCTCAAGCCGGTCCGATTTCAGGGGAGCCTGGTCCATCAGCACTTCAAAAGACCGGATGGGCCGAATATTGCAAAACAGCCCCAATTCCTTGCGGATGCGAAGCAGCCCTTGTTCGGGTCGCACCTTTGCGGACGGATCGTTATCAAATCGCGGATCTCCGACGGCTCCAAGCAGAATCGCATCTGCCTCCCGGCAAAGGGCGAGGGTTTCTTTGGGCAAGGGATCGCCGGTAGCCTCTATGGCAGATGCTCCGATGAGGCCTTCCCGGAATCGGAATTCAAGATCGGCTCGGGTCGCAACGGCCTCCAGCACTTTGCGTCCCTGGGCGACTATTTCCGGACCTATACCGTCTCCGGGTAATAGAACCAGATAGAAGGTTTTCTTCGCCATGGCTTGGATTTATTTAGCGTTTGCCTGCTCGTAGGCCGCGATCTCGTCTTGCATGGCCAACAGATAATCCATGTCATCGAGCCCTTCCAGCAGGCATTGCTTTTTGTAGGGATTGATCTCAAAGAAACAGGAATCGCCGGTGGATGAGATCCGAATCTCTTGCTGAGGCAGGTTTACCTCGACCTGGGTTCCGGGATTGGCCTGAACTTTCGCCAAAACATGATCAAAGAAGGACTGGGGCACTTCAACGGGAAGCAACCCGTTATTCAGGGCATTATTGCGAAAGATATCCGCAAACTTCACCGACACTACTACCCGAAACCCATAGTCCAGAATGGCCCAGGCGGCATGTTCCCGACTGGAGCCGGAACCAAAATTTTTGCCTGCCAGAAGGATTTCTCCCCGGTAGGTATCCTGATTCAGTACAAAATCCTCTTTGGGGCTCCCGTCGGCACGATAGCGCCAGTCCCGAAAAAGATTTTCGCCAAATCCCTCTCGGGTAGTGGCCTTCAGAAAGCGAGCGGGAATGATCTGGTCAGTATCGACATGATCGATGGGGAGAGGTACACAAGTTGATTGGAGGGTTCGGATAGGTTCCATGGAGCAATTCGGATGGTTAATAGCTTGGATGTACCAAAGCCGGTTCTGAAACGATGACCCCGTGAATGGCAGCGAGGGCAGCCGTTCGGGGGCTGGCCAGGATGGTACGCGCACCGGGGCCCTGTCGCCCTTCGAAGTTGCGGTTGGAGGTGGATACGCAATAGGCCCCTACCGGGATCTTGTCTTCATTCATCCCCAGGCAGGCTGAGCAGCCCGGTTGGCGAAGCTCGAATCCGGCATCCAGTAAAATGCGGTCTATGCCCTCGGCCCGGGCCTGATCCTCCACTTGCCGGGACCCGGGAACGATCATGGCCGTAACGTGGGAGGCCCTTTGTTTTCCCTTCACGACCTCGGCTACGGCGCGGAGATCCTCAATCCGGCCGTTGGTACAGCTTCCGATGAATACGTGGGATATCTTTTTACCCATAAGCGGGTCTCCGGACTGAAAATCCATGTATGCGAGAGCCTTGGCAAAAGAAGGATCGCTATCGCTGGGAATGACCTGATCGATCGGAATGCCCATACCCGGATTTGTGCCGAAGGTGACCATCGGCCGAATATCTTCTGCCCGGAAAAGGATTTCTTTATCGTAAACCGCCCCTTTGTCGGACGGGAGCCCGGACCATGTAGCGACTGCTTTTTCAAAATCAGCGCCCTGGGGTGCGAAAGGTCTGCCTTTCAGGTAATCGAAGGTTGTCTGATCCGGGGCGATC
>CAZXIX010000137.1:0-9407 GCA_964640855.1 uncultured Saprospiraceae bacterium
AAGAGCAATTTCATTGTCTAAATCTGTGAAAAGGTCTGTTTTAGTTACACCCATTGGTTTCTTATGACGTTGCAATATTACGATGGTTATTTGAGAATACCAAATCACTTGGCTCCTTTAATTTTTTCCAAGGGGGACTTTCCGTTCAACAATCTGGCGGATAGCGTTGATTGGGTCTTTTTTGGGTGAGGCATAACGAGGGTGTAGCTGCTGGTGTGCGTTTAGCCAATGGGCAGCTACACGGTGTTGCAGGTAGTATTAATATTTTCGTTGTCTGACTCCCCTTTCATCTATGACCGTGATCGCATTTTCGAATTCGTAGTTACCACTGTTGGCCAACTGGGCAATTAATACTCCCGGATCATCTGGCCGATAATAAATTTAATCGCAAGTAGATTACCCCTTTTTCAGGTTTAGTTCCCTCCCCAAATATCCATTCTCCAAAATCTCTATTAGTGGTTAGCTGGGTCCTTTCTTTTACAATTGCCAACTCCATTAGCTTTTGATCCCGGATGCTTGGATTGTCCTCTCCAATGGAATGGATGTCAAACCCTTTACTTCGAAGGTATAGAACACTTGCCAGAGGAAAATTCTCGTCGGCCAATAACTTCACGGACTATTTAGCTGTTTTCTTCGCAGGAGTGAACAACAAGCCATCTTTGAGACAGTCCTGCAAGTAGGCAAACACCGCCTGGAGGGATTCTTTGGTCAAACGAGGGAAGTTATCCAAAATGTCCTTCTGTGACCAACCCTGGGCCAGAAGCCCCACGAGATGTTCAACTGAGATCCGGGTGCCCTTGATGGTTGGTTTACCCAGAAGAACTTCCCTATCTGATACGATATAGTCTTGCCAATATATGTCCATAAGATAAGGAACATTCAGATGATTGGGAAGGGTTCCCATATGACCTACAACGAGCCGGATCGGCATCCCTTCGAGGGAGAAGTTCCAAAAAATCCGGAAAAACCGAAAAGCTTTACGAAAACGACATCCTCGAACGGGGTTGACCTATAGGTTCTGTGACCGGAGAAGCGTTCCGAATAGACGCGGTGTCCCGAAGCAGAGCTCAAGGGGCAAGCCATCGCATAGCGCGCAGAGCCGAAACCTGCGGTAAGCCATATCCGCCCTATGCCCTATCCTTGATGTCGGCTAACGTTTGTCTTATTAATTCTTCCTTTCCGGTATAGGTAATATCCTATACACACCAATGAAATAAACATCAAAGATATCGGCATCCAGCTAAGGTCTGCCCATAACCAACGAACTCCTGCTTCATCTCCCCTGAATGGCACGCAAAGGATTAACAGGGTACTACCTCGATAAATTAAACCACTTTAGGTTGTTTGTTAATTGGACTCATGCTGCGTTTTGATACTTCACAACCGGCTTTATCCGATCAATTCCCTGATGAGCCCGATGATGATATTTGTGCAACCACTTATCAATCCCCTGGTATAGTTCCAGACCATCGCCAGCCGGGTTGAGGTATACGTGCTGGTACTTCAAGGTACGCCAGAACCGCTCGATGTATACATTGTCAATGGCCCTGCCTTTACTGTCCATGCTGATCCGGATACCCTGATCTTTGAGGAAGTCCACGTAGTTCTACACAGGTAAATTGACTGCCCTGGTCTGAATTCAGGATCTCTGGTTTACCGTGGACTTCGATGGCTTGTTTGACCACGGCTAAACTGGCAGCTGCCTCCAGGGTATTGGACAAACCCCACCCTACGATGAAACGGCTATACACATCGATGATCGCCGTGAGGTACATAAACCCGGATTTCATTGGGATGTACGTGATATCAATGGCCCAGACCTGATTAGGGCGTTCTATCACCAGATCTCGGAGCAAATAGGGATGTACATACTTTTTCTCTCCCAGAACACTCAGGTGCCGGCGCGGATAGATTGGGAAAATATTGGCCTTACGCATCAGGCGTCGAACCCGCTCATAGCCTGCCTGATAGCCATTCTCAGCAAGCATCGACTGCATGGTCAGCACCCCTGCAGTGGGTTCTTCCAGGATATGCTCGTCCATCAGACGCATCATCGACAGGTTTTCAGGCTTCTCCCTTTTGGGCGAATAATAAACCAACCCCCGGCTGATACTCAGCAGATCGCATTGGCGGCGAACCGATAGATCATTCTGACAATCAACGAGCTGCTTTCTCATTTGAGGCGATCCAATTTGCGCAAGCTTTTTTTTAGAAAATCCCGCTCCATCTCCAGCTTACCGAACTTCGTGTAGAGGGGCTCAGGATCGATCGGTTTTTCGGCATCAGCCCCAGAAGTAGACTCAAAAACCGAATCGGCTTTTTCCAGGAATTCTCGCTTCCACTGACTGATCTGGTTGGGATGAAGCTCGAAACGTTTAGCCAACTCGGCCAGGGTCTTGCGTTCCTTGATCGCTTCGATAGCAACTTTAGCCTTAAAGGCCGATGAAAATTTTCTCCTCTTTCGTTTCATTAGACTCAATTTAAGCGTTTTCTTTTCAACTTAGCTTGCGGTCTAATTTTGTCGAGGTATTACCATCAGCCGGGTGTACAAGCTCTCCCCGTCCTCCAGCCGAAGCCGAACGATCAGCATTCCATCCACCCCGGCAGGCCATTGCAGGGGAAGTTGGCTTTTTCCCTGCGGGATCGAGATCTGGCGCCGCAAGACCCTGCGCCCATCCACCTGGAAAATTTCCAGCATGGCCGATGCCTGAAACTCAGCCACCTGAACCTCCAGTCGGGCGTTATCCCGGTGAGCCGGGTTCGGAAACGCGCGCAGAGAGGGCTTGTCCGTAAGACCCGGCCCGGGGCCGGTCGAGTTCACACAAGGCGTGCGGAACCGCAAACTACCCGATGGTACGCTGAACTCGCCTCCGCAGCGGGTCTGCACCTCCGCCCGCAGGATCAACTCGCAGTTGTAGTATTCTTCCGGGATCAAAAAGAAGGTCGTATCGGTCTCGAAAAAGACTCCGGCTCCCGTGCTCGGCCCTCCTTCGACCGTATCCAGGCGGATCCGATATCCGTCGGCGCCCGTTACCTCAGACCACTGGAAACCGATCACTTCATTGCCATCCAGCCGGGTCTGAACATCTTCGGGAGGCGCACAATTCGATCCCCCTCCCCGGATTTCCACACAGTAATCTTCATATTCGCCGAATCCTCCCGTTGTTTGCTTGCATCCTTCGGTGGCGGGCAAATTCTGGAATTGCATCCCTACCCGCATCCGCAAAGTACCCGGCACTAATCCCGCCGGCAAGGAAACGAAACCGGACTGGAGGTCGAGCCGGGCCGAATCCGATTGGAAGACTTGCTCATTCTCCGAAAACCGGCCGTCCCGGTTGAAGTCCATCCATACCCGGAAAAATTCTGAGAAGGGCACATCCTCAAAACCGGGCGTGAGCTCGATCCGATAAGTGGAATCCGACTCCAGAACAACCGGCTGGAGCCCGGTAAAGTCTCCGTACCCGTCGTCGGAACCCGATCTGTTCTCAAAGGTATCCAGCCGAACCCTCGCTATCCATTCCTGCAGGGCATCGAGCCCCTCCGCCGGGCAGTATTCCAGATCCACGCAGGGTCCGCAGCCCAGGGTCAGCACCCCGACCGGGGTACTCCAGCCCCGCGCGGAAAGCAGGCCACAATCCGAACGGACCTGGATGTCGTAGGCCGTACAAACCGAAAGGCCTTCCAGCCGATGCAGATTGGCGTCGATGCGGAGGCTGTCTGACGGGCGATACCGAAGCCAATACCCTTCGGCCGCCTCCGCTACCGACCAGGAGAGTAAAACCGAGGTGGAATCCCTGCTCAACCAGGCCAGATTGTCGGGCGGGTCGCAGCAACCCGTCGTTTCGACTCTCAAGACCGGCTCAAATCCGGTCGTGTCGGTCGGGCAATAGGTGCGAAACTGAATTTCGTAAGCGGAACAAGGCTCCAGGCTGTCCAGGGTAAAAGGCGCCTGCACCGAATCCGCCACCGTCCAGGCCTCATCTCCTGCCCGGCGGTAGCGCAGGTCCACCCGGTTGACCGAATCCGGCACCTCCCAGGCAATCAAGGCACTGGAGTCTGTTGCCGAAAGAACCTCCGGGCGGAAGGGCAGCAGACAATCCGAGCAATTTTCGATCAGGGAAAGCAGGCTGTTGGCTACGTTCAACCGCCCCCCGGTCAGCACGAGGTCCTGCAGAGCCGCCAAAGTATCTACCCCATCCAGAATGGCCTGCTTCACCAGCAGGGCGGCGCTATCGGGATACTGCCGGACGAGCCGGCCGAAGGCAGGGCACGGATTGGCATAAAGCAACCCGACCGCACCCGCCACCATGGGAGAGGCCCGGGAAGTGCCGCTGACCGATCGGTAGGAATTGTTGTTGGTGGTCGTCAGGATCGAATTGCCGGGCGCCCCCAGGTCAATGCTCTCCAGGCCGAAAGCGGCTAAGCCTTTTTCATCCTGGCGGGTGGTACTGGTGACCGAGATCAGATAGTCGCTGGGGCAGGTGGTCGGCAGATCTCCCTCGAGGTCCACATCAATGTTGAGGTTGGCCGTGGCGGCCACGTTGAGAATGCCGGCAGCGCCCAGGCTGTCGAATAAGGCACACCACAGAGGCGAGTCCTCCGGCCGGCCGAAGTTGACCCCCCAACTGGCGTTGGTGGCCACCACAAAGGCCCCTTCCCGCCCCTGGGTCTCATTGTATCGCTTCCGCAAAGCCAGAGGGTAGGAATAGGCTTCGATCACTTCCGCTTCGTTCGCAATGAAGTCATTCTTGACGATCATCAGCTTGACTTCCTGGTTGACCCCCGATACTCCCCGGGCGTTGTTCCCGCGGGCGCCGACCACGCCGGTCACCTCGGTACCGTGAGCTCCGCCGTCAATGTCGTCATCGTCGGTGATGATGCTCCATCCGCGGTAATCATCGACGTATCCGTTGTCGTCGTCGTCGATCCCGTTTCCCGGGATCTCGGCCCGGTTAAACCAGAGGTTTCCTTCGAAATCCTGATGGGTGGGATCGATCCCCTGGTCGATGACGCAGACCACGATCGTGTCACCCAAGGCCGTGCGTCCGCCCCGGGTGATCATCCAGGCCTCATCGGAATCGATATCGGCATCGGGAAGGCCGTCCTGCTGGCCGGTATTGAGATGGTACCATTGCTCGTCAAAAAAAGGATCGTCCGGGATGGAACTTCGCCACCGGATCCGGTGGTTGAGTTGGACGCTTGGGAGGGAGGGGTCCTGTCGGAGCAGGCGGAGCAGGCTTTCCGCCGGGATTTTTTGCTCGTTGAAGCTCAGCAGGCAGATGCCCGCTTCCGCGGAAAGCACCTTTTGAAGCCTCAGCTCGTATGACCGGAGGGACTCATTTTCCGGCCGGCTCATCCAGGCATTGAAATCCAGCCCGGGAGGTACCTTTACCAGAAGCTGACCAGACACGTATCCTTGCCCCTGCAGGGAGGAAATAGCCAGGAAAATCCCGGAAATCAGGATAAGCCAATATCTTTGGAACTGCATAAGGGAAATGCTTTTCCCGGAGGAAGTCCTTCCTATCGGTTCAGAAAATGCGGTTTCGACAGTTGCCGTTTGGTTCATGCTGTACTCATGGGCCCCGATACGGGAGAATCGATTTCCATTACACGATCTAGAAACGATTCGGATATCCATACCGGGGCAGAAAACTAGCTTAATTCTGTCGGTATCTGGCTTGAATCTAACATTTTGGCAAAAAACCAGACCCATGAAGTGGACGAAGAATTGGCTAAGCGTTTTCGCCTGCCTGTTGACCCTGGCTCCGATCACGGCCCAGAACAGCGACCTTCCGATCACCCTGGAGAGCCCGCAGCAGACCATGCTGATACACCTCAATTACCTCCAGGCGGAAAGTTACGATCCAGCCAAGGCGGCCCGGGCGCTGGCCGGAGCCGCCGACTCCGCTCAGGCAGCGCGCAGGGCCGTCCTACTCAAGCAAGTGCTGGATGCCACCGTATTCGTACGAATCGGGACCATCCCCAATAATCCCGACTATGTGGATTCCACCACCAACGAGGCCATCTACGTACCTTTCCCCATCGAACTTCCGGGCATCTATCTCGAAAAGATCGACGATCGCTGGTACTACTCCAGGGAGACGGTAAACCGGGTGCCCGAGATCCACCGCCGTCTTTTCCCCTTCGGATCCGATTTCCTGATGCAGCTTTTCCCGAAATTCGGACAGAAACAATTCCTGGGCCTCGCTATTTGGCAGTACGCGGGACTGCTGCTGTTGCTGGCCGCCGGCGTGATCGTACATATCGTCCTCAGCTTCTTACTGCGGCTGATCTTCAAGAGATTGAGCGGATTTCGGCTTCATCCGCACCTCATCCCCATCCAACAGATCAACCGGCTGGCTCGCTATGCCAGCATCTGGCTGGTACTCTGGGTGATCAAACTCGGGCTCCCGAGCCTGTTGCTCCCGCCCCGCACCGCCGATTTTGCCAACAAGACCATCTGGGTTATCAGCACCTTTATGGTGTTGCTCATCCTGCTCAAGGTGGTGGATATTGCCGTGCTCTACATCCGTATGGCGACCCACAAAACCGAGAATCGCCTGGATGACCAACTGGTCCCTATTTTCAAGAATCTGGTCCAGATCCTGATCATCGGCGCGGTGATCATACAGGTCTTCCGCATTTTTCAGATCGATATCACTGCGATCATCGCCGGCCTTTCCATCGGAGGACTGGCCCTGGCCCTGGCGGCCAAGGATACGGCGCAGAATCTCTTTGGGTCGGTCACGCTATTCCTCGACCGTCCCTTCCAGGTGGGCGACTGGATCAGCTTTGAGGATGTGGACGGCACGGTGGAAGAAATCGGGATCCGGGCCACCCGAATCCGCACCTTTGCCAATTCGCTGGTGTATGTGCCCAACGGCAAACTGGCCAACCTCAACCTGAACAATTACGGGTTGCGCCATTACCGCCGCTTCAGCACCAAGATCTCCGTCACCTACGACACGCCTCCCGAGCTCATCGAGGAATTTGTAAAAGGGCTGCGGCAGATCGTCAAAGAGCACCCCAATACCCGCAAAGACTATTTTGAGGTCCATCTCAACGATTTCGCCCCTTCGTCCCTGGATATCCTGTTCTACATCTTTTTCGAGGTACCGTCCTGGAGCGAAGAACTGAAATCCAAGCATGAGGTGATGTTATCGGTGGTGCGGCTGGCCAAAGAGATGGGGGTCAAATTCGCCTTCCCCTCTTCTTCGATCTACATCGAACAAATGCCGGCAGAAAACGGCGCCGGCTAGCCGGACGCGGGCATGAGGCAAACTTCTTTCGTAAACAACTTTTGACCGCTCGACATTGGGACATTGCAAAATTCAGCTTAAGGATCAGACCCTGACGCTTCACCCTTTCAAGGCGATCTTCTGGGAGGAGCATCGGACTCTGCTGCTGGCAGACCTGCACCTGGGCAAGGTGGGGCATTTTCGGCGCGCCGGCATACCGGTGCCGAGGGCAGCCTCCGATGCCAACTGGGATCGGCTGTACAGTTTGCTCTTCGACCTGAAACCGAGCCGGGTTTTCTTCCTGGGCGATCTGTTTCACAGCGACTACAATCCCGAATGGGAAGACCTGGGACAATTGATCCGCCAGTTTTCGAGCGTGGATTTCACCCTGGTCCAGGGGAACCACGATATCCTGCCGGGGCACTGTTATGAAGAGGCCGGTATCCGCGTGCGGGAGGAAGGCTGGCAGGTGGGTCCTTTCTGGCTGACCCATCATCCCGTGGCAGAGCCGCCGCCCGGATTGTACAACCTGGCCGGTCACATCCATCCGGGGGTTCTGTTGCGCGGAATGGGCAAGTTCAAAAAAAAGGTACCCTGCTTCTACTTTGGGGAAAAGGCCGGACTGCTGCCGGCTTTCGGCACCTTCACCGGACTGGCTTCTGTGCGTAGCCGAAAAGGGGATCGCGTTTTCGTGCTGGCCGGAGAGGAGGTATTGGAGGTTTAGTTACGGATTTCATACAAAAGTGGTTTTCTCAGGCTGATCGGCCAGCCTGCGATCACGATGGGGGGTGAAAGCTGAGGGCAAGAGGTTGGCAGGAGTCATAGCCACTATTCGATCTGACAGTCAGTTTATTTCAAGTACTTTTTGGTTTTCAAAAATGTTTCTACATCATTAAATTCTTTTCCCGTCATATAATCATCAAGCCACATATTTACTTTTAATCCGTTTAGCAACTGGTATTCCAATCTTACGAATCCGAATGTTTCAGAAAAAAAGCTTTTCAAATTAGTAACTCCAATGTCTGATTGAGCAGAACTATTTACAACGTAACATTCAATTTCACCCATTTTTGTACTTAAGCTTTCCTTGCCAACTATTTCGTAATGATATCTTAATAATAAGTCTCCTTGCCAAAACCCCCATATTTCGTTACTCCAATTTTGTCCAATTTTCATTTGGTCATTCCATTTTTTCCCAATCACCGATGGATATTTTATAAATGGGAACGGAGCTATTTCCAAAGAATTGAAAAACCCCTTTCTTACAGGGTGTATCCAAACATTTATTTCATTTTCAACAACTCCTGTAAAAGACATTGAAGAAAATATTGGATCTTGCAGGTATGCAATTTGTGTTTGATTTTTATTTGTTCTGTCTGAGCCTGATACAGGCAGAACAATCATATGGATTTTGTCTACCTTAATTTCATCCGATGTTGGCGGGACAAGTTTAAATTCAGAAAGAGCAAACATCCCTTCATTTTTCTCCAACTTGAGCTTTCTTTCATCTTGAATAATCTCATAGTCATATATGAATACGTTTCCTGGCTTATAAATTCTATTATTGGAGTCAATGTTTTCTTTTTCTATGAAGAGAGTAGCAAACTCTTTACTACAACTAATCCCTACTATCAGGAGACAAAAAATGAGCCCTTTTATTTTCATCGTATTAGTCGATAGTGTCCAACGTATGTGTAGCCTCAGGTAGGCTTTAGCTCATGGTCAGCTTCAAGGTGTTAGTGGCTATTTCATTATGGGGCCATCCATTAACCGATTTAAACCCGTTCTATTTCGGAGGCTAATGGCAGGCTATTCATCCCTTTGAACCGCGGATAATTTGCTCTCCATGCAGCAGGTATTCTGGCTGTGTCAAGCGTGATGAGAAGCTGGCTCACAAAGGTCCTTGCCCGAAAACCTTCGAATTCGTCGAGAAGATCCAGCCTTCCGATTTTGTGAGCAACTCCAAATATCCTGCATTCTAAAATACGATTCCAGGGGAATTGAGCCATGCTATTTGCTAGCGGTGGACGGTTGGGGATGGAGGCCTGGCGAATATGCCGATCAGGTGCCTGACCGGCATAAAAAGGAGAGGGTTGGGTATGATTTATCAAAAAACGGTAATGGGTCAAATTAGTTGAATTCGTATATTTGGGTTAAAAAGATGAAGCA
>CAZXIX010000138.1:0-9373 GCA_964640855.1 uncultured Saprospiraceae bacterium
TAAAAAGACCTTACGTATCTATTGAAGTCATAAACTTTTTTGAGCAAACACGCACGGGACAAAACGAAGCCATCACACCGGCTTACACCTTACTAAATGCCAGGGTTGGGGCAAGTTTATCCATCGGAAATCAATACCTTGACCTTTTTATCACAGGAAACAACCTTATCAATGAAACGTATTTTGACCATTTGTCAGTTACTAAGCCACTTGGTTTGAATATGATGGGTCGTAATATTATTCTTGGTTTTCGCCTTCCGTTTAGTTTCGAAAGCAGCAACTTAAATTAATTTTAAAATTTCTCTCTAAAAAATTAAATTTTTAAATTGCAGGTTTCCTTGCGATAACGTAATTGTAGCTTGGCTGTGGAAACCAGATTAATATAATACTCGATAAACAACCGATCCGATCCAAATGTCTTTGGAAATTGAACATGAAATGGTTTTTCAAAACGATTAAGCCAGAGAAGAAAAAGTTGTACCGTTTTAAATTGAGAAGGTCGCAAATAGAAACCAGCTTTTTTCCGGCAATCAAGGCATGAGCGGGCGAAGGCTCGTGAACCGCGAAGCGGATGAGCCGGCCTGGCATAGCCTTTGCTACGGCGAGGTTTTTTAACAAAGAGAGGGCGAAAAGGAAGCCGTTTATATGCGACATTTTTATTTTATAACGGTATAAGTCTTTCACCAAAAGAATCAGCCAAACTACATCATGAAGACAAACCGGTTGGATATTCGCTGACGGATTACCCTATAGATCGGGTAAAGAAAGCTGGAAAATCAGGAACTGAAACGTGAAAAAAGGGAGAGGCCCATTTTCATGAGGCTGGTGACTACGAATTCGAGAACGCCATTACCGTCCGTCGATAGATGAAGGGGGAGTCAGACAAAGAAAATATTAAACAACCTACAACAGCGTGTAGCTGCCCATGCGCCAGCCCCTCCGCCCGCGGGCCCTTTTTGAAAGGAAGCCATGTGCCTCGCTTGGAAAATTTCGGTAAATTGGAGAGGAATATTTCCGGCTTGGGGATCGAAAAAGATGTGGACGGAGGGCGGTACCTATGCGTGGCCGGGACCCGCAGGCGGCGGAACTGTCCCGGCCTTACGCGGAAACACGCCCCACAACACTGTGCATCCTTCCATCGGCCAGGCGCCGGTACGGAGTATGCACCCATGTTGTTTGCCTACTCTAAAATCTAATCATAAGAATATGAACTACCAAATCGTAAACGTCGCCTGGGGTGCATCCTCAAAAGTCAATCTCGCCGGCTTAAAATTCTTCAACAGCGGATTAAAAATCATGACCTTTTATTTGGCAGTGGTTCTGTCCTGGGTTCCTTATGCTGAGGCTAACGCGTGCACACGCGTGGTTTACCAGGGTCCTAATGGAACGGTTGTTACCGCTCGTTCCATGGATTGGAAGGACGAAATGCCGGCGGACTTGTGGGTAATGCCAAGAGGAATGGAAAGATCCGGACAGGCAGGCGCCTCTTCCATCGGGTGGACCTCAACATATGGAAGCGTTATCTCCGTTTCTCACAACGGGACTACGGACGGAATGAACGAAAAAGGACTCGCTGGCAACATGCTCTGGTTGTCTGAGTCGACTTATCCAGAATTTAAAAGGGATGGGGAGACTCCGGCTCTTGCGATTTCCTTGTGGTTGCAGTACGCCCTGGATAATTTCGCCACGGTAGCTGAGGCTGTGGCGGCTTTGAGTAAAGAGGATTTCATTGTGGTCTCATCGGTGATACCTGGAACAAAAACTTTTGTCACCGTACACCTCTCCCTTTCTGATAAGACAGGTGACAATGCAATTTTTGAATACATAGACGGCAAGCTGGTTATTCATCACGATAGGTCTTATACGACAATGACTAATTCGCCGACATTTGACAAGCAATTAGCTATCCTGGAGTACTGGAAAAGCATTCCAGGAACGATTATGCTTCCGGGAACCAATAATGCACCAGACAGATTTGTTCGGGCTTCCTTCTATATGGATGCGATTCCAAAAACGGATAATACCAGAGTGGTAATCCCTGCTGTTTTCAGCGTTATTAGAAATGTATCCGTTCCCTATGGAATATCAACCCCTGACAAACCCAATATTTCTTCCACCAGGTGGAGGACTGTTTCCGACCACAAGAATCGGGTATATTATTTCGAGAATGTCCTGAATCCCAATGTTGTCTGGGTAGAGTTTGATAAGCTGGATTTCAGTAAGAGTGCTAAAGTGAGAAAACTCGATCTGGCGAATAATGAGAATTATTCAGGAGAGTCATCTGCGGACTTTAAGGAAACTCAACCGTTCGAATTCGCTGCCTTACCTGAAAAGTAAGATAAGTAATCAGGGCGTGTCTGAAAAATATCCCTGCCTTGCCGGCCGGCAGACTTGGGGCGGCAAAAGTCCCGTTTCGGACCAATCTGAGTTGCGAAAAGCCTCAGGCCGGCGTCCCGAAAGGCACTCCGGCCTGCAGGCACTAGCTAAGGCTGTGCTCGGTTTTTTCGCCTTGCCAGGCCACAAAATGGAATCTCTTTCGCCATCTGCAATCCTTTTTCAGACATATCCTAACGAACATCCGTAAACCCATGCCTAAAAACCTCATCTTATTTGGATTCCTGTTCCTGCTGTGCCTAAGCCATTGTAGCCGGTTGTTTCAGTCCCTTGATCTGACCGAGCCCGGGACTTTCACCGAAGGGATCGAGGGGCCCGCTACCGATCGGGAAGGCAATATTTATGCGGTCAATTTTCAGGAGCAGGGGACGATCGGCCAAGTAACGCCCAAGGGGGAGACCTCCCTGTTTGTCCGGCTGCCGGAAGGCAGCATCGGCAACGGCATTCGATTCGGCGGGCCGACGCAGATATTTGTGGCGGATTATACCGGTCATAACATTTTGGAGGTCAACCTGCAGACGAAAAGCATCGACCTCCTGGCGCATGAGCCGCGGGCGAACCAACCCAACGATTTGGCGATCTCCCCGGACAAAACGCTGTACGCCAGCGACCCCAATTGGGCGGACAGCACCGGGCAGATCTGGAAGGTTACCCGGGAAAAGGGCTTTGAGTTGCTGGAATCCGATATGGGCACGACCAACGGCATTGAGGTTAGTCCGGCCGGGGAAAGGCTCTACGTGAATGAATCCGTGCAGCGGAAGATCTGGGTGTATGACATCCTCAAAGACGGTGGGGTAACCCATAAAAGGGAATTTGCTTCCTTCGATGATTTCGGACTGGACGGCATGCGCTGCGATCGGGAAGGGAACCTGTACGTCTGCCGCTATGGCAAGGGTACCGTAGCCATCTTTACGCCGGCAGGCGTCACGATGCAGGAGGTGAAGCTGAAAGGGAAGAGGCCCTCCAACCTGACCTTTAGTCCCGATTACCGGTATCTCTACGTCACGCTCGCTGACCGCGGATGCATCGAACGGGTGAAGGTCACTCGATAGGGGAAAAAGGGTAACCGGGTTACGGCTTCAGCACCTTCTGCCGGATCCCGATGATCGTTTTCGTACCGGCGACTCTCGTGCCGACAGCCCAGATCGTCCGTATTTAGTCGCCGTAGGATTCTCCGCCTGGCGATTGAAATCGCCAGTACTAAAACGCTTTGGAGCGCATAATTGGTGAACGTCAATTTAGTCGCCGAAAAGCAGATAAGACGAAAGCGGCGAATGAATGACTATTAAAATAAAAACGATCTGCATGGACCGGCGGATCCTGTGCTGACCCTGACGAAGCAAGCTTATCAGGACAGGAGCAGCCGGTCCAATTTTGTTGCTATCTCTCGTCTCCAGCCTCTCGACTCTCGTCTTTTTATCAAGGTTTCAATACCTTTTGCTGTATCCCAATAACCTTCTTCGCCTCCACCATGCGGTTAAATTCGCTTACCTGCCGTTCCAGGGCCTCGGTCACTTCCGCTTTGAGGCGGGTCCATTCTTCCTCCAGGTCCGACCAGCGGGTGTAGGCGGCTTCGCTGGGGTGCCCTTCGCGGCCGCCGGAGATGTAGCCGTCCTTCCCGGTGACGTAGCCGTAGTTCTCGACCAGCTGATTATCGAGCCGGGGGGCAAAGCGGATCGGGTCCTGCCCGCTTTGGTTGCGGGTCTGGAACAATTGATCCTCGCGCTGTCTCAGATCCTTGAGAATGGAATCGGCCAGGGCGATCAGTTCTTCATCCTCCGTGCGGCCCTTGATCCAGCTGACCTGCTCTTTGACGGATCGGATCTCGCCGATGGTCTCATGCACTTCCGTGATGGCATCCCGGATCTCCAGTCCCAGGCGCAGTTGTTCCTGGTAGTCTTCGTCGGTGATGTTTGCTTCGATCCGGGGATCTTCCCGTACCTCGACCAGTTGGGTCTGACTTTTCTCCCCGTAGATCAGGCGGATGTCGTAGGTGCCCGGAGGCGCTTTCACGCCGCCCGTATAGCCCCAGACGATGGCCTTCTCCACGAAAGTGGGGCCTTCGTAGGTGAGGTCCCAACTGGTGCGGTTCAGGCCTTTCCCGGTTTTCAGGAGGGGCGTTTTGTGCATTTTGGCCGTGGCGGAGTCGCTGGAAAAAATACGCACCTTGCGACCTTCCGAATCGATGATCTCCAATCGCAACTCCTCCCGGATGGAATCGGTAATGGCGTATTGCAGGATGGCGCCGCCGGGGCGGGCCTCGGGCGCATTGTCGCTCAGAAAACTGGCGCCCTCGTCGTTCACCTTGTAGGCCGGACGAGGCTCAAAGAGGTGGGCCGTTTTCGCTTTGAGCTCATCCTGCATCTGCTGCAGGGGGCTGATGTCATCCAGGATCCAGAAGGAACGCCCCTGGGTGGAGATCACGAGGTCTTGCTGGTGGACCTGCATATCCGTGATGGGGGTGATCGGCATATCGCCCTGCATGGATTGCCAGTGGGCGCCTTCATCAAAGGAGACAAAAAGGCCAAATTCCGTACCGGCATAGAGCAAGCCCTTGCGATCGGGATCTTCGCGGACCACCCGCACCGGATAATCCCCGGGGATCCCGTTCTCGCCGGTGGTGACCCGCTTCCAGCTCTTGCCGTAATCGTTGGTCAGGAAGACGTAGGGGGCAAAATCGTCGAAGCGGTATTTCTGCACGGCCACCCAGGCGCGACCGGGCTGATGGGCGGAGAGATCGATCTTGTTGACCGTGCCGTATGCCGGCATGCCGGGAGGGGTGATCTCTTCCCAGGAACCGCCATCGTCGCGGGTGATGTGCAGGCGTCCGTCGTCGGTGCCTGCCCAGATGGTACCCTCCGTATTGGGATCTACGACGATCTCAAAAACCACGTTGTAGATCTCCACCCCAGTGATGTCGTGGTTGATGGGGCCGCCGGAGTAGTCGAGATGCTCGGGCGTGGCCGTGCTCAGATCGGGACTGATCACTTCCCAGGTCTGCCCGGCATCCTTGGAGCGGTGTACGTATTGCGAACCGTGATAAATAGTCTGGTTGTCGTGCGGCGAAACGGCCATGGGCGACACCCACTGAAAGCGGTACTTGAGGTTTTTGGCGGCTTCGCCCAATTGCAATTGGGGATAGCTCATGATGTTGGTCACCTGATCTTTGGCCAGATCGTATCGGTCCATCACACCCCCGTAGCAGCCCGCGTAGACGATGTTCGGATCATCGGGATCCAGGGCGACGGGCCCGGTCTCGCAGCCCCCGACGGAATACCAGTGTTGCTTGGCGTGGAGGGTGTTGTTGGACGACCAGGCGGGTACGCTGATGGTCGTATTGTCCTGCTGGGCGCCGTAGAGCCGGAAGGGGAAGCCGTTGTCGACCACTACGCCGTAGAGCTCGGCAGTGGGCTGATTCATGTAGGAAGACCAGGTCTTGCCGCCGTTGAGGGTCACCTGGGCGCCGCCGTCATCGCCGACAACCATCACCTCGGGATTCCCGGGATTGATCCACAGGTCGTGCACATCGCCATGGGGCACGGGCACGTTCTCGTAGGTCTTGCCCCCGTCGATGGAACGGAAAAGGTTGGTGTTGAGCGCATAGACGGTATTGGGATCCTGCGGGTCGGCCAGCATGTGGGTGTAGTACCAGGCGCGCTGCCGAAGTTTGTTTTCGGAATTGATCCGTTTCCAGCTTTTACCGGCATCTTCGGAGCGGTAGACCCCGCCGGCGGGTTCGGCTTCGATGAGCGCCCAGACCCGCTCCGGATTGGCCGGCGAAACGGTGATGCCGATCTTACCCTGCAAGCCGGTGGGCAGTCCACCGCCGAGTTTCGTCCAGCTTTGGCCGCCATCGGTGGTCTTGTAGATACCGCCGTCGTGGGAGCCGGAGAGCAGGGTCCAGGGCTTGCGTTCGGCCCGCCACATACCGGCATAGATCTCCATGGGGTTGTGCGGATTCATGCTGAGGGAAATGGCGCCCGTGCTATCCGAGACCTGCAGGACGGCTTCCCAGCTTTGGCCGCCGTCCTGGGAGCGGTAGACCCCGCGCTCGGGGTTGGTCCCGAAAATGTGGCCCAGGGCGGCTACGAAAACCAGATTCGGGTCCTTGGGGTGTACCCTTATTTTGCCGATCTGTCCGGCCTCGGGTAGCCCGGAGAAAGACCAGCTCTTGCCGCTGTCGGTCGACTTCCAGAGTCCGCGTCCGTGGGAGGTATTGCCGCGCGGGTCGGCGGAGCCCATGCCCACGTAGATGATGTTGGGATCGGATTCCGATACGGCTACGGCTCCGATGGAACCGCCGAAAAAGCCGTCGGAGATATTCTGCCAGCTGTTGCCCGCATCGGTCGTTTTCCAGACGCCGCCGCCGGAGGTCCCCATCAAGAAGGAAAAGGGCTGCCCGGGAATGCCGCTCACGGCCGTCGAGCGTCCCCCCCGGAAGGGACCGGCCATGCGGTAGTCGAGACTGGCCATCAGGATGGAATCGAGTTTGGCGGGGTCAGCCGACTGACTGAAGAGCGGAGGGGTTTGGAGGAAAAGGAAGGTGAGCAGGGCCACAGGGAGGGCCAGGAGAAGGGTGTTGTGCTTTTTCATAGGTACCGATGCTTGTTGGGTTGATGGACCAAAATAGGGATCTAAAATGGATTTCCCGCTCCGGTTGGCGCCGTGATTGGATGAGTCGGCTTCGCCTCCTGGGTGGATGTGCGGCTGGCGCCGCGATTGGATGTGCTCGCTGGGGCTCGGCGTTGGATGGATCGATTCGCGATTGTTTGGATGGTTGGATGTGTCGCCTACGCTGAAGCTTCGGCGCCCGATGGATGTAGGGCTTCGCCCTGTTTGGATGGATGGATGTGTGTATTAGATAGCGGGGATCCTTTGTGCTGACAAGGCTCAGCCTTTGTCTGTATTAGTGCCGAAGGATGTGGACCCCGTTTTCACCCGGCGTCGGACGATGAGGATCTTTTGGTCGGAGAACTCCATGTAGGCATAGTCATAGATGTTTCGGTACATTTTTCCTTCTTTATTGTAGTAGAAGCCGGTCAGGTAGGAATAGCGGAATCCCATATGGTCGAGTTTTCGGCGGTCGATGATCAGTTTGTTGACTCTTCCTTCCATGAGTTCTTCCAGGATTTCTCGATTGCGATGTAGGAAGGCATCGATTTTCTCTACTTCGGAGCGGGTGCGGGACCGACGCTGGTGATTATGCAGGTTCTTGCATTGTACGGAGCAATATTTCTTGTCGGGTCGCCCTCGGAAGGGGTTACCGCATTGTTTGCAGAGTAGGCTGGAGCGGATTGATTTATCCATAACTGGGGTATAGGATGTTTGGATGAGTCGGCTTAGGCCGACTGCTTGGAGGTTTGGATGATGGGAATTTTGCCAGATTTAACGGAGCTTATTCAAGTGGAAGATACACATTTTCTATAGAGTCGCTGACGATCCGATCGTCAACGGTTATCTTCATAAAAGTTTGATAAATAGTTGCTTGATTTGGTCGTTGATGCTTAAAATGCGCTGAAAAACCTCAGTTATGCCAGCGGAATCAAGTATTCGAGTCGAACCTGCCCGTATTCAGGGGGAAGACTTCTTTTACGTTTACCTACCCGACCACCCTTTGTACAAAGACCGGATCACGCAGGTTCCGGGCAGGCGATTTTGCCCGGAGAAAAAAGTCTGGCTGGTGCCTCAGAATGAAGAAAGCCGGAAGTACTTAATCGCTCTCTTCCCGAGTTTCAAAATTCCCCGTCCCAAAGCAGACTTGCACCAGGCGGAGGGAGAGGTTCCGGTAGGATTGAAAAAGAAGAAAGGTCGATACTACATGCTGGTATACACGCGCCTGCATCAACCGGAATCCATCGCCCTGGTCAAGCAGATCCAGGGTCGACAGTGGGTACCGGAAGAGAAAGCCTGGTCTTTGCACTATTCCCTGGATAAGTTCAACCACCTGAAGCACCTGTTTCGGGGGCGACTCCGGTTGCAGTTCGATCCGGAAAAGCAACCACCGGCCGATACGAGAAAAGTACTGCCCACTGAGCCGAAGCCCTGGCAAGCAGCAGTTGAAGCCACCCGGGAGAAGTTGATCCTGAAGCGGATGAGCCCGCATACGATCAAAAGCTACTGCAGCCACCTGAACCAGGTATTCGGGTATTATCAGCAGACAAAACCGGAGGAACTGAGCCTGGACCAGGTACGACAGTTTTTGCTCAGGCGTATCCGGCAGGACAAGGTGTCGGAATCGTACCAGAATCAACTGATCAATGCGGTCAAATTCTACTTTGAAAGCGTGTTGGGAAGAGAAAAGAAGAACCTATACCTGGAACGGCCAAAGAAGGGGGAGCGATTACCCAATGTACTATCTGTGGAGGAGGTAAGTCGAATCCTAAAGTCTCCCACTAACCTGAAACATCGCTGCATCTTGATGATCGTGTACTCTGCCGGACTACGGTTGAATGAGATCATTCAAATGAGGGTCATGGATGTACAATTTGATCAGGGGCAGTTCTTTATTCACGGGGGTAAAGGAAAAAAGGACCGCTATACCGTGCTGGCGAAAAAGACAGCTGAGGTACTGAATCGATACCTGCAAGAATATCAGCCGGACTACTGGTTATTTGAAGGGGCTGACGGAGGCCAGTATAGCCGGACGAGTGTGCAGAAGATCTTCCGTCGGGCAGTAAAAAAGGCCGGAGCAAACCCGTTGGCTACTCTGCACTGGTTACGGCATAGTTTTGCCACGCATATGGTTGAACAAGGGGTGAATTTGCGCTATATTCAATCCTTGTTGGGTCACAACAGCTCGAAGACGACGGAGATCTATACGCATGTAGCCCGGATCGATCATATACAGAGCCCGTTGGACCGGATAGATATATGAGATATACACGTCACTGGGGTGGCGTGTGTACAGTTGTTGTGCAACATGCTAAAAAGCCAACGCGCAAATAGGCACATTTGGTTTTTGCCGACCCACAAGCCAAAC
>CAZXIX010000139.1:0-6543 GCA_964640855.1 uncultured Saprospiraceae bacterium
GATAATAGCCACATTGCGAAGTCCGCTCATACGTTCTACGATTTGCGGGCAAAACTATCGCTTTTTTACGGCTAAAAAGGGGGAGGCAGAAAAAAGACGGAAAAGAATCCTCTGTTTGCCTGAAAAAGGGCATACCTAGCGGATGCTGAGGCGCTGAACCGACCGGTTTTGTGTATTCAGGTTAGCAACCATGTCCACATCCAAGATGCAATTCTCGAATTGCAAAGCGTACTGTTCCCGGATATGGCTTTGGTTGAGAGGAGATTGATTCTTGGCCCCGAGGCCCAGAAAGGCCCCTGCCTCATCCTTGAATTCTTCCATCATTTCACGAATGACTTGCAGGCCATTTTGGTCTCCTTTTCGTAAAAGGGCGATGGATAAGGCGAGTTGTATTTTCTTTTGGTTTTTCATGTTCCTGGGAATATGGTCGTCTTGAAGGTGATTTATGGTATAAACTGTTTTTTGAGGGACCTGTTGCACCTCTTACTCCTAAGGTTTGGTTAAAAGATTTTGAGAGGTCAAAAGATGCATACATGAGTGAGACTATGTTTTCGATAAAGGGTTTAAGAGAGCCGGACCACTCAGGTATGAATTCGCAAACCCGGGCCGGCCTTCCTTTAACAGGATAGGCAGATATCCCCTTCACCCCTATGCCGGGGGAATTAAAAAAGGCCGCCTTTCGGCGACCTCATGAAAAACGATCTACTCAATCAGTATGGTAAGGGAATACCTTCGGATTTGAGCCACCGAACGGCCATTCCCCGGGCGTCAAGCACCTGAAGTTTCGAATTTAGGATCAGGTAAAAAATTAATCCACATTATCATGAAGGAAGGAGTTCCCTCCCTTCTTGAGCTCAGGCTCGTCTTCATCCGAGATCGTCCAGGTAGACATTTCGATATCCTTGGAATGGGGCACATCATCCAGATCTACCTCCCGGCGAAGATAAGCGGGAATATTTTCGAGTTCGTTTACCGTTTTCGGATTGTTCAGCTTCACCTTTCCGGCGTTCCGCATGTACTCTTTCCGCTTATTTTCCTGCTCTTTGCGCCGTCTTTTTTCCTCTTCCAGTTTTTCCAGGTCCTCTTCCGAGCGATAGCTGGTGTAGATCTCGGAAGACTTGGCGTTTCGACGAGGCACCAGGTCATCAAACTCGAAAGTATTGGGCTTGTGATTGTTGTCGTTGGAATAACCGATATCGGAAAGCGTTGGCCGATCATGGGCCTGGCGGTCATCGTCCAGTGATACCTTGATCGCCCCCTTATCTTTCGCCTTATGAACTCGCCGGCGATCCTCAAATCCGGTTGCAATGACCGTCACGTTGATGGCATCCCCCAGATCTTCATCAAAGCAATTACCCCAAATGAGATCGGTTCCGTTTCCGGCTTCATCCTGGACGAATTCCGTGATCTCGAAGATCTCGTCCATAGTCACCTCTTTGGATCCTGAGGTGATGTTCAGCAGGATATGCTGTGCGCCCCGGATGTCGTTATCTTCCAGGAGAGGAGAGTGCAGAGCTTCGTCTACGGCGCGTTTGGCACGGTCTTCTCCTTCTACCGTGGCCGTGCCCATGATGGCAACTCCGCTCTGGCGCATGACCGTATTCACATCCTCGAAGTCGACGTTCACGTAGCCGGTCACCGTGATGATCTCCGCAATTCCTTTCGCCGCTGTGGTCAAAATATTGTCAGCCTGGCTGAACGCGTCGGACAGCGAAAGGTTCCCGTAGATCTGACGCAGTTTATCGTTGGAGATAACGATCAGGGTATCCACGTTCCTCTTCAGTTCTTCGAGGCCTTCCACGCCCTGGTGTTGCCTTCTTTTGCCTTCGAAGGAAAAAGGCAGAGTGACGATGCCCACGGTCAGGATATCCATTTCCTGAGCGGCTTTGGCAATGATGGGCGCAGCGCCCGTACCGGTACCGCCCCCCATGCCGGCAGTTACGAACAACATCTTGCAGTTATTCTCGAGAAACCGCCTGACGTCTTCGATGGATTCCTCGCAGGCCATTTTCCCCACATTGGGTTTGGAGCCGGCCCCCCGGCCTTCGGTGAGGTTTGGCCCCAGCTGGATTTTGGTGGGGATCGGACTGATCTCCATGGCCTGGGCATCCGTATTGCAAATTGCGAAGTCTACGCCCACGATGCCCTGCTTGAACATGTGATTTACAGCGTTGCTTCCCCCACCGCCGACACCGATCACCTTGATGATCGGACTCTCGTCGCGAGGCAGGTCAAAAATCAAATGGTTCTTTTCGGTACTCATGATTGAGTTGTTTTAGATCGTTGATGTATGAATGGGTTGCTCAAAATTCCTGGTCGGGTTCGGCTTCGAAGAATTCCTTGGCCTTGGTAAAGATCTGATCGATCCAGGTAGGCCCTCCCTCTTCCGGGGTGTCCTCTTCTTCGAGAGCGGATGCCACTTTTTCGCTGGTTTCGGAGGAAACCCGTCCGGCCTCCACATCCTCGATCCCTTTCAGCAAGAGCCCGATGGCCGTCGAATAGATCGGGCTGCTGAGGCTTTCGTGATAGCCATGGCCCAAATGTTCGATCGGAATACCCACGCGGGTACTCAGGCCGGTATGCAACTCGCAGAGGGAATCGATGTGGTTGAGCAGAGCGCCTCCCCCGGTAAGGATGATACCCCCGATCAACTTGCGCTCCAGGCCGGAACGCTGGATCTCCCAAACTACGTAGTCGAGGATCTCTTCCATGCGAGCCTGGATGATGCGGGCCAGGTTTTTCTCGGCGATCTCCCGGGGCGGACGGCCCTTGAGGCCGGGAATGGTAATGATCCGATTGTCATATACCTCATCCGCCAGAGCAGAGCCGAAACGTATTTTCAATTTTTCTGCCTGCGGCGTCATAACCGTACAGCCCTCTTTGATGTCTGAGGTAATGACATTGCCTCCGAAGGGAATGACCGCCGTATGCCGGATAATGCCATCCTTGAACAGGGTCAGGTCGGTGGTTCCGCCACCTATATCTACTAGCGCTACACCGGCTTCCTTTTCTTCCTCGGTCAAGACGGCGGCCGCCGAAGCGATGGGCTCCAGGGTCATATTTGCCACCTTGACGCCCGTACGCTCCACGCAGCGATAAATATTCTTGGAGGCTGTGATCTGACCGGTGATGATGTGGAAATTGGCTTCCAGTCGTACGCCGGACATGCCGACCGGATCAGCTATCCCCTGCTCGTTGTCCACCGTGAATTCTTGCGGGATCACATGCAGAATTTGATCGCCCGGAGGCAGTACCAGCTTGTACATGTCCCGAATGAGCTTTTCGATATCCTGCCGGCAGATTTCCGTAAAGTCATTGTCGCGGGTGAGAATGCCGCGATGCTGCAAACTTTTGACATGCTGGCCGGCAATGCCCACATGGACCTGTTCGAAATCGATGCCGGAGCCTCTCCGAACCGATTCCAGTGCGCTGCCGATGGCATTTACGGTCTTTTCAATATTGGAGACAACTCCTCGAAGCACCCCCTCAGAAGCTACCTTGCCGGCGCCCAGGATTTCCAGTTTCCCGTGCTCGTTCTTGCGTCCGGCAAGGGCACATACCTTGGTGGTGCCTATATCCAGGGCCACCACTACATTGTTTTGTTTTGAAGAATTTTTCATAGTCCAACTTTTTAGGTCAAGGGTCCGCCAGGCTTTCCCCTGGCCGGGAATATTATTTTTTGCAAACCAATTGTCCGGCAAACTCCAGGCTGACCGAACGGTACATTTGCCAGCCCGCCTGGGGTATTACCTTTTCGTAGAAAATCTTTAATCGCTCCAGTTTATCCTCCAACTTTTCCGGAGGCCCCAGCTTGATCTTCTGGTCCCCGATCTTCGGCACCAGTGTGACTTTTCCGTCGTTATCCGTGTGAATCTGTTCGATCATGGCACTCAAAAAAGGATCTTCCCGGATCAGTAGGCCCAAGCGGAAAATATCGGCCAGGGCATTGTCCTCCAACGACCGGAAATCCGATAGGTAAGGAGGCAGGTTGCCGGTCGCGACCAAAACCCGCGCCGCCATATGCTTGGATATGGGCATCCGTATACCGTTCTCATCCAGATAGTAGTTGAGATCGTTGTTGTCCATGACCCGCATCACCGGTTCCCGCTGGTCCAACTCAATGTGTACCTGATCCTTCGCATCGATGAAAACGTCCGCGTTTCGTACAAAAGGCACCTCCTCGACAGCCTTTTCAAGCCGATGCATCGAAAGGGACGAAAGAGGTAATCCTTCGATCTTGTGCCCGAAAGTTCGCTCCACGATGAGCAAAACATCGTCCTCACTGATCAGGATTTCTCCGGCGGGGAGCGGTCTTACCTTGACCAATACCCGGCTGATGAGGCTTCCGTCCTTTTTCTGAATCGCTGAAATGAGCACGATCAGGGATCCCAACACCAGGATCGACCATCCCAGTCGGCTAAGCATCGGTATCCAGTTTTTTAGGTTCATATCAATTGTTTTGCTGGTTTGGGCCGTGGGTTTTCTCCAGTTGAAGCTGGATGGGAGTGGCAAGCGTATCAATGTTGCCTGCTCCCAGGGTCAAAAGCACCTCCAGTTTTTCATTGCGGATGCGATCCACCACCTGATCCAGGCCCAGTGTCGCAAGGGGTTTGTGTTGCATCCGTTCGATGATCATTTGGCTAGCCACGCCGGGTATGGGCTTCTCGCGTGCCGGATAGATTTCGAGCAGGAAGCTGTGATCCAATCCATCCAGGGCTTCTGCAAAACCGTCTGCAAAATCCCGGGTCCGGCTGTACAAGTGGGGCTGAAAGATCCCGGTAACGGACCTGCCGGGGAAAAACTCCCGGGCGGCCTGTATGGCGGCCTTCAATTCTGTCGGATGATGCGCATAATCATCGATGTAAACCACCGGATCCCGGCGGTACCGGATATCGAATCGCCTTTGTACCCCGGCAAAGGAAGCCAGGGCTTCCTTGAGCTTCTCGGGCTCCGCCCCCGTCTGACTCGCCAAAGCCAGTGCAGCGAGTGCGTTTTCGACGTTGTGCTTCCCGGGAAGCGGCAAATGGACTCCCTTCAAAGCCCAATCCGGCGCTTTCACCTCAAATACCATGTTGCCTTCTTCGACCCGAATGTCGCCGGCCCGATAGGTACCTCCCTCCAAACCAAACGTCTGGATGGTGTGGGCAGCCGGTAGGCGATCGCGCCAGTCTTTCTGGACCAGCAATTGGTTTTTAACTTTCTGGGCAAAAGCGAAAAAACCGGAAGTCCTCAGGGATTCCGGGTTCCCGTAGATGTCGAGATGGTCGGCATCCATGGAAAGGATGGCGGCATGCTCAGGAGACAAATGAAGGAAGGAACGGTCAAACTCGTCTGCTTCCACTACCATCCATTCTGCCGGACCGCCCACGTAATTGGAGCGAAAGTTATTGGCGATGCCCCCGAGAAAGGCATTCACCGGAACTCCGCTGCGATGAAGGATCCAGGCCAGCATCGAGGAGGTGGTCGTCTTGCCGTGCGTGCCCGCGACCGCCAGGGTCGGAAGTTCCCGGCTGATCATTCCCAGGACTTCGGCCCGTTTTTTAAGGGGTATATCCTGCCGGCGCAGGAAAGCCAGCTCGGCCTGGTCTTCCGGCACGGCCGGCGTATAAACGGCCAGGTCCGTTTGGTCGGGAATACGGCTCAGATCTTCCT
The DNA here is from genome assembly GCA_964640855.1 of uncultured Saprospiraceae bacterium. GTDB lineage: Bacteria > Bacteroidota > Bacteroidia > Chitinophagales > Saprospiraceae > JAJDFU01. The sequence goes on from CAZXIX010000139.1 coordinate 5,653, forward strand.
CGAAATGGATAACGGCACCTTCCCGGGTCAGCTGGTCGGTCAAAGGGGTGGAAATACGGTCGTACCCGTGCACCCGGATGCCCCTGCCCAGGAAAAATCGGGCCAGTGCGCTCATACCGATGCCACCGATCCCAACAAAATAAACCGTGCCTATATCCTTTATTTTCATTCGTTTCTTCTTCCGCCCAGTCTTAAAATTTCGCGGGCTATGCTTTTGCCGGCTGCAGGTTTTCCCATAGCCCGGGCGTTTGTTTCCAATGCGGCTATTTGCCCGGGATCGCTCAGTAAGTCAAGAGCCGCTTTGACCATCCGGTCTTTGATTTCGGAGTCCGATATCAGTATGGCCGCCTGGCGATCCGATAATGCCCGGGCATTTCGGGTCTGGTGGTCCTCCGCCACATTGGGAGAAGGCACCAGGATGGCCGCTTTACCCAGCAGACAGATCTCCGACAAAGTCAGCGCCCCCGCGCGGCAAATCAAAACATCCGCCGCCGCATAGATGGCCGGCATATCTTCCAGAAAAGCCACCGCTCTCACATTCTCGAGCCGGGCCGTTTCCGTGTCGTGAAATTCCTTCTCGTAGAGCCGCCCCACCTGCCAGATAAACTGGACGTCCTGACGATTCTTCAAGCTTTCTTGGGAAGCCGCCATGGCATCGTTCAAACTCCGTGCCCCCAGGCTGCCGCCGATCAAAACTACCAACGGCCGATCCGGATCAAGTCCCAGCTTTTGCTTCGCGGTCGGTGGATCAGGCAGGTTGTCAAGCAAGTCTTTTCGAACGGGGTTTCCGGTCAGGATGATCTTGTCCGGCTGGAAAAAGCGTTCCATACCTTCGTATGCCACGCAGATCTTGTCTGCCCGACGGGCCAGGAGCCGGTTGGTGATTCCGGG
>CAZXIX010000139.1:6553-9179 GCA_964640855.1 uncultured Saprospiraceae bacterium
TTCCTGGATCAGAGTAGGAATCCCCCGGGCCTGAGCCCGATTCAAAGTCGGTCCACTGGCGTAGCCTCCAAACCCCACCACTACATCCGGCCGAAAATGACGGATCAACCGATCTGCTTTCCACAAACTGGCGATCAACTTGAAGGGGAAAAGGAGGTTTTGAAAGCTGAGCTTCCGTTGAAACCCGCTGATCCACAAACCCTCGATGGGGTAGCCGGCCTGAGGTACCCGCTCCATTTCAATGCGCCCCTTCGCGCCAATAAAAAACACCTTCGTTTCCGGAAGAAGGACTTTCACCGCATCCGCAATGGCAATAGCCGGAAATACGTGTCCCCCCGTTCCACCGCCGCTGATCAGCAAGCGAAAAGTAGTGTCGGGAAGCGTCCCTTCCTTTCGATCGGATCGATATGTTGTTTGACTATCCACCATCAACTGGCTATGGATTCAATGTATTTACTGATGCTGAGAATGATACCGAAAGCAATACAGGTAAACAGGACCGAGGTACCGCCCATGCTGACCATGGGCAAGGTCAATCCCGTCACCGGAACCAAATGGACGGCCACGGCAACGTTGGCAAAAGCCTGAAGAGTCAGCAACAAACCCAGGCCGATGGCCGCCAAAGCCCCGAAGGCTTTCGGACTTTTCGTCACCAGGCGGGTAATCCGGAAAAAAAGCACGACGTACAGGAGGATGATGATCACACCGCCTACCAAACCGTACTCTTCGCAAATGATCGCATAGATGAAATCAGAAAAGGAGTTGGGCAGGTAATTCCTCTGAATGCTGTTCCCCGGGCCCAACCCCAGCCATTCTCCATTTCCGATAGCGATCTTTGCCTGTTGTACCTGGTAGGTGCCATCCGGATTGACCAGAAAATCCCGAAGTCGATTGACCCAGGTTTCCGAGCGAACTACTTCGGGGAAAAAGTCTCCCATGGCCACTAGAACAGAAAACATCATGAGTCCCATGAAAAACAATACCGCTACGTAGGGCAGTTTCACACGCCCGACAACCATCATAAGTAAGGTAGTAAAGAACAGCATCAGAGCCGTGGACAAGTCCGCCGGGGCGATCAGGGAACAAATGATCAGGATCGGTACGATGATCGGCACAAATGCACCTTTGAAGTCTTTGATGTAATCCTGCTTGATGGTAAGGGCCCGGGCCACGTAAATGACCAAAGCGATCTTGGCAAAATCAGAGGTTTGAAAGGTGATACCAACCAAGGGGATCTCGATCCAACGGCGGGCGTCGTTGATGTCCGCTCCGTAAACAATGGTGTAAAAAAGCAGGGGAATCGACAGGGTCAGCATGACCGGGGCGGCTTTGTTGAAGGCCATGTAATGCATGCGGTGGCAGATGTAAGTCAGGATCAGACCGCCAATCAAGATGAGGCTGTGCTTCATCAGAAAGGCCTCTGTATTTCCTCCCCGATACCGGTATGCCAGCGTTCCCGTTGAACTGTAAACCGCCAACAAGGAAAAAACGCCAAGGATAACGATAATGGCCCAGATGGCCTTGTCTCCCCGCAATTGCGCCAGCATTCTAGGTCCGCCTGCCATAGGTTCTAGCTGTTTCTGGATTTCAGATTGACCACCGCTTCGCGAAACTGGTCTCCCCGATCCTCGTAGTTATTAAATCGGTCAAAGCTTGCGCAAGCCGGCGAAAGCAGAACGACATCGCCGTCCTCAGCCTCCTTAAAAGCCAATTCCACCGCTTGCTTTGCACTCGTTGCTTCCATTGTCTTGATTTTGCCATCGCCAAAAGCAGCGAACAGCTTTTCATTTTCTACCCCCAATCCGATGAGGGCTTTTACTTTTTGCCGAGCCAGAGGGATCAGCAAGGAATAGTCATTGCCTTTATCCGTTCCTCCCGCAATCCAGATAACCGGTTTTTGCATGGCCTCCAGTGCGTAATAGACAGCTTCCACATTGGTGGCTTTGCTGTCGTTGATGAAGGTAATCCCGGCTATCTCGCCTACCGGCTCCAGCCGGTGCGGTACGTGCACGAATGACCGCAATCCCTTCTGAAGTTCTTCACTCCCAACCCCGGCCAAAGAGGCCATTTGAAGGGCAAAAAGAGCGTTCATGCCATTGTGCCTTCCGATCAGGGGGGTACCCCTCAGCTCGTAGCTTTCGCCCCCGGGCAGAACAACCTGCTCTCCCTGGATCAACTCTTCCGAAAGGGCCAGCTTCCGGGCCTTTCCCTCCGACCGATGCAGAAGGCGTTCCGTCCATTCGTCCTGCTGGCGATACAAGAACCAATCATCTGGTCCCTGATTTTCCCCTATGCGGATCTTGGCGCCTGCGTACTGGGCCATGTCGTAATCGTAGCGGTCCAGGTGGTCCGGGCTGATGTTGAGCAAAGCCGCAATCCGAGCCCGGAAATCAATGATCCCGTCCAGTTGAAAACTGCTCAGCTCCAATACAGCCCATTCGAAGCTGTTTTGGGCCACCACCCGGGCGAAGCTCTTGCCCACATTGCCTACACATACGACCGACATGCCGGCCTCTTGCATCAGATGAGCAGTCAACAGAGTCGTGGTTGTCTTCCCGTTGGTGCCCGTGATTCCGATCAGGCTGGCATCCGTATGGCGCCAGGCCCATTCAATCTCGGAAATGAC
>CAZXIX010000140.1:0-6710 GCA_964640855.1 uncultured Saprospiraceae bacterium
GTATTGGTTATCGGGTCGGAACCCAGCGGAAATCCTGACAAGCGGGGGAAATATCAGCCTCCTGGAAAAATAAGATTCGCTTCGTCAGGGTATCGGGTATCAGGTAAGTAGTGGAGTGGTTGAGTAGGTAACGAGGATCTGAGTTTTTTGGAACTGCGGGCGGATTTCCCTTTAGGGAATGAAAGGGCGCGGGCGGTAAACCGGTATTGGTTGAGTGGTTGAGTGGGGAAGTGGTTGAGTGGGTCCATTGGGTATCGGGGTATCAGGTATTGGTTATCGGGTATTTGGGTATCAGAAAATGGAGTTTTTTGGAACTGCGGGCGGATTTCCCTTTAGAGAATGAAAGGGTGCGGGCGGGTAAACTGGTTTTGGTTGAGTAGGGAAGTGGCGTATTATAGATCATCATAAACAGGAGTGGCCTTGATCAAGCAGGAAAGCATCGATAAGGTATTATCTACTGCCCGTCTGGAGGACGTCATCGGTGACTTTGTCAATCTGAAACGGGCGGGTTCGGACTACAAGGGGCTTTGTCCTTTCCACCAGGAGAAAACGCCATCCTTCCACGTTTCGCCGGGCAAGGGGGTGTACAAATGCTTTGGTTGTGGGAAAGGCGGGAACAATGCCTCTCGTTTTCTGATGGACCTGGAGCAGATGACCTTTCCGGAGTCCATCCGCTGGCTGGCCAGGCGATATAATATCGAGCTCGAAGAAACGGCTGTCAGTCAGGAGGTGATCCAGGAACGGCAGGAGCGGGAAAGCCTGTTTCTGCTCAACACCTACGCAGCCGAATACTATCAGAAACAGCTTTTCGAAACGGAATACGGCCGCAACATCGGGCTGAGCTATTTCAAGGGAAGGGGATACCGGGAAGAGACCATTCGGGCCTTTGGCCTGGGCATAGCCCCCAACACCCGGGATGCTTTTTCTCAGGATGCTTTGGCCAAAGGCTATGCACAGGAGCATCTGCGCGAACTCGGCTTGCTCACGGAAAAGGGCTTTGACTTTTTCCGCAATCGGGTCATGTTTCCCATCTACAATCTTTCGGGCAAGGTGGTCGGCCTGGCCGGCCGGATCCTGCAGAAAGATGCCAGGGCGCCCAAGTACATCAACTCCAAGGAGAACCTGATCTACAACAAGCGCAAGGAACTCTACGGATTATGGCAAGCCCGGCAAAGCATTCAGAAGCGCGATCGGACCATCCTGGTGGAAGGCTATACGGACGTCATCTCCCTCCACCAGGCCGGGATCACCAACGTGGTAGCCGCCAGCGGCACCAGCCTGACCGAGGACCAGGTCCGATTGATGAAGCGCTTCAGCCCCAACATCACCCTGCTTTTTGATGGAGATCCTGCCGGACTGAAAGCGTCAGTCCGGGGGCTCGGCATTGTGCTGAAAGAGGATATGAACGTGAAGATGGTCGTCTTGCCGGATGGGGAAGACCCGGATTCCTTTCTTCAGAATCAGGGCGCCGCCCGCCTGGAGGAACATCTGGAGAAAGAGGCCAAAGACTTCATTCACTTTAAAATGGAGTTGCTCAGCGAGGAGGCTGGAGAAGATCCCGTCAAAAAAGCGGAACTGGTAAGGGAGATCGTCGAAACCATCGCTCTGATCCCGGATCCGATCAAACGCTCCTTTTACATCAAAGACTGCTCCCGCATTCTCGAGATCAGCGAAGAGATCCTGAATCTGGAGATCAATAAAAAAGTAGCGGGGGAGCTTAGAAAGCAGGAGAGAAGGAGAGAGAACACTTCCGGGACAGAATCCGGTCGGCCGAGTCACAGATCGGATGGTCCCGCCGGACCGGACCCAAAGCCTACCGCTCCTCATCAACCTGCCGAATTTCAGGAAAGGGATATCGCCCGCATACTGGTCCTTTTCGGTGACAAGGTGTATAATGCTGAACGTGAAGAACTTGTATCCGATCACCTGTTGGAGGACATGAAGGAAGTGATCGACGCTTTCGATCATCCCCTCTACAAGCGGATCGTGGAGTTGGGGGTGGAGCGGAATGAAGCGGGCCAAGCCATCAACCGGGCTTTTTTCGAGTCGCAGAGTGAGGAGATCCAGCAGTTTGTGGTAGAAGTATTGGCCTCTCCCTACGCCTACAGTGAGAATTGGGAGAAGAGGTGGGACATCCGTTTGCAGACTCAGAAAATGCCGGAGGAGAATTTCGTACAGGATGTGGAATCTGCTTTCAACCGCTTCAAGCTGAAGAAATTCGAACGGACGCTGAAGGAGAACGACCGCCTGATCAAAGAATACTACGAAAAGGGGGATGACCGCTACCTGATACACCTGAAAGTGCAGCGCATCCTGAATGAGCGTCGCAATGCGATCGCCGAGAAGTTGGGCGTCATCGTGCTGAAATAAAAAACGGCCACGCTCCCGGTCGGAGATGGCCGTTCTGCCACTGGTTCTTTACCTTTTACTTACAGGTTGCGCTCGATGCAATTCAAGTCTTCAAAGGCGGCCTTGAGGCGAGCTTTGAAAGACAGCTCGGCAGCGCGAAGCCAGACGCGCGGGTCGTACTTTTTCTTATTGGGCTGATCTGGGCCATCGGGATTTCCGATTTGCCCCTGCAGGTAGCCTTCGTTGTCTTTGTAATAGTGGCGTATGCCGTCCCAGAAAGCCCATTGCAGGTCGGTATCGATATTCATTTTCACGGCGCCGTAGTGGATGGCCTCGCGGATCTCTTCGCGGGAGGAACCGGATCCTCCGTGGAAAACGAAATTGATCGGTTGCGGAGCCGTATTGAACTTTTCCTGAACGTAATCCTGTGAGTTTTTCAGGATGACGGGCCTCAGCTCTACATTTCCGGGCTTATACACCCCATGGACGTTCCCGAAAGCTGCCGCCACGGTAAATCGCTTGCTTACCTTGGAGAGTTCTTCATAGGCGTGGGCTACTTCCTCCGGTTGGGTGTAGAGGCGCGCGTTATCGATGTCGGTATTGTCAACGCCGTCTTCCTCCCCGCCGGTCACGCCCAGTTCGATCTCGAGGGTCATGCCCAGTTTATCCATGCGCTTCAGGTATTCTACGCAAGTGCTGACATTCTCTTCGAGAGGCTCTTCGGACAGATCGAGCATGTGCGAGCTGTAAAGGGGATAACCTCTTTCTTCGTAAAATTTTTCACCCGCATCCAGAAGGCCGTCGATCCAGGGAAGGAGTTTTTTGGCACAGTGGTCGGTATGGAGAATAACGGTGACGCCGTAAGCCTGCGCCAGGGTATGCACGTGCATGGCGCCGGAGATGCCGCCCAGAATAGCGGTGCGTTGGTTGTCGTTGGGCAGTCCCTTGCCGCCGACAAAAACGGAGCCTCCGTTGGAAAACTGGATGATGACGGGGCTTTTTACCTCCGCGGCGGTCTCCAGCACGGCGTTGATGGAGTTGGTGCCTACAACGTTGACGGCCGGAAGGGCGAAATCATTCTCATTGGCATAATTGAAGAGTTCGGTCACTTCGTCCCCATGGAGTACTCCGGGACGGAACTTGGTGGTGGTTGCGGCCATGACAGGATTTTGTTTGTTGAATTCAGTCTTCCAAATATACAGAAAGCCGGACGGGAATGGGGCAATGGAGGAGTGAAAGAATGGAAGAATGAAGGAATGAAAGAATGAAGGAATTTAATTATTCATTCTTTGGCTAAAGCTTTCCTTCTTTTTGCCAGAGGCCGGCTTTGAGGAGGGTGACCACCGACAACAGATCCTGGATTTCTCCCGCGCGGGCCATCCGGATGGCTTCGGCCAGAGGCACTTTTTTTAGCTCGAGCTGCTCGGTTTCCTCCGGAGCTGCGGGACCAGGTATCAGGTCTCTTGCCAGAAAGGACATACCCTTCTCGTCGGTCACGGAGTTGGAGATGTGGAATTCCGGCAGAAAGAGCTCCCAGCGCCGGGCGGTCAAGCCCGTTTCTTCCTGCAATTCCCGCTGGGCGGATTCCAGTGGAGGCGTGCCGATCGGGCAACCTCCCTCGGGAATTTCCCAACTGTAGCGGTCCATCGTAAAGCGGTATTGCCCTACCAGCCAGGTATTGCCTTCTTCATCGACCGGCAGTATCCCGATGGCTAGATTTTGGAACAAAACCTTTCCGTAGATACCTTCCCCGCCGGAGGGATTGATCACATCGTGATGATCGACGCGTATCCAGGGGTTTTCGTAGACGGTCTCCCGTCGAATGACCTGCCACGGGTTTTCCCGATCTCGATTCATACCCGGTCGATTAGAAATTTGGGAACTGAAATCCTTCCGTCAGTTCGAAGTAGAAATTCTGCAGCCCGTTGGGCTCGAAATAGGCCCGGCTACCGAGGGTAAAGAACAGGCCGTAGACTGCGCCCCAGAAGTGGGCATCGTGCCCGATGTTATCCATGCCCCTTTTTCCCATGTAATTGGAGTACCACAGGAATACGATGCCGAACAGAATGGCCGGCAGGGGCGGGAAGATGAACCATTCCCAGGGGTTGAACAGAATAAAGGAAAAGATCAGGGCCGAGGTGGCGCCCGAGGCTCCCAGCGCCCCGTAGGTCGGGTCGTTGCGGTGCTTGAAATAGGAGGGAATGCTCGACAGGATAATGGCGCTCAGGTAGAGCAGCAGGAAGGCCAGCGTGCCCAGGTTGTTGGGGAATATGGATTGGAAACGGCTTTCCAGGAACATCCCGAAAATATAGAGCACGTACATATTGATGATCAGGTGTTCCCAGTTGGCGTGCAGGAAGCCGTGCGTCAGGAAACGGAAGTATTCGCCCCGTTCGGCAATGGAATACGGACGGAAAAGAAGCTTTTCTTTCATGATCCGGTTGCTGAAGGCCGGTATGGAGACCAGGGCCGTCAGGATAATGATCAGAAGGGTGAATGAAATAGAAAATTCAGGCATGATGGTAGGGTTCGTTTCTCAGAATGGTCATGGCCCGGTACATCTGCTCGATGAAAAACAGGCGAACCATCTGATGACTGAACGTCATTTTTGACAAAGACAATAAATGATGGGCTTCTTTTTTCAATTCGTCGGTAAAGCCGTAGGCACCGCCCACTACAAAGATCAACTTTCCGGCCGTATGTTGGAGTTCGTTATCCAGAAAACCAGCAAAGCCCGGACTGGTTAGTTGCTTTCCGTTCTCGTCCAGCAGGATCAATCGATCATTGGGTTGGATGCGCTGCCGGATGAGCCCGGCTTCCTCTGCCATCAATTTGTCCGCCGGCATCTTTCCGGCTTGTCTTACATCCGGGATCTCTGTCCACCCAAAGGACAGGTAACGCTTCAAGCGTTTTTCGTATTGGCGGATGCCTTCGCGCAGATAGGGCTCTTTGGTTTTTCCGATCGTCCAGCAAGCTACTTTCATGAACCCGCCCGGATTTTATTGTTCGATCACCGGTTCGCCCAGGAAGACTTTTACCTCGGGGGAAAGGCCGATCCGGGCTTTGACGACCAGCGGCTCTTTCAGGGGAGATTGCAAGTTGCTGTGCAGGCGATAGGTGGTCTGGATGGTTTTCAGAATGCTGACCATGATGGTACTGTCCTTGTACTTGTTCAGCAGGTATTCCAGCTTTTCCGGCGTGAAATCGGCATGCATGCCGCTGAATTCGACCTCCAGCGTTGGGCTGATCGAAATGCCCAGCGCAAAACTGGTAATCAGCAGATGCTCTTCCTCCAGTAAGGGAAAGACGGCTATCCATTCTTCGATCAGCTTGAATGCTTTTTCTTTGGCCCCTTTTCCCAGTTCGTCTGCTTGCTGCATCAGTTGATTTGAAGCCTCTTGTATGCTTTTCCAGATTTTATCGATCACGTCCAACCTCCTGTTTGGTCCATCAATATGCTATTTCATGCGGATCTCGTTCCCGACATTGGCTTTGCCGTCCATCAGATCCAGGAAACTCAGGTTCAGCGTCACGGTTTTCTTGTTTTTGGAAAGCTCCGCCGAGGCATTGCTCATCCGCTTGACTTTGCGGGGAAGATGATAGACGGAAACCATTTTGGCGTCTCTCATCATCATGCTTACCATTTCTTCGGTTTCGGCATCCTGACCGGGCGAATCGAAAGGATCGTTATCCCGGCGGATAAAGGTTTTGCCCTCATAGGCATAATTGCCCAAAGCGGCAGAAGGACCCTGGCTGCCGGCCATTCCGGAGAAGAGTCCTCCGCCTTCCCCCGACTGCAGTGCTTCATTCAGGGCATCCACGCTGGCAAAATCATAGGACAGATGCAAAATCCCTTTTTCGCGGCGCGAAGCGACCTTAGTGATCCCCTCTACCCGCTGGAGATCCGATATCTGCTGGTTTATGCCAGAGTCGATATTTTCCTCAAAATCCTCCCCCTGCCCGCCTTCTTCCTGAAACATGGTCATCAGGTCCATGGCTTCGCTGAAGTCGATGACCATCTGATAGGAGCCGGAGCCATTCTTTTTTAAAGTGATCTCCTCCTTCACTTCAAAACAGGCTGAAAGAAAGAGACTCGCGAGTACCAGAAAAAGCGAAAGGAACTGGATCTTCATAGCTGTTTAGCATTGGCCGGATCAAAGCCCGACGGGTAGTTTGCGGAAAGGTACGCTCTTCTGGGGCAAAAGCGAAACGGGTCGGATTTTCCAGGATATTCCTTTGCCGCAATCCTCTGCCTTGCCAAAGAACCAATCGGCTCCAAAGGCGTTTCCTTACTTTAGCCAAAGAAAAAAGGATTAGGTTCATGCAGGAGATCACCACCTTGGGACAGCTCAAAAAGAGCA
>CAZXIX010000140.1:6720-9018 GCA_964640855.1 uncultured Saprospiraceae bacterium
CCGGTCCATCAAAGAGGAATTAAGGGAAAACCTGGTTAGAGCGCTTCAGAATAAGGAAGAAGTGTTCAGCGGCATTCTGGGTTTCAGCGATACCGTGTTGCCGGACATCGAGCGGGCCATTCTTTCCCGCCACAACATTCTCCTCCTGGGGTTGCGGGGACAGGCCAAAACGCGGATCGCCCGCCTGCTGGTGCACCTGCTGGATGAGTATATGCCCGTAGTCGGGGGAAGTGAATTGCACGACGACCCGCTCCACCCCATTTCCCGCTACGCTCACGATTTGATCGCCGAGAAAGGGGACGATACGCCTATTTCCTGGGTCCATCGGAACGAGCGCTATGTAGAAAAACTGGCTACCCCCGACGTGAGCGTGGCCGATCTCATCGGCGACGTGGATCCCATCAAGGCAGCCGCCCTGAAACTGCCTTACGGAGACGAGCGTGTGATCCATTTCGGTCTGGTGCCCCGTGCGCACCGGGGAATCTTTGTGATCAACGAATTGCCCGATCTTCAGCCGCGCATCCAGGTTTCACTATTCAACATCTTGCAGGAAGGCGACATCCAGATCCGCGGTTTTAAAATGCGTCTGCCGCTGGATATCCAATTCGTCTTCACGGCCAACCCGGAAGACTACACCAACCGGGGAAGTATCATCACGCCGCTGAAGGACCGGATCGAGAGCCAGATCCTTACCCACTATCCGAAGACCATCGACATTGCCCGGCAGATCACCAGCCAGGAGGCTCTGCTGGCCGAACCGCAGCGCGAAAAGATCCAGGTGCCGGATTTGCACGCGGTATTGCTGGAGCAGATCGCCTTTGCCGCCCGGCAAAGCGAATTTGTCGATGAAAAAAGCGGGGTTTCTGCCCGCCTCAGCATCTCGGGCTATGAAAACCTGGTCAGTACGGCCGAGCGGCGGATGCTGCTCAACCAGGAGAAGAAAACGCATACCCGCATCATCGACTTTTGGGGTGTGGTTCCGGCCATTACCGGAAAAGTGGAGTTGGTCTATGAAGGGGAGCAGGAAGGGCCCTATCAGGTGGCCATCGCTTTGATGAATCAATCGATCAAGGAAATGTTCCTCAATCATTTTCCGCATCCCGACAAGCTCAAGAAAGGGGAGGAGCGGGATCCCTACGGTACCATCCGCGCCTGGTTCTCCGGAGGCAATTCCTTGGATCTGCTCAACGACAGCAGCGACAAGGAATTCCGCAAAGCCCTGGACGACGTAGCCGGATTGGTCAAGCTTGTGGACGAAATGCTGAAGATGGAAGGGGACGATCGTTACATTTTCATGGAACTGGCCCTTCACGGGCTGGCCGAGTTCAACGTGATCAACAAAGACACCATGGAGGCCAGCTTCGTCTTCCGCGACCTACTCGCCAATATGCTGGACGACGATCTGTTTGAGGATGAAGATTAGTTGATTAGTGATGGTTTGAAGGTTATTCCTTTTCTCAAACCTTTCCACCGGTTTTTGGGGTTATCGGAGTAGAAACTGTTGCGGTATGATCATTCTAATCCCTCCAAATCGATGTAGGCCAAGCCGGGTTCTCGATCATCAAAAAATGCAATGATCCGGTTGTTCTCTTCATCCATACAAAAGTCCCGGATATGGAAATCGGATCGAAAAGATCGGATGTACCCCCCGTTTTGGTTGAATACCAGCCATTTGGTCGGAAGCGCACCTTTGGTTTGCCCAAATTCATCCTCCACTAAGCCTACATCCCCCAAATAAGAAGCCCATATTTCATCACCCAGGATATCTACTTCAGTGTAGTAGGTCTTTTTTAGCTTCTTGTTATCCAGGCCATCCGGGCCCAGTACATTTTGCAACAGGCTTCCGTCTAATGCACAAATGGTGATCAAATCATAATAGTAGTAGGCATTAACATAAAAATCATTGGGGACGGAACTTTTGAACTGGGAATTGGCCTTCTTACCTATCACATCTGGGGGCTCGTATCCGTAGGTTTTGATCTCTTCTGACTTAATATTAAACCTAGCCGTAGCCATATCGAAAGAACTGCTGCTAAGGACCTGTACTGCTTTGCCCAACACTATGCTGTCGTTGATAAAATCGAAATGTTCTATGAAGATTTCATCATTGAGGGGGAACCCCTTGCGAGGCAAATAATTTTCGTTTCTTAATACACTGTCTAAATGGAATACAAAGACCATTTGCTTACCGTGGTCCGGAACCCAAAAAGTGCGATTGGAGGGATTTACGCCCATCCGGCCAAATCGAATGATTTCTCCAGGCCCTTGGCCCAGGATCCCTGTACTGGTTAAATACCT
>CAZXIX010000141.1:0-8603 GCA_964640855.1 uncultured Saprospiraceae bacterium
TCATTCTTTTTACAACCCCGAATGGCCTAAAAAGGGCTTTTTCAGGGACGACTAGATAGGGTACGTTCAATAGCAGACTGAATCGATCCGAGGTGCCGTATTCCATAAAGAGGCTGGCGGATTGGGTGGTGATGTCCTGGTTTTGCCTTTCATCGCCAAAAAGGTAGGTATCGTAGGAATCGTAGCCATAGGTCGCTGCCAGGTCCAGATTGCCGGCCCCCGGCATAAATCCGCTGATGAGCCCCTGCGCGCCGAGTAGAAAAGGGGCCAGCAAACAAAGGATTCCCAGGCCAAATCTCATGAACCAAAAATAGAAGAATAGGGGGGTTGCCACTGTCGGTTCTCCAACAAAGACGATAAGAAGATCCCCGTTTCAGGAAATGCCGTTCTTGCGGGTTTCCCAAAAACGGATGACCGCCCAAAAATAAATCTATCTTTGAGGCTCTTTCCGAAAACGAACATTGCTGTGCAGGAAGCGGATAGTCTGGTCATCATTCCAACCTACAATGAGAAAGAAAATATAGCCCGTATCATCCGGGCGGTATTCGAATTGGAGGTGCCTTTCCACGTTTTGGTGGTGGATGACGGATCCCCGGATGGAACTGCGGATATCGTCCGTGAGATAAAGGAGTCTTTTGCGGACCGCCTTTTTTTGCTGGAACGAGAGGGTAAGTCGGGATTGGGAACGGCTTACATCGCCGGCTTTCGTTGGGGATTGGCCCGCCACTACACCTACTTCTTCGAAATGGATGCGGACTTCTCGCACAGTCCCCTGGATCTGCTCCGGCTGCGGGATAAATGTGTCAACGGAGGGGCAGACGTAGCCATTGGGTCCCGGTACGTCCGGGGAGGTAAACTGGTTAATTGGCCCTGGGACCGCATCGCCTTGTCTTTTGGTGCTTCGCTTTACGTCCGTATGATCACCTGGATGCCCGTGTCCGATCCCACGGCCGGATTCATATGCTATCACCGGGCGGTGCTCCAGCGCATGGACCTCAGCCAGATCCGCTTCGTTGGATATGCTTTCCAGATTGAAATGAAGTTCGCCGCCTGGCAGCTTGGTTTCAAACTCAAAGAGGTGCCCATTACCTTTATCGATCGGGAGGAAGGAGAGTCCAAGATGTCCACGCACATCATCAAGGAAGCCGTTCTGGGTGTTATTCAGATGCGTTGGCGGGGTTTCTTCCGATCCTACTCAGCCGCCGTGGGTTGATGGGTAGGTTTTAAAAGCAAATTTGGGTTGAATTTTTTCATAAGGTGGGAAATTGTGGTGATTTCCGACCCCCTCTTTTCGTTTCTCTCCTGTTTTACTTTTCTTTTTTATCATTTATTGGGTTAAACTATGTTTACAAAAAAGTGAATAAAATGCTTCTTTGCTGATTTTCAGTGAAAAAAACCGGGACTGTTCAAAAATTTAGTGGGAAAAAGTGGAGAAATGTGTTTAAACCACATATTTTTGAAAGCATATCCGGGTATAATTGGAAATGAAGCAGCTTCTGGGCGAATATGAATGTAAGATCGACGGCAAAGGGCGGATGCGCCTTCCGTCGGGTCTGGTGGCCCAGTTGCGAGAGGGTGAGGAAGAGTCTTTGTCCTTTGTCATTAACCGTGGATTTGAGAACTGTCTCATGTTGTACCCCAAGGAGGTTTGGGATAAGATCACCAGGGAGGTCAATCAGCTCAATCATTATGTGGCTGAGAACCGCCAGTTTGTGCGCTATTTCTACCGGGGCGCACAAGATGTGGAGATGGACAGTGCCGATCGGGTCTTGATCAACAAGCGCCTGATGGGATGGGCCAAGATCGACAAGGAGGTGATCTTGTCGGCCTACAACGACCGGGTCGAGATCTGGGCCAAGGATCAATACGATCAATTGCTGGCTGACGAGCCGAGTGATTTCTCAGCCCTGGCCGAAAACGTGTTGGGTAAGCTCAACCGGAAAGACGAAGCCTAGCGCATGGCATACCACGAGCCGGTTCTGGCAAAGGAATCCGTCGAGGGCTTGGCCATACGACCGGGTGGGACCTATGTAGACGCGACCTTCGGAGGAGGCGGACATTCTGCCCTCATTTTAGATAAACTGGGCGACAAAGGTCGCCTGGTAGCTTTCGACCAGGATGCTGATGCCCGGGCCAATGTGCCCGAAGATGATCGGCTGATGTTCGTTCCCCAAAACTTTCGCCACCTGAGCCGTTACCTGCGGCTTTACGGGCTGGAGCGAGTGGACGGGATCCTGGCTGATCTGGGCGTTTCGTCCCATCAGTTTGACGTAGCCGAGCGAGGGTTCTCCTTTCGTTTCGACGCCGATCTGGATATGCGGATGAACCAAAGGGAGGGTCCGACGGCTGCGGACATTCTCGCTGCCTACAGTGCAGCGGATTTGCAAAAGGTATTCAGCCGATATGGGGAAGTAAGAAATGCCAAGACGCTGGCATCCAGCATTGTGGTTTTCCGGCAACAAAAACCCCTAAAAAAAATCGCCGACCTGCTCCAGGTGCTTGACCCCCTGGTAAGAGGTCAGCGAAACCGATACCTGGCCCAGGTTTTCCAGGCCCTCCGCATGGAGGTCAACCAGGAATGGGAGGTACTGGCCGAATTCCTGCAGCAGTCGGGTGAATCACTGAAAGAAGGCGGGCGGTTGGTCATCATTACCTATCACTCGATTGAGGATCGGCTGGTCAAGAATTACCTGAAAAGCGGTAATCCCGAGGGGAAGCGGATCCAGGATTTTTACGGGAATATCTACCGGCCCTTCCGGATGATCACCCGAAAACCGGTGGAACCGCCTTCCGCTGAAATCGAACGGAACCCGCGATCCCGAAGCGCAAAGCTGCGAATCGCGGAAAAAATAAAACCGGCTTTCGAGCCCTGAGAGAATGGCAAAGAAGAAAACATTACTGTCCTTACCCAGCCTGAGTTACCTGACTTCCGACCTCATCGTCGGGAACGTCCTCTTCGTGCTGTTCCTGGGGTTTTTGGCCGTAATCTACATTGCCAATGTGCATCAGGCAGAGGGCAATGTGCGGGAGATACAGGTGCTGCAGAAAGAACTGCGGGAATTGAAGTGGTATTACCGCTCTCTGCAGGCCGAAAACATGTACAACAGCAAACAATCGGAATTAACGGAAAAAGTAAAGTCGGAAGGGCTGCGGCCCATTGCAGATCAACCTAAAATCATACGGATCGAAGAGTAGTTGGATTCATGGACATTAAGAACGAGGTACTATATCGGGTCTATTTCATCTTCTTCGGGCTGGTCTTGCCGGCAGCCTTCCTGTTGATCTATCGGACCATCCAGATCAGTGTGGTTGAGGGCGAGCGCTGGCGCCACGAAGGCCGGAAGCTCTACATCCAGTATAGGCCCGTTGAAGCCGAACGCGGCAATATTCTGGCTGCGAAAGGCGAACTCCTCGCCACCTCCATTCCCTATTTCGATCTGTACATGGATCCCAATTCCACCGGAATGTCGGATGAAGCCTTCCTGGAAAACCTGGACTCCCTGGCCTGGTGCCTGGCCACCTACGTCGATCAAAGCTACACTCCGGGAGGATACCGAGAGTATCTTTTGCAAAAACGGCAAGACGGGGCACGGTACATCAATATCAAAAGGAAGGTTTCCTACGCGGAAAAACAATTTATCGAAAAATTCCCCCTGTTCCGGGAAGGGCAGATGCAGGGCGGCTTCATTGCCGAAAAGAAAAGCGAACGCAAGCGGCCTTTCGGGTTGTTGGCGCAGCGGAGCATAGGCTATATACGAGAGGGGGCCAAGCCCGTAGGGCTGGAAGGTTATTTCAATGACATCCTGGGAGGTGAGGAAGGCAAACAGCCCATGATCCTGGTCGATCGTCCCAACGACATCTGGGTGCCTCTCGAGGATCTTTCGAGTATACAACCCCGGAGCGGCAGCGACATTGCCACCACCATCGACATCGACATGCAGGATATAGCCGAACAGGCGCTCCTGCGGGCTATGAAATACCACAAGGCCAAATGGGGAACGGCCATCCTGATGGAGGTCGAGACCGGCGCCATACGGGCCATTGCCAATCTCTCTGAAACCCAGGGCGGGTACTGGGAGACCTATAACCACGCCATCGGCACGGCGATCGAACCCGGTTCAACCTGGAAGCTGGCCTCTATAATGGCTTTGCTTGAGGATGGCTACATTTCCCTGGAGGACAGCGTCGATATCGAACGCGGAGAAACCCAATTTTATGAGGAAACCCTGAAGGATGCCTCCGTGGCCAGCCGAAAGCTGGATTCCATCAGCATACGGCAGGCCTTCGAGATCTCCTCCAACGTAGCCATGGCCAAACTGGTGGACTCCTTCTACAACGTCGAATCCAAAGGGAAAACCGGGGGCCCCTTTCTTTATATCGACCGGCTGAAGCAGTTCGGTTTGCATTTGCCTACCGGCATCGAGATCGAGGGAGAAGCCAATCCTTATATAAAAGAAGCTTACAGCGAAGAAGATAACTGGAGTGGTACCACCTTGCCGTGGATGTCGATCGGTTACGAATTGCAGGTCACCCCCTTGCAGTTGTTGACCTTCTACAATGCCGTTGCGAATGACGGTCGGATCATGAAGCCCTACCTGGTTTCGGAGATCCTGCGGAATGGAGAGGTGGAGGAGAGGTTTCGCCCCACGGCCTTGCGCAGACAGATCGCCTCGGAGAGAACCATCGAGCTGGCCCAGGAACTGCTTAAGGGAGTGGTGGCCCGGGGTACGGCCTACAAATTACAATCCGAGCGCTATGATTTTGCCGGAAAAACCGGTACAGCCCAGATCAACTACCGCCGGACCTCCGTCAGTCGGCGGGTAGGGGGATACCAGGCTTCTTTTGTCGGATATTTTCCGGCTCAAAACCCCAAGTTCTCCTGCATAGTGGTGATCAATGATCCGGAACGGGGCGGCATTTACGGCTCGGACGTGGCCGGGCCGGTGTTTCGGGAAATTGCCGACCAGGTTTATACCCGTACGCTGGATCTGCATCCATCCATTGACGAATATCCGTTGCCCGTCTTAGTCAGCGATGAACTACCGGCTAATGATGCAGGTCATGTGGAAGACATAAAAGACTTGACCAAACAAATGAATTTGGAGTTTTTCGGCCAGCCGGATTCTGAGATCGGCGTATTGATCCCGAAAGAAGATAGCCTTAAGCTGGTTTCGAGAACCATCATTCGGGGCCGGGTACCCAATGTGATCGGTCTGGGGATTCGGGATGCGGTCTACGTTCTGGAAAACCTGGGGCTGAAGGTGAAAACGAGTGGGTTTGGCCGGGTAGTCCGGCAATCCATCCGACCTGGTACGCGGGTTCAAGGGCAAACGATTTGGATTCGATTGGGCTGAGGCCCTCGATTATAGGTTGGGTCAAAGGACCCCGCTATGAAACACTAGTTAATTGGTATGCAACTCATCGACCTGCTTGAAAAAGTGCCTCTGCTGGAGGTAAAAGGCTCACTGAAGATCAGCTGTACAGGCTTGACCTTCGACTCCCGCCGAATTGAAGCGGGAATGGTCTTTGTCGCCGTGCCGGGTACGCAGGTCGATGGGCACCAATTTGTTTCTCAGGCCCTGCGAAAGGGGGCTGCCGCTGTAGTCCTGCAGAAAGAGGTGCCGGAACAGGAGGAGGGCCATTCGGCTGTCTTTGTCCGCACCGAAAATTCGGCCAGGGCGCTGGGGCTGATGGCTGCCAACTGGTATGATCATCCTTCTCGGAAGCTGAAGCTGGTCGGTGTGACCGGCACCAACGGCAAAACGACCACCGTCACCTTGCTGCATCAGCTTTTCCAGGGGATGGGGTATCGTTGCGGTCTTCTTTCTACGGTAGAGAATCGAATTGGGCAAGAAAAGGTGGAGGCAACCCATACCACACCGGACCCGATCAGCCTGAACCGCTTGTTGGCCCGGATGGTTGATGCCGGCTGCGAATACGCCTTCATGGAGGTGAGTTCGCATGCTGTTGCGCAGGAACGCATTGCCGGTCTTCGTTTTCGAGGGGCGGTTTTTACCAACCTGACGCATGATCACCTCGATTACCACGGATCCTTCCGGGCCTACCTGGAAGCCAAGAAAAAGTTCTTTGACGAATTGGACGAAGAAGCATTCGCACTGGTCAACCAGGATGACCGAAACGGTCGGGTCATGGTTCAGAATACAGCGGCCCGGATTTTTTCCTACGGTCTGCGGACCATGGCCGACTTCAAGGCCAGGCTTTTGGAAAATTCGATAGAAGGCCTTCTCCTGGAAATGGACAAGCAGCAAGTGCACAGCCGTTTGGTAGGCGAATTCAATGCCTACAATCTGCTCTGCGTATACGGAGTAGGTCGTTTGTTGGGGTTTGCCTCGGAGGAGCTGTTAAGCCAGTTGAGCCTGATAGGCGGAGCTGAAGGCCGATTCGAAATGATCCGGGACCCTGCCCGGGGCCGCTTTGGAGTGGTGGACTACGCCCATACTCCGGATGCGCTCGAAAAGGTGGTCGATACACTTTTGAAGGTAAAGATGAAAACGGATCGATTGGTAGTGGTGGTAGGCTGCGGCGGGGATCGCGATAAGGAAAAAAGGCCTCAGATGGCATCCATTGCTACCCGGGCCGACCTGGCGATCCTGACTTCCGACAATCCAAGAAACGAAGACCCTGATGCCATTCTGGCAGACATGGAGAATGGAATACCGCCCGAGGCAACGGCCCGGGTGATGGTGAATGCCGACCGGAAACAGGCCATCCGGATGGCAGTGCAATGGGCTCGAAGAGGGGATATTATCCTGGTGGCCGGAAAAGGCCATGAAAAATACCAGGAGATCCGGGGGGAGCGAATCCCGTTCGACGATCGGGAGGTCCTCTGGAATGCTTTTTCGGAAAGCCGGGAATATACCGACAGAGAAGCGCTTTGAAAGCCATTGCGTGTCGGCATACTCTAAGGCGAAAGGTTGGAAATGCTGATGATTCCCAAACCCATTCGATTTGGAAACAAAATACAGAAGAATTAGGCCAACATTTTTTCCAGGGATCGCGCGACCCTTCGGGGTCGCCGCATCCTTTTTGACAAAAAATTGAAAACACCGCCCATGGTAATCTACCTGGTAGAGTGGCTACAAAAGCAAATCGGAGATTTCGCCGGCGCCGGTCTGGTGAACTTCATAACCTTTCGGGCGGGGGTGGCTGTCATTATTTCCCTGATCATATCCATGGTCTTCGGTGGGGCGATCATCCGTTTTCTGCGCAGGCAGCAAGTAGGTGAATCCATTCGGGACCTGGGGCTCAAAGGGCAAAAACAAAAGGAAGGCACCCCGACTATGGGCGGAGTGATCATCATCATGGCCATACTGGTCCCCTTTCTGCTCATGGCCCAACTGGACAACATATACGCGATCGTCATGATCCTGGCAACGGCCTGGATGGCGATCATCGGTTTTGCGGACGATTACATCAAAGTCTTCCTCAAGAACAAGCAGGGGCTGAAAGGGAAGTTCAAGATTATGGGCCAGGTTGGCCTGGGGCTCATCATCGCTTTGACGATGTTGCTCAGTCCCCAGGTGGTGACCCGCCTGGAGGTGGAGGAGGCCCGGAAGTTAGGTTTGGATAAAAATCAGCAGATCGGTGAGGTGCTGATGACGGGTTTGGGCGAAGAAAAAGTGGCCCGGGCAGATTACAAAACCTACCTGACCAACGTGCCTTTCCTGAAGGGGAACCGCCTGGATTATGGCCGGTGGCTGCCGGTACCGGTAGACGAGGCCTATAAATGGGTTTGGATCCTGTTCATCCCATTGGTCATCCTGGTAGTGACGGCCGTTTCCAATTCCGCCAACCTGACGGATGGGTTAGATGGGCTGGCTACGGGAGTTTCCGGCATCATCGGCCTTACGCTTGGGATTCTGGCTTATGTATCGAGCAATGCGGTGGCTGCCAACTACCTCAACATCCTTCACCTGCCCGGTACCTCGGAGCTGGTGATCTTTTCGGGCTGTTTTGCCGGTGCTTGCCTGGGGTTTCTCTGGTACAATGCTTTTCCGGCCCGCGTATTTATGGGCGATACGGGTAGCTTGACGATCGGAGGGATCATAGCGGCTATGGCCCTACTGCTTCGCAAAGAGCTGTTGCTGCCAGTGCTCTGCGGGATTTTTTTGATGGAAAGTCTGTCTGTGATCCTACAGGTATCCTGGTTCAAATACACTAAGCGAAAATACGGGGAGGGACGACGGATCTTCCTCATGTCACCCCTACATCATCACTACCAGAAAAAGGGGGTTCACGAAGCCAAGATCGTAACTCAGTTCTGGATCGTAGGGATACTGTTGGCCGTCATTACTCTGATCACACTAAAAGTAAGGTAGTATGAGGGTCGTGATTCTGGGCGGAGGGGAAAGCGGGGTAGGAGCAGCCCTTCTGGCTCAAAAAGAAGGTCACGAATTGTGGCTCTCGGATCGGGGCAAGCTGAAGAACGCTTACCGGCAAGAGTTGAAAGAACGCGGGATACCCTTTGAGGAGGGAAGTCACGACGAAAATAAAATTGGAGAGGCGCACCTGATCATTAAAAGCCCGGCTGGAGACCCCTACTCGGTCTCCTCCTCGTCCTTGCCTCGACCGATGACCTCGGG
>CAZXIX010000142.1:0-8599 GCA_964640855.1 uncultured Saprospiraceae bacterium
CGGATGGATGTCAGGGGCGAGGCCCCGGTACCCCCATCGTGACCGGAGATCAGGATAACGTCTGCATGCGCTTTGGCCACCCCACTGGCGATCACCCCTACGCCCGCTTTAGAAACCAATTTGACATTGATCCGGGCCACCGGATTGGCATTTTTCAGATCGAAAATGAGCTGAGCCAGATCTTCGATCGAATAAATATCGTGATGCGGAGGAGGAGAGATCAGGGTTACACCCGGCGTGGAATGGCGCACCCGGGCGATCCAATCGTCCACTTTGTGCCCGGGGAGCTGCCCTCCTTCTCCGGGTTTGGCACCCTGGGCCATCTTGATCTGGAGTTCGTCTGCCTGGGAAAGATAATAGCTGGTGACTCCGAAGCGGCCCGAAGCGATCTGTTTTACGGCCGAACGCATGGAGTCGCCGTTGGGCATCGTCTCGTAGCGCGCTTCGTCTTCGCCTCCTTCCCCGCTGTTGCTTTTCCCTCCGATCCGGTTCATGGCGATGGCCAGGGCCGTATGGGCTTCGTAAGATATGGACCCAAAGGACATCGCGCCGGTGGCAAAGCGGTGCAAAATGGATTCTACCGGCTCTACTTCCTCCAGCGGTATGGATCTTTCCTTTTTAAATTCGAAAAGGCCTCTCAGCGTGATGGCCTGTTTCACTTGTTCGTTGATCAGGGAAGCGAACTTTTTGTATGTTCCGTAATCGTTGGATCGAACCGATTTCTGGAGCAGATGCAGACTCTGCGGACTGAAGAGGTGAGCCTCGCCGCGCCGTTTCCATTGGAAAATACCCCCCTCGGGCAATAGACGGGCCTCCTTCGGCCCTTCGAAAGCCATATGGTGCCGATGAAGGATCTCTCGCGACAGATCCTCAAAGGTCAACCCCTCGATGCGGGAGATAGTACCCCGAAAGCACTTTTGGATCACCTGGGTGGATAAACCAAGGGCTTCGAAAATTTGAGCCCCCCGATAGGAATGAAGGGTCGATATCCCGATTTTGGACATCACTTTCAGGAGGCCTTTCTCTATGGACTTGACGTAGTTGGCCAAAGCCTTGTCTGCCGGATCTTTCTTCCCGTTTTCGGAGAAGAGGCCGGATAAGGAGCGGATGGATTGAAAGGCCAGGTAAGGGCATATGGCGTGTGCACCATACCCGATGGCGCTGGCAAAATGATGTACTTCCCGAATGTCGGCCGATTCCAGTACCAGGGAAGTCTTGGACCGCAATCCCTTTTCGATCAGGTGGTGATGTACGGCTCCCACAGCCATGAGGGAAGGGATAGGAGCCCACTCCGGGTCGGCTTTCCGGTCGGAAAGGATGAGGATGTTGGCGCCGGCCCGGGTTTTTTCCTCCGCTTCCTGCACCAGTCGATCCAAAGCCGCTTTCAGGCTTCCGGCTCTGTGCCGGGAAGTGAAGATCGTATCCAGCACGGCAACTTGCCAAACCTTCGAATCCAGCTGCTTCAGGTATTCGAGTTGATTTTCGGACAATACCGGACTCTCCAGATGAATGAAGCGGGCGTTCTCCCTGATCGTCTCGAGATTTTTTTCTACCCCGCCCAGCATACTGAACAGAGACATCACCGAACGTTCGCGGATCGGATCGATGGGAGGGTTTGTAACCTGGGCGAAATTCTGTTTGAAGTAGTTGGCGATGTGTTGGGACTGCCGGGACAAGACGGCCAGCGGGATATCGGCCCCCATGGAACCCACCGGGTCCTTCCCCGTTTCGGCCATGGGAGCCAGAAACGTTTTCAGATCTTCCCGGGAATAACCGAACAGCATCTGCTGCTGAAAGAGGGTGGTCGGATCGGGTTTCCGGGCCTTCTTACCCTGCCTGGGGGCTTTGGGCAGAACGAACCTTTCGGACTCCAGCCAGTCCCGGTAGGATAGCCTTCGGCAGATAGTCTCCTTGAGTTCTTCATCACCGATGATCCTGTGTTGCTCGAGATCGGCTATGAGCATTTTCCCGGGTTGCAGGCGCCCCTTGAGCGCGATGCGGGAAGGCTCTATCGGCAGGGCCCCGGCTTCGGAGGCCACCACGAGCAGCTCATCTTTGGTGACGCAATAGCGCGAAGGCCGAAGCCCGTTGCGGTCCAGCAGAGCGCCCACCAGCGCACCGTCCGTAAAACAGATGGAGGCAGGTCCGTCCCAGGGTTCCATAATGGTCCGATGATAATCGTAGAAGGCTTTTTTCTCATCCGACATCAGGGGGTCGTGTTGCCAGGCTTCCGGGATCATGGCCATCAAAGCGTGAGGGAGGCTAAAGCCGCCCATGACCAGGTATTCCAGCACGTTGTCGAAACTGGCTGAATCCGAATGGTTTTTTCCTTGAACCGGCTTGAGCAGTTTAATTTCTTCCTTGCTGAAGACCTGGCTTTGCAGTACGCGTTCTCTGGACCGCCAGGCGTTTATGTTTCCTTTGATCGTATTGATCTCCCCGTTGTGGGAGATCATGCGGAAAGGTTGTGCAAGCTTCCATTTCGGGAAGGTGTTGGTCGAAAAGCGGGAGTGGACCAGGGCAATGGCCGATTGAAGACGGGGGTGGCACAGATCCGGGAAATAGTCTTTCAGTTGATCGGTGGTCAACTGCCCCTTGTAGCCCAGGGTCCGGGAGGAGAAAGAAACGATGTAAAAGTGCTCCCACTGGCGGCCCAACTGCTTGTGGATGGCATGCCCCGCCGATTTGCGCAGCACATACAATTTGCGCTCCAAAGCCATGCCTTCCCGGGCTTCGGGATGCGAGACGAAGAGCTGTTCGATGTGTGGTTCAACTTGCCGGGCGGTTTTTCCGATCACCTCGCTTTTGACGGGTACTTTCCGGTAGCCCAATAGTTGAAAGCCTTGTTCGTGCAGGAAGTGATCCAGTATATCCCGGCAAAACTCTCTTTGGGAAGGATTCTGGGGAAAAAAGACGGTTGCGACTCCATAGGTACCGGCTTCCGGCAGTTGAAAACTGCAAACGGCCTCGAAGAAAACGTGCGGTTTCTGGATCAGAATACCGGCTCCGTCGCCGCTGGAGGGGTCACTCCCCCTTGCGCCCCGATGCTCCATGTTTTCCAGCATCCTCAGGGCATCCTGGATCAGATTGTGCGATTTTTCTCCCGTCAACCGGGCCAGCAGTCCTGTGCCACAGGAATCCTGCTCCAATTGAGGCGTATACAAGCCATTTGACATACAAGTAGAACTTAGGTTTGGAATGTGGTATTTGGCGGGCAGCAGCTTCTTAAGATAAGGGAGTTCGGCTTGCACAGGCGAACGGAGTAAGATCGAAATCCTCTCCTTTTACAATAACCAAACCCAAATTCCTCTCGCATGAACATTTGCTCATGCCTGCAGGAATTCTTCCGTTGCCCAAACTCAACAACATCCCAACAATCTATCCCGCTTTCTGTTCTGAGCCAAAAATAATTTTACTGTCATTTGGGTTCCCCAACATGCAGTCCGAATCTTTACGATCTTCAACCCCTGATTTCAGTACAAGATTTCGCTCAGAAGCTCTTCTCCGGTATCCTGATGTACACGGACACTCAGACTGGGTTCGGGGCCGCTCCAGTCGATCTGGATCAGTCCGAAAGCTCGGGCAATGATCAGGTCTCCGACCCGGTAGCGATTGGGTTCTGCACCGGCCGAGCTCCAGGTATGAGTCATTCCGCTGGAAGTCAGTTCGTAAAGCGGCCTTTCAAGCCCGGGTAGTTGAATCCGGGAAAGCTCGGAAATATGACGGTCTCCACTGATCAGGATCGGCCGTGAAGGCTTTGTTTTTTCCAGCAATCGAAAAAAGCGTTCTCTGGCCGTCGGGAAGTTGGCCCATTTCTCGAAGAACTGCTCTTCGGGTATTAACTGTATACTGGTGCCGATCAAATGGATTTGGGCGCTGCTCTGGGTCAACTCCCGCTCCAGCCATTCCCATTGAGGCTCCCCCAGAATATCTCCCTGCGGATTGGGATAATATCGGGGGCCGGTCATGGATTGTTTTTCCAGGGGATCCCGAAAATACCGGGTATCCAGCAGAATGATCTTTATCTGTTCGCCTTCCGGACCGAAAGAATAAGACTGGTAGACGCCTTCTCGCTTACGGACCCCGGCATCCCTGGGCACATCCAGGAAGTCCATAAGCAGAGCACTGCTGGCCTCCTTTTGGGGATATTCTTTGCCTCCGTCGTTGACCCCGTAGTCGTGATCGTCCCAAATGCCGATTACCGGCACCTCTTGACGGAATCGGCTGTAGGCGTCGCCGTTTTTCTGACGCTGGTATTTCGCCAGCATGACATCCATGTCTTCCGTATCTCCATAAACGTTATCGCCCAGCCAGATCCACAGGTCGGGTTGCTCTTTCCGGATCGCATTCCAGATCTCCTGCGGCTCATCGTGCCGGTTGCAGGAACCCAGGGCTATGGTTTCAAGCCTTTTTTCCAACCTGAGGTCCTGCCCTTCGTAAAGGGGGTCTTCCGAAGGGGCGGGCTCACAGGAACTAAGGACCAACAGAAAAGGGAAAAGCAAGTAAAAGGGGACAAAAAATCGGTGCATGGCGAGTCTGGTTTTTTCGAAAGCGAAAATACGGTCTGCCATCCGGTTTTGGATCATTGAAATACTTCCTGGTTCCAATTCCGGAAAACAAAAGCCGAGCTGCCCCCATTGGAATTATCAGACGGATTTAGGAAATTGATCTTATGACCATTTCCCAATCATTGGGGCTGACTTTTGGAATTCTTTTGATCGCTTCTGGCTCGATCCAGGCCAACCCATACCGTGGATTTCTGATCGCCAAAGACGGAGAGAAGATCACCGGCTTTATCGGAGGGATCAGCTCGGAGGGCAGAATGGGCAGAATTCTTTTCATCAATGACTTCGGCAATCTCTACCTCATCGAAGCCAATCAGATCCGGGGTTTCGTATATCAGAATAAGGAGAATGTATTCATTTTTGAAAGCATCCGGGATGAAAAAAGGTGGAAGTTCCTGCAAATGATTTTCTCCGGCAAAGAAGCCCGTTTATATAAAGTACCTTCCTCGGAACCTCGTTCCCGGGATTACGGCGTCGGTCTTTCCTTTTCAGCCCAGGCTCCTTTCCCGGGCAAGCGAATGTTTTACATTCAACTCAAGGACCGCCCGGTCCGGCGGATCACCCCCTTTCGATTCAAAAGGCGCATGAAGAAGCTTTTGGGGAACAGTGCACCCGAACTGGCCGAAAAGCTGGGGAGTGCCGGCTATCGGTTCAAAAACCTGGAAAGCATCGTTCGGGAATGGGACGAAATCCTGAAAAAAAGCCGTTTTCAAATATAAAGTGCCCAAAAATAAAGGCGAAAAAGCCAAAGCACCCCGTCCTCGTTTGCCAGCATTTGGATTTTTCTTATTTTTTCCGAGATTAAAATCCATCTACCACTTCACCTAAAGATCAAAAAAACATGAAGATCGAAGTTTTCAAAACGGAAGGCGGGCATTTCCGCTTTCGACTGAAGGCTAACAATGGACAGATCATTCTGACCAGCCAGAATTATGCCAACAAAGCCGGCGCCCGCAACGGAGCGGAGTCCGTTCTCAAAAATGCCGGAAATCCCGATTTGTACGACCGCAAGGAGGCCACAGACGGGAAGCCTTTCTTTAATCTGCTTGCCGCCAACAAGCAGACCATCGGCACCAGCCAGCTCTATGCTTCCAAGGATAGTCTGGAAAAAGGTATCAAAGCCGTCATGAAAGCCGCTGAAGAAGGTGCAGACATCATAGAAATCGAAGCCTGATTCTCTTCGCCATACCAACAAGATGGCTACACGAACTTTGCGATCGTGTAGCCATTTTTATATCGCAAAACCCTATGTCTGAGCCCATTTTACGCATCAACTTTTGGTCCAGCCCGCGTAATATTTCCACCGCCCTGATGTACTCCTTTGCCCAGCGACCCGATTTTTCAGTGGTCGACGAACCCTTGTATGCTGCCTACTTGAATCGTTTTCCCGATCTGAACCACCCCGGGCAGGAGGCCATCCTGGAAAGTCAATCCAGAGAAGCCGAACAAGTCGTTCGGGAGGTGCTTTTGCATGGGCAATACCCCACTCCCTATGTCCTTTTCAAGCAAATGACCCATCATCTGGCGGGAATGGATTTTTCGTTCGCTCCTCGGATGAGCAACATCCTGCTGATCCGGAATCCCCGCGCGATTGTGGCTTCCTATGCCCAGGTGATCCCCCGGCCGACCTTGCAGGATGTCGGCCTGGAACTCCAACTACAACTGCGAAACTATCTCGCAAAAAAGAATGCCCTGCAGGCCATCATCGATACGGAAGAACTACTGAAAGATCCGGAAGGAGGATTGAAGGCCCTCTGTGAACGCCTGTGCATTGTTTTCAATCCGGGAATGCTGAGCTGGGAAGCCGGTCCGCGGCCGGAAGACGGGGTCTGGGCACCCTACTGGTATGCACGGGTGCATCAATCCACCGGGTTTCTGGCCCCCGAGACCAAAGATTATGACCTCAGCCCCTACCAGGAAGAATTGGTGCAGCACTGTATGCCGATTTATGAACAACTGCGGAAAGATGCTCTGAAGGCGAAAGCTTAATTTCCCCTCCTAAAATTTGGTGCCATGCTCCAGACTTACGACCCTCGGAATAAGGACATTTATGTGTACGTCAACGGAGAACTGCTTCATCGAAACGAAGCGCGGGTCTCCGTATTTGACAGTGTGGTTCAGGGCGGCGACGCCGTTTGGGAAGGCATCCGGGTCTACGGCGGAAGGATTTTCGCACTCGATCGCCACCTGCAACGGCTGCAGGATTCCGCCCATATTCTTGCTTTTGAGCAAATCCCGGAACCGGATTTCATCACACAGGCTCTTTTCCAAACCCTGGAAAAAAACCATATGCGGGACGGAGTCCACATCCGCCTCACCCTCACCCGTGGCGAGAAGATCACTTCGGGCATGGACCCCAGACTCAATCAGTCCGGCTGCAGCCTGATCGTTTTGGCCGAATGGAAACCACCGGTATACCCGGAAAGCATTCGCCTGATCACCAGCTCGATCCGGCGGAGCTCCCCTTTGTTCCTCGATTCGAAAATTCACCACAACAATCTGCTGAACAACATCCTGGCCAAAATTGAGGCCAATCAGGCAGGCGCAGACGCCGGGCTTATGCTCGACAAGGACGGATTTGTGTCCGAAGCCAACGGCGTCAATGTTTTCTGCATCCGGAACGGGCGGGTTTTCACGCCCTATGCCGACAGCTGCCTGCCCGGTATCACCCGGGGATTGGTCATCGAAATCT
This sequence comes from uncultured Saprospiraceae bacterium, assembly GCA_964640855.1. Lineage (GTDB taxonomy): Bacteria > Bacteroidota > Bacteroidia > Chitinophagales > Saprospiraceae > JAJDFU01. The sequence continues at coordinate 7,258 of CAZXIX010000142.1, forward strand.
GTGCCGAGCAAGGCATTCCCTGTCAGGAGAGCCGCCTGTCGTTGGCCGAATTCTACACGGCCGATGAAGTGTTCACCACCGGCACCATGGGCGAACTGACCCGCGTCGTGGAGATCGATGGCCGCCAAATACACAATAAATCCGGTATAGACAGGTTGAAGATCATAAGAGAATACTTCCACCAGATGACCCGGAGCAAGGGCGTGCCCCTACCCTTTTAAAACACTCAACCAGGGAAATGCCGGGCCGGGGCCCTTGCACACTCTAAACATCTTGAAGACTATGCACAGGTTTACGGATCAAAGCGGAGCGGAGGTTATCCTCCGGGATCTTCCGCCCAGACGCATCGTCTCTCTGGTTCCCTCCCAGACGGAATTACTGGCCGACCTGGGCCTGCAGAAAGAGGTGATCGGCATCACCAAATTCTGTGTACATCCGGAAAGGTGGTTTCGAGAGAAGACTCGGATCGGGGGCACCAAAAATCCGGACCTGTCACGAATCGCCTCCCTGCTGCCGGATCTGATCATCGGCAACAAGGAAGAAAACCGGCGAGAGGATGTCGAAGAACTACGCAAGCAATTTCCGGTATGGCTAAGTGAGATCTACAGCTTGCAGGATGCGACCGAGATGATCCTTCAGGTCGGTGAGCTCGTCGACAAGACTGCCCGGGCAAAGGAGATCGCCGGGAAGATCGAGCACCGGTTTGAGGATCTCGGAACAGAAGGGAATCTCCCCCTTCGCGTCGCCTATTTTATCTGGAACCGGCCCAGAATGGTTGCCGCATCGCATACTTTCATTGACCATATGATTTCCCAACTCGGCTGGAAGAACGTTTTCGGGAACCTGGAACGCTACCCGGAAGTCAGTGAGGAAATGATCCGGTCGGCATCCCCGGACCTGATCCTATTGTCTTCTGAGCCCTATCCATACAAGGAAAAACATCTCACCGAATTCCGGGAACTATGCCCGCGCGCCAAGGTGTTGATCGTGAATGGAGAAATGTTTTCCTGGTACGGAAGTCGGCTGATCCTGGCCGCTCCTTATTTCAGAAAGTTGCAGGATGGATTGCGTGAGGCATAGGCTGCGACCGCGGGACGCAAAGCCTACTCCCTGGGAGTCAATTATTTTAAAGGTTGATCTTTCAGATAAAAGGAAATATTTTTATCTTTGCATCCGCATTAAAGGAAGGCTCCGTAGCTTAACTGGATAGAGCATCCCGACAGCGTCGGGAAGGTTCCAGGCTCAAAACCAAACGGCGCCCGACAACTATGGAACTGTTTGACATTTCGGCTCCGTAGCTTAACTGGATAGAGCACCTGACTACGGATCAGGAGGTTCCAGG
>CAZXIX010000143.1:0-8365 GCA_964640855.1 uncultured Saprospiraceae bacterium
GTGGGAACCTTGCGGTCCACCCCGATGAATTGAAGGGTCCCGGGTGCCGTACCCAGCTTCTCACCCTTTCTTTGAAAAACCTTTGCCATCAACCAAGTTTAGGGAAAAAAGAAGACTTGGCAGACAGACACCAACCAGATATCCCTGGAATTTAGGAGAAAGTAGGAGTTGTGAGCGCCAACCGGATGGCCGAAATACTGATCCGGTAATGGGAAGTCTGGAAGATCACTTCTCCCCTTCTCAGCACAATGACCTGCGGAGATTGGTGCACTACGCCCAAAACCCTCGACACCTGATCGGAAACAGACCGGTAACGAATGAGATCCAGGTAATAAAAATCCAAATCTCCGGCCTCAAAATCCCAGTCTTTTTCCAGTTGCCATTTGGCCATGGCACTGGCCCCGCATCGAATGCTGTGCTTGAAAATGACCACGGGCTTGTCTCCGGAAAGACGAATCAGTTCCTCGACCTCATCCACCTGAGTGAGGCGCTTCCAGCCGTGTTCGAGTTTTTCCAGATTCTGAATACGATCAACCAACCTCATCGTTTCTCTTTTTACCAAATAACCCTTCCGACTCCTTCCGGTTTGTCTGCCCTGGCCAGGAAGCTACTAAAGCGTCGCTGCCGGGACAAGTCGAAGCCGCAAAGGTAAAATCCGTTTTTAAATTGCCAACCGTCCCCCCCAGTGCATGGCTCTCCTACTGAAAACACCCACGGGCGCCACTGCCCCCGGACAGGCCACTCGACTACCGCCAGTTGAACTACAATTCCTGAATGCTGAGATCGACCCTTTGCAAGGTATTGGGCATGGAACCAAAAAGAGATTTCAGCAAACGGCCTTCCGAATCTACCAAAAGCCAATGCGGAGTCCCTTCAGCCCCGTAGAGGTCGTAGGTCTGATGGCCCATATCCAGAAAAACGGGGAAGTTCAGCCGATAGACCTGATTGATCTCTTCTACCTGCCGGGGAGAATATTCCGGCCCTTCGAATCGGGTATGGATACCGACCACGCGTCCTCCTGCCCAATCGGCTTGCAGGTTGCGGGCAAAAGGCAAAGCCCGGGCCTTGCATCCCGGACACCCGATGCTGTAAAACAAAAGCAAACGAGGGCTGCCTTTCCAGTCCTCGAAAGCGGGCGCCGCCTGCCCATCCAATAGCGAGCGGATATTCCACTCCGGCAAAGGCTGTCCAATGCTTATCATGTTCGCATACATTCGGGGCCCTGTCCTGTCCTCTTGGTCTGCAGGTGCCGTAAATTATTCAGAGTTCCCTCCACGGGATTTTCTATTTTCCCTTGCAAAAAGAACATGCGCTTGATTCCTCTTTACTTGCTTCTCTTTTTCAGCCTATCCCTTGACGCACAGATGCCGGAGATCCTTCCTCTGGAAACGCGGGCTTCCATCCGGGACCAGTGGTTAAAGGAACGGGTCCGGGACGTGCTGCCCGCACTTATGCGTCGCGAAGGATTTGATATGTGGATACTGATCTCCCGGGAATATAACGAAGATCCCGTTCTAAAAACCATGCTCCCGTCCAACTGGTTGAGTGCCCGGCGTACGACCATGCTGGTCATTTACGATACCGGCGACAGCCTCCAGACGCTGGCCTGCGCGCGCTACAACGTTGGCGAGGTCTTCCAAAAAGCCTGGGACAAAGAGCAGGAGCCCGACCAGTGGAAGCGGCTGACGCAAATCGTAAGCGAAAGAGACCCCCAAAAGATCGGCATCAATCGCTCGGTCGATTTCGGACTGGCGGACGGATTGTCCGCTTACCACTATGAAAAATTGATGTCTTCGCTGCCGGCCCCCTTTCCCTCCCGGGTGACCAGTGCCGAGCGCCTGGCCATAGGATGGCTGGAAACCCGCACGCCCTCCGAAATGGAAAGATACCGGGAGATCTGCCGGATCGCTCATGAGATCATCAAAGAAGGCTTGTCCGAAAAAGTGATCGAACCCGGCGTTACGACCACCGAGAACGTGGTTTGGTACTACCGCAACCGGATCAACGAGCTGGGCCTGGATGCCTGGTTTCACCCCACCGTAGACGTACAACGGGCTGATCCCGAAAATTTTGACCACCTGAGAGCCTTTTCCAAACGCCCCGATCAACAGGTCATTCTTCCTGGCGACCTCGTTCACTGCGATTTCGGCATCACCTATCTGGGTCTGAACACGGACACCCAGGAAAATGCTTACGTGCTGAAACCCGGCGAAACCGAAGCGCCTGCCTATCTCCTGGAAGCCTTCCGAAAAGGACTACGCCTCATGGACATCCTGACCAATGAGATGACTACCGGAAAAACTGGCAATGATGTACTGGCCGCCAGCCTGGCACGAGCCCGGGCGGAGGGTCTTAAACCTACCATTTATACCCATCCCATTGGCTATCACGGTCATGGTGCAGGCCCCACCATAGGCCTTTGGGATCAACAGGGGGGCGTTCCGGTTAAAGGAGACTATCCGATCTACCCCAACACCGCCTACTCCATTGAGCTGAATACGGCGGTACAATTGAATGAATGGGGAAAAGAAATCCGGGTGATGATGGAAGAGGATGCTTTTTTCGACGGAGAAAAAGTAAACTACATAGATGGGCGCCAAATGGAACTGTTCCTCATCCCGAGCGCTCCGCTCACCAGTCCCAAATAAATCCACGGAGGGAAAAACAACCTATCCTGAAGCCGATGGCTATCAGGATAGGTTTCACCTAAATCCTAATCTGACTCTATGAGGGGCCAACCCCCTCATAGAAGTTTTCTTTTGCTCCTGCCGATCGGCAAACAGGGTGGCCGGGCCCTCCTCATTTCTCCTCCCGGTCTACCTTTCTCAACGGATCTTTACCGTAAAAAAGCGACCGATGTTCTGAAAGGCCTCCTCTTTCAGGTTTTGGAAACGCTCTCTCAGACTCAGGTGATCGGGGCCACCTCTGCGGCTCACTTCTTTGCGCGTGTAACTTTGATTCAGGGGGTTGAACTCCAGGGTGAACTCCGGACCTGGCGGAAGATCCAACTCTTGAAAAGTGCCTTCCTCAAAGTGTTTGAATTGCCCGATCAGGTTACGGTACTTTTCGGCTTCCGCATGCTTGCTCAGGGATTCACACTGCCGAAGCAGACGGACATAAAATCCACTCTCTTTTTTCCAGAATTCTCTCTCTTCCTTCTGGACTGCCTCCGAAGGGGGAGTTAGCCCACTACGCGGTCGGAGGCTCCTTTTGGTCAGGGTATTCATTAGATATCAATTTGGTTGTAGAAAAACCGCTTTTCGGCTCCTTTAGGCTTGTATGCAGAATTTTATACGGTCTGCGCCTTATCTGCAATGATTTTTTTCCGATCCGGAAGTGACAAAAATGGTTGCCGTTTTTTTTATCCCAAAGGATTCGGCCTGTATAAATGGCACCTTATTAAAATTAACCATAAACGCCTTTAAGGTCAAGCACTTATAACGTTAAAAAGAAAAAAGGAAAAGCCCCGCTCCTTGAGGGGACCCTCCCTTTATCCTGTATTATGGCAGGCAGAATCAGTCGACGACTTCCTCCCCAATAGGAGCTCGAAAAACGACTTTCCCGTCGAACACATCCAATACCACCCTGGAATGGGCCTCGATCTGGCCCAAAAGCATTTGCCTGGACAGTTCGTTCAGCACTTTCTTCTGAACCAGGCGCTTGAGCGGGCGTGCTCCGAATTCCGGGTGGAAACCTTCTTGGGCCAGCCAGTCCAGGGCTTCCGCAGAAACCGTCAGCTGAATGTCCTGTTTGGCCAGCTTGTCCACCAGATCCCGCAATTGAATGTCCACAATGCCACGGATGTCCTTTCGGGACAAAGGCTTGAACATGATCACCTCATCGATCCGGTTGAGGAACTCCGGCCGGACGCTCTTTTTCAAAAGCTCGAAAACCAGGTTTTTCGTTTTTTCAACGATTTCTTCCTCATTGTTTTCATCCAGCCTTTCGAAGTTTTCCCGGATCACATCCGATCCGATGTTGGAGGTCATGATCACGATGGTGTTCTTGAAATTCGCGACCCGCCCCTTGTTATCGGTCAGGCGTCCGTCATCCAATACCTGCAGAAGGATGTTGAACACATCCGGATGGGCTTTCTCGATCTCGTCGAGCAGGATGACGGAGTAGGGCTTCCGGCGCACGGCTTCGGTTAATTGGCCGCCTTCGTCATAGCCCACATAACCGGGAGGCGCTCCTACGAGTCGGCTCACCGAATGGCGCTCCTGGTACTCGCTCATGTCGATCCGGGTCATCAGATTCTCATCGTTGAACAAGTACTCGGCCAGAGCCTTGGCCAATTCCGTCTTTCCGACGCCGGTCGTACCCAGGAACAGGAAGGAACCGACCGGCCGGTTTTCATTGCCCAGCCCGGTGCGGCTGCGGCGGATGGCATCCGAAATCGCTTCCACGGCTTCATCTTGCCCGACCACGCGCTTATGCAGTTCTTCTTCCAGATGGAGCAGTTTGTCGCGTTCGCTCTGCAGCATTCGGGTCACCGGAATGCCTGTCCACTTAGCCACGATTTCGGCAATGTCTTCCGCATCGACTTCTTCCTTGACCAGCTGCTTGCCCTGCTCCTGCATCCGGATCAGATCCTGGTTGAACTGCTCCAGGCGAGCCTGCACTTCGGGGATCCGGCCGTAGCGGATCTCAGCGGCTTCACTGAAGTTGCCTTCCCGCTCGGCCCGGTCCCCGGCATGCTTGAGTTGCTCTACTTCTTCTTTGGCCTGCTGGATGCCCAACACCACCTCGCGCTCACTCTCCCATTGTGCACGCAGGCCGTTGCGGGTTTCTTCCAGATTGGCCAGATCCTCGTTGATCTGGTTGATCTTCCCCTCGTCGCCTTCCCGTTTCATGGCCTCGCGTTCGATTTCCAGCTGGCGGATCTTGCGCTCCACCTCGTCCAGTTCTTCCGGCATGGAGTTCATTTCCAGCCGCAGGCGAGCCGCCGCTTCGTCGATCAGGTCGATGGCTTTATCCGGCAGAAAGCGGTCGGTAATGTAGCGCGTACTCAGTTGTACGGCGGCTACGATGGCTTCGTCCCGAATGGCGATCTTGTGGTGGGTTTCATACCGCTCCTTCAGTCCCCGCAGAATAGAGATGGCATCCTCCTCACTCGGCTCATCCACCATCACCATCTGGAAACGTCGCTCCAGCGCTTTATCTTTTTCAAAGTACTTTTGGTACTCGGCCAGCGTAGTAGCGCCAATGGCCCGCAACTCCCCCCTTGCCAGAGCCGGCTTGAGAATATTGGCCGCATCCATGGCACCCTGAGATTTACCCGCGCCGACCAGGGTGTGGATCTCGTCGATGAAAAGGAAGATCTGCCCTTCGGCCTGGACCACCTCGTTGATCACCGATTTGAGTCGCTCTTCGAATTCGCCCTGGTATTTGGCACCGGCGATCAAGGCACCCATATCCAGCGAGTAGATCAGCTTGTCGCGAAGATCCTCCGGGACGTCCCCGTCTACGATCCGATGCGCCAAACCTTCGATGATCGCCGTTTTACCCACGCCGGGTTCGCCGATCAGGATCGGGTTATTCTTGGTCCGGCGAGCCAAAATGTGCAAGACCCGACGGATCTCCTCCTCCCGCCCGATTACGGGATCGAGCTTCCCGCTCTGGGCACGTTCGTTGAGATTGATGGCGTATTTGCCGAGTGCATTGTAGCTGGCCTCCGCGCTGGGCGTGATGACTTTGCTGCCCTTGCGCAGGTCTTGAATGGCTGCCTTCAGGCTTTTTTCGGTCAGTCCACTATCCTTGAGCAACTGGGAAACCGTATCCCGAACCTGCATGAAGCCTAGCAACAAATGCTCAATGGCCACATAATCGTCGCCGAATTCCTTGACAAAGGTGTTGGCGCGTTGCAGCACTTCTCCGGCCTCCCGCGAGAGGTAGGGGTTGCCCCCGGAAACCTTGCCGTAGGACTGAATGATGCTGTCCAGGGCCGATTCGATGGCCGACTGGTTGATGCCCAGTTTCTTAAAAACAAAAGGGGTCACCTGCTCGTCAACCGTCAGAATCCCCTTCAGCAGGTGGCCGGCTTCGATGGCCTGCTGCTCATTTTCCAGAGCGATCTGCTGGGCTCGCTGTACGGCTTCCTGCGCTTTTATAGTTAGATTATTCAAATTCATTTTTTCTTTTTTTAGGTTAGCTTTCCTTCCTTGATTATATCAAATGGCGTGCCGGGCATCGGTTTGGCAAAAGCGATCCAAGCATGTAGACATTTTGGCACTTTTCTGTGTTTTTATGTGCCAAAATGGCAAGATCCGGGATCCAATGGTTTGGGGATCCCTTTTGAATTTGCAAAGGATTTGGCTTAATTGCCAGCCCGAAAGGCGAGGTCGGGGCCTATTCTTACGAATTCACCGCCAAGAAAGAATCGATTATGAAAAAGGGATTGGACCTGTATCAGGTTGATGCTTTCGCCCGGCGATTGTTTGAAGGCAATCCAGCCGCGGTGGTTCCCCTGGAAGCATGGTTGCCGGATGCGGTCATGCAGGCCATCGCCATGGAGAACAACCTATCAGAGACTGCATTTTTCGTGCTGCAGGAGCAGGGGTACCACCTTCGCTGGTTCACTCCCGCTGTGGAGGTTGATTTCTGCGGTCACGCCACCCTGGCTGCCAGTCACGTTCTTTACGAGGAGTTGGGTTATGCGGGAAACCGGATCGATTTCCGGACCCGCGTCGGCCGGGTCAGCGTCAGTCGCGTACCAACGGGATACGAAATGGATGCCCCGGCCGATATGCTGGAAAAAATAACCGTACCTCCCCCCCTGGAAGAGGCTCTCGGCATCAAGATAGAAGAACTCTACCAGGGGCGGGAAGACCTGTTGGCTATCGTAGGCTCCGAGCAGCATATCAAAGGTCTCGAGCCTGATTTTGCCTTACTGGCGCGGCATACGCCACGGGGAATCCTGGTCAGCGCTGAAGGAAATAACGAAGATTTTGTCTCGCGATGCTTTTTCCCCAATGCAGGTGTCAACGAGGACCCCGTCACAGGTTCTGCCCACACCACCATGGCTCCCTATTGGGGAAAAAGACTGGGAAAGAATGTACTGGAAGCCCGGCAGTTGTCGGCCCGCGGCGGGCAAATTCAGTGTCGGCTTGAAGGGGATCGGGTCAGGCTTTCCGGCCAGGCAGTCACTTACCTGAGGGGAAAGATCTATCTGCCGGAATAAGGTCATTTCTTTTTCAGACGTTTCAGAATTTCATCCAAAAGAAGAGCCTCCGAAAAAAGGATCTGAATAGACTCCAGCGGAAGTTCGGTAACCCGATAGAGCCGAACCCCTTTCACCTGTTTTCTGCCGTGAGCCTGCAGGAGGCCCTCCGGGTCCGCAAGTCGGTAACCATAGATGAAGGCCAGTTCTATGCCCTCGTTCTTCACCGGATTCAAATAGCAGATCCAGCTATGCTGATAGAAAAACGGTATCCGGAAACGGATTCGGCATTGGATACCCGGGAAGGCCAGAAACTGTTCCGACAAGATCTCTGCGATCTGCCTTTGCCTGCCTTCCAGATCAAAAAGGTAGTCTTGACAGGCTGACATTCGGTATCACGCGGGTCAAACCATTTCTTCCGGCTCCGGTTTTCTGGGTTCAGACCCAGCGGGGCCCTGGTATTGGGCATCCCCAAAGCCCAAAAGGATCAGAAAGAAAGGCGCCAGGATAACCAGGCCGATCGTGTACAAGATGCCTTTACCGAAACTTTTGGCCAACAGATTACACGTCCAAACATAGACGATGATATTGGCAATCGGGACGAAGTACCAGACCAGCCACCATTGCGGCTTGCCAATGATGCGCATGGCTACGATGACGTTGTAGAAGGGTATGATGGCTTCCCAGCCCGGGCGACCGGCTTTCTCGAAGACCTTCCAAAGCCCGATCAAAGCAACGATGGTGAAAAACCATCCCGGGAAATTTCCATCTTCCATGATGTGGAGGAAGAACAGCGGATTCATAATCGAGTATTTTTCTTCAAGGTATCACTCCCCTTCCGAAAAGGCTACCCTTTTGGATCAAGAAGGGGTTTTTCCGGATAAAAGGAATCGGCAAGTGGCTAATTGCAAATCCATAATTCCTGAAGGATTATTAGAATGTAGGGCCTCCCTGGATGATCAGGGAGTAGTGAAGTGGTTGAGTGGTGAAGTGGTATTGGGTATCAGGTATCAGGTATTTGGTATAAGGCCGGAGCGCAGCGTAGATCCTGACAAGCGGAGGAAACATTCGAATTTTGGGAAAACTAGGATTCGCTTCGTCAGGGTATTGAGGTGGTCCTATTTAGCCGGACACATTGTTTAACCACTTTTAGGGATAGTTCAATTAAGTGTGTCTGGTTTGATTAAAGGAGGTTTATCCAGACTC
>CAZXIX010000144.1:0-8168 GCA_964640855.1 uncultured Saprospiraceae bacterium
CCTCGCGGCACTAGATCCTAAGTCTAGCGCGTCTACCAATTTCGCCACACCCGCGCTCCGGAATCCGGATGATTTCGCTCTACGAAACTCACCTTTTTAAAAAAGCGTTGCAAAGATAGAATCTTCCTTACAAATCAGAGAAAAAACACAGGAATTGCGGGAAGAATGGCAGCTAAACATGGCGGGCTGCGTTTTGAACTTTAGTATCTTTAGTAAGATTAGGAAAGTTTTTTGCTATTTATCGGCAGGAAAAAATTTATGGCAGAGACGCTCATCATAAAGGAAGAGGAAAAGCAGTTGATCAACAACGCTTACCGGCACTTGTTGCGGTCGATTCATTCGGATATGGATGAGGAGGACAGCCGCAACATCCGGCAGGCTTATGAGATGGCTGTACAGGCCCACAGCCTTCAGCGGCGGAAGTCGGGCGAGCCCTACATTCTGCACCCCATTGCCGTGGCCCGGATCTGTGCGGAAGAGATCGGCCTGGGGCCTACCGCCATCGTAGCGGCCCTTTTGCACGATGTAGTGGAAGATACGGATGTGACCCTGGGAACCATTCAGGAAAAGTTCGGTGTCCGGATCGCCCGGATCGTAGACGGATTGACCAAACTGGACAGCGCCTACAATGCCGAGAGTCCTCAGGCCGAAAACTTCAAAAAGGTGTTGAGTACGCTGGTGGACGATGTCCGGGTAGTGCTGATCAAAATGGCGGACCGCCTGCACAACATGCGTACGCTGGGCAGCATGCCTCACCACAAGCAGCTCAAGATCGCGGCCGAGACCAGCTACATCTACGCCCCCCTGGCCCATCGCCTGGGTCTGTATTCCATTCGTACCGAGTTCCTGGATCTCTGTATGAAGGTGACCGATCCGGAAGCCTACAAGGAGGTAGCTCACAAACTGCAGGAGACCAAGCGCGAGCGCGAAAGCTACATCGAAGAATTCATCCGCCCCCTAAAGGAAAGGCTGGATGAGATCGGCGTACCCTACAAGGTCTTCGGGCGGCCGAAGTCTATTTACTCCATCTGGAACAAGATCCGGTCCAAAGGCGTGCCCTTCGAGGAGATCTACGATTTGTTTGCGATCCGTATCATCCTGGATGTGCCCATATACAAGGAAAAACTCGTCTGTTGGCAAGCCTATTCGATCGTCACGGACGTACACACCCCCATACCGGAGCGCCTCAAAGACTGGATCACCACCCCCAAGGCCAACGGTTATGAATCCCTGCACACCACCGTGATCGGTCCCAAGGGGCGCTACGTAGAGGTGCAGATCCGTAGCCAGCGCATGGACGAGATCGCCGAGCGCGGTTTTGCCGCTCACTGGAAGTACAAGGGCATCATCAACCAGCCCGACGTATACGAGCGCTGGCTGGACAGTGTCCGGGAGATCCTGGAAGACCCCAACAGCGATGCCGTAGAATTTCTGGGCGACTTCAAATCCAACAACCTTTTCCATGAGGAAGTATTCGTATACACTCCCATGGGAGATATGATGGTCCTTCCGGAGGGGGCGACCGCCCTGGATTTTGCCTTCGCCATCCATACGGACGTCGGCTATCACTGTTCGGCCGTGAAGGTCAACAACCGCTTGGTCCCGATGGGCTACAAGCTCAAGAACGGCGACCAGGTGCAGGTCATCACCAGGAACGGGCAACATCCCTCGGAGGATTGGCTAAAGATGGTGGTCACCGGCAAGGCCAAGTCCAAGATCCGCTCGGCGATGAAGGAAGAGCGGCGCCGCAAGGGCGAGGTCGGGCAGGAAGCCCTGGAGCGCAAGCTTCGCCACTTGAAGGTCGGATACGAAGAGAGTATAGAGTTCCTGGTCAAACATTTCCGCTTTGGCAGCCATGGAGACCTGTTTTACGCCATTGCTACCGGCGAGCTTACCATTCCCGAGATCATGAAGCAGGTCCGGGTGGAAAAGGGCAAGCTCGTGGAGGTGGAGGAGGATTCTCCCGTTCAGCAGTCCGACGAGGAAGTACAACCGCGGAAGTCCCGGAAAAAAGTGGTCAGCCGCCCCAAGATGCTGATCAACGGGGAATCGGCAGAGGCTTTTGATTATCAGCTGGCCTCCTGCTGCAATCCCGTACCCGGGGATGAAATATTTGCTTATTTGACATCCAGCGCCGGACTGAAGATCCACCGTACTACTTGTCCGAATGCCGATCACCTCATGGCGAACTACGGATACCGGGTTATGAAAGCCGAGTGGGTCTCGGCGGCAGACTCCGTTTTCGTTGCCAATCTGCTGATCGTGGGCATCGACAGCGGACCCGGTGTGATCGAGAAGGTTTCCCACCAGATATCCTCATCGCTGGGCCTGAATATGCGTTCCTTTTCCATGGAAGCCAGCGAAGGCACCTTCGAAGGCCGGGTGAGTCTGCTGGTCCAGAATACCGACCAGTTGTACATGGCCATTCGCAGTCTGCAAAACCTGGACAACATTACATCTGTTGTTCGTATAGACTAGGGGTGGGTATTTCTTTATACCTTTAAAAAAAGCCCCTTCGGAACGAGGGAAGTTATGGTTGCACTGAAAAACAAAGAAGAGGTAATCCAGGAAGTCAAAAATATATTTGCCTCCCACCTGGAGAACAACGGATTTCGTAAAACCCCGGAACGGTTCGCGATCCTGGAAGAGATATACCGTCGTACGGATCACTTCGATGCGGAGGCCCTCTATATCCACATGAAAAATCAAAATTACCGGGTCAGTCGGGCTACGGTGTACAATACGCTTGAGTTGCTCGTGAATTGCGACCTGGTGAAAAAGCATCAGTTCGGCAAGAACCTGGCTCAATACGAAAAGTCTTACGGCTACAAGCAGCACGATCACCTGATCTGCGTCGACTGCGGCAAGGTGGTGGAATTCTGCGACCCCCGCGTCCAGCAGATCAAGGATATGATGGGCGAACTGCTCAAGTTCAAGGTTACCCATCACGCCCTGAATCTCTACGGGCAATGCGACGGTGCTTGCGAGAAAACCCAGGGGAGTAAAGTTTAGGGTTAAGGGTTTAGAGGCCAGCCTTTGATCCGGGCATTCGAGGATCTATACTTATTCTCTAACCTCTCTTCCTCAATGTGTTGACAATCAAACTTGTGGATAATCCTTGCCTTTCTGGCGGGTTTTAACTCCAGCCGGCAGTGCATGCAGAGCGTTCAGGGTAAAATGGATTGGCCTGAGTTTTTTCACCCACGCCCCTAAACGCTAAACCCTCCTCCCTAATCCTTCCTCCGCCCAAATCCGGCGTGATACAAGATCAGAACTTTCGTAGTTTTGGCCGGTGATCCAAATTTGCCGACTGAATGAATGTTGACGTTATACTAGGCCTGCAATGGGGAGACGAAGGAAAGGGTAAGATTGTAGACTATCTGGCTACGCGATACGACATCGTTGCCCGTTTCCAGGGAGGGCCCAATGCCGGGCATACCCTCAAGTTCGATGGAAAGAAATTCGTTTTACACACCATACCTTCCGGGATCTTTCGGAAGGATCTCATCAATCTCATTGGGAACGGGGTGGTGATCGACCCGATCACCTTGTCCCGGGAACTGGATATCCTGGTGGACACGGGTGTGGATTTTGAGGAGCGTCTTTTGGTGGCCAACAAGGCCCATCTCATCCTGCCCACGCACCGATACCTGGATGCGGCCAGCGAAGCGGCCAAAGGAGCCGCCAAGATCGGTTCTACCCTCCGGGGGATCGGTCCTACTTACATGGATAAGACCGGGCGCAACGGGCTTCGCGTGGGCGACGTGTTTCAGCCCGGCTTTGAAGCTCAGTACCGGCAGCTCAAAGAAAAGCACCTGCAATTGCTCAGTATCTATCCCGACATCGACTTTGACCTGGCGGCGGAGGAAGAAAAGTGGATGGCCAGCCTTGCGCGTTTGCGGGCGCTTCAGCAGGTAGACGGTGAATATTTTATCAATAAGGCTCTCGACGAAGGGAAAAGGGTGTTGGCAGAAGGGGCCCAGGGCTCCATGCTCGACATCGACTTCGGCACCTACCCCTATGTCACGTCTTCCAATACCATCACAGCCGGCGTTTGCACGGGCCTGGGCATTGCGCCCAGCCGGATCGGCGAAGTGATCGGGATAACCAAAGCCTATTGCACCCGGGTCGGGAGCGGACCCTTTCCGACCGAACTTTTCAACGAGGAAGGCGATGCCCTGCGAGAAGCCGGTCAGGAATTCGGGGCCACCACCGGGCGCCCGCGGCGATGCGGCTGGATCGATCTGCCTCAGCTGCGGTACACCATCATGCTGAACGGCGTCACCCAGCTGGCCGTTACCAAAATCGACGTTCTGAACGAGTTCGACGAGATCAAGGCAGCCATCCAATACCGGACGCAAGCAGGTTTTACCGACCAGTTGCCCTACGACATCTGCAACATCGAGATCGAACCCGTATGGGAGACCTACAACGGTTGGCAGACGGACCTTTCGGAAATGACCGAATTTGAACAGCTACCGGTAGCGGCTCGCATGTACCTGGAGCAAATGGAATCCCGTCTGGGGGTACCCGTTACCATGATCTCTACGGGACCGGAGCGTAAGAAACTCATATTGAAGCCGGAAAAATCGGTCGTACAGGAAGGGTAAGAGCCTACCGACGCTTTGATGCGGAGAGACTTTCCCGAAAAACCGGGCGGCCTGTTTTTGGGAAGAAAAGTATTCGGGCTCAGGGTCAAATCCCGGCGCTGTACGTACGTTTTTTCTCTACTGCATGGCTTCCTTCCCTTTTCACATCCGATTTGGGAGGGCCGCCAGACGAAAGCCGGAGGCCAATGACCACCCAAAAACATCCCTGGGCCCGAGAGGAACATTCTTCATCGAAGGAGGGCATCAGGCGATTCTGGCTTTTGTTTCTGCCTTTTCTGCTGTTGTACCTGTTGGTGGGTTTGCTGCCGGACCCGACGGCTCCGACCGGAGCGGAAAGCCGCTATTTTCGATTGGCGGGGAACCTGTTGCAGGGTTATTTTTCGCCGCCGCCACCGGATATTGACCTGTGGGTCGGCCCGGGTTACCCCTTGTTCATAGCCTTTTTTCTGTGGTTTGGGGCTCCGTGGGTGGTATTGAAGCTGCTCCATGCCGTATTCCTCTTCCTTTCGGTGATCCTGTTTTACAAGGCCGCCCGTCATTATGCTGCCGGGAAGAAGGCCCTTTTCTTCAGTTTCGCTTTGGCCTTATACTACCCGATCTACGGGTATATCCCTTTGGTTTTGCCGGAGACCTTGAGCTGGTTTCTGCTGACGCTCGTCTTTTTTTTATACCTGCGAAATTTCCGGCGGGTGGAATTATCCTGGCGCAAGGTTGTGCCCGCCGCTTTGGCGCTGAGTTTTTTGGCTTTGACGGAGGTGCGGTTTGGAAATGCGCTGCTTGGGGTTGCGGTACTTTCCGCTTTGGCCTTATTCTGGAAAAGGAGGCGGCCGGTTGCGGGGAAGGTGCTGGCCATCTTCAGCTTTGCCTTCCTTTTTTGTCTGCCCTATTTGATGTACACCTATTTCATGACCGGAAAACCCTTGTACTGGTCAAATGCCGGAGGGATGTCTTTTTATACCCTAAGCACGCCCTACGAAGGCGAGACCGGCGAGAGGTACGAGGAGGATGAATTGTTTGCCAACCCCAATCACGTGGATTTTTTGATGGAAGTTCAGCCCTTGAAACCGGTCGAAAAAGACAGGGCCTATCGGCAAGAAGCCTTCCGGAACATAGCCGCCCAGCCGCTTAAATTCCTGGATAATGTGGCTCATAATGCAGGGCGCCTGCTTTTCTTTCCCTCTCGCAGCGAGCCGCGCCGTCTGGCCACATATGCGGCATTTCCCGTCAACTTGTTTGTGGTGGTATTGATCGCTTTGGCTTTGATCGTAGCTGCCCGGCAATACAAGCAGCTATCCCCGGAGATGGCCTTTTTGTTGGTTTTCGTACTGATGTACCTGGGAGGGAGCCTGCTGGTGAGCGCCAACCGGGGGATGTTCTACCTGACGGTGCCCTTTTGGATGTTGTTCATTCAATACGCCGGTACCCAACTGATTTCCATTCGTTGGAAGCGGTCCTGAGGCGAAGCCCCTGGCATCGCAGCCTCAGCCAGTAATTCCGGTTGAACGGCTGCAGGTCAAATCAATTTGAGCTCCTGCAGTTCTGATTCCGAAAGCTCTTCCTGAATTTGCATGAACCACTCTCTTTCTTCCTGGCGGATGTGCGTTTCGAGTTCGTGGCCGAGTTGGTCGAGGGCGGCTTCGAGATCGGATTCGGCATGGCTGAGGAGGGAAGCGAATTGCTCGATGAGTCGGGCGTGCTCGCGGCGCATCTGTTGGGCGAGAGCGGATAGCAGTTCGTTTTTGAACTCAATGGCGGGCAGGAGCTGTTGTTCTTCCCGGATGAAATGAGCCTGGATAAATTCCTGGAAATGTTGGATGGCGTAAGTTCGTTTTCCTTCCGGGTCGGTGGGTAAGCCCCGGTAGGCGGGGGCGTTAGCCTTGAGGAGTTGGGCCAGGATCAGCATACGGTGATGCTCTCGGGAAAGGGGGAATAAGGCGGGGTGGCGTTTGAGCGGCATGATGGGTGTGGGTTTGCCTGTAGGCGTGTGTGAAAATTACGGTCCGGAAAAACGTTCCGGGGCTTTCCTGGGTAGAATAAAAGTATTATTTTTGTGGCCGCTATTGGAAGAAATAGTGGATGTAAGGGAAAAATGGCTATTTGTAGTCTGTGATTTTCTCTTGCTTTTATCCGGTTTTCCGAGGATGGTGCCCATTGTGACATCAAACCTTCGTGACATCGCGACATTAAACAGACCTATGGTGTAATGGTAGCACTCCGGATTTTGGTTCCGTCAGTCTAGGTTCGAGTCCTAGTAGGTCTACCCTCTAAAGCCTGGAACGCCTATAAACATTGGGCCTCCGGGCTTTTTCTTTTGCCTTGTCGTGTGGTTTTCGTGTGGTGGCGTTAAATTTTGTTTCAATAGCAAAACTCAACCTTTAGTTTACATTGGATCGAGTCTAATCCTGGGCTTTGTTGTTTGGACAATGTTCAGGATTCTACATTAGAGAAAAACAAACAAGGAGCCAATGAGAACCGCTTACTTAATCCAATCCACTCTCTTTTTATTCTTCATGCATACCTCTTTTGTAAATGCACAAGAGATTACTTCTAAATGGATTCAAGAGCAGGCAAGCCCTTATGTAATAGTAACCGCTGAAGTCCAGGCAAGGGGTTTTAACCCAGCAGATAGGATCATCATTATCCGGCTAAATGAAAAGGCATATTGTGTAAATGATTGCGATAAACTTCGAAAAGATATGGTTGAAGCCGGTGTACTGATTCAAACCAAAGCAATGGATGGAGGTAAGGAGTTACGCTGGAAATTCACTGATGTTCCTTTCTTGAACTTGGTTCACGCAGCGGGCTACAGAATGATAAGCGCCCAGCCAAGTCTTACTACTAGTCCAGCTCAATATGTTTTTGAAAGATTAGATTGACTTTCTGCAAGTGAGTTTCAAGTAGAGTAGAGCAACAAAAAAGGTCCATCGTTTCCGGCAGACCCTTTACTAAACCTCAGTTACAGAATGCAAGATATGGGAAGCCAACCTGATCCGCATAGCATGGAAAATCATTTTTATTAGTTATATATCTTGGAAAAATTAACTTATGGTTGACTTAAAAACCTTTGTTAGTGAGACTATTCAACAAGTGATTGAAAGTGCAAGAGACGCAGGAGTTGAGTTGAAGCAAAAAATTAGCACCAAGGACGGTGAATTCCAGGTAGGCAATAATTCTTTTGTATCCATTCAGTTTGATATTTCAGTAACGTACATGGAAGAAAAGCAATCGAGCGCAGGAGGTGGGGTTTCTATTCAGGTATTGAAAATTGGTGCTGAAAAGTCGGATGTTACGAATGACCAATCTATCAACCACATAAAATTTTCAGTACCAGTTAGGATTCCAGCTAGCGGCAATCGTAATATACGAAAAGGCCCCGGACAACTACCGGAGATGCTATAAAAACCCCCATCCACATGGTACGGTGGGCAAATCGTGTAAGTGCATTGAGACGATTGCTCATGTTTATTACAGACCCGCACCTATTTATTGGTAGTATCATTGGATATAAATAGTCGTCCCTGAAAAAGCCCTTTTTAGGCCATTCGGGGTTGTAAAAAG
>CAZXIX010000145.1:0-8115 GCA_964640855.1 uncultured Saprospiraceae bacterium
AGATCCCCCGCGCCTCCGGAAGCCAAAAGCCTGAGATCCGCCGAGCCTCCGACACAAATACTGGTATCCGTGCTGATCTCGGTCACGATAGGCGGAAGAGCTTCGATGACAACCGAGTCGCGAATGACACAGCTGAAATTATCCGCCACGGTATAGTAATAGGTACCTTCGGCCAGATTGGAGCGGGTTTCACCCGAAAATCCGTCTTGCCATTCGATGGTATAATCCGGTACGCCGCCGCTTGGCGTTAAGAGTAGAGAGCCTCCGGTCTCCCCATCGCATGCGACAGGAGATGCCTGTACTTCCACCTGAAGTTCAGGCGGATCATTGTTCCATTCGTAAGCCCCGAGATCTACTTTTTCTCCCACTATTCTGGGATCTCCTTTCAGGTCGATGCCTATGGGTTCATCCAGGATACTATCCCGGTCAATGTCGATCCGATCTTCCGGAATCGCCGCATTGGATCCCGTATCGCGAGCCGGTGAACAGGCTGATATGCGGAAATCTCCATTTTCCGGATCTAAAAACTGAGGATCCTCAAACAGGTTATTTCCGCCATCGACCAGGCCGGCCGGCAGGCCGCCATCCCAGTCGGAGAAGGAAGAGGTTACCGTAGAAGCTGTTCCTTTCGCCAATTCGTTGGCGGTATTCCCGGTCGAATCCTGCCAGAAGATGCTGTTAACGATGGCCATGGTATTCTGGCCGACGGAATCGCGTAGAAAAAGGGCGGCGCCCTCTCCTTCCGTTCGGTTTCGGGAAAAGGTGCAGTTGACCAGCGTGGTATTGAGTGTTCCCGGCTGAAAGTTGGCCGAACTCGCCGCCAGGGCCCCCCCGCGGTCCCGGGCGTAATTCCCGTAAAACAGGCAGTTGATCAGGTGTTGATCGCGTATTCCCGCTTGCGACCCCCTCAGATAGACCGCTCCGCCTTCTCCGTCGTTGGCCGTGCTGCTCCCGTCCGATATGTTTTCGATGAACGCACAGTTGATGATCGTATCGTTGGATACGTTATCGAAACTGCTGCGCGCATAGATCGCTCCTCCCTGACCGCCGGCCAGGTTACCCACGAAGCGGCTGTTGCGGATCACCGAGCGGATTTCTCCAAAGTTGTTCATGCGGTACCAGATCCCGGCTCCCCGGTCCGTGGCCCGGTTGTTCTCGAAAAGGCAACTGTCCACCTCGAAAGCCAGCACGGACCCGGCACCCGAAGGTGTGAAAGAAAGGCCGCCCCCGTCGTTACCCACAAAATTTTCCCGGAAGGTGCACTTCACGAATCGCGGCCGAAGTTGCGCACCTGAATTTCCCAGCACGATCGCACCCGCGCCGCTGCTGACCGCCAAAAGAGAGGCCGTGTTCCGCTCGAAGATGCAATTGTAGATCAGCGCCCGGCTGCTTCCCCCCAGGATCGCATAGATGGCCATGCCCCCGCCGCCCGAGGCATAATTCTCCCGAAACCTACAGTTGCGCACCTGGATATCGCCCGTGCCGCCATTCTGCGCGTCGATGAAAAGACCTCCCCCAAAAGAAAAGTCAAAGGAGACATCTGCATTCCCGTCCTCCACTGTGAATCCATCGAACAGGGTGTTCACCGTCGAGTTGCGGGCGATGACCACCCGGAAAGAATTGTCCGTACTGTCGCCGGCCTGGCCGATGTCCCCGTTCAACAGGGTCCCATGCAGCTCCCAATCGCGCTGGTCCAGCTCCGTCTCGGTGGCGTTGAAGCCTCCATAGACGGCCACATCCCGCGGAATATTGAATGCAATGGCCCGATCAGCCTCCAGACAGGGATCGCAGATGGTAGGACGATAGATACCTTCGGCCACCCAGATCTGATCCCCGGCCTGCGCCACCGCCAACGCATCCTGCAGATCCACAAAAGCATCCGCCCAGGAGGTGCCGTTGTTGGCTCCCGTAGCGTCGAGGTCCACATACAAAATGCCTATCTCATAAGCTCCCAAATCAACCGTGCCTTCATGGATTCGGGGATCGCCATCCAGATCGGTATCGGCCAGGGGCTGAATGGTAGCATTATCGCCTACATCGAGTAAAGGAGACTCAGCGACCAGGTGAAGGTCTCCGTTGTCCGGATCCGCAAAAGAAGGGTTCTGGCTTACATTATTGCCTCCATCGACCACGCCGGCCGGCAGGCCGCCATCCCAATTGGAGAAGGAAGAGGTTACCGTAGAAGCTGTTCCTTTCGCCAATTCGTTGGCGGTATTCCCGGTCGAATCCTGCCAGAAGATGCTGTTAACGATGGCCATGGTATTCTGGCCGACGGAATCGCGTAGAAAAAGGGCGGCGCCCTCTCCTTCCGTTCGGTTTCGGGAAAAGGTGCAGTTGACCAGCGTGGTATTGAGTGTTCCCGGCTGAAAGTTGGCCGAACTCGCCGCCAGGGCCCCCCCGCGGTCCCGGGCGTAATTCCCGTAAAACAGGCAGTTGATCAGGTGTTGATCGCGTATTCCCGCTTGCGACCCCCTCAGATAGACCGCTCCGCCTTCTCCGTCGTTGGCCGTGCTGCTCCCGTCCGATATGTTTTCGATGAACGCACAGTTGATGATCGTATCGTTGGATACGTTATCGAAACTGCTGCGCGCATAGATCGCTCCTCCCTGACCGCCGGCCAGGTTACCCACGAAGCGGCTGTTGCGGATCACCGAGCGGATTTCTCCAAAGTTGTTCATGCGGTACCAGATCCCGGCTCCCCGGTCCGTGGCCCGGTTGTTCTCGAAAAGGCAACTGTCCACCTCGAAAGCCAGCACGGACCCGGCACCCGAAGGTGTGAAAGAAAGGCCGCCCCCGTCGTTACCCACAAAATTTTCCCGGAAGGTGCACTTCACGAATCGCGGCCGAAGTTGCGCACCTGAATTTCCCAGCACGATCGCACCCGCGCCGCTGCTGACCGCCAAAAGAGAGGCCGTGTTCCGCTCGAAGATGCAATTGTAGATCAGCGCCCGGCTGCTTCCCCCCAGGATCGCATAGATGGCCATGCCCCCGCCGCCCGAGGCATAATTCTCCCGAAACCTACAGTTGCGCACCTGGATATCGCCCGTGCCGCCATTCTGCGCGTCGATGAAAAGACCTCCCCCAAAAGAAAAGTCAAAGGAGACATCTGCATTCCCGTCCTCCACTGTGAATCCATCGAACAGGGTGTTCACCGTCGAGTTGCGGGCGATGACCACCCGGAAAGAATTGTCCGTACTGTCGCCGGCCTGGCCGATGTCCCCGTTCAACAGGGTCCCATGCAGCTCCCAATCGCGCTGGTCCAGCTCCGTCTCGGTGGCGTTGAAGCCTCCATAGACGGCCACATCCCGCGGAATATTGAATGCAATGGCCCGATCAGCCTCCAGACAGGGATCGCAGATGGTAGGACGATAGATACCTTCGGCCACCCAGATCTGATCCCCGGCCTGCGCCACCGCCAACGCATCCTGCAGATCCACAAAAGCATCCGCCCAGGAAGTTCCGTTGTTGGCTCCCGTGGCGTCGAGATCTACGTGGATCTGGCCATTTA
Source organism: uncultured Saprospiraceae bacterium (assembly GCA_964640855.1). Classification (GTDB taxonomy): domain Bacteria; phylum Bacteroidota; class Bacteroidia; order Chitinophagales; family Saprospiraceae; genus JAJDFU01. The sequence goes on from CAZXIX010000145.1 coordinate 3,509, forward strand.
CAGGAAGCAGGGAAATCATTGCCAACCCAAAAAGAAAAAGAAACCGGGCAGGGCCCGCCATGTACGCCTTCATGCTATCATACTCTATGAATAATGGAAATGGGTACATGGGTCGAAGGTGTAGATGGGGGGATGGTAAATGGGAGTTGTATTTCTGGCCATTCCATTAGAAACCGGAAAATCCGGTTAAAAATACTTAAAAAATGCCATGTCGATCCATACTTGCCGGCCAAGGACTGGATAGGATTTTCGGATTTTCGTACTTTCCTTGTAAGAAAACGGGGATGAAATACACCCAGGAAATAGTGATCGACTTGCCGGTTGATCGGATTGTGGAACTTTTCGACGATCCTGAAAACCTGAAAAAATGGCAGCCTGGGCTGGTCGACTTACAACCGCTTAGCGGAACGCCCGGAGAACCCGGCGCCAAAACGCGCTTGAAGTTCCAAATGGGAAAAAGGCGGGTAGAAATGACCGAAACAATAGAAGTGAAAGATCTGCCCGCTGAATTCACCGCCACCTATGAAGCCAGGGGGATTTTCAATCGCCAACGGAATTCATTCCGGCCGGAAGGGCCGGCTCAGACCCGCTGGATAAGCGAAACCGAATTTCAATTCGATTCCTGGGGAATGAAGGTATTCAGTTGGCTTATGCCCGGTTCATTCCAAAAGCAATCCTACAGATACATGAGACTATTCAAAGAGTTCGCGGAAAATCAATAGGCGAAATCCAATATTAAAATCAATAAGCCATGGAAATGAAAAACAATGTAGTGGGCTGGTTTGAAATCCCGGTACTGGACCTGGATCGGGCCATTCGTTTTTACGAAACGGTTTTTGGTTTTGAATTGAGCCGTCAAACCTTTGGAGAGGAGGAGATGGCCTTTTTCCCCTGGGTGGAAGACGGGATGGGGGCCTCCGGCTCTCTGGTGAAACATCCCAAATATTATCGGCCCGCCGATCACGGCGTCATGATCTATTTCACCGCCCATTCCGGGGACGTAGCCAACGAGGCCGGACGTGTGGAGGCCGCCGGCGGCAAAATTCTCGTTCCCAAAAAACAGATCAGCGAAGAGATCGGTTACATGGCGGTTTTTCTGGATACGGAGGGGAATCAGATCGCTCTGCATTCCCGACGGGGCTAATGAACTTTTGTTTCGGATCGGCTGTATTTTTTGTACAGACAAATCGACATGAAAACACAGACCTTCAAGACGACCATCAACTGTAGCAATTGCATACGAGCCGTAAGCGGTTTCCTGAACGAAGTTGAGGACATTGAACATTGGGAAGTGGATACCGACCATCCCGACAAAATTTTATCCGTGAAAGGGGATGCGAACCTGGAGGTCATCGTGGAAGCTGTTGAGGAGGCCGGTTTTGTCATTCAACCGATAGAAAGCCCGGCCTCCTTTGAAAAGAAGTGATGCATCGTATCGGCGGCTGAGCCAACAGAACCGCACTTTTCTCCCTTTGTCAAAGCCCGTAAGCCGGGATTCCGGGATCGAAAGCCCTCAGGCGAATCTGAAGCCGATGAAATGCCGGGCTGACTCCAGCCCGGCCCCATCATCCGGCCGGCTCGCCATTCTGCCGAACAAATACCTCCTCTTTCCGCTCTTATCTCGCATGACAGTTTCTCCCCCGTCGAAAATCACCCGGGAGCCGGAACTTTTCAGGTTTGGATTCTTTTGTTTTGCGGTATGTATCCCAAACACTTATTCCAATTTGGACTTCCCATGACCCAAGATCTGTTACAGCAAGCCTTCGACCCAAACTCCTTTCGGGAAGAAGGCCACCGCTTGGTCGACCTGTTAGCCGATTATCTGGAATCGGTTCAGCAAGAGAGATCGGACCTAGCCGTTATGCCTTCGCATGAGCCGGACGCCCTCCACCAGGAGTATCGTCTGGATAACATTCAGACAAAGGACCTGTTTTCCAAAGTCCTGAACGATTCCATCCATGTTCACCACCCGAAATATGTAGGCCATCAGGTTTGTCCTCCCATTCCCATGACTGCCTTGGCCGGGCTCTTCAGCGATTTGCTCAACAACGGGATGGGAGTCTATGAAATGGGACAAGCTGCCAATGCGATCGAACGGGAGGTCGTCCGGAACGTAGCCCATCAAATGAACCTGGGAACGGAGGCAGGCGGATTTCTGACATCGGGAGGCACCCTGGGCAACCTGACCGCTCTTCTAACCGCCCGGAGCCTGAAGGCCGATACCCCGGTCTGGTCGGAAGGGCATACCGAAAAACTGGCCTTGATGGTTTCCGAGCAGGCACACTACTGCGTAGACCGGGCGGTGAGGATACTGGGTTGGGGCGAAGACGGCATCATCAAAGTACCGGTGGATAACGAGTACCGGATGCGCACCGATCTCCTGCCGGAGTTGTTTGCCCAGGCGAAGCAACGGGGCATTCAAGTCATTGCCGTGGTCGGAAGCGCCTGCAGCACCGCCACGGGATCATTCGACGACCTGAAAGCCATCGGCGATTTCTGCCGGAAAGAAAATCTGTGGTTTCATGTAGATGGCGCCCACGGCGGAGCGCTGGTCTATTCCCAAAAGTACCGCTCACGGGTTCAGGGGCTGGAACGGGCAGACTCCGTCGTGATGGATTTTCACAAGATGCTGCTCACCCAGGCTCTGACCACCGCCTTGATCTACCGCAACCATCGCGATGCCTATGCCACCTTTCAGCAAAAAGCGGAGTATTTGTGGAGCCGGCAGGAAGCGCCCGAATGGTTCAATCCCGCCAAGCGCACCTTCGAATGCACTAAGGTCATGATGGGTCTCCGGCCTTATTTGCTCCTCCACCGGTATGGGCCCGCCATTTTCGATGCATACACCACGCGGGTTATGGACATGACCCAGGCCTTCGCGGAACAGGTCAAACGAGAATCCGATTTTGAGCTGGCGACTGCCCCCCAATGCAACATCCTCTGCTTTCGCTTCCGAAAAGAAGGACTTGCAAGGGAAATTTTGAATGAACTCAATTCAGCCATATGCCGGGAGATCATAGAATCCGGAAAATTTTACCTGGTCCAAACCCGGTTGCGGGAAAACCTGTGGCTGCGCTGCACCTTTACCAATCCTTTTACTACATCGGCCCACTTTGACGAGCTTCTGAAAGAGATCCGGAGCAGAAGCATTAAATGGTTGGCCCAGACGGAAATCCTCGATCAGATGATGTAGTCATCGCGGAGCCTGAAACCGGATGACATCCATCTACCCTTTACCGATTAATAATCTTTTCATTTTTAAACAATCATTGACCATGAAAAACCTTTTTGTAGTACTCCTGCTCCTGTCGGCTATGGCCGTTTCTCAGGATACCTTCGCCCAGGAAATGCCCGAACTGGATAAAAGTCCTATGGATATGGCCTATTATCCGAGCCAGGCTGCCTTCCGTGCTTTTGAAAAAGATGCCGGCAAGCAAGCCGCCCTGCAGCCGGTCATGCGGATCATTTATTCCCGCCCCCAAGCCAAAGGCCGTGAGGTGATGGGAAATCTCATCAAGATGGGTGAAGTATGGCGGATGGGCGCCAATGAGAATGCCGAACTGAATGTGTTCCAGGAAGTAACACTTGCCGGGCAAAAGTTGGAGCCGGGCCGCTACTCTCTCCATGTCATCCCCGGAGAAGAAGAATGGACCCTGGCCATCAACAGCGACCTGGACAACTGGGGCAGCTATGCCTACCAGGAAGCCAACGACATCGCACGGGTAAAGGGAAAGGTTGCCACCACCGAGAATCAGATAGAAGCTTTTACCTGCACCTTCACGGAGGATGCACTGATCATGGCCTGGGAAAATACGATGGTCTCTTTTCCAGTAAGTCAATAAGCAGACCTTCCAGCCTGAAGGGAATCCAAAAAGCCGGGAGCAATAGCTTCCGGCTTTTTCTTTATCTCGAGCGAGTATGCAGACCTCTCTTTACCGGAAAGCTTCAGGCTTCCACCGCATCCTCAGCGAACAGGGGGAAAGGCTCCATGTAAGCGTGCACCTCTTCCCGGATCCGGTTGAGTTCGGACTCCTTTCCGGCCTGGGTGATCACCTGATCGATCCAATCCACGACCTTCAGGCAGTCGTCTTCTTTCATCCCGCGCGTCGTGATGGCGGCTGTACCGATCCGGATGCCGCTGGTGACAAAGGGCGACTGGGTGTCGTAGGGTACCATGTTCTTGTTGACCGTAATATGGGCCTTCTCCAGGGCGGCGTCTGCCTCTTTTCCGGTGATTCCCTTGTTCCGCAGGTCGATCAGCATCAGGTGGTTGTCAGTCCCTCCACTGATGATCTGATATCCTCTTTCTACAAAAGCCTGGGCCATAGCCTGGGCATTGCGGATCACTTGTTGGCCGTATTGCTTGAACGAAGGCTGCAGGGCCTCGTTGAAAGCAACGGCTTTGGCTGCGATCACGTGTTCTAAAGGTCCGCCCTGGGTACCCGGGAAAACGCCGCTGTTGAGGATGCTGCTCATCCTGATCGGGTTCTCCTTTTTGGTGGTCCGTCCCCATGGATTTTCAAAATCCTTTCCCATCATGATGATCCCGCCCCGGGGACCGCGGAGGGTTTTGTGCGTGGTAGAGGTGACGATGTGGCAGTGTTTCA
>CAZXIX010000146.1:0-8085 GCA_964640855.1 uncultured Saprospiraceae bacterium
CATACCTCGATGACTATTTCGGCCAGCTCCCATTCGTCCGGCTTGAGGTGCCACTTAAACCAATGATCCCCATTGCGGTTAAAACCTCCGTTGCCATAATCGATCGCCCCTGCGATAAACCGGCGCTGCTCTTTGGGTTTCTCCAGTTCGGCCAGCACGATTGCCAGCAGTTCCGGATCAGATACCGAGGCAATGAAACGGGTATCCTGCCAGGCTCCGTGACCGCATTCGGGGGTGAATTCAAAATACCTGTACTTGCCCTCCTGACTTGAGAGGGTGACAGAGCTCATCAGCCCATACAGGATCAGTCCAAACCGGATCAGACGGGATAGATGGTCCGGGCAATGCTGGAATCGCTTGTTCATGGTTTTCAGCTTGTCGGGTCATTTCAATCCTTATGTTTTCAGACACATATTTCAGCTTACATCCCAAGAGACGGGATCCGGCGGAAAAGGGTTGGGATCGTTCCTCATCTGCTGCCCGTTTTCTATTTTTCGGATTGATGGATTTTCTGAGCTTAAGGGGATCCATATCGCAACAGGGCATTCACCTTGGCCCCTTTGTAGGGCATATCTTCCGGTTCCAGAAGGTATACCGTGCCCCCCTGGCGGATGGTCTGTATGGCCACCAGGTTCAGTAAGGAAATATGGGGTGCGTCGTGCTCTTCGGAAACGGTTACGCTTCGGCTGGCGGGGTCATAGAGGCCGAAGATGTCGGATCGGTTTTCGAGGAAAAGGGTGTCGACCCGGCCCTCCAGGGCGGCGGGAACCACCTTTTCGATGCGCACCTGGACTCGTGAGGTTTGGGAAACTTCGCCAAACAGGGCCATTTTTTCTTTTCGGGTGCGGTCGAAATAAGGCCGGATCAGTTCCCAGGCTTTTTCATGCAAGAGCAGATTGTCCATGTCCGCGGGATTTCCGGAGATGTAGGGTTCCTGAAGCAAATTATACGTGTTGGCTTTACGATAAAGGGCTACTTCGAAATCCTGTCCTGCCAGAAGCATAGGGGCGTCTTCATCGTGCAGCATCTTGTTCAAACCGTCGTTAATGGCCCGCATGTATTGAAGAATTTCGTCTTTCCGGTCCTCTTGCCAGCTTCCGTGCCCATGGAAGGAAGCCTGTCCGTGACCCTCCTGCTGAGACCGGAATTGAAGAAAACTGGGATCAAAGTCGGCTCCCACCACCCCTTTCAGGTTGGCGGGTGTCAGATCGTTGACCCGTACTTCGGTGATGCTGTGGCGTGTGCCTTCGTAGAAATCAACCCCTTCCAGCGACAGGGCGAGAATGAAAAACCGGCCGTCTCCCGTGAACATGGGTACCAGGGGCTTGAGATAAAAGCCGTCGGACAGATGGTGGAAGGATCCGAAGCGGATCGGTAAAGTGAAATACCGGATAAAATCCTCCGCCGCGAAAACAGCCAGCCCGTCGGACTGATGACGCCAGAAGGCATCATCCTCGATGAGCTGTTGCAAAGGTGCGATCCGATTTTCGATCTGCCGGGGGGAGTAGTCTCTAAGCTCCAGTTCTTCCTTTACCGCCCGGACTTGGTTCTTAAATGTAATGCGATCCTGATCATTGAGGACCGCCTCGCCCGCCCGGTGAGTCGATATAAAAATGGAAATACAGGCGGGTTGATGAATTTCGGACAATTCCATGAAGTCCTTTTTATCCAGGATAGTTTTCATCTGAGTTATGTTTTTGGTTTAAGAGAACCTTTATTTCAAAAAAATTAAGCTTGCTTGAGGATAGGGTTCATTTTTAGCTAAATGCTATTTGTGTAGCAATAAAAGTATTATCGGTGTTCAGTATCGGGAAATGAGTGTGTGCCTGCGGAGCTTTCAGAAAGTTGTGGAATGCAAAAGGGACGGTCTGCTTCGGGATTACCCCAATTCGCTGCCCGGATCAAGCATAAGACTATCCTTTTTCCGTAGTCACCCGGTACAAAAGCGTGATCCGGTGCCGGAGTGCCGATTTTCCAGGGTACAGGCTTTCATCCGAAGATGATCGGTTTATCCGTTCCGGACAATGAGGAATGTCAGGGGGAAAGGCATGAGCACCTGAATAAAGAATAGAGGTAGTGACAACTAAACTCATAGTAAAAATGATTGATTCTCGCCTCGATCCTGATAAGGGCTAAGTGCAAACCCATAATTCTTGCAGGATTGCTGAAAAGCAGGGCTTCCCTGGATGATCATCCGGGAATCGGCAGGAGAGAGGGATTCGAAGAAAACGAACACAAGGAAACAGGTACCCGTTTCAGAAGCGAAAGACGTATCCTAAAATCAGAAAACCATAATCATGAAAAGATTTCAAAATTTTATCGGATTGATCGGTCTTGCCCTGTTGTTTCCGCTTTTTACAGCTTGCGACAACAGCAGTTCTTCCGGCGAAAAGTTGGAGCGTGCCTCTGAATTGGTAGCCGACGCTTTCCGCTCCGAAAAAGAAGAAATGATCGCTGATCTGGAAAATACCCAGCAGGACATTGAAGATGAAATGATGAAACTGCAGGAGGAAATGAAAGAATCTTCCCTGGAAACCGGGGAAGCTTTGCAGGAGCGAATGACCCTGTTGAACGACTGGAAAGAAGAAATAGAAGCCGATTTGAAAATGCTTCAAGACGCTACCGAAAGCGAATGGAAAGAGGTGAAAGTAGAGATCATGAATTCTATGGACACCATCAACCGAAGAATGGACGAAACCCTTCAGGGATAGTAGAATCCTATTTTTTTAAACCTTAAAACAAAATTGAAATGAGTGCTTTAACTCAAATAGTAAAAGGAAACTGGAACGAAATCAAAGGTAAGTTGAAAGCCAAATACGGCCAGCTTACCGAAGATGACCTCCGTTACGAAGAAGGCAAGGAAGAAGAGCTTCTGGGCCGAATTCAAAAGCGTATAGGAAAATCCAAGGCCGAACTGATGAATATCATTGATCAGTTGTAATGCCAAAAGATTATAACCCATGTTCAAAAAACCGGATCCTCCATCAGGAGGGTACCGGTTTTTTTATGGCTGGGAGCCCGGATCCCCCTCATCCCCCCACTTACCTTCTGACAGATATCCTGACGAAGCGAATCTTGCTTTTTCCAGGAGGCTGATGTTTCCGCCGCTTGTCAGGATCTCCGCTGCGACCCGATACCCATTCACCTACCCAACCATTCCCTTCGAATCTTGTTACTTTAGGGTATTGTAAAATAGGAGATTCAATGATCGGATGGCGTTTTTCGGAGTTTGAACCCGGCATGGAAGGAGGATCGCTCTTTGACCAGCTTTTGAAGCTTTTCAAGGAGCTTTTGCTGTATACCAGCGGCGATGTAAGCGAAGCTTTGGCCTGGCTCAATGAATTGGATAAGGAGTACAAGCTCACCAACGATGAGTATGGCATGGGCGACTTCATTCAGGACCTCATCGACAAGGGCTATATCCAGCAACAAGATCCCCGGGATCCCAATTTTGTGCCCTCCAAGAAAATGGAAATCGCCATACGCCAGCAGGCGCTGGAAGATATTTTCGGTCAGTTGAAGAAGTCCAAGCGCGGCAGCCACGACACCAAGTTCGGGGGCAGGGGAGATGAGTTCACCTCCGATCGCAAACCCTATGAATTCGGGGATCGGCTCGATAAACTGGCGGTTTCGGAATCCCTGCGCAACGCTTACATCAACCACGGCATCGACGAATTCAAACTCACTTCCGAAGATCTGGAAGTACAGGAGACTTTTTTCCAGAGTCAGATGAGCACGGTGCTGATGATCGATATCTCGCACTCGATGATCCTCTACGGGGAAGACCGCATCACGCCGGCGAAAAAAGTAGCCATGGCCCTGTCCGAATTCATCACTACCCGATACCCTAAAGATACGCTCGATGTCATCGTCTTCGGGAACGATGCCTGGCAAATTGAGGTCAAGGATTTGCCTTACCTTCAGGTAGGTCCTTATCACACCAATACGGTGGCCGGTCTGGAATTGGCCATGGATCTTCTCCGCCGTCGCAAAAACTCCAACAAACAGATCTTTATGATCACCGACGGAAAACCGACCTGTATCAAAAAAGGCAGGAAATACTACAAAAACAGTTTTGGACTTGATCGCACCATCGTAAATCGCACGCTGAACCTGGCCAATCAATGCCGCAAGATGGACATTCCCGTCACTACCTTTATGATCGCTCGCGATCCCTATCTGGTCAGTTTCGTAGATCAATTTACTCAGGCCAATAAAGGCAAGGCCTTCTACAGCAGCCTTCAGGGATTAGGTGAATTCATATTCCGGGATTACAAATCCAATAAGTCCAAAAGGCATCGGTAGAAAAGCTTGTGATTTCAGCGGTCCATTGGCCTTGCAGCTATTTCCGAAAGACAATAATCGATCGTTCCGAGCGTTCATCGATCAGTCGCTGACAGAGTAGTCGGCAGTCTGAGTTTCATTACGCATCAAAAGGGATTCATGAGGAAATATCGCCTCATCATCGCATGCTTGTTGGTCCCCTGGGTGATGACAGCCCAGTTTTCTCCCCGGGAAAAGGCCTGGTTTTCAGAAAAAGAAGATACCCTGGCCATATTAGCCTATGCCGTCATCAACGATTCCATTCCGGAGCGCCGGTTCGCCGCATGTCAGACCCTGATCAAGAAATTGGTCGGCACGCTGAAGGCAGAAAACTCCTTCCGGTATAGCTTTGAGCGACTGCGAACCGTATCCATCCAGTATCCGCCCGACAGTTCCTTCCGGGTGTTTAGCTGGCAGTTGTATGTAAATGAAAACGAGTATCGCTACTACGGGGCCATACAGATGAATACGCCCGAGTTGGAGCTGTATCCGCTGATCGATCGTTCCTTTCAGGTAGAAAAACCCGAACAGGAGGTCTTGCCCAACGACCAGTGGTACGGAGCGGTTTATTACAACCTGAAAGCCTTTGAACATCGGGGAGATGCCTACTATCTCCTTTTTGGATTCGATGGATTTGAATTTTTCCGGAAACGCAAGGTCGTGGATATCCTCTGGTTTCAGGATGGTAAACCCATGTTCGGAGCACCCCTGTTTGTCAATCGGGCCGATCCGTCGCAGCCATCCTCCAAAAAACGGCTGCTCCAGGAATATTCTGCCGAGGCGTCCATCCGACTGAATTTCGATCCGGCCCTGGATCTGCTCATCTTCGATCACCTGGAGATTATGGAAGGCCGCCACCAGGAAGGACCGGTAGGCGTACCCGATGGCACCTACGAAGGCTATCGGCTTACTTCAGAGGGCTTCTGGGAATACATTCCCAAAGTATTCAATGAGGTGCAGGACCGCCCGCCCGTACCTTATCCCACCCTCGAAGGAAGAGAAAAGGATATTTTTGGGAATAAGAAGGGGAACGGGAATTAGAGTTTAATTAAAAACTTTCAGCAGCGCTTCCGCAGGTATGTCATGCTTTCCTTCGAATTGGATTTGCTCTACGGGTAATTGTTTTTCAGCCAGCATTTTTTGATGCCAGTCTACTCGCTCGGGGGTGAGGAAGGGATCCTCGCGACCGACTACATGCAAGAGCTTCCGGGCATGGAAATAGTCTAGGTGGGGTAGGTAATCGAGATCTTCCGGAATGCCGCCTGCCCAGAAAATCAGGCGGTCCACTTCTTCGGGGAAGGCTTTCATGACCCAGCGCATGAGGGTGGCGCAGCCCTGCGAAAAGCCGAATAGAGTAACAGTTGGTCGCGGATGCTCGGAGTGCGGGTCGTTCGAGCCGGATAATTCGCGGAGGCATTGGTAAAATAATTTTCCCAGGTAATGGGAAAAGTCCTCAATCTCATCCAATCGGTGCCGACGGGTCATCCAGGAAGAGACCGTCGGCCCGTCGAAGCCACCCCAATAAAAAGTGGAGAGCCCCTCCGGAGCTACGATGTAGGTCTCCTCATCGGCCAAAGGCTCCAGGTCCAAAATAAATTTTTCACAAACCTGCCCATATCCATGACAAGCCAATATGAATCTTTTGATATGCGGACCGGGAGTTCCAAAGGTGGCGTAGTGGGCTGTACGTTCTACCTGGAGGGTATGCTTGTTCGGATTACTCAATCTGATCTTTTTAGCTCATTCAAATACTATAAATGAATAACTCACCTTACGCAAAACGGGTTTTGCCAATGACAATTGCCTGTTCCGCAATCAGGAGCGCCAGGTCCACAAGTTGAATACAAGTAGTTTACAAGGGGTGTAAAATTCTGACTACCAAGAAACTAATACCTGCTATCTACCTGCATACCACTTGTTGGCTTCGAACGCTTGAAAGGGTTTGAGAGACCATGGTGGTGGATACAGGGTTAGTTAGCGTAACTTCAGTTAAATAAATATCAACCCAACCTTCCACTCTAAACGCTCAACTCTAACCCCTCAACTAAATCAATGCATACGGTCTCCCCGGACCTCCAGGGTTTTCATCAGATCGGCTTCATATGCCAGGTATTCCCTCCAGCGCTCCTGCGTAGCCTCCTCTCCGCAATACAGGCGTGCCAGCCGGATGAACATCTTGTAGTGGCCGGCTTCGGCCACCATGAATTTGTGGTAGAACTCCCTCATCTCCTCCTCGGCTATGTGCAGGGAAAGGAGCCGGAAGCGCTCGCAGGAACGCGCCTCGATCAGGGCGCAAGTGAGGAGTTTTTCGAGCAATTGCTCTTCGCGGGAGCCCCCTTTTTTCTGGAATTTCAGCAGGCCGTTCACGTATTCGTCTTTTCGCTGTCGGCCCAGATGCAGGTTTCGCTTTTTCAGTTCGGCCAGTACCAGGCGGAAATGTCCCCATTCTTCCGTCACCACCGGAGCCACCTCTTCCACCAGCTCCTCCCGCTCCGGGAATTGCTGGATCAGGGAGATGCAGGAAGTGGCCGCTTTCTGCTCGCAATAGGCATGGTCGGTCAGGATCTCTTCCAGATCCATCTCCGCCAGATTCACCCATCGCGGATCGGTGGGAAGTTGAAGGCCCAATTTGGTGGTGGACATAACGTTGCGATTTACCCAAAAGTAAGGGATTAAGCCCATGTTTTAAATTTCAGCTTTACCCTTGTGATCCAGCGCCTCCGGTCCAACCCGTCCCTTGCTGCCAAGCGCCATTTACTTATCTTGACCTTCCAAGCGAAGATTGTATGCCATCCTTCTCCTTCCAAATCGGCTTTTTGCCCTTCACGCTGCTCGATGTGCTCGACATCCTGATCGTGGGCTACCTGATCTACCAGATCTACAAGCTGCTGAAGGGAACCATTGCTTTCAATATTTTCATCGGGGTGTTGACCATGTTTGTGCTCTGGTGGCTGGTAGGCCGGCTGGGGATGGATCTCCTGTTCGCGGTCCTGGATCAGTTTGTCAGCGTGGGCATTATCCTGATCATCGTCATCTTCCAACCGGAGATCCGTCGCTACCTGCTTTTTCTGGGAAATACGACGCTCAGGCAACGGTCCACCTTCCTGGGGCGCATATTGGATCGGAACATGGAGCGCCGGGATGACCGGACTCAGCAGGTTGCCATTTTGCAAAAAGCTCTGGTTTTTCTGGCGAACCGAAAGACCGGCGCCCTGGTCGTATTGGCAACCGAAGGGTCTCTGCAGGGGATCATCAGCGCCGGCATTCCCGTAGACGCCCGGCTGACCGAACAGATGTTGATCAGTATCTTCCAGAAATCCAGCCCCCTGCACGACGGTGCCGTGGTGATCTCCGACGGACGCATACAAGTAGCCTCCGCCATATTGCCGGTTTCTGAGAACGAAAGGCTTCCTACCCGGATCGGCCTTCGTCACCGCGCTGCCGTGGGCATCACAGAAAAAGCCGATGTCAGCACCTTCGTGGTTTCCGAAGAGACCGGCAAGATCTCCTTCGCCCGCAACGGAAGGCTGATCATGCGCCTGAATGAAGAACAGGTTGGTGACCTGCTGCGGCAACACCTTAAGTGATGTCACGATTTCGTGATGTTGCGATTTCGTGATGTTGCGATGTCACGATGTTGCGATGTCACGATGTCACGATGTCACGATGTCACGTTGGTGTGATATTGTAAGGGAGTTTTCTTTTTCCCGGAGACTGTTCATTAAAGTGTGTCTACTAACTTAGACACTTATGAGTAAAAAG
>CAZXIX010000147.1:0-8045 GCA_964640855.1 uncultured Saprospiraceae bacterium
CTAATTTTCAGTGGCTTGTAGCTGGAAGTATTGTTTATCAGGGGCAACTAAATAGCGTCAGCCCGATTTGCGCCGGCTGTTGCAATTCCATTTCTATCCGCAACCAGCCCCGGAAGGGATTGGGAAAAACTTTGAATTCACTTACCTCTTCCCTTGGCGAGGGGAAAAGGGAAGTCACTTCCTGCAGCGGATTCCGCTGGAAGAAATTCCAGATCTCCGAGCTGGCGTTGATGTCCTGGTTAAAGAAGCCGAGAAACGGAAGTAGATTCACCCCTCCGGGCCATTGATGGCCGCCGCCAACTACCCGGTAGTGGACCAATTCTGCCTCGCAGCCGGACCATACCTGCCGTTCAATGAGGGTACTGTCGGCCCTATTAATATCGAGCAGCGTATCAATCTGCGGATTACCCTCGCAACCATTGATATCGGCCCAAAGGTCCAGCACCTCCGGTACGGAAATGAAGCTCGGCCCTCCGGTCTCATAGGGAATAATTGAGTCGGCAGATCCAAAAATGAGAAAAACAGGTTTAGGTTTCCCTTGATCCGGCGGACAGGAACGACTCTCTGCCGGGGGGGCAGCCACCGGGGCTATGGCCGCGATTCGATCCCCCAATTCACAGGCTAAAACAAAACTCATCGCTCCGCCATTGGAAAAACCGGTACTGAATATTCTTTGCTTATCTACCTCGTATTCCGATTCAATTTGGTCCATCATGGAAGAAATGAAATCCACATCGTCCACATTACCAGGCGAGAAAAAGGTAGTATCGTCTGGTCCGCTAATATTGAAACCCAAACCCTGAGGAGGCACTGTAGGCACGGTAGAAAGCATCAATGTCCCTTGTGGATAAGCCACTAAAAAATGCCCGGTATCGGCCACGGCATTCATCTGACTGAAGACCAATTGAAATCCTGCATCCAAGGCATAGCCGTGTATATTGATCACCAGCGGCCAATCCTCTGAGCCGTCGTAGGCATCGGAGACGTACAGGAGATAGGAACGAACGGAGTCTCCCTGCTGGAGCGTTTTTTCCAATACCCTGCCCGGCGGAATGGGGTGCGGATTCCGCTGAAAGAAATTCCAGATCTCCGAGCTGGCGTTGATATCGCGATTGGTTCGTCCGACCAAAGAAGGCGGATACTCGCCGCCACCCGGCCAGCCGTGGCCGCCGCCATTGATCCGGTAGAAAAGCACTTCCGTCCCGGTATAGCAATCGGTATACTCGATGAGCGTCACGGTGCTGGTATCCGTTGGATCTACATCTTCCAGGTCCGTTACCATGGAGTCCGGAGAGCAGTCTGCGTTTCTTGCCCAGAATGAAGCCGTCTCGATGGCGGGCGAGAAAAAACCGGGCACTCCATTATAAGGGACGACCGGATCGTCGGTACCGTGGATGTACAGGCTGGACATGGGGCGGCGGGGGTTACAATTGGCAAGTTGATCATCGGTCATCTGATTGGACACACCGGCTACGGATGCGATCCGATCGGACAGCCGGCAAGCCGCTTCCCAGGCCATACTCGAGCCCATAGACCAGCCTGTAGCGTGTACCCGGAGCGGGTCCACCTGATAATCTGCCGCGATGGAATCGATCAGGCGGAAGGTAAAATCAAAGTCATTGTTCACGGACAGCGTATCCAGGACATTCCAGCCCGGAGCCGTAGTGCCCGCAAAAGGATTGAAGACCAGCAGCCCTTGCGGATAGGCCACCAGGAATCTGCCGGTATCGGCTACCGGATTCATCGCGGAGACGTAAACCTGATTTCCCGCCGTCTGGGAATAGCCGTGGTAATTGATCACCAGCGGCCAATCCTCCGTGCCGTCGTAGGCATCGGGGACGTACAGGAGATAGGAACGAACAGAGTCGCCCTGCATAAGGGTCTTTTCCAACAACCTTCCCGGTGGATTCGGATTTGGATTGCTTTGGAAAAATTTCCAGGCTTCCACACTGGCGTGAATGTCGCGATTGACCCGTCCGAGGAAACTCCATTGGGGGGGTAAATACCCACCGGGCCAGGCGTGACCACCTCCGTTTATACGATATATTTTAACCTCCGAATTTTCTCCACAATTCGGATAGTCCAGTAAAGTAACGGTGGACGTGTCGGTGGTAACCGTATCGGGTAAAGCTGTACTCAGCGGGGTCAGATCGCATCCATTGTTGCCCGCCCAGAAAGCTCCGGTTTCTTCAATACTGGCGTAGGGCCCCTGGCCATCGGCCGGGAAGAAGGGATCCTGGTCGGCCAAAAATAGAACCGTTGAAATGTTTCGGGCGGGTACACAAAGATTGTTCAATATGGTATCCGAGAGCGGATTAGCAATGCTGGCCACCGAAGCGATTTGATCAGACAGGGTGCAAGCCAGGTGGAGGGAAAACTCCCCGCCATTCGACCATCCGGAAGCATATACTTTCCCGCGGTCGATGGCATAATCCGGGTTCGCATCCAGGTCTTCGATCATTTGACCGACGAAGCGAACATCATCGTGATCGGCCTGGTAGGAAGTAGGGACCAACCAGCCGATATCACTCCCGCCAAAGTTCAGGTCTTCGACGACCAATCCCTGGGGATACACCACCAAAAACCCGGCCGTATCCGCCACCAGGTGCATTTCCGACATTTTGATCATGGTATCGACCGGTGCACCAAAACCATGAAAAACGAAAACGACCGGCCAATCTTCCGAGCCGTCATGCCCAGCTGGTTCGTACAGCTTGTAGGTCCTCATTTGGCCGTCTACCATGGTCTCCAGGGAATGGAATGTACCGACCTCCTGAGCCTGCAGCATCATTGGGGTAAAAATTACCGCCAGAAAGGAGGTAAAAATAAGTCGCATGGATGTAGGGTTTAAAGTGATTAGGTATTTGAAAAAGGGGAAAACCTCCTCCCTTGGTAGCCGTTTCAGGCAGTACGCCACAGAAATCAGGGAGGGGTTCTCTAATCCATTCAGAAACAGGGATCATCCGTGATCGCTATGCCTCCGATAAGGGTATTGTTTTCTCCGCAATCCTTGATCGGAGTATCCCGGTAACGGCCAACGGAAATGACCCGATTGTCTTTTGAAGTGGGCATGGGAAAGCCAAAGCGCTCGGATGGACCGGCCAATTCCAATTGATATTGGGCGTTTCCTAGGGTCTCATTTTGGACCAGCAGGTTTTCAAAAGCCCCGTCAATGACGAGGATTCCCCATTGATTGTCCGTAGCAAAATTGTCTGCGACCAGCCAGTGATTGGCAGGTTCCGGAGCTTGTTCGATTTTCCCGTCCGGCAGAACCACAACTGGGCCCACCGTGCAGACAATGATCCCGGTTACGTTGCCGAAAAGGCGATTTTTGAACAGGCGCCCTCTGCGATCGCTCACAAAGATCCCCAGCACGTAGCCGGACACCTCATTTCCCCGGATGATCACATGTTGCCCTCTGGCTGCCGTTATTCCCCAACTGATGAATCCGGCAAATTCGGGCGGCAAACCGGCCACCTGATTATCGTAGATCTTGGCCCGGTCGGCACCTGCGAGCATGATGCCCAGTTGAAATCCCTGAATGTCGTTGTCATGAATCCTGCAACCGGCGGCGTTTTCGACCAGGATTCCCGTATGCCCGGCCGCTCCGGCCGGCAGGATCTGCAAGCCTTGGATCTGTACACCATCGACATCTTTGATATGCAGCGCCGGATTTACCGGGAAAGGCGGACCCGACGGACCGCCGGTTTCTACTTTCAGGATGGCTCCAGGCTCTCCCTGGATACAGACCCTCTTATCGATCAAAACCGTAGCGGATTCTTCATGCAGGCCGCTTTCCAGGATGATTCTGCAATTGGGTCCGGCATTCGCAATGGCTTCTGCCAACCCACCATAATCTGAAGGGACCCGGATGGTCTTTCCAAAAAACGCAGTCCGATTTTTCAGATCGGCTTCTGCGCCCGAGATGAGGACACGCGCTTCGGCCAGTTTTTCTTCGGATTGATCTTCCGGTTCCGGCTGCGCAGCCTCATCGCTGTTACAGGACGGAAAGGTGAAAACGGAAATAAAGACGATAAGGGCAAAAAAAGTAGTGATTTTCATATTTATGGCTTTAGGTCATAAAACAATATTTCATTTGGCCCTTTGGGGCTATTCCATATTTCCAGGCAGATAATTCCAAAAACGCCCATACAAATTTTAGGGAGTATCTCCTTTTCACATAGGAAAAAACGGACATTTCACCTTGACCTTAACCAAAAAAGCCAGGCCAAACACACACCACCTACCCTTCCGCGAGTAAGCGCTCCCGCCATTGGATGGATTCGGCAAAAGAGTTGGATTGCTTAATATACTGTCCGGGCGTGCTGCCAGTAAAGAACTTGAACTCCTTGATGTACTCGTTTTGATCATAATAACCGCACGAATAAGCGATATCGGAAAGCTTGTCAAAGGGTTGGGTAGTGAGTTGGAAGAAGCCTTTTGAAAAACGGAACAACCGCTGATATTTCTTGGGGGACATCCCCATGTCTCTCTGGAACTTACGCCGGAATTGTCGTTCGGATATATAAAGGTCTCTGGCAAGCTCTTGGATGGGCTTGTCTATCGAATGAAAAAGATTATGAAGGAAATGATCGGTCAGGCTAGGGGCCAGATCAAGTCGCGGTAAAAGACCTAACAAAAATGTATCGGCCAAACTTATCCTGGATGTATGATCCGGGGCCAGACAGATCTGTTCGTGCAGATGCAGCCATCCGGGATACTCTAATTCTTCCAGCCGGATCAGATAATCCGTTAGATCGACTGTAGAAAAGGGGAAGAACCTTCTAAACTGACCAGGTTGCAGGATGACCGCAAAGAGGCTCCAGGGTCGATCATAGGTCCATAGATTTTTAGAAAAGGCCTGGGTCATAACAAAACCTCTAGGCAATTCGCCACAGAATGTCCCGTTCTCCAAAAAAAGACGACCATCTCTGCGAAAATGCAACATCACCCCTTTGATAAGGGAAGGCGGTGTAGGGGCAGTAATAGGATTTTCGAACTCAAATGGCTGCTCCAGGATACCATATTTACGCACATAGGGCCTGAGGGCCGGGGCGGGCAGAAACTCTTGATAACGCATGGGGTTGGTGTTTAAAGGAAGAATGATGTTAAACACCAATTAGAGAAAAGCCCTACATGGATACTTTTAAAAATCGTGCAACTTCCTGCACAAATCATGGAAGCCCCCAAACAGATCTCAAGCCATGTGCTGAATTCCGATGGCGGCACCCCCACCTCCTTCCGGAAAACCCGCGAAAAATACTTCACGCTGCTGAAACCCGTTTCGATGGCAACGGCTGTGACCGTCTGCCCCGGCTCACGGAGCAGTTTTTTTGCCCTGGCCACGCGCAGTGCTCGAATGTATCGATTGGGAGATTTGCCCGTAAGAGCTTTTAGCTTTCGGTACAGCGTAGAGGAATCCAGATACAATTCGCTGCTTAATTGATCGACGGTAAACCTGTTATTGGAGAGGTTGGCCTCGACGATTCCCCTAAGCCGCAGCAAAAATTCCTGTTCCCGGGACTGATTCGGGAGATCTTCTGCGGTTCCTGGCTCTTTTTCTTCGATACCGGCCTGCCGGATGTACCAGGCCTGCAATCTCCTGCGCTGCTCCAGGAGCGATTGGAGGCGGATTTCCAGCTCTTCCGGCATAAAGGGTTTGGGCAAATAGGCCTCTGCGCCTGCTTGCAAACCCTTCAGCTTCGATTCCACATCGGCCTTCGCCGTCAGCAGCAGGATGGGAATATGACTGGTCCGGGGATCGGCTTTCAGCTGTTCAAGAAGTTCAAACCCGTCCACCCGGGGCATCATCACATCGCTTACGATCAGGTCCGGGATAAATTGGAAAGCTTTGTCGATGCCTTCACGGCCGTCGCGAGCATACACCAGCCGGTATTCGCCCTCCAGACAAGCACCGGTGTAGCGGGCCACATCGGCATTGTCTTCCACCAACAAAACCAGGGGGCGTTCCTCCTCTCCCCCGCTATCCGGGGGATGTACCAAGGGCGCGACCGCATGGATCCCGGATTCTCCTGGGGAAAACGGCTCTGCCGGCGGCGCTTTTCTGGAGATGGGAAGACTTAGGCAGAAGATCGTATCTCCGGGATGGCTCTCCGCGCTAATCGTTCCGCCCAGCTTCTCGCTCAACTCTTTCACCAGGGCCAGGCCGATGCCTGTCCCTTCCCCTTTGCGCGTACTGCTGCCGTCGGCCTGGTAGAAGCGATCGAAAAGATGGGGTAGCTGCTCCGGGGAAATACCGGGGCCGTTGTCCCGGACCGTCAGGACCAGATGATCGGCTTGTTGAAAGGCTTTCACGATAACAGTTCCCCCTCGTTGCGTGAACTTCAGGGCATTCGATAAGAGGTTGTCCAGGATCTGTCCCAGCCAATCGGGATCGTAGTCCATTTCAACCGGGCCGGGACCTCTTTCAAAACGCAGATCTATATTCTTTGCCCCGGCCATCGACTGAAAGGCCTGCACCCGGTAGCCCAGATAGGCCGTCACATCCCCCAATTGCAGTTCGGGTTCCAGCCGGCCTGATTCCAGCCTCGCCAGATCGAGCATCTGGTTGACCAAACCCAATACTTTCTCCCCATTTCGCTGAATGGCATCCACGCCTTTGCGGAACCACTCTCCGGGTTCTTCTTTCATCTTGCGTGCCATGCCCAGGATGATGGTGAGCGGAGTGCGGAACTCGTGGGTCACGTTGGTGATCAGCCGGGATTTGGCCTCGTCCATTTCCTGTAGGCGGGCGGCTTCGGATATGGCCAACTGGCGTCGCAATTGATAAAGATATATCCACCGAAGAAGCAGGAAGCTGAGCAAAGCATAGGCCGCAAATGCCCACCAGCTGAGCCACCAGGGAGGGCGTATAGTGAAAGGGTAAGTAAAGGTTTCGCTCCACTTTTGGGCGATCCCGATGGCCCTAAGCTCGAAAACGTGGTCTCCGTAAGGCAGGTTGCGGTAATCGGCAAAGGGCCGGGCAGAGGGAGCACTCCAGTCTGGATCAATATCCTCGATTCGGTAGCTGTAGCGGATCTGTTGAGGAGATTGCCAGTCTATGGTACTAAAGTGAAAGGTCAATTGATTCAGTTGATGCGGGAGGCTTAGCCCTGGTCAGTTGTGTATTGTTGAAACGCCGCTTGCCCCATTCGAACCAATCCTCCATACCCTCCGATCCAGAGGTTATTTTGGGCATCCACGGCAAGATCCGCCACTTCGTCCAGTGGAAATCCTTGTTCCTTCCCGAACACATAAAATTGATCCCCGTCGAATCGGGCAAATATTTCGAAGGCCCCGATCCACAAATTGCCGGTACTATCCCAAACCAAGGGATTCGTTTTAGTTCCCAAGACACCCCTGAAATTAGAAAAAAGGTGCACTTCAGCTTTGGCCTCCTCCATGCTGACCTCCAGCCTCCCTATGCCAAGGGTACTTGTGAACCAAATATTCCCTTCCGGATCCTCCGCCAGGTCGTTTATCACAGTGAGACTTGATTCAACATTTCCCGCAAATGAGAACCGGAGGAAAGACATGCCGTCGAAACGATAAAGAACATTATCCCAGGTCCCGAACCAAATATTTCCTTGCCGATCCTCCATCAGGGAATAGGGCTCCCCCATTACACCGTTCTCTACGCCGAAATGAAGTAATTGGGTCCCGTCAAACCGGAAAAGGCCTTCTCGCCCACCGATCCACAACATTCCCCTGGAGTCTGCCAGCATATCATAGATCAGAGTGGTCTTCAGCCCCTGGCTGGCTCCCAGGTTCTGTATCCCACATAAAGCGGAACTTTGAAAAGATAGCGTACCGGTAGGAACCGGCTGGGGAAAAGTCATCGACAGCTTTTCCATAGCATAAGCAAGGGTATCCGCCACCGCTTTGATCATCTCCGGCCCATTCGAAATGGGATGTACGATCGGATCACCCGCCGGAAAAACGTTGGATTCGAACGGCACCCTTTTTTCGGGAGGTCCGATGGAGAAGGTTTCAGGCGCCGCAATCGATTCGGGAAGCCTTTTTCTACCCACCAATTTCATGGGCAG
>CAZXIX010000148.1:0-7812 GCA_964640855.1 uncultured Saprospiraceae bacterium
GCGCTGTTCCTGGTCCTGGCCATGTTCATCGGCCTGGACGCTCTGGGGCACTTCATGGTGCAGAACGGGGTCGTTCGGATGAAACTGCCCGGCGCTCCGGAAGTCACCGAAAAGTTGGTCGATTACCAGCAGGTGCCCGATCTCATCCAGGCTTACCTGGAAGCCTTTTCCCTGCAGAAAGACGGGCCCGATGCCGATTTCAACGGCTTGTTCGGACACGTCGGCTTCGATGGGGTCCAATATTTTGATTCCCTGCGATTCGATCCTTCCAAACGCAAAATGGATCTGCCGGACATCCGCTTTACCTTGTACCGCTTCGTCATCGCCATCGACCACTTCCGGGATCAGTTGACGGTGCTGGAAAACGTACCCGAGGGCGAGGTTTCCCGTTACCCGGATCTGGCGCGCCTGTTGAAAAACCGCAAACTGACAACCCATTTCTTCCGCACGGAAGGGGAGGAGCGGAGCAATCTGACGGACGAAGAATTCATGAATCTGGTGCGGATCGGGAAAGACCATTGCCAAAAGGGAGACGTGTTCCAGATCGTCTTTGCCCGACAGTTTTCCCAGCGGTTTCGCGGAGACGAATTCCAGGTTTATCGGGTCTTGCGATCCATCAATCCTTCTCCCTACCTTTTCTTCTTCGACTACGGCGATTACAAAATCATGGGATCTTCTCCCGAGGCCCAGATGCAGGTCCGGGACGGAGTGGCCAGCATCAACCCCATCGCCGGTACGTACCGGCGAAGTGGTGATCTGGAAGAAGATGCCCAAAAAGCCCTGGAACTCAGCCGGGATCCCAAAGAAAATGCCGAGCACGTTATGCTGGTGGACCTGGCCCGCAACGACCTCAGTCGCCATGCCCATGACGTGCGGGTCCGGGAATTCAAGAATATTCAGTATTACAGCCACGTCATCCATTTGGTCAGCACGGTAGAAGGAAGTCTGGGAGCAGACACGACGCCCATGCGCGTTTTTGCCGATACCTTTCCGGCCGGTACGCTGAGCGGGGCTCCCAAATACCGGGCCCTGGAACTCATCGACCAATACGAGAATCAGAATCGGGGCTTCTACGGGGGCTCCATTGGATTCCTCGACTTTAACGGCAACATCAATCAGGCCATAGTGATCCGCTCTTTCCTGAGCACCGACCAAACGCTTTACAGCCAGGCGGGTGCCGGCATCGTCGTGGACAGTGTGCCGGAAAGAGAGCTGCAGGAGGTCAACCACAAATTGGGTGCGCTGAAAAAGGCGTTGGAAGAGGCAGAAAAAATTTGAGATCGATCCGGGTCCACAAGCGCGGATCCGCATCACTTTTAACTACCCGAAAACATATGAAAATCCTCGTTTTAGATAACTACGACTCCTTCACCTTCAATCTGGTCCAATACCTGGAAAATCTGATGGGAAGTTCGCCGGATGTATTCCGGAACGACGCCCTTACTTTGGCGGAGGTGGATGCCTACGATGCAATACTGCTCTCGCCGGGGCCGGGTTTGCCCAAAGATGCCGGCATCATGCCGGAACTGATCCGGAAATATGCCGGTTCCAAAGCCATTCTGGGCGTCTGCCTGGGACATCAGGCCATAGGGGAAGCTTTTGGAGCGGAACTCCATAATTTAGAGCGGGTATTCCACGGTGTGGAAAGCCAGATGGAGGTTACGGACCCGGGGGAGGATCTGTTTCAGGGCATTGCGCCGATCTTTTCGGCAGGGCGATACCACTCCTGGGTGGTCCGCGAAGATAGCCTGCCTTCCGACCTTCGGGTTACGGCCCGGGATGAGAACGGCCAGATCATGGCCCTGCGGCACACCCATTTTAACGTACGGGCTGTCCAGTTCCATCCCGAATCCATCATGACCCGGCAAGGGATCCACATGCTGGCCAACTGGCTGCAATTGTCCGTGGGCGTTTCCGTGCCCCGGGAATTTGAAAACCCGGCAATCATCCACGCATGAAGGAGATACTGAACAAGTTGTTTGATCATTATACGCTGGGCCGCGACGAAGCGCGGGAGTTGCTGGTCCGGATCGCGGCCGAGGAGTACGACCCCCTGCAGGTGGCGAGCTTCATCACCGTCTTCAACGTTCGATCCATTGTACGAGAGGAACTGGAAGGCTTTCGGGATGCCATGTTGGAACTGTGTAAACCCTTGTCGCTGAACGGTATGGAATCCCTGGACATTGTAGGGACCGGCGGGGACGGAAAAAATACCTTCAACATATCCACGACCTCGGCCATCGTGGTGGCTGGTGCGGGTTACAAGGTGACCAAACACGGCAGTTACGGGGTCTCCTCCGCTGTGGGATCCTCCAACGTGCTTTTGGCCCTGGGCTATGAGTTTACCAACGATCCGGATACCCTCCGCCGGCAACTCGACAAGGCCAACGTCTGCTTTTTGCATGCGCCCCTTTTTCACCCGGCCATGAAAGCGGTGGTACCCATCCGGAAGGCCCTCAAGGTGAAAACCTTTTTCAACCTGCTCGGCCCCCTGGTGAATCCCGTACAGCCCAGCCATCAGGTCTTCGGTACCTTCAGCCTGGAATTATCCCGCATGTATCATTACATCATGCAGAATACCGGCCGCCGGTTCGCCATTGTTCATGCGCTGGACGGGTACGACGAAATTTCCCTGACCGGCCCGTTCAAGTTGTATTCCAATGCGGCCGAAAAACTTTTATCGGCAGAGCAACTGGATAAACCCGCTTACCGGCAGCAAGACCTGTACGGTGGAGAAACCCCGGAAGAGGCGGCCGATATTTTTAAGGCCGTACTTGAGGATCGGGCGACCCCTGCTCAAAAGGACGTGGTGGTGGCCAATGCCGGTCTGGGCATCCATACGATGCGTCCGGAAAGATCCCTGGCGGATTGCATGGCGGAGGCCCAGGAAAGCATCGAAAGCGGCAAAGCCCTGGCTTCCTTGAAGGCACTCTTGAACTAGGGTGTGTCTGAAAAATGTTTTTGATAGCGAAAAAGATTCATTTTTGTGGCCAGGCAAGGCGCCAAAACCGAGCATAGCCTTAGCTACGTGAGGCTTTTTGCAACGCAGGCTGGTCCAAAAAGGGACTTTTGCAGCTCAAAGGATATTATTCAGACACACCCTAAACGAAAAACCATGAATATTCTCGACAAGATCGTAGCTCACAAACGGAAGGAAGTCGAAGACCGGAAATCGCTTTACCCGGCCAAACTGCTGGAGAAAAGCATCTATTTCGAAACGCCTGTGGTTTCCCTCCGAAAATACATCCAACGCCCCGACAAAAGCGGGGTGATCGCTGAATTCAAGCGGCAATCGCCCTCCAAAGGGCCCATCAATCCGTATGCTTCCGTGGAAAAGGTTTCCATCGGCTATATGCAGGGAGGGGCTTCCGCCTTGAGCATACTGACGGATGAGACCTTCTTCGGCGGGAAAAATGCCGACCTGACCGAAGCCCGCAAGTTCAATTTTTGCCCCATTCTCCGAAAGGATTTCGTGATCGATGAATACCAGATCATCGAAGCCCGCAGCATCGGGGCGGATGCTGTTTTACTTATCGCAGAATGCCTGGAGGAGAAGGAATTGGCGGGCCTGGCCTCTTTTGCCCAATCCCTGGGCCTGGAGGTCCTGATGGAGGTGCACAGCCAGGAGCAGCTCGGCAAGATCACCGAGAACGTGGATCTGTTGGGGGTAAACAACCGGGATCTGACCACCTTCGAGGTAAGTCTGGCCACATCCATGGAGCTGGCGAAAGCCATCCCGGAAGGAGTCGTCAAGGTATCCGAAAGCGGGATCAACGATCCGCAGGCCATCGTACAGCTAAAAGACTACGGGTTCGAAGGTTTTCTGATCGGGGAGCATTTCATGCGGGAACCCGATCCCGGAAAGGCTTGCGGATATTTCATTCAAAAGCTTATCCATTTGGAGGATATGTATAAAAACGCCCTAGCATGATTGTAAAAGTGTGTGGCATGCGGGAACCGGAAAACCTGACCCAGCTTCTCCAACTGCCGGTGGACTGGATCGGATTCATTTTTTACCCCCCGTCCAGGCGATACGTGGATGAAGGCCGTCTTTCCACCTGGATCAAATCCAACGAATCTCTCTTTGAGGGGAAAAAGAAGGTCGGTGTGTTTGTCAATGCACAGATGGACGAATTGCTGCGTGCCGTGCATGCTTTCGATTTGGATATGCTTCAACTTCACGGGGAGGAGCAGCCGGATTACCTGGCCGACCTGTCGCGCTTCCGGGCCCTGGGTTCTTTGCGGGACATGGAGGTCATCAAAGCCTTTCGGTTGGGGCCGGATTTCGATTTCAGCCAGGTAGAAGCCCACCAGCCGTTTTGCCAATACTTTTTGTTTGATACGCTGGGGAAGGAGCGCGGAGGCACCGGCCAATCTTTTGACTGGTCTTTGTTGGAAGGATATACCTACGATACGCCTTTTATCCTGAGCGGGGGGATCGGGCCGCAATCGCTGCCCGCCCTGAACGGTTTTTCCCATCCCGTCTGGGCCGGAATCGATCTCAACAGTCAATTCGAACTCGAACCCGGCCGGAAGAATGTGGAACGGTTGGACACTTTTTTGCAGGAACTCAAAACCAATAATGTCGTATGATCGCTATTGACGAACGGGGCTATTATGGTGAATTCGGCGGGGCCTACATCCCCGAAATGCTTCACCCCAACATTGAGGAGCTCAGAAGCCGGTATGTGGAGATCATGGAGGAGCCTTCCTTTCGGCGCGAATTTCACCAGCTTTTACGGGATTATGTCGGGCGGCCTACGCCTTTGTACCTGGCCCAACGCCTTTCCGAAAAATACGGAGTGACCGTTTATTTGAAACGCGAGGACCTCTGCCATACCGGAGCCCACAAGGTGAACAACACCGTAGGCCAGATCTTGCTGGCTGAAAAATTAGGCAAGAAGCGCATAATAGCGGAGACCGGTGCGGGGCAGCACGGTGTGGCGACCGCTACGGTTTGCGCCCTGAAAGGCCTGGAGTGCATCGTTTACATGGGAGCTGTGGATATAGAAAGGCAGTCGCCCAACGTCAGCCGGATGAAAATGCTGGGGGCGGAAGTCCGACCAGCTACCAGCGGCAGCCAGACCCTGAAGGATGCCACCAACGAAGCCATTCGCGACTGGATCAATCATCCCGAAGAAACGCATTACATCATCGGTTCTGTGGTGGGCCCTCATCCTTATCCCGATATGGTCGCCCGCTTTCAATCCGTGATCTCGGAAGAGATGATGGCGCAGCTGGAAAGAGAGATCGGCCGGGATGCTCCGGACATCATTATGGCATGCGTAGGAGGGGGCAGCAACGCGGCCGGCACCTATTACCATTACCTCAATCGGGAGGAGGTCCGCCTGGTGGCGGTGGAAGCCGCCGGAATGGGCGTGCAATCGGGCGAGTCTGCCGCCACCAGCATACTGGGAACCAAAGGGATCATCCACGGCAGCCGGACCCTGCTCATGCAGACCCGGGATGGCCAGATCGTAGAGCCCTACAGCATCTCCGCCGGGCTCGATTATCCGGGAATCGGCCCCATGCATGCCCACCTGATCGCCAGCGGCCGAGCGGAGGCCATCCCGATCACCGACGAAGATGCCATCAAAGCGGTTTTCGAATTGTCTCGCCTGGAAGGCATCATACCGGCCCTGGAAACGGCACACGCCCTGGCCGCTTTGAAGGTCATGGATTACCAAGCGGACGATGTGATCGTGATTAATCTCTCCGGCCGGGGAGATAAGGATCTGAACACTTTCATCAAATACCTGGACCAATTTGAGAGATAAGGGTGCAGAAGCCCGGGTTTTTTCAATAAGGAATTCACAATCCGTTACGCATGAGGAGGATAAATGAATTATTCAGCCGGAAAGAAGAGAATGTGCTCAATATCTATTTCACGGCCGGTCATCCGGCTCTGGAGGATACGGGCCGCATTATAGAAAAGCTGGATAAGGCGGGCGCCGACCTGATCGAGGTCGGGATGCCTTACAGCGATCCTTTGGCCGACGGCCCCACCATACAGCAATCGGGCATGCGGGCGCTTAAAAACGGCATGACCCTGGAGATCCTCTTCCGCCAACTGGAAGAGGTGCGGCCCCGGACGGAGGTACCCCTGATCCTGATGGGCTACTTCAACCAAGTGATGCAGTTCGGTGAAGAAGCGTTTTTCCGGAAATGCGCTCAGGTCGGAGTCGATGGGCTGATCCTGCCGGATCTGCCTCTTTATGAGTACAAAACCTTATACCGCAACTGGGTAGAAGAACTCGATCTCGGCTTCAGTTTCCTGATCACGCCCCAGACAAGCGAAGCGCGCGTCCGGGAGGTGGACGAAGCCAGCCGGGGCTTCATTTACATGGTTTCCAATGCCAGCATCACCGGTGCTAAATCCGGGATCTCGGAAAAACAACTAAGCTATTTCCAACGGATCCGGGACATGGAACTCGAGCACCCGCGCCTGATCGGCTTCGGAATATCCAATCACGATACGTTCTCCACGGCATGCCGCTATGCCCAGGGAGCCATTATCGGGAGCGCTTTCATCAAAATGCTGGAACGGGAAGGCCTGGAGGGCATAGACCGTTTCGTCAAGGGCATTCGGGGGCAGGTAGAACTCATCCCCAATCCGTAAAATCAGCTATCCATTAATCCTCATTCGCCATGATCATCCAACTCCAACCCAGCATTCAGCCCGACCAACTGGAACAGGTCGAACAGGCCCTGGAAAAGATCCGGTACAAGGCCAACCGGGTGACCACCCAATTTGCAGATTACCTGGTTTGCGTCGGGAAACAGGATTTCGATGTGCGGGCCATCGGAACGCTGCCCGGGGTCCGGGATATCCACCGGGTCAGTGATGCTTACAAACTCGTCAGCCGGAAGTGGAGGGTTGAAGATACCCGGATAGAACTGGAAGCGGACTTACAGATCGGAACGGGCCATTTTGCCATCATGGCCGGACCCTGTTCCATTGAGAGCGAAGAGCAAGTGGATAAAACGATCCGGCATTTGTCCCAACAGGGCGTACGCATCATGCGGGGCGGGGTGTATAAACCTCGGTCCTCGCCTTATTCCTTTCGGGGACTGGGAATGGACGGCCTGAAAATGTGGCATGAGAAAGCCCAGGAAGCCGGCATCAAGATCATCACCGAAGTGATGATGCTCGAGCAGATCGAGCCTATGTATGACTATGTGGACATCTTCCAGGTGGGGGCTCGCAACTCCCAGAATTTCAATTTGCTGGATGCCTTGGGCAAAGTAGACAAGCCCGTACTCCTGAAAAGAGGCATCAGCGGCTCACTGGATGAACTCCTGCAGGCGGCTGAATACATTTTCAGCAACGGCAACGAACGCATCATGCTCTGTGAACGAGGCATCCGGACCTATGAGAATGCCTATCGCAATACCTTTGATATCAATGCCATAGCGGTACTGAAGGAAAAATCACATCTGCCGGTGATAGCGGATCCCTGCCACGGGATCGGGCTGCGAAAGTACGTCCCCAAAATCGCCCTGGCCGCTACCATGGCCGGAGCGGACGGTCTGCTGGTGGAAGTACACGAAATGCCCGAAAAAGCCTTTTCCGACGGTCAGCAAACCCTCAGCTTTCAGGAAGCCACCCAGCTCTTCCAGCGCTTGAAAGAAGTCGTGTTCCTTCGGGACCAGCTAACCTAATCCGCTGTCATTAATCGGGTTATATGACCGATATAAAGGATTTAAAACTTTTGTCAAGATTAATTCTGATTAAGGTCATTCTTTCGCCATTCTTTTTTGGGTAATGGGTCAAATTAGTTGAATTCGTATATTTGGGTTAAAAAGATGAAG
>CAZXIX010000149.1:0-7652 GCA_964640855.1 uncultured Saprospiraceae bacterium
GTCCCCATGGTCCCCGATTTTATCAGTTGGGAGGCGCTGGGAACCTGGCAGGGATGGCTGATCATTGCCATCGGCGGTTTCCTGGTCGGATTCGGTGCTCGCTACGCGGGTGGATGTACCTCCGGGCATGCCATCAGCGGATTGTCCAACCTGCAATTGCCTTCCTTGATCGCCGTAGCCGGTTTTTTCATCGGAGGGCTGTTTGTGGTCCACTTCATTTTCCCTTACCTCTTTTAAATATCACCCAACATGAAATACTTGAAATATCTTTTGGTCGGAGTTCTTTTCGGGCTAGCCTTGTACAAAGCCGAGGTTATTTCCTGGTTCCGCATCTATGAAATGTTTCATTTTCAAAGCTTTCACATGTACGGCGTGATCGGTACGGCCGTCGTGCTCGGCTCCCTGATCGTTTTCCTGATCAAGCGAACCGGCATGAAAGATATGTACGGCCGGCCCATTGAGTTCAACGATAAAAACTGGAGCGTAGCCCGGTACCTTCTGGGCGGCATCTTTTTCGGGATGGGTTGGGCCTTGTTGGGCGCCTGCCCGGGTCCGATGTTCATCTTGCTGGGAAGCGGGGCCACCGTATTGCTGGTCTCCATCTTTTTTGCGTTACTGGGTACCTTTACCTACGGATTGCTTCGTTCCCGACTACCTCATTAACAGCTCATTTGCCTTTAACCTTTATGACCAAAAACCTTAGCTATGGCATCCAATCATAAGATCGTTATCATCGGCGCCGGCACAGCCGGCATAACCGTTGCTGCTCAACTCCTTCGGAAGGACGATAAGCTGGATATCGCCATTATTGATCCGGCGGACAAGCATTATTATCAGCCGGCATGGACTCTGGTAGGGGCCGGCACCTACAACATGGACAAGACCGAGCGCGACATGGCCAGCCTCATTCCCGCGGGAGCCAAGTGGATACAGGATGCCGTTACGGAGATACTCCCCGACGAAAATACAGTCGCCTTGAAAAGCGGAGACCGGATCGTCTATGAGTACCTGGTCGCTTGTCCGGGCATTCAGATCGATCTGGACGGCCTGGAGGGACTGGAGGAGACGCTGGGAAAGAATGGGGTTTGCAGCAATTACGTGGACCCGGAATATACCTGGGAGGTTTTGCAGGAATTCAAAGGCGGCCACGCTCTCTTTACCCAGCCCGCCACCGCCATCAAGTGCGGCGGCGCTCCGCAGAAGATCATGTACCTGGCAGACGACTACTTCCGCCGGGAAGGGGTACGGGCAAATTCCAAAATCTCCTTCATCACTCCGGGATCGGTCATTTTCGGCGTGGAACCTTTCAAAACCACCTTGACCGAAGTCATCGACCGGAAGGACATCACGGTCCGTTTTTTCCATAAATTGACCCGCATTGACGGGCCGAACAAGAAGGCTTATTACCGCATCATTCAACATGCCGGCGAACCGACCAAGCTTTGCTACAATTATCAGGATATCGGGGAAGAAAACCTGTCGGAAGAGGAAGTCATGGTGCCCTTTGAGATGATGCACCTCGCTCCTCCCCAATCCGCTCCCGATTTCGTCAAGAGCAGCAAGATCGCCCATCAGGAAGGGGCCAGCAAAGGTTGGATCAACGTGAACATTCACAGCTTGCAGCACAATGAATATCCCAACGTATTCGCCCTCGGAGATGCTGCGGCCTTGCCCACGGCCAAGACAGGAGCTGCCGTTCGAAAGCAGGCACCGGTAGTGGTGGAAAATCTCTTCCACCTGATGCAAAATGAAAAGCAGCTCTCGGAAGACTACCATGGCTATTCCTCCTGTCCCCTGGTGACCGGCTACGGAAAGATGGTGCTGGCCGAATTCGATTACGACGGAAACCGGGATAGCGACCCCACGCTAAGTCGCCTCTTCGATACCAGCAAGGAACTCTGGAGCATGTGGATCCTCAAAAAGTATGGACTACCGTACATGTATTGGAACCTGATGCTCAAAGGCAGGGCCTGATCAGGTTTCCGGATAAGGCTAGCACCTTGCAGATGACCGATTGATTCGTCTTTCCGTTTCGAAGGGACTCTCCGGAATGATTACCTTCGAAGTACGGCGAAGTTTCTTTCGTTGAGAAAGTTACCACCATGACCCGGCTCCTGCCTCTTGTACTGAGTTTGATTCTGAGCTGGCCTCTTGGGGGCCAATCCCGGGAGATTCATGGGCGAATACTGGACAGTAAAGATCGATCGCCCGTTGCCTTCGCCAATGTATTTTTCAAGGCCAACCAGAACCGGGGGGTCATTTCCAATGAACGTGGCCAATTCCGCATCAAATTAGGCCTGGAGGACGATCGGGACACGCTGGTGATTACCGAGTTGGGTTATGAATCCGTTTACCTGGCCATTTCGGATATGAATACGGATACCCTCCAGGTTTTAATGGAGGAAGATGCCTTACCGCTGCCCGAGGTAACCGTCTTCTCGGATGAACATCTTCGCAGCATCGTCCGGGAGGCCCTCCGGCGATTGCCCGAGCAATACGGCAGCGCCAAAACCTGGCTCAGGGCTTACTACCGGGAATATTCGATCACCGATTCGGTGTACTCGGAAATGATGGAAGCCTTCGTTTACATTGAAGACCAGGAGTTTACTTATCCGCCGAAGGACAGCAAGATTCGCCTGCTGGAATTCCGCCGCAGCCTGGACCGCAGGGATGTCCCGGAAGAGCACACCCGGAATTACACCAATGGCATTTATAATATTTTTGGCCGCTTCCCTTATGTCTTATCCCGGATCTACAACTTGTTCAAACGCGAAAAGGACGATTTTCTGGATCATTATCGCTTTTTCAATAACGGTGAATTTCTGGAAGGTAAAGACACCTTGCTCACCATCGGATTCATTTTTGCCCATGATCCTACTGCCGGAAAATCGGATGCCATAAGCCCTTATCGGGTGAGCGAAATGACCATCCGGAAATCGGATTTCGGTATCGTCCGCCTACGGCAAGGCAACCAGCAAGACGCCAGCTACAACGAAATCTCCTATCGCAAGGTCAATGGAAAATACTATCCCAACCGAATCCAGTTGGTCTATTCCTTTTCTTTTGATCAAGGCCTGAGGAACTACCTCAACGCCCGCTCCCTTCACGTTCTGAACGTCATCCCGGCCGAGGACCGAAATTCGTTAAAAGGCAATAAAGGCCGCTTTCTGCTGACCAAATATGGCCTGCGGGATATTCGTTACTCCTACAACCAGGGTTTCTGGGAAGAGAATAAAATGCTGGTGACCATTCCCGCTCCTGCAGCTTTGCAGGACGACCTAGCCAAACGGGGAAAACTGCAGGATCAATTCCTGCAAACCGCCCGGGGAAAAGTAAAAAGCAACCAATGAATCCCATCGCGCTGATCGGCATTCCCTACGATGAGAAATCATCCTTTTTGAAAGGACCGGCAAAGGCACCTGCCCTTATCCGGGAGGCTTTTTATTCGGGAGCCTCCAACCGGACGGCCGAGAACGGGATCGACACCGCCCGACCGGAGGTGGAAGACCGGGGCGACTTGCTTATTGATGAGTATTTCCAGATCGAAGAAAAAGCCCGCGAGCTGCTGGATCAAGGGTTTCGACTGGTGAGCCTGGGTGGAGATCATTCGATCACCTTCCCTATGATCCAAGCCTACAGTCAGGTATACGAGGACATCCACATCCTCCAGATCGATGCCCATCCTGACCTGTACCATGAATTTGAGGGTGACCCCTACTCCCACGCCTGTCCTTTTGCCCGGATCATGGAAAACGGCCTGGCAGGCCGGCTGGTACAGGTGGGCATCCGTACGCTGAATGCACATCAGCGGGATCAGGCCCATCGCTTTGGCGTGGAGATACATGAAATGAAGGATTTCAGCCGGGATCGAATCCCGGCCTTTCAAAAGCCGGTTTACATTTCGCTCGACCTCGACGGGCTGGACCCCGCCTTCGCGCCGGGAGTCTCTCATCGGGAACCGGGCGGACTCTCAACCCGGCAAGTGTTGGATATCCTCCAGCAGATCGATGTGCCCATCATCGGAGCCGACATCGTAGAGTACAATCCACAGTGTGACCATCAGGGGGTGACCGCTTCGGTAGCAGCAAAGTTGATGAAAGAGATCCTGGGTAAGATGCTGGAAGAAAAATAGAGACCTGACACATATTCAGCCCGCATTTACCGGCAAGAAGATCAGACAAAACGGGATCCTTCGAGAATAGATTTCGGGGTGAGCCTCAAAATTAAAAGGCCCGAACCCTGCGGTACGGACCCGAGGAAATGCTGTCTTTTTTTTTGACTAGACCGCGATGCAGATGTCGACCTGATGTTTTCCTTCCGGATGCTGGGAAGGATCATTTTTGTAGGACTCGTACATCAGGCCGGCCGGGCGGATCCGCTCTTTCTCCATGTAGTCCATGATCTCGCCCCAGCATACGCCGTACTCGGTCGGGAGGATTTCGAAAGCCCCGACCACGTAATCGCCTTCCGGCATTTCCATCATCTGTATGTCGCCTTCGGCCGGAGTTCCCAGAGGCACGGTAAAGCCAACGCTGATCCGCTGCTTTTCTACGGGTATGGCTTCCGGATCATCGTGATAAACGGATATGGCCTCCATGTCGGGTCTTTGCATCAAACCTTTGGGGCCTGCCCATGCCCCTACCTGATGGAACAAGCGTTCAAAGAGTTCCGGATCTCCCATGTAGGGGCCCACATGCCGTATGTAGGCCAATTGCCTGCGGGGGAGACGTTTTTGGGTAATGTTCAAGGTATTTACAGCCATGACAGAATGGTTTTGATCCAATTCTGATGTAGCCCACATAAATACCATTTGCAATGAGGCCGGGTAAGTACAAGAATGACAAAAATCACCCCTTTCCGGGTGCGGATTAAAATTTCCGCTAAAATTTTATGGAAAAACGCATTTGAAGGACTATTATAATTGCTACTAACGCGTTTATATCGGGAAGGAAACTCCCGGGGCCGGCATCCTGCCGGTTCAAACCAAACCTCCCATTCTTTCACTGGTCATCATCCTGCTGTTCTGACTCTCGGGACAGCCTTCGGGCTGGTGGAAAGTTGCCCGCTTGCCGGATTTACTGGGGTTTACTATTGCCGGTGGGGCAACGGGGTTGTCTGTCGGCCGGTTCCCGCTTCTTTGCGGGGCCGGCCCTATTGGCAACGCCCTCCAGCAGAGGATATTCCGGGAGCTGAAAGCATGCCGGTGGGCAAGCGATCAGATCTTTTCACCGTTCAAATTGGTAGTCAGAACCTCGCTCATGTAGTCGAGAAAGGGACGCATATCCAGAAAAGTCCGGGCAACCTGTTCTGTGAAATCGGGAGCCAGCACTTCCTTGTCGGTGAAGGTGCGCATGGCATAAAATTGCTTTTTACGGATGAGGTCGATGTGCGGATGGTCTTTGGCAAACCCCTTGGGAGCCGTTTTAACACCGTCTCCGAGAAGCTCGCCAAATGTACGGGCGAATTCCGGTGCGGCAAGGACCGCCTTCAGGCGATCCCCGTCAAACTCGATCTCTTTGCGGATGCGAAGCAGATCTTCTTTGCTGGGGTCGTAAAATCCTCCCCCGACGATGGTCTGGTTTCCGGGTTGAATGCTGAAATAATATCCGCCTCGCCGCTCTTTTCCCATGCGGGTGAAATAGCCGCTGAAGTAGGGCTTGTAAGGCGTTTTATCTTTTGAGAAGCGGACGTCCCGGTAAATGCGGAATAATTTGGAGGTTTCGAGCACATCCGTTTCACTCAAACGGTCCCAGATACGCTCCATGAAGTCTTCGATATTCTTTTTCCCGTCTTCGTAGTCTCCCTTGTGCTCCTGGAACCAGGGCTTGTTGTTGTTAACATCCAGGTCAGAAAGAAATTTCAGGCTAGCCGGCTGGATCATGATTCAGGTATTATGTCACAATTAGACAAAATGGCTGCGCCTCCGGTTCAAAAAAAGAGTTTTCGTACCGCCGAAAAGGGCTCCGGAATGAAACCCGAATATGGGGTATCGGGCTGATTATCAGGGCGGTATAGAGGCGGGTAACCTTAAAAAGCTGGGCTTCCAGAGGAACTTTTTGATGAGCGTGGGAGAAAGTCAGGGCAGATTGTGGAAAACGTTCGTTACGTCGTCATCCTGCTCCAGGGTATCGATCAGATCGAGCACCTCGTCCACCTGGTCGTCGGTCAGTTCCTTGGTGTGGTTGGGAATGCGTTCGAGCTCGGATTTTTCTACCTGGATCTGAGCCTTTTCCAGGGCTTCCTGCATGCGACCGAAATCTTCGAATGCCGTATAGACCTTGACAAAATCTTTCCCTTCGACTTCATCTTGTTCGATCTTTTCCAGGCCGTGATCGATGAATTCCAGTTCGAACTCCTCCCGATCGGATATATCTTCCGGCTGGATGTAAAAGACGCCCATACGGGTGAAGATGAAATCGTGCATCCCTTGGGTCCCGAGGGACCCTCCTTTCTTTTTGAAATAAGAGCGCACATTGGCGACGGTACGGGTGGGGTTATCGGTGGCTGTTTCCACGACCACGGCGACCCCGTGGGAGGCCATCCCTTCGTAGGTGATCTCATCGAAATTGCT
The DNA here is from genome assembly GCA_964640855.1 of uncultured Saprospiraceae bacterium. GTDB lineage: Bacteria > Bacteroidota > Bacteroidia > Chitinophagales > Saprospiraceae > JAJDFU01. The sequence continues at coordinate 6,572 of CAZXIX010000149.1, forward strand.
GGTATCCTTGTCGGATGCTTTTTTGATGGCGGCCTCGATGCGATCTTTGGGCATCTGCACCGATTTGGCGTTCTGGATGGCGCGGCGCAGTAAAACGTTGGTTTCCGGGTCCGGCCCTGCCTGCTTCACGGCAATGGTGATCTGCCGGCCGGCTTTGGTAAACTGCTTGGCCATTTTGTCCCAACGGGCAAATTTGGAGGCTTTTCGATATTCAAACGCTCTTCCCATGATGCTTTTCTTTTCCAGGCTGGTTTTGCTGGCCGAAGATACGACCTGTCCGCATTATGAGGAAATGAAGCCCATCCCTTCTGTACCGTTCCGCCGGCTTCGGGATGCCCTCATTTGGCTTACCTTTGGGAAAAATAAGCGCCTATGATTCGTATCCTGAAAACCGGGATCTCATTGGGATTTCTTGCCCTGACCCTGGGCTGTACGACCTCCTACCGGGTCACTGCCGATTACGACAAACAGATCCCCTTCGATACCTACCGAACCTACACGCTCCTCCAGATGACCGAAGAGCAAATCCAGGAGACCGGGATCCGGGACCCTCGATTGGTGGACCACATTGCCCAGCAGGTCAAGTATCAGATGGACCGGAGGGGATACCGGGAGGTGCCGCAGAACGGAGATCTGGAAATCGGATATTTCGCCATCTCACGTACGCAGACGGTGGGCCGGGAGGTGGGTGGAGTGAACGTCGGGATCGGATTCGGCGGCTATTACGGGGGCGTGGGCATGAGCAGCCGCGTGGGGGGACGCATCGAGTACAGCACCTATGTAAACGGTACCCTGGTGATCGAGATGTACCATCCGGAAACCAAGGGCCTCATCTGGCACGGGGCCGCCGAAGCTACCCTGGAGCTTGGCCGGGATAATCCCTACAAGGTAGTAGAAAGTGCCGTTCGGCAGATCTTCTCAAAGTATAAATTCAGCGTCCCGAAGAAGGAAAGAACGTGAAATCAGTTTAGGGTTGGGGGGAAAGGGTTCAGAGTCGATTCCGGGTAGCAGGATCGGGTTGGAGCCCCTGCACTTCCCTGATTAGTGTTGACCGTTTTTAAAGATTTCGGTTATCAAAAAT
>CAZXIX010000150.1:0-7607 GCA_964640855.1 uncultured Saprospiraceae bacterium
CGCACGGCCCGAATGTACTGATCGATGGCCGCATCGCCGTTGCAATGGGCCAGGATCTGCCAGTTATTGGCAAAGGCGGTGGCAACAAAGCCCTTCACCTCTTCGAAATCCTCGATGGCCGGGTATCCCCGATAATCGGCTGGTTGCCCGGGGGGCGGCATTTTGTAAGGTTGGGTGAGCCAAGCCGTCTTCCCTTGAGGCGAGCCATCGAGGCTGAGCTTGACGCCGCCAATGCGAAAGCGGTTGGTGAATTCGGATTGGCTTCCGACCGACTCCATGTAATCGCCGAATCCCTGGATATCGGGATAGGCGACCACATCGATGGGCAGGGGGCCTTGCTCTGCCATGGCGAGGTAGGTTCGGCAAGCTACATCATTCGCCCGGCCTTCCTGGGCTGTGGTGAAACCAAACCGGGTGTAGGCTTTGATCCCGGCCTCGATCAGGGTTTGGTTATCCTGGTCGGTCGCTTCTCCAAAGAGGGTGAACAAGGGGATGAACAAGGCCATTTCTTCCAGTACGCCGTTGGGTTTCCGGGTACCATCCACGCGTCGGATAACCCCGGCCTTGGGATCTTCTACCCCGTCGGTATAACCGACCGTTTCCAGGCCCTTGTGGTTCATGGCACCGAGATGGCCCGATTGGTGGATGAACAGCACGGGGATGTCTTCCGAAACCTGGTCCAGGTCGTTGGCCGTCGGGTGTTGCTTCTCAGTCAGTTGGGCATCATCGTATCCAAAGCCGATGATCCAGCCTGCTTTTTCAATAAACTTTGGGCTATCATTGGCCCATTTTTTAGTGATGGCGATCAGTTGCTCGATATCACTTCCCGCTCCATCCGGGGGCGGGAGGAGGTTGGCTCCGAGAGCCTGAAAGCCGGCGTTCATCAGGTGACCGTGCGCATCTATGAATCCGGGAAGAAGCGTTTTTCCCTCGAGATCCACCTCCTTGGCCCCAGCATAATTCTCGCGGGCACTTTCCTTATCACCCAGGAAGGCGATTTTTCCGTCCGACACGACCAGGGCCTCGGCATACTGCGGCGATTCTCCTTCCATGGTCAGGATGTCGCCGTTGTGATATATGGTGTAATCGGATGTAGTCGGTTGTTCGTTTTGGCAGCCGGTCCCTACCAGCAAGATGATTCCGGTAAGCAGTTGGAAAATGGGTTTCATGTGATTCATTGGTATGATCGATTTAGGTATTGGGTAAACCTTTCTTTTTCGCGGCTTTAATTTATAAAGTTTGAACCATTTGAGGAGCCGTCGGGACAGGTTAGTTTAAAGGATCACCCTGGACACCCCTGATAGGAGTCCCTTTTTTCGAGCTGTTCCCGGTGCCGGTCTGATTATCGGTCTACGGCCGTTCCTTCATCCGGCTTTGGATGTTGCCCGCGGTTTCCTTCCATTCTTTTTTTAATCCCCGGAGCTTCCAACTGACGAACATAATGGCCAATCCCACCACGATCAGGACGATACCCAACAGGATCATAAGAGATACGTAAGCGCCAAAGGGGTTCGTCACCATTAGAAAACCGATGACCAGCAAAAGCAGAGCGGGGAGCAAATAATTGTTGTTGGGTGCCTGCCCCCGCAATCCGCGCATCAGGAGAGCGGCGCCGGAAAACAGGATCCAGATGCCCAGCAGAATGGGAATGATGTTGGCCACTTCGGGTTTCGACAGAAAGATGATCCCGATCAGGAGGTCGAGAATGCCTTCGGCGAGAAAGGAGCCCCAGTTTTCGTTCTCCCGATTGGTCAGGGCCAGGGTGATCTCTCCGAGTCCGGCGATCACGCCGGCCAGCCCCAGATAAAAGGGAATGAAGTCGGCTGCCGTATCCGGATTTAGCAGGGTGAAAAGACCTAGTAGAAATAGAAAAAGGCCTTTCAGACCAATGAGCCACCAGTTTTTGAAAAGTCGAATAGCCATAGTACAGGGTTTTGGTTATGCATTTCTCAAGGTGTGGATCCGGGCAGGTGAAAGTTGGGAAGCTGCTGGAGTAACCTGCTGCAGGTCTCAAGTCTAAATTAATCCATAGCTGGTTGGGATACTAATTCCCGGATGGAAAAGAGGTTTTTTTCGCCTTTCTCCGGTCAGGGACCAGGGATTGCCCCAAAACAGGAAGCCCTGACAAACCTTAGGAGAGGTCTGCCAGGGCATCCGGGAGATAATCAGGGATTTGACTGGGTACTTCGATCAGAAATTGAGCTTACCCAAAAGTTTGGATCCCATCTTATCCAGTTCGCCGACCGCTTTGTCGGTGAGCATGCTGGCAATGGCTTTCTCGGCGCCTATATTGGCCAGGTCCAGGCCCGGGATCTGAGGCCCCATTTTACTCAGCATGTCCATGACTCCGACCTTTTTCAACTGGTCGCCCACGGTGGATTCCAGGTTATCGCGCAAGCCGCTTTTGAGATCCAGGAGCGAACTGAACGGCTTTTCGGAGGAGGCCAGCTCACTCAATTGAGACATATCCAGCCCGTCGGTGGTGAAGTCACCACTTTTCTTGGATTCCTTGAGTGCACCGGCCAGCGCCTTATTGACCGACCCGGACAATTCGGAACCCGATTCGCCCATGGACATGGCCGCTTCGCTGATCTCTGGGAATGACATGTCGGCTTTGGCCGTTTTTTTGAGCGCCTTACCGAGTGCGCGGTCCACCAACTTGGAAGACTGGGCAGAACCCAGGAAAGGCAGGGCAATGATGGCCAGGATTACGGTTAGAGGGAACAAGGTTTTCATAAGAGAGAATTAGGATTGATGAAATAAGTTTGCGTAGGTTATTTAAGGTATTCCGGAAGAAAATTTTAGTAAGAATACGAGATTTTTTCGGTCTGCGCATGCATGGCAAGGGGGTAAAAAATTATAGGTCTTCGATTTGGGAATGGAATTAATGCTGAATTAACCTCCGTTGGAACAAAAAGGAAAAGGTGATGAAATGTGACGCAGAAATTAAGACCTTCAGTGATACTTCTTCGTGATATCTCGGTTGTAGATCAGTGGAAATAATGACCACTGTAACTGATTGACCACCCCATCATAATGTTGCAATTTTTAAGCGGCAGTTGCCTTTTGGAATTGCCCTCAACAAGGTGTTTACGTATTTTTGCACAGGAGGATAATCTTCGACCGAAACCTCATGTTATTTAGAAGGCATCTAAATAATTTGACTCTATATCACTGAAGTGTTAAAAAAGCTAACCCTTGCTATATTTGCGTGACGAAAATCATTGGCATAATTGATGCAAATCCTTTATAAATCATTACCACCCATGTTTCTGAAGTCTGTTTTTCAGCAATTGGGAGTTCTTCTCGTTATTTCTTTTCTGGCCGTGCCCTTGCAGGCGCAGGAAGCGAATATTGGGGAGGGCAAAACGCTTTTTCGGAATTACTGTGCTTCTTGTCATAACAAGAACATGAAGGACGACCTGACGGGGCCTGCCCTTGGCGGGGTAGAAGAACGTTGGGCCGACTATCCGAAAGAGGACCTATATCGTTGGATCCGCAATTCGCAGGCCATGATCAACGAGGGGCACCCCAGAGCCGTTGAATTGTGGAACGAGTGGCAGCCGACCATCATGAACAATTTCCTGAATCTAACGGATTCGGAGATTGACAATATCCTGGCTTACATCGACGACGTATATACTGCCGTCCCGGAAGATGCGGTGGCGGGTGCACCGGCGGCCGGCACTGTGACGGCCGAAGAGTCGGATAACACCTTCCTCTATATAGTGCTGACGGCCATTCTGGCCATTCTGGCTGTAGTGTTGGCGCGAATTTTGTCCAACCTGGACTATCTTCTCAAAGTGAAGGAGGGCGAGGAGCCCCCCAAGCGCAAAACACTGGTTGAAATACTGACCAGCAAGGGCGTGATCGCCTTTGTCGTATTTGCTTTGGTCGTGTTGGGGGGATATACAACGGTTAACAACGCCATCATGCTGGGACGTCAGCAGGGGTATGAGCCGGAGCAACCCATCAAATTTTCTCACGAAACGCATGCCGGTCTGCAAAAGATCGACTGTCAGTATTGCCACGACGGCGCCCGACGCTCCAAGCACTCAGTCATCCCGGCCGCCAACACCTGTATGAACTGTCATACGGCCATCAAGTACGGCTCGCAGTACGGTACGGCTGAGATCACCAAGATATTCGCCTCTGTGGGCTGGGACCCGAACATAGACGAGTACATTGAGGATTATGAGGACATGACCACAGAGGAACTCGGGGAGATCTACAAAATGTGGATCGCTTTCCAGTTCACTGACAATGGCGGCAGCGCTTCGGAAGCGGATTTCGAAGCCGAGTCTCAGTGGGAGGAAATCGTTGCCTCACTCACCAATCCGGAAATGGGCGATTACTCCGTTACCGGCCCCATCGAGTGGGTGCGCATTCACAATCTTCCCGATCATGCCTATTTCAATCACGCTCAGCACGTTTCCGTTGGGAAGGTTGAATGCCAGACCTGCCATGGTCCGGTCGAAGAAATGGAGGTCGTCTATCAGTATTCTCCGCTTTCCATGGGATGGTGTGTAAACTGTCACCGGCAGACGGAGGTGCAGTTCGCAGATAACGATTACTATCAGTCTTATGAGCGATACCATGAGGAACTGGCCGCCGGTGAACGCACAGGCGTGACCGTCGAGGAGATCGGAGGACTGGAGTGCCAGAAGTGTCACTATTAATTGAAACTTGGCAAAAGACCATACTATAAACTTCAGCATACATGAAGAACCACCACAATGACGTGTGGACAGGCGTAGATCAGCTCAACGACCCGGAGGCATTCGAAAAGCGAACGGCCTCTGAATTCACAGAGCTTCCTGTTGTAGAAACCCTGGCCTCGGATGCGGCCTCGCAAGTCGAGACCAATCGCCGGGATTTCCTGAAATATCTGGGTTTCAGTATAGGTACCGCCGCGATCGCTTCCAGTTGCGAGATCCCGGTACGCAAAGCCATACCCTATGTCGTCAAGCCGGACGCAATTGTGCCCGGCGTCGCCACCTATTATGCTTCGACCTTTGTGAAAGGCGGCGATTTTTGCCCCGTTCTGGTCAAAACCCGAGAGGGACGCCCCATCAAGATCGAAGGAAATAGCATGAGTTCCATCACGGGTGGAGGAACCAGTGCAAGAGCTCAGGCCAGCGTTCTGGACCTGTACGATACCAACCGGTTCTCCGGTCCCTTGCGAGTTGCCAATGAGCGCATCCAGCTTCCGCGCGGCAAACAATCCGGGCCCTCCTGGGAGGAGATTGACAATGAGATCAAGGGTAAATTGAATCCGAACTCGCGTATTCGGGTGGTTTCCCATACGCTGATGAGCCCCACCGGCAAAAAAGCCATAGCCGACTTCAAAGCCGTATTTCCCAATACGGAGCACGTCATGTATGATCCGATTTCCAGCTCGGCCATGATCCAGGCCAATGAGCGCGACTTCGGGCAAGCGGTCGTTCCGGCTTATCGTTTCGATCTGGCCCGCGTCATCGTCTCCTTCGAAGCGGATTTTCTGGGCACCTGGATCTCTCCCATCGAGTTTGCAACCCAATATGCCAAGAATCGACGCATCAAGGATGTGCATCATCCCGAAATGTCTCGCCACATTCAGGTAGAAAGCCACATGTCCCTCACCGGCTCCAATGCCGATAATCGGATTTTGGTCAAACCCTCCGAACAAGGAGCCGCTCTGATCGCCCTCTACAACGAGGTAGCGGATCTGGCCGGTCAGGTCCGGGTTCTGGGTCCTCAAGTCGATCCGGGCATCAGCGAAAAGATGAGCCTGGTCGCCCGCGAACTTTTCGATCACCGGGGCGAGAGCTTGGTGGTCAGCGGTTCCAACAATGTAGGCGAGCAGGTGATCGTGAACGCGATCAACAGCATGCTCGACAATTACGGAAGCACCCTCGATTTCAGTCGGGCTTCCATGCAGCGGCAAGGACGGGATGGATCTGTTCAGCAGCTCATCAGCGATATGAACGGCAACCGGGTCGATGCGGTCTTCTTCCTGGAAGGAGCCAACCCGGCCTATGACTTGCCGAATGCAGAGCAATTCCGTACGGCTCTGGCCAAAGTGCCTTTGAAAGTGACATTCGCCACGCAGGCGGATGAAACGGCCGTTCTTTGCGATTTCATCACGCCTACCCACCATTACCTGGAGAGTTGGGGCGATGTAGAGGTCAAGCGGGGCCAATATGGATTGATCCAGCCTGCGATAGCGCCCATTTTCGCTTCCGTCGGCAAACCGGGTACCCGGCAGACGGAGGAAAGCCTGCTCCGCTGGGCTGAAAGTGAAGAATTGGACACGGAAAGCGAGCAGCCTTTCTACGATTATCTGAAAGCTCATTGGGAAAGTACCATCTTCCCACGGACCGGATTTTTCGATTTCCAGAAATTCTGGGACTCGGCCCTGCACGACGGGGTGGCAGAGATAGACGTGGAAGAAGTTGCCGTTACTTACCAGGGAGATGTCACGGCTGCTGCGGGACGAGTGCGCCAGCCGTCCGGGGCAGAACTGGAGATCGCCTTTTATGAAACCGTAAACATGGGGCATGGGCAATACGCCGGCAACCCCTGGTTGCAGGAAATGCCCGACCCGATCGCCCGGACCGTCTGGGGGAATTATCTGGCCATACCCGTGAGTTGGGATGGCGGAAACGAATTCAATTCCTTCAAGGGATTGAGTTCACGCGAGTTGTATGGACAGGCGGATAAAGTCAATGTGGAAGTCAACGGCAGGATCGTCGAGGGAATAACGGCGGTACGCCAGTTCGGGCAAATGCAGAATACGGTCTCCCTGGCGATCGGCTACGGCCGGAGCCGGACGGGAAATGCCGGATCAGCTCTGGCCAATCAGGTAGGAACAGACGTCTTCCCCTGGCTTACTTTGGATGAATACGGCAATACCCAGTATTATGCCACGGTGGTGGATGTTTCCGATAAGGTGGATGTGGAAAAGGAATTCGCCTGTGTCCAGTACCACCACGGAATGGGTATGACCGCCCGCGACGAGAACGGAGAGTTGATCGTGGACGAAGCGAGCGGGAAGCCTCTCAATGTGGATGAAAAGACCAACATGACCCTGACCGAGGGCTACCAGGGAAGCATCACAGAAAGGTCTATCATCTACAAAGCCAACCTCAAGGAGGTAGAAGAGCTTGTGCACAAGATCGAACATCGCCGGGAAGAAGCAGCGCATCTGAACGAGGCGACGCTTTATCCGGCAGAAGAATACCAGGAACAGTACTACAGCCAGGGCCACCACTGGGGCATGCACGTCGACCTCAATGCCTGCATCGGATGCGGTGCTTGCCAGGTGGCATGCATTGCCGAGAACAACGTTCCGGTAGTAGGAAAAAGAGAGGTAGCTCGACATCACGAAATGACCTGGCTGCGGATCGATCGCTATTATTACGGCGACTACGAGAATCCCAACGTGGTCTACCAGCCGATGATGTGCCAGCACTGCGACAATGCACCTTGCGAAAATGTTTGTCCGGTAGCCGCTACCAACCACAGCGGGGAAGGTCTGAACCAAATGACCTACAACCGCTGCATCGGCACCCGCTACTGCGCCAATAACTGTCCTTACAAGGTGCGCCGTTTCAACTGGCTGGATT
>CAZXIX010000151.1:0-7357 GCA_964640855.1 uncultured Saprospiraceae bacterium
GGCAATTTGCTGGCGCTTTAAGAGCTTGATCAACCAATTTGACCCATTACCCTTTCTTTTATGCATTCTCAAAGGAAATACGCCCTTGCTTTATTTTTCATGCTGGGTTTGGCGGCAATGGCCTATGCCCAGTCGCCGGAGGAGCGCCTCCGGGAACTGGGTATTGAATTGCCGGAGGCTTCCCAGCCGGTGGCCAATTATGTAAAGTTCCGGCAAGTGGGCTCATTGGTGTATTTGGCCGGACATGGTCCCTGTAGCATGGGAGGCCTCAAGTACGGGAAACTGGGCAAGGACCTGACCGTCGAGGAAGGCTATCAGGCAGCCCGGGCTACCGGCATCTGTTTGCTGTCTACACTCAAAATGGCCATTGGGGACCTGGGAAAGGTCAAACAGATCGTGCGGGTGGTCGGTATGGTTTCTTCCGATCCGGAATTTTTCGATCAGCCCAAGGTGGTCAATGGTTGTTCGGACCTCCTGACCGAGGTTTTCGGGGAAGCGGGGAAACACACGCGGGCAGCCGTGGGGATGGCCGTGCTTCCCAACAACATTCCGGTAGAGATCACCATGATCGTCGAGCTGGTAAATTGAAAGCTTTCGACTTTCGAATTGAATTATCCATTTAAAATAAACTGGAAGTACGCGCTGGGTGAGATCCTCATCGTCATCATCGGGATCACCATTGCTTTTTCACTCAATAACTGGGCTGAAAATGCAGGAGACTGGTCCTTGCGTAAGGAATATCTGGAGAGCCTCATCGCCGATTTGTCCAATGAGGTGCAACAGCTCGAGGGAGATCAAGCCGAATTTCAGCAAAAGGTGAATACCATTCAGTCCATCTTTCCCCACCTGGGTGGTAAAAAAGAAGGGCGGGATACCCTCCTGCAAAAAATATTTAGCCTGGCGGAGATCGTTTATTTTCAGCCCAACGACGTTACCTACCGGACCCTGGTGAATTCGGGCGATCCCAGACTTTTTTCAGATTTCGAATTGAAAAAGGCGCTCGAAACTCATTATTCAGGTCAAAATCAGATCCAGCAGGATTACGAAAGGCAGAATAAGATCCACGAGAAATACCTGGCTGACTTTCTCATTTATCGTCTGGATTATGAGCAGATCCGTCAGGGGAACTATGATTTTGCGGACGACCGGATGTTGCGAAACATCATCCAAAGTCTTTATGGTTCCTACCGGATCGCTATGGATGCTGCGGATGGCTGGACCGCCAGGAGCCAACAGTTGATCGAGCGCTTGTCGAGGGAGTTGGATCGCTACTAACGATTTTGCCTGACGTTTTTCCTGGGCAGACTTCCGTTCAGAATTAATACCCCGGCTATCCCCGCAATCAGGGAGCCCGAGAGGATTCCGATCTTGGTATTGGCCAGCAAGGTTTGATCGGTAAGCGCCAGGTTGGAGATAAAGATGGCCATGGTAAATCCGATGCCACCCAAAAAGCTGGCTCCCAACAGATGAGGCCAGCGGACGCCTTTGGGTAAGGTGGCCATACCCAGGCGGACCGCTATCCAGGAAAAGCCGAACAATCCGATCACCTTTCCGATCAGCATGGCTCCTCCGGCACTCAGCGTAAGTCTGGCCGGGAAGGACTCCAGACCCTGCAGGGCAATGCCTGCGTTGGCGAGGGCAAAAACCGGCAGAATGAAATAGCTGGTCATGTTTTCCAACTGGTTTCCCAGAAGTTGCAGCGGGGAAATGACCTTGTTTATCCCCTCATTCATGTTTTCCAGCACCTCCATCTCTTTCTCACGATGAAATTTGCGGGATAAATTGACATCGCTATCCTTATTCCGGATTTTTCGAATGAATTTTTTCCATCGGGAGAGGAAAAAACTTTCGGTCCCTTTATGATAGGCGGGGATGGTGAAAGCTACGAGCACCCCGGCAATGGTTGGGTGGATGCCTGCCTTGAAGATGGAATACCAGACCCCGCAGCCCACCAGCAGGTAGATCCAAATGCGAGTCACCTTAAAAACGGTATTCATCAGGAGAAGTATGGACCACCAGCCGGCAGCATACAACAGAGATATCCAGTTGACCTCATGGCTGTAGAAAACAGAGATAACCAAAATAGCTCCTATATCGTCTACGATGGCAAAGGTGGTCAGAAAAACCGTCAAGCCAATCGGAACCCGTTTGTTGAAGATAGACAGCAGCCCGATGGAGAAGGCGATATCCGTTGCCATGGGTACTCCCCAGGCATCCCGTCCCGGGCCTGTTGGTTGAAAGAGAAAGAACAAAAGGATGGGTAGAAGCATACCGCCCAGTGCGGCAAAGATGGGCAGGCTGGCCTTGCGCAGGGAAGAAAGTTCGCCGGCGATGATCTCCCGCTTGATCTCCAGACCGATCAAGAGAAAGAAAATAGCCATCAGTAGGTCATTGACCCACAGCAAGAGCGGTTTGTCGAATCCTTTACCGTCTATCTCGAAGGCGATGGGCGTTTCCCAGAAATCAAAATAATAAGGAGCTATGGGTGTATTGGCCATGATGAGAGCCAATACGGTGGCCAGGATCAACAGAAACCCATCCAGGCCGCTCCAGTGAAGAAAGTCTTGCAATTGATCTTTGAGGTCTTCCAGGAAAGGTAAGGTTGGCTTTTGGTCAAGTTCTGGTAGCATAAATAAAGTTCTCCCGAGTGAATAAAAACAATACTTGAACTACCCGGGGGAAGCGAAGGTTCGAAACGGACACGATTCGTTCGGGAAGGATTGTGGCTTTATTTTATTTAGTTAAAATGATTTTATTTAATCAAAGTGATGAGAGGTCTTTTTTGCTAACAATTTGATAATCAATTTTTTGTGATTTGGCACGGTGTTTGCACTAAATTGGGTGAACCAAAATAGATTTTGTGACTGCGACCGAATTTTCAAGACAACTGGACACTTACGAGAATTTTTTATACAATTTTGCCAATCAGCTAACTCAAAATCGGGAAAAGGCAAAAGATCTTACACAAGATACTGTGCTGAGAGCTTATCACTACCGGGATAAATTTCAGCCCGGCACCAACTTCCGAGCCTGGATCGGGACCATTATGCGAAATACATTCATCAATCAATTTCGCAAGGCTAAGCGCAGGCGCGTGGTGAGTGAACCCGTGGAAAATCTGGCTTACGCCATAGAGTCTCAAAATATAGTTCCCAATCAGGGCGAGGCCAATCTGCGCATTCAGGAAATTCAGGAAAAGGTCGAATTATTGAAAGATAAATATCGCGTTCCCTTCCTGATGCACTTCCAGGGATACGAATATAAAGAAATTGCAGATCATTTTGACATTCCCATCGGGACGGTCAAGAGCAGACTTTTCGTGGCTCGAAAGCAATTGAAAGAAATGCTGGTCGCCAATTAAATGAAAGAAAGAAATTTAGAAAAAGAGAAGCCGGATCGGAGATTTCCTGATCCGCTTTTTTTTAGGGTCCTTCCTCCGTCTCAACTTTTACTTTCCCAAAAAAATCTATCCACTTCAGTTGCTCTTTTACGCCATAATCCAATATCAAATGGCCTTTATCCCCTTCGCGAGTTTTCAGGGCGAAAATGATTTGCGTGCGGGCTGGCTGGCTTTTTTCCGGGAACCGGTGATATTCGATCAGTCTGAGTTGGTTGGGGGGATATAGCTTGCCTGAATTTTTGCACCGAAGCTTATCTTTCTGAAATTCAAACTCTCGCACAAACCCTCTCTTCTGGAGGCTTTTCAATGCTTCTTGTAGTGTTTTGTAAGTACTCAGTCTCATGAATAAAATATTCCCGACACTTTTCTAATCATGTTTGCTCAGGTTTTCTAAGTCCGCAACAAGAGGATTATTCCCGTGTTCGTTTTGCTCAAAATTTAATATGGGTCCTGGGGAAAACAGTAAAACGAACATGCAGGATGCGGGATCGTTAGGGAAGTAAACCGTATTTAAAAGAAAAGACTATGGCTTTCAAATTACCCGAACTCCCTTACGCATACGATGATCTGGAAAAAGTGATTGATCCCCGAACCATGGAGTTGCACCACCAAAAGCATCATGCAGGATACACACGCAAGCTCAACGAAGCCGTAGATGAGCACGATCTCGGCCATTTGTCCATTGAGCAGATGTTGAAAAACGTTTCTCAATATTCCGACAAACTCAGGAACAACAGTGGCGGATATTACAATCACAATCTTTACTGGAGAATCATGTCTCCCGATGGAGGCCGGTTTCCCGACCCGGAAATCAGCAAATTGTGGAAAGCCATCAACCGGAAATTCGGAACTTTCGAACGTTTCCGGGATGATTTTCGACAGGCAGCCCTGGGTCGGTTCGGATCGGGCTGGGCCTGGCTCTGCGTAGATGAGCCGGTAGGGGATCTGTACATCACCACCACGCCCAATCAAGACAATCCCCTCATGGATACCAACTCATTGAATGGGCTCCCCATATTGGGGCTCGATGTTTGGGAACATGCTTACTACCTGAAATATCAAAACCGGCGTGCCAAATATGTGGATGCTTTTTTTGAGATCATCAACTGGCGGGAAGTAGAAAAACAATACAACGCGGCCAGAACCCGTCTGGCTCTCGTATAAAGAAGCAGTTACGAAATCATTCGATTTCTTTTACAAATGTTCGGATGTCATCCTGGTTGCCGAAAACGACCAGGATGTCGTCTTTTTGTAAGGTCATATCCGGTTTGATGATGCCGAGACTCTCGTTCACCGACCGGCTGATGCCCAGCAGGTTGGTCTTTTCCTTTTTCCGCATGATGGTCAGGACCAGCAGGTTGTGATCCTTGGGGATGCTTAGTTCGGCCAGCGAATTGCCAACGAACGATTCGGGACAATCGATTTCGGCTATGCGGTATTTCTCGCCCAGGGAAAAAGATTCGATCACATCTTCGTATTCCAGTTTACTGGCCAGACGCTGGGCAGCCTGCTTTTCCGGAAACACGATCTCCTTGATGCCCATGGTTTCCAAAACCGTCTTGTGCAGCGCGGAGGTCGCCCGGCAAATAATCCGCTCAACCCCCAATTGCTTGAGCAGAGCTGCCGTCATAATGGATTGACCGGTCTGTTTCCCGATACTGACCACAACCGCATCGGCTGTATCCAGAGGCAAACTTTCCAATCCTTCGCGCTGGGTAGCATCCAGGCAAATCACATAAGTCAGATAATCCTTCAGACTGTTGGTACGCTCTTCTTTAGAGTCTACCCCGATAACCTCATGCCCCGTATCGTAGAGGGTAGATGCCAGCGTGGAACCAAAATTTCCTAAACCTATGATGATGTATTTCATGCCTCAGATGTTTGTAGCCATTTGAAACTTTTAAATAGGGGCAAAGTCCGTCCGGTGGCAGAGAAGACCGGAGGCTGGCCCGTACCTGAAAGAAGTGCTGGGCGGCTGTTTCCATTCCTTTTCCGGTACTGCGCCAAAGTGGGCTTCCGGGATGCGATCTCACTTGAAAGGGGGCTATTGGGCGGCGGAACGGGCATTTGATTATTTACTTAGTTAATCAAAATATTTTCCTCGGGGTATCGATATTGTCTCGATCCGGCCTGTCGGAAGAGGGAAAGCAGCAAGGTCAGGGAACCTACCCGTCCCGAGAACATCAAAAAGATCAAAACCCATTTTCCGGCGGGGGACAGCTCGGCCGTGATCCCCAAACTCAATCCTACGGTGCTGAAGGCGGAAATGCATTCGAAAAGAAGAAGCTTGAGGGGGATGTTTTCTTCGATCAAGGCCAAAGCGGCGATCCCCGAACCGATGAAAACCAGGGAAGCCGATAAAATGATAAACGCCCGCTTCACCGAATCTTCGCTGATCCAGCGATGTTTCATTTCAATTCGTTCTTTTCGCCTGGCGAAACTGATCATGGCGAGTACGGCCACGGCCAGAGTGGTGGTCTTGACCCCGCCGCCCGTGGAAGCCGGGGAGGCGCCGATCCACATCAAAATACAGGTAAGCAGAAGCGCCGGCCGGCCCATTTCCTGAAGGTCGAAATTGTTGAACCCGGCCGTACGCGGGGTAGCCGCCTCAAAAAAAGCGGTGGTGAGCCGCCGCCCCAGCGATAGGTCCGCCAAGGTATTTCCCTTTTCCAAAAAGAAAAAACCCAGGGTCCCTGCCCCCAGTAAAATGGCCGTGGCGATCAATACGATGGTGGTATTGATATCGATCACGATCTTTCGCCTCGGGTGGGGGATGTTCAGGATCAGCTGTTTGTAATAATAAGTCAGGAGGTAGGAAAGATATTTCAGGCCGTTCGACAAAATGGGAAATCCCAATCCGCCTATGACAAACAGAAAGGCAACCGAAAGATGCAGGCTTGTCCGGTCGCGAAGGGTCGGATCGTACAGGCTGGCATCGTAGGTCGAAAATCCGGCATTGCAGAAAGCCGAAATGCTGTGGAAAATAGCGGTGTAGATTTTTGAGAAGCTCAGGGTGCCCGGTAGAGAAATGTAGAGGAGGCAAGCTCCGAGAAATTCCATCAGCAAGGTGATCACCACCACCTGCCGCAGCAATACGAACGCCTGGTTGAGGTTGTTGGTGTGGTTCAGCCGGCTGAGCAACAGCCCTTGCTCTACGGATCGTTCTCCGCGGAAAAAAGACCCGAAAAAGCTGGTAAAGGTCATGATCCCCAGCCCGCCCAACTGTATGAGGGTTAGGATGATCGTTTGTCCGAAAAAAGTGAACTCCTGGGAAAGGGAGCAGACCGACAAACCTGTGACGCATACGGCGCTGACGGCCATGAAGACCGCGTCCGTGATCGAAATTCCTTCCCAGGTGGCTCCGGGAAAAGACAGCAGGACCGCGCCAAAAAAAATCAGGAACGAAAAACTGTAAATGATCACCCGGGCAGCACTCAGGGAAAAGGTCGTAATGAGGCTCCCCACCTTGGCTGCTTCGACCAGTCCGGCCAGAAAAAGAAAGGCTTGCAGCCCCTTGGGCGAAAAATATTCATTTTCCCACCCGATCCCTTCGAACACTAAGGCAAGGACAACCAGAATCAGCCCCGAAACCGGCAGGACGAGATCGAGTAGCGGTTGGCGCAACAATCGCCGTTGCCGGAATGCGTGGATCAGGCTTGAAGAAGCATAGGCAAAGATCAAGCCGGGTACGACCGGCGGCGGGATGCGAATGGGGTCAAATCCAAGGTCCAAAAGGATCAGGATCATCCCGGAAATCCCGAAAAGAGCCGGCAGGTATTCTATGTCAAAGATTCTTTTTATGGCAGGCGCATTAGCTGGTGGACCGGATTCTCGAAATTATTTTTCCTCCGGAAATTTCTTTCGCTGGATCCCCAATTTCCGCATTTTGGAGGCCAGGGTCCGGTCGTTCATTTGAAGCAGCCTGCCGGCGCCGTGGGGGCCGCTGATCCGCCAGCC
>CAZXIX010000152.1:0-7189 GCA_964640855.1 uncultured Saprospiraceae bacterium
GTAATTCTATCAATCGGGAATGATCTGAGGCGAACCAAGCCGTACCCGTTTTTCTCCCTCCGTTTCTATGGCCATTCCATCTGGTCACAGCATCCCGGTATTACCAAAGCTGGTGCACGTCCGGCTTAATGAATTTCGAGTAGATCGCATTCATTTTGCGGATCTGCTCGACGGTAAGGGGTGGCCGATCGTAAACGGAAAGATTGGATGCCACCTGCTCCGGCCGGGAGGCACCGGGTATGATGCAACTCAGTTCGGGAAACTGGAGGATCCATTGCAAGGCAACCAGCGCCAGGTTGTCGAGATCGGGGAACAAGGTCTTAAGCGCTTCCACCGCCTCCAGCCCCAGCCCGTAGTCTATGCCCGAAAAAGTCTCCCCTTTATCGAAGGCTTCCCCGTGGCGGTTGAACTGCCGGTGGTCGCCCTCCTCAAATGAAGTTTGCGCACTAAAACGGCCGGTCAGCAAGCCGCTGGCCAAAGGGACGCGGACGATGATGCCCACATTTCGGCGGGCAGCTTCTTTAAAAAAGAGTTCCGAGGGCCGCTGCCGGAAGAGGTTGAAGATGATCTGGACCGTTGTCACGTTGGGAAATTCCATCGCCTTCAACGCCTCCTCCACTTTTTCTACGCTTACTCCCAGGTTTTGGATCAGGCCGTCCGCTTTCATGTCGTCGAAGGCCTCGAATATTTCCGGCCGGTAATACACTTCGGTCGGTGGGCAGTGCAGCTGGATCAGGTCGATCGTCTCGAGGCCGGTCCGCCGGAGGCTATCCTCCACAAATTGGCGCAGCACTTCCGGCTGGTAGCCGTCGCTCGTATGAGGCTGTATCCGGCGGCCGCATTTGGTGGCGACATATAGGCGCTCAGAGCGGGAGCGGACGATCCGGCCCACCGCTTTTTCGCTGAGCCCTTCGCTGTAAACATCTGCCGTATCGATGAAATTGACCCCGCCGTCGATGGCCTCGTTGAGGATCCGTTCAGCAAGGGCCTCGTCAAAAGGGGAGCCCCATTTGCCGCCCACCTGCCAGGTTCCGAGGGAAACTTCAGAAACTTCGTAGCCGGTTTTTCCTAGCGTCCGATACTTCATGGGTATAGAGATTCGATTTTGGTGAAAGAGAATGTACTTGGGGGTAGCTAATGCGTAAAAGGTAACCGACCGTTTAGAGTTCTTCGGTCAAACCTTCCGCAAAGCCGTAGTAGGCAGGCTTCGGTTCCAGGTTTTCATCAAAGACGGTAGGCCAGTCGGTGATGTTGAAGAACGGCCGGATCCAGGTGTCGCGGTCGGTAAAATCCCAGAAGGTGATCCCGTACTGCTGTTCGGCAGGGATCAGCGACCGATACATTTTTACCAGCGATTTATACTTTTGGGCCTGGGCTTTCTTCATCTCCTCCGTCAGCTCCGTGTAGACCTGTTCACCTCCTTTTTGGCTGTCGTCATGCCTGTTGAAAATAATGTCCAGTTCAGAGATGTGAATTTGCAGGCCCGTTTCGGCTGCTTTTTTCAGGGAATAGGCTATTACCTCGTCGGGTACGTCCATGCGCAGGTGCATCTGAAAACCCAGTCCGTGGAGGGGAACCTTCTTGGCTTGCAGATCCCGGATCATTTCCAAAGCCGTATGCAGTTTGGCGGTATCGCGTTCGATGTTGAAATCGTTGTAGAACAGAAGGGCATCCGGATCGGTCTCATTCGCGTATCGAAAAGCTTTTTCGATGTAGGAGGGGCCCAGGGTTTTATACCAGAAAGACGCCCGATAGCCCCTGCCCTGGGTGGCCAGGGCTTCATTGACCACATCCCAGGCCGCTACCCGGCCTTTGTACCGTCCGACCACCGTCCGGATGTATTCCTTTAGAAAGGAATCGACCCACTCGGGACCTTTTGCATCGGCCTTTTCGGTGATCCATTCGGGAGCTCCAAAGTGCCAGACCAGGGTGTGGCCAAAGACGCGCAGGCCGTGGCGTTCGCAAAAAGCAACCAGGGAATCCGCTGCTTGCCAATGATATTGCCCTTCCTCTTTCAGGAAGGTATACATCTTCATATCGTTGGTGGCGGTCAGGCTATTGAAATTTTTCAGGCAGATGGATTGCAGTTTCTCGTCCCGGAGCAGCTGCCGTGTATGGACCGCCCCGCCTACCGGGAAGGAAGCCCAGTCTTTGAGCCCCTCATCCGGGCGGTTCTTGATTTCCCCGGTTTCCGTTTTCGTCGAGTTGGAGGAAGGACTTCCGCAAGAGAACAAACAAAAGACCAGGAGGAATATTCCGGCGATAACAGATGGGAAAGGAAGGGTTTTCATGGATTAGATGTTTGGAATTAAGAATATTTTCGAGTTACAAAGTTACGCAGGTCTATGCGTCTTTAGTTCTCGTTGGGTCGGCCGGTTAGAGGTGCCTCCTCGGATCCTCGTACCAGAGGGACGAAAATCCGGCATTTTTCCCCTATCGGGATACAAGAACGCACAGACAATCTTCTCTATCTTCCAAACTATGTTCGAAAAACTCGTTCCATACGATGCCGCTTACCTGATCCTGGAGGATTACATGCATTATTACTACAGCTTCAAGCGGATCACCAAGCGAGCCAAGCTTCGCTTTGAAGAGCGGGATTGGCCGGGGATACAGGCAGACAGCCGCCGCCGGATCACCCTCTACCGGGATAGCGTGGGGAACACCACCGAAAAACTGCTGCTCTTTCTGGGGCAGCGGGCCGCCAGCCGGGAAATGTGGCAGCGGGTCAAACGGATGTACCTCGACGAGGTCACCAATTTTAATTCGAGGAACATCGCCGAAACCTGGTACAACTCCATCTTCCGGCACAGCCACCAGGGGCTGAGCGCCGATGAAGAACTGATGTTCGTGCATGCCACCGGTACCTACCGCGAATTTCATTCGCTGCGCCCTATCTTTCACCGTTTCAAAGTCCAGGAGCCCCTCGAGGATCTGATCCGGCTGCTGATGAGCCATTATCCGTTCGATGCGGAATTTGAGGACCTGGACCGGGATATTCGGCACGTAGCTTATACCGTGAGCGATTACTTGAATACCATTCGGTACCCGGTACACGAAGCCCATATCGAAATGCTTCGTTCTGTGTTTTACCGGAACAAGGGCGCCTATTTGGTCGGCCGGCTGGTCATCAACGGCCAGACCACCCCCTTCGTGCTGCCCCTGTTAAACGAAAAGGGGGGCATCTTCATTGATGCCTGTTTGATGGAATACAATGATGTCAGCTCCATCTTCAGCTACAACCGATCCTATTTCCTCGTAGATACAGAAATACCGAGTGAAATGGTCGATTTTCTCCGGACCCTGCTGCCCACCAAAAGCCTGAGCGAATTGTACAATTCCATCGGCTTTGAAAAACACGGGAAAACGGTCCTGTACCGGGATTTCCTGAGGCATCTTGCCAAGTCCGACGATAAATTCGTAGTTGCGCCCGGAATCCGGGGCATGGTGATGGCCGTATTCACCTTGCCCAGTTACCCCATGGTCTTCAAGGTGATCAAAGACACCTTTGCAGCGCCGAAAAATGTGACTGAGCAGGAGGTCAAGAAGAAGTACCACATGGTGTCGCTCCACGATCGGGTCGGCCGCATGTCCGACAGCCACATGTTCGAATACCTGACCTTGCCCCTGGAGCGGTTTGAACCCGCCTTACTGGCTGAATTGCAGGAAGAGGCTCCTTCCAAGATCCGGATCGTGGATGGGGAGGTGGAAATCCGCCATTTGTACATCGAGAAGAAGATGTACCCCTTGAATCTGTACCTCGATGAAGTCTCTCCCCAGGAAGCCCGGGAGGCGATCAAGGAATACGGAAAAGCCATCAAGCAAATGGCGGCGGTGAATATTTTTCCGGGCGATATGCTGTTGAAAAACTTTGGCGTGACCCGCCTCAACCGGGTGGTCTTTTACGATTACGATGAGATCGGTTTCCTGACCGACTATAATTTTCGCTACATCCCGGAAGCCCGCACCGAAGAGGAAGAAATGAGCGGTGAGCCCTGGTATTCCGTGGGGCCCATGGATGTGTTTCCGGAGGAGTTTCCCCGGTTTCTGATCGGCCGGGCGGATATCCGGAAGATGTTCTACGAGTTGCACGGGGATCTTTACGATGTGAAATTCTGGGTCGATGTGCAGAAACGCCTGCGAAAAGGAGAGATCATGGATGTGTTTCCTTACCGGCAACGGCTTCGGTTCAAAAAACGATTTCCCCATTAACCAGAAATGCGGGGATCCAAGAATACTGGAATATGGGATCCGCGTAAATCCTGGCAATCCGCGGATGGGCCTGGGAATACGAAAGCGGGTCAACAGCCAGGCCAGGCCGACTACCTTCTCTTTACGGAAAATAGCTCGTATCTTGAATAAATGATCACGGCCAGAAAACATGTTTCCTGGGAGGAATTTCTCCGACTGGATAAAGAAAGCGAGGATCGACTCGAGTTTTTGAATGGAGAGATCTATGCGTTAGCGACTCCTTCCAGGGCTCATAATCGGGTCGTTGGGTCCATTTACGTTCAACTGCAGCGGCAACTGGGAAATTCGCCTTGCAACCCCTATTTGGAAAATTTTGCTGTTCGTTATAATAATCAACAGGTTATCCCGGATGGATTGGTAGAGTGTGGCGAGCAAGATCTGCAGCAGAATTTTTCGGAGAAACCAACGGTCGTTTTTGAAGTATTGTCTCCCTCCAACGCCCGGAAAGAATTGGGGGATAAACTGACCTTTTATCAAGCTATTCCTTCCATTAAGGACTATGTCGTAATAGACCCTCTGGAAGTGCGCGTTTATCACTTTCACCGGGTAGGCGGGAATTTGGTCATCAAACCGGTGATCGCTCATCTGGAAGGGGAGGTTGTGCTGGAAAGTATTAAGGCAATATTGAACGTGAAGGAGCTTTATGCCCACCTGGAAGGTTAAATGCCCCATTTAATTCAGGAAAGTATGGATATGTAGATCCGAAGATAACGTCTACGTTCATCTGATTTGTAGGTGGTTTGGAAAGTATAATGGAAAGACCAACCTTTCTTGTTTTACCGGCCTCTTTTTCCATATCAGTCGCTATTTCCATGGCCCGATTCGAAGCCCTCTTAGCCATCCCGTTCCTGTTTTCCATAAATCTGCTTTCCGCCCAATGTGAGATCCATCAGGAACTATTCGACACCCTCCAGGCAGGGATCGAAGCCAAAGATCCTTACCCGATCGCCAAAACCCATCATCCGGAATACCGCTCCTGGTATGGAGAGGTAGCCTCCGGAACCGGGGATATGATTCTGGGGCTGAAGGAGACCTATGCCGGCATTCCGGACTACCACTGCGAAATAGAGGACGTCATCTGTACGGCAGATCGTATGGTCTTTCGCTGGACGGTTACGGGCACATGGGTGGAGGACAACGCACCCATCAAAGGCCGGGGCATTTCCATCATGCGCATACAGGATGATCTGGTCATTGAAGAGTGGGAAGTGCAGGAGATGATGGAGTAGAACGCTTTGCAGAATTATTAATGCCTCCCAAACCGGTGACTCGTTTCATTGGGTAGATTTTAGAGGGTTAGACGGTAGATATTAGATACCGGACTTCAGATTTCAGATGTCTGGAATGTAGGGATAGTATCTTAAGGGCTCAACGGTATCTGGATTTGGAATGACTTCAGAGCAATGGATTAATGAATGATAACCCCCCTGTAAAATGAAAGGGATCGATCGATTTTCTCTGCTTAATGGTGCTGTTTTAGGGATGACTACCCTGCTATTATGGGCTTGTCAATCCCAATCCTCATTTGACCCCGGAAGCCCCAACGTGATCATCATCTTTACGGATGATCAGGGTTATCAGGATGTAGGGGTCTTTGGCGCAGAAGGGTTTACGACGCCCCATTTGGATCGTCTGGCTTCGGAGGGAACGATGCTGACCGATTTCTACGCGGCCCAGCCGGTATGTTCGGCATCCCGTGCGGGTTTATTGACCGGTTGCTATCCCAACCGATTGGGCATTCACGGAGCCTACATGCCCGAAAGCCAGGAGGGTTTAAACCCGAACGAGACCACCATCGCTGAAATGCTCAAACCCCAGGGCTACGCTTCGGCTGTTTTTGGAAAGTGGCACCTGGGAGACGAACCGGAATTCCTGCCTACCCGACAAGGCTTTGATGAGTACTTCGGCATTCCCTATTCCAACGATATGTGGCCCCTACACCCCCAGCAGGGCAGCGGTTTCAATTTTGGGCCTCTTCCCCTTTACGAACAGGAAAAGATCATCGATACCCTGACCAACCAATCTCAATTGACCACCTGGATCACCGAACGAAGCGTCGATTTCATTCACCGAAAAAAGGACCAACCTTTCTTTCTATACGTTGCCCACCCTCAGCCGCACGTACCTCTTTTCGTTTCCGAAAAGTTTAAAGGGAAATCGGAGCGGGGGCTCTATGGCGATGTGATCATGGAAATTGACTGGTCCGTAGGGGAGATCCTGAAGGCTTTAGAGGAGTATGGCCTCCGGGAAAATACCCTGGTCCTTTTCACCTCCGACAACGGGCCCTGGCTGAGCTATGGCGAACATGCAGGAAGTGCAAAACCCCTCCGAGAAGGGAAAGGTGCCGCATGGGAGGGCGGGCAAAGAGAGCCTTTCATCGTTTCCTTCCCCGGTCGGATACCGGAAGGAAAAACGCTGGAAACGCCCATGATGGCCATCGATCTCCTACCGACGATCGCCGAAGTCACCGGAGCCCCCCTCCCGGAGAAGACGATTGACGGGAAGAGTGCCTGGGACCTCTGGACCGGCAAAAGCCGCGAAAGCCCGCAACAGGCCTACTTTTTCTATTATCGCGCCAACGAACTGCATGGCATACGCTACAGGAATTGGAAAATGTATTTTCCGCATGAATACCGGACCCTGGGCGGCCGCCCCGGTGGGAAAAATGGGTTGCCTGTTCCCTACGAACATCGCACCCTGGATAGCATCGAGTTGTATGACCTGTCCCAAGACATCAGTGAAACCCGAAATGTGGCCTCCCTTCACCCGGACGTCGTAGATTCTCTTTCCCGATTGGCGGATAGCATGCGGGTTCGCCTGGGTGATCGACTTGTTGAAAGGGAAGGCAAGGAAAATCGAACTGTCGGTTTCTCAGGTTCAGATTAACTAGTCGTCCCTGAAAAAGCCCTTTTTAGGCCATTCGGGGTTGTAAAAAGAA
>CAZXIX010000153.1:0-7160 GCA_964640855.1 uncultured Saprospiraceae bacterium
CTTCGATAACCGCCTTTTGGAAAAGAAGCATGCGGCGGACATCGGCATGTTCGATGATCAGTACCTGGGGGAGGCTGGCGTCCTTGTTGGAAGGATGTCTGCCCTGGGGGCGTTCATGGGCATATTGCAGCGAAGCATAGTAGGCTGCGGAGGCGGTGCAGGCTGCCATCAGGCCGGTGCCGATCCGGGCCTCGTTCATCATCTGGAACATCTGCTTCAGTCCCTGGTGGGGCTCTCCTACCAGATAGCCCCGGCAATCGTCCTGTTCGCCCAGCATAAGGTGGGCAGCCACGTAGCTTTTTTGTCCCATTTTGCCGTAAATGCCGGCGGTGGTCACGTCGTTCGGGCTCAGGCTGCCGTTCTCCGGCCGGTATTTGGGTACTACAAAAAGGGAGATGCCTTTGGTACCCGGAGGGGCGCCTTCGATCCGGGCCAGGAGCAGGTGCACCACGTTTTCCACTCCGGTATGATCCCCGCCTGAAATGTAGATCTTCTGCCCTTTGATCCGATAGGAGCCGTCATCAGTCGGATAGGCGGTGGTGGTGATATCGGAAAGGGAGCTCCCGGCCTGCGGCTCGGTGAGGGCCATGGTGCCTTGCCAGTGGCCGCTGTACATGTTCGAAATATAAGTTTCCTCCAGCTCGGGCTTGCCGAATCGCCGGATCAGGTTGGCCGCGCCCTGGGTGAGAAAGGCGTAGGGGCCGGTGTTGCAATTGGCGCTGTAAAAGATGAACAGGGCCGCATTGAGGAGGGTCAGGGGCATCTGCTGGCCTCCCGACTCATAGTCGTCGAGCGCTCCGATCCAGCCGGCTTCCCCAAAAGCCTTCATCGCCTCGCCGATGCTGGGGTGTACCCAAACCTGCCCGTCCTGGTAGTAAGCCTTTTCCCGGTCTTGGAGGCGATAGTAGGGGAAGAGGTATTGATCCGCCAACTGCTTGGCTGCCTCGATGGCCATCCACATGGATTCCCGGTCGAAATCTGCGAAACGCTCCAACTCCTGCAGCTTTTCCGCTTTCAGGAGTTCGAAAAGGATAAACCGGATGTTTCGGACGCTTACGTAGGTATGGGCCATGGTGCTGCGTTCTTTTGAAAATCCAATATAGCAATTGAAGACAAAAGACAGCGAATATTCGCTGGGGCCAGATGCCCCGCCCATGGGTGCTTTCTCGGGTTAATATTTTACTCAGTTAAAAATTTCTCAGCAAAAATAAATAAAAAATCAATCCAAAGCCATGTAATCTTCCAGCCCATAGCCGTTGAGAAATTCGGTGGTTTTCATCTTTCTTTTCCCTTGAAGCTGGCATTTGATGACTTCGATCCATCCGTCCCGGCAGGCATAACCCAGTCGTTTTCGGCCATCCGAGATCAGGCTACCCGGAGAATGGGGCGTGGGTTGCCGGACGGGTTGGGCTTCCAGGATCTTGAACTGTTTATCATCCAGTGTGGTCCAGGCGGCCGGGTAGGGGCTAAGCCCCCGGATGAAATCATGGACTTCATCCACCGGCTGGTCAAAGTCGATCTCGCAGGTTTCTCTGAAGATCTTGGGCGCTTTGGTGGCCTCCCGGTCGTCTTGCTTGTGCAGCCGGACGGGTCCGGACGCTATGTGCCGGACGGTTTCCAGTACGGCTTCTGCCCCCAGTACCATCATGCGGTCGTGCACCTGTCCGGCGGTCTCGTCGGGGCCGATCGGCATTTTCTTTTGCAGAATGATATCCCCGGTATCGATCTCCTTTTGGATGAAAAAGGTGGTGACGCCGGTTTCTTTTTCTCCCTGAATGATGGCCCAATTTATGGGGGCTGCCCCCCGGTATTTGGGCAGGAGGGAACCGTGGAGATTGAAGGTGCCCAGGCGAGGCATATCCCAGACGACCTCCGGAAGCATGCGGAAAGCCACCACGACAAACACGTCGGCTTTTACTTTTTCCAGGGCCTGCAGGAATTCGGGATCCCGCAGCTTTTCGGGCTGCAAGACGGGGATGCCCTGGGATACGGCATATTGCTTGACGGCAGATTGGATAAGCTGTTTTCCGCCGCGACCGCCCCACTTATCGGTAGCCGTCACCACGGCTCCGACATCGTATCCGTTTTCCACCAGTATGGCCAGCGAGGGCACGGCGAATTCCGGCGTCCCCATGAAGACGAGCCGTAGTTTTTCCTTACGCATAAATCACAAATCAACAATCACAAATCACTCTACTTCCGCCCGGATGTTCCAGTTGATGGATTCTCCGGTGGCAAAGACGTTGAAGTTGGTCCAGGTATTCTGTGCAAAGAAGCGGTCGCCGTCCGGACTGCGGGGCCCGGCATCGCAACCCATGGACTGGATGGGACTGCTGCCGTGTTCGAACTTGATGCTGATCCAGATCTCCTCGCCCGTGATGGTGAACGGGTTATTCAGCTCGATCCGGTTCCAGCTGTCTTCCGAAAGGCTGGAGCGGTTGATGGTTTGGCTGTAGATCACGTCGCCGGGCTCGCTGGGAATGCCTTCGTCGTAAATCCGGAGTTCCATTTGAAAAGGCCGGTCCAGCAGGTACAGATGGACTGCACTCAGGGTTTGTCCGTCAAACACCGACAGGGAGGAAGCCGGAAAGCGAGCGGCGGTTTCGTAGATCCCTTCCGGCAGAAGAGGAGCGGTGGCATTGGGGCCGTCGTACCAGAACCCTTGCTCAATATCCGGTTCCTGCGGGGTATTGTCATCCGCATCGTCCTCGCAGGACCAAAACGCAAACAGCAAAGGGAGGATGAAAAGCGCATTTCTGATATTCATAGGTCTGATTTCTTTTTGGGATATAACTTAAGTACAAAACCAAAGGTTTTGCCGGTGGACCGAATCCCAATCCCATGGATCGAATGAAATCCGATTCGGGTCCGACTGGCTCCATAGGGATGCAGGATACAGGAATATGCGGAGATACCCGAATACTTTAATATTGTTTAACGACCCCTTCCGGCGAATCTCTTATCCTCCGTTTTTCTGATTATCATTGTCGGATATCTTCCAAACCAGATGATCTCTTGGCCATGACCCGGTTCCTGCAGAAACTATCTCGCCTCATCGACCGACTGAATGAGGGTTTCGGAAAGGGGGTGTCCTGGCTGACCACCGGACTGATCGCCTTGACCGTTT
Organism: uncultured Saprospiraceae bacterium; assembly: GCA_964640855.1. Classification (GTDB taxonomy): domain Bacteria; phylum Bacteroidota; class Bacteroidia; order Chitinophagales; family Saprospiraceae; genus JAJDFU01. Next base: position 3,128 of record CAZXIX010000153.1, read on the forward strand.
TTGATGTGTTGACCCGCTATCTTTTCCGGCAGTCCCAGACCTGGGCGATCGAGCTGGAATGGCATCTGTTTGCTTTGATCTTCCTGTGGGGAGCCGGCTATGCGCTGCGGCACGACCGCCACGTCCGCGTCGATCTGTTTTATACCCGATTTACGCCCCGGGACCAGGCGCGGGTCAACTTCTGGGGGACTCTTTTCCTGTTGCTTCCCTGGTGCCTGTTGATCATTTGGGCTTCCTGGCCTTTTGCCCGCATATCCTTTCTGAGCCTGGAGCGTTCGCCCGATCCCGGGGGGCTGCCGTTTCGCTTCGCCATCAAATTTGCCTTGATCCTGGGCTTTGTCCTGCTTTTCCTTCAGGGGATCAGCCAAGGCATACAGGCCGGTTTGCAACTCTGGAAACAGGAGGCGCTAAAAGACCGATGATGGAAATACTGGCTCTGATCCTGTTTCTCAGCATCTTCATACTGATCCTTTATGGATACCCGGTGGCTTTAACCCTGGGGGGCCTCTCCACGATCTATGCGCTTTGTTTTCTGGAACCGTCGAGTTTTGCGGCCCTACCGCCCCGCATTTTCGGGATCATGAATAACTACGTTTTGCTGGCCGTACCGCTTTTTATTTACATGGGGATCATGCTGGAGCGATCGGGCCTGGCGGAGAGTCTGCTGGAGACCATGGCCATGTTGTTCGGCAAGGTTCGGGGCGGCCTGGCCATATCGGTAGTGATCGTCGGGGCTTTGCTGGCTGCTTCTACCGGGATCGTGGGTGCGACGGTGATCACCATGGGCCTCATCAGTCTGCCGACCATGTTGAAAAGGGGCTACGAACCCGAGTTGGCTACGGGCACCATTGCCTCCAGCGGCACCTTGGGGCAGATCATTCCGCCCTCGGTGGTGCTGGTGCTGTTGGGGAGTGTGCTCAACGTTTCGGTAGGGGATCTTTTTGTCGGGGCTTTGGTGCCCGGCTTATTGCTGGTAGGGGCTTACCTGGCCTACATCGGCTGGAAGGCCTGGCGGAATCCGGATTCGGCGCCTGCCATGGACCCGGCCGATCGAAAAGCTTTCCGGGGCCCGGGCTTTGTTTGGAAGGTGACCCGTGCGTTTTTATTTCCCCTGCTGCTCATACTGGCGGTGTTGGGTTCTATTTTCGCGGGGATTGCCTCTCCGACCGAGGCGGCGGCCGTAGGCGCCTTCGGGGCGATCTTGCTGACTCTTTCCCAGGGGAAATTGACCCTTTCCATTTTCCAGTCCGTCATGCGGGAAACCACCCATCTGACGGCCATGGTCTTGCTGATCTTGTTGGGCGCCACCACCTTTTCCTGGGTATTTCGCGAGCTGGGCGGAGATCGTTTTCTGTCGGCGGCCATCGTGGAATCGGATCTTTCCAGTATGGCCTTTTTGTTGCTGGTCATGGCCGTGGTATTCGTCGCCGGCTTTTTCATCGACTTTATCGAGATCATCTTCATCATCGTCCCGGTCGTGGCGCCTCTTTTTGAAGCCATGGGGGTAGATCTGATCTGGTTGGGCATCCTCCTGGCCATCAACCTGCAGACCTCCTTTCTGACCCCTCCTTTCGGCTTTTCCCTTTTCTACCTCAAAGGGGTAGCTCCGCCGGAGGTGACGACCGGCGTACTGTACCGCGGGATCCTGCCCTTCGTGCTGATCCAGGCTGTGCTTCTGATCCTCGTCCTGCTGTATCCCGACCTGGTGTATTGGGGGCAGGGATGGCTGAATTGGATGGGGGGAGAGGGAAAGGGGAGGGGGTAGAGGCTCGTTCGATGATGGGAGGTCATTTACTGAGTGTGTTAACGATCTGACTTCCTGTAAATCCAGATTTCTTCAAAACAACCTGAATGGAGTAGTCTTTCACTATTCAGGTTGCGCTGTTTTTAGGGAATATGTACCCTTGATTTGATTGAATAAACCAATTTGCGGTGAACTCATTTTCGGTCTTGTTGCGCCACATCCCTAAAGAGAGCCAAACCCTGATGATCCCATCAGACTACCGGCACCATAAGGTCGTCGGGGCCCGAAAATACTTTCAACCTTAGGTTTGGAAAGGAATTGGGATGTATTCGGAATAATTACGTTGGTTGAGCGCCATCCAGAGGGTCCGAAAGCTATAGGTATGCAACTCTTCCGAATAACCGGCAGCGGCCTCTTCGCGTTTTAGCCCTTTATGGTGTAGCGCATAGGTGCGTCCCTCAAGATGCAGTTCGCGAACTTTCAAAAAGAGCTCCACCAATAGCTCTGCCCCTTCATTGATGCCTACCAGAGCCGGTACAGCATCTACCACCTTGTATTGTATCAACGGGTAGGCATAGCGCAGCTTGCCCCCTTCCAGATGGTTGTGCAGCAGCGGACTCCAGGCCTCTTTGAGTTAACCCGTGAGCCACTGCTTTGGGTACATGCACATCGAGTAAAAACTTGACTCTAGTCACCTGGAATTATTTTTGGATTTTGGACGGGATCGCTTGACGCAACTGATCGACCCATTGGTCTTCTTCCCTCCAGTTTTTTTTGAGGTCTTCCCGGTTGGCGTGAAAGTAAGCCAGGGCGGCGAACACCTGGGTTAGCGTTAGTTCGTATTGGGCCGCGATCTCATCGGGGCTCATCCCAAGGTATTCGTACCAGAGTACGATATCCCGAATGGAGATCCGATGCCCGGCAATGCGGGGACGACCATTCAAAATATCCGGCGTGGAAACGATTTGTGCATCGATAGAGAGTGCGGTCATGGGTATGTTATTTAAGCCTAAAACTTAGAAACTCGTGAAAAAAGTTCCCAGGTGATTTTGTTATGGAAATACAGCCTTATTATGATACTCATCTGTAATAGACAAGACTTGATCTGACAGTCGGTTATTTTCAGGTCTGATATTTGTCCGATGGTTCGGATGTCCGATCAGGCCTTTCCTCAGCATCATCTTCACTGGCCAACCCCTCCGTTTTGCTGCCTAAGAGGGGATTGTCCTTCGAAGATGCTGCTCCTTCCCTCCAAGGTAATTCATCGACCTGTTGTTTTATGAATTCCCGATAGCCCTCCATTTTTGCCAAAGGCTTGTTATCCCAGCCTCTTGCAGCACTCTTCGCCGCAACATATATAGCTACCAGTACATCCTGATTCCCAATTGAAATATCATTTAATCTCGGTTTCCCCTTTTCATCTATGAATTTCTCAATAAAAGCCTGGCCATTTGGCTTTATCAGCTTCAAAGCATCGTAAAATTCACTTTTTTCAAGGCCGGCCCCTTCTTTTAAAATAGCTTCCTGGAACTCACTCAATTCTGGTAAGCTTCCGTCACTTTCGATTTTTCCGAAAATAGCCTTGCCAAGCTTATCCAGGTTCTTTGGTTCCAAAGCACCTCCACGACTGGTTTAATAGCATCAGGCAGCGAAATGGTCACGGTGCTTCCGCAGGGCATTAGCCACTTTTCTACCTGGTTGAGGTTTGCCGATCCTGCCCAATGGGGATCACTTCGGTTGTCGCCAAGTGAGAATACCGATTGACCTTCGCTCTTTCGGAAATGGGAGTGCGTCGAAGCCAGTGTAATTTTGTCGAGCCTCCTTCGGGTTTCGTCGCTGATAGGATTCATTTAGATCTTGTTTTATGGTGATTCAATTCCAACAGGTACGATTAAAGCAGTTGGCATCAACAATATGATGCAACAATTTTCCAAGTTTCAATTCCAATAGGTACGATTAAAGCAAGGTCCTTTGCCAGATTCCAGTATCGTTCTGCTATTGTTTCAATTCCAATAGGTACGATTAAAGCTGATCCTCTGCCCACTCATTGAACTCATCCAGGAAGGTTTCAATTCCAATAGGTACGATTAAAGCGAATTGCCGGGTGGTATAGGCGATGAGGCTATGCGCGTTTCAATTCCAATAGGTACGATTAAAGCGCCCTTCCAGAAGACCTGGCGTTAAAGTTAGAACTAGTTTCAATTCCAATAGGTACGATTAAAGCGAATTGCCGGGTGGTATAGGCGATGAGGCTATGCGCGTTTCAATTCCAATAGGTACGATTAAAGC
>CAZXIX010000154.1:0-7087 GCA_964640855.1 uncultured Saprospiraceae bacterium
AGGGATCTCGTTTCTGAGATTGTCCGGAATAACATTCCTCAACTTAGGGGGATCATCCTTTTGCTCCAAAGGGTTTTGGGCTGGCCGACAGGAAAACAGGATGGCCAGGAGAAAGACCAATAATGTGGATAACCCGGATTCTGATAAACCCTTAGCCATAATCGTTTGCCCTGACAACTGTAGATGCCCGCAGGTATCCGGGAGCTTTTTTTGCTCCGGTCCATTTAAAATCAAATTAAAAATAAAATCTCGGCTATCCAGTAAGTCTAGCTCCCTGCAATTAAAAATCCGAGGAACGACCCTAAGCCAAGTATCGACCAAAGGTGTCCCCTCGTATTGCCGGCATTTTTTTCAGGTAAAGGTATATGCCCATAGAGAGTGCAGGTTTAGTGCGGGCGGCAAAAAATAGCAACCCAGGCATCGGTATTGAAGCGTGTCTTCCGGCAAATAACAGAATTAAGCTGCCGCGCTGTATTTTTACCCGACAAACGAAAAACCCACCATCATGCCTTCAACCCACCTCCCTCTCGGCCTCCTCCGCGAAGGCAAAACCCCGCCCGATGCCCGTGTTGCCCTCACGCCCGATCAGTGCGCTTACCTGTTGGATAAATACCCCCTCCGTATCAGCCTACAACCTTATCCCGAACGGAGTTTCTCCGATACGGAATACCGGGAAGCCGGCATCGAACTGAAGGAAGACCTCTCCGATTGCGACTATCTGCTGGGGATCAAGGAAGTGCCCATCGAATGGCTGGTTCCAGGCAAGACCTACTTCATGTTCTCCCATACCATCAAAAAACAGCCTTACAACCGGAAACTGCTCCAAGCCATCCTGCAAAAAAACATCCGGCTGATCGATTGGGAAGTGCTCACGCTGGAGAACGGCCAGCGCGTGATCGCCTTCGGCCGGTTCGCCGGCATGGTCGGGGCTCACAATGCCCTTTATACCTTCGGTAAGCGGACCGGCAAGTTTGACCTGCCTCGCATGCACAGCGTAGCCGCCTATGCGGATATGCAGCAAGTTTACCAAACGCTTACTTTGCCGCCTCTGAAGATCGTCCTCACCGGCAACGGACGCGTAGGCAACGGAGCCGCGGAAGTCCTCCTCGATATGGGGGTCCGGCAGGTTTCTCCCGAAGATTTTTTAAAGCAGGAATATGGAGGGCCCGTCTTTACCCAACTGGGACCGGAGAAGTATGTCGCCCGTAGAGACGGAAAACCCTTTCAACTCCCGGAATTTTTCCAGGACCCCGAGCCCTACAAAAGCATTTTCCAACCCTACGCCGCACGGGCGGACATCTTCATCAACGGGATCTACTGGGACAAGAGGGCTCCGGCTTTTTTCTCCCGGGAAGACATGGCCCGTCCGGATTTCAACATCCAGGTGATCGGAGACATTACCTGCGACATCGCACCGGAGTCCAGTATCCCCTCCACCCTCCGCCCGAGCACCATCGCCGAGCCGATCTATGGCTTCGACCCCTCCTCAGGAGAAGAAGGCAAACCCCATCAGGAGCATGCCATCGACATCATGGCGATCGACAACCTGCCCAGCGAACTTCCCCGGGATGCCTCCGAGGCCTTTGGGGAAATGTTCATCGAGCACGTATTACCGGAATTGCTGAAGGACAAAAGCGACATGCTCGAGCGGGCGACGATCGCGCAGGATGGAAAGCTGGGGCCCCATTTCCAGTACCTCTTCAATTACGCATTTGACGAATAAGGGACACTTTAAAAGGCACACCCATACATCCTTTCCCTATGTATTTTGTCTTTAAGAATGTAAGCAAAAACATCCAGGGCTGATGTTTACTATTTACTACTTAATCCCTCGCCCTTTCCCACTATGAGTTTGGATATTCCCGCCCAGAAAGACTAAAATCGGGATTTATGAAAAACTCGCCCCTCATTGCTATCATTGGCCTGCTCTGTGTGTTCGGCTGGCTGATCTTGTTTCTTGCCGGACTTACCATCGATTCGGCCCCTTATCGCCTCTGCATCGAACAGGGGCAGATCACCGTATCCAACATGGCCGTAGTGTTTTTCACTTATACCATCACGAATACGGCCTTGCTTTGCTGCCTGGCCGGCGAGATTGGCGCCGTGGTCCGCTTTTTTCAGTACAGCCCATCGGTGGCCGATTCCGATTTGGATTCAGCCGTTCCCAAAAGGGAGCCCTATTTATTGGTTATCGGCTTGTTGCGCGGGTTCCTGGTTTACCTTCTGCTGCTGGCAGGCGTGTATGCCGCCACCTCCGATCCCTTCCATCTGCCCACGCCCGAGCAATACGCCCGCATGGCCGGCACGGTTTCCCTCTTGTCTTTTCTGGTCAGCTACGAACCCCAATTTTTTCAGCGTGCGATCGGCATGGTATCCGGGCCGGGAAGGGCGGCTTCAGCTCCGGGGAAGTAAGTGGGTTTTGAGAAACCCGGGAAGAGCAAATTAGGCCAATGGAACTTTGCAAAACTTTTAAATATTTAAACTTTGTATAAACAAAATTAGAGATCATGGTCGCCAATGTGGTCAAAATAGGCAACAGCCATTATGTTCTGCTCGCCAAAAAAATGCTGGATAGTTACGGCATTTCAGATCAGGTAGAAATTGAGTACAAAGAAGGCTACATTCTCATAAAACCATTACACAACCCACGAAAGAATTGGAGTGCACTTTATGAGATGAGTTTCGAAAAGGAAGGATTCGAAGAGCCTTTGATCCCCGGAGAAATTGGCGAAGAAGAACTCCCCGACTATGAAGATTAACAAAGGGGATATTGTATGGGTGGGTTTGGATCCAACAAAAGGACGGGAACAACCAAAGACAAGACCATGCATCGTAGTTAGTCCGGATGAATTGAACCCATTTGGTCGGATGATCGTGGTCGTACCTTGTACTTCAAAACCGTTTCCTTAACCCAGAGCAGTTGAGATCAGCAGCACCCCAAAGAAAAGTTATGCCCTGATAGAACAAATGCGGAGTATTGATGCTCAATCCCGTGTGGTAAGGATCGAAGGAAAAGTTACTGACCCTGAATGGAGAGCATTAAGCGATCTCCTGGTGGAATTCTTCTCTTATTAAAAATGGATTCTTATCAATCCCACTATCTCCCCAGGCCGAGGAGCATGTTGGACCGGCGGTTTAGCCGCCGAACAATCGGCGACTGAAGTCGCCGGCCCTATTCTTTCCCTAAATAGCTCGTCACATTATCCCAGATCCGATGCCCTATATCTGAGGTATCAGCGGGTTCAAATGTTTGCCCGGTAATCCGCTCAAACAACTCGATATACCGCTCCGATACTTCCAACACAAATTCATCCGGCATCTCGGGCATCTTTTGTCCCTCCAGGCCCTGAAACCCGTTGGCCATCAACCACTCCCGCACAAATTCCTTGGAAAGCTGCTTCTGCCGCTCGCCCCTCGCCTGCCGCTCTGCATAGCCCTCGGCATGGTAGTAACGCGAGCTATCCGGCGTATGGATCTCGTCGATCACATAGATCTTTCCATTCCGTTTGCCGAATTCGTATTTCGTATCGACCAGGATCAAACCCTGCTCCTGCGCCATCCGGCTGCCTTTTTCAAAGAGGGACCGGGTATAAGCTTCCAGCTGGTCGTAATCCGCCTCGCTTACGATCCCCTGCCGCAGGATCTCCTCCCGGGAAATATCCTCATCGTGTCCTTCCGCTGCCTTGGTTGCCGGTGTAAAGATCGGCTCCGGAAAAGGATCGCTCTCGCGCATTTTCTCCGGCATGGGTACACCGCATAACACTCGCTTGCCCGCCTTGTATTCCCGCCAGGCATGACCAGCCAGGTAGCCGCGTATGACCATCTCCACCTTGAAAGACTCGCAGGCCAAGCCCACGGCTACATTGGGGTCGGGCGTCGCCAACAACCAATTGGGAGCGATATCGCGGGTGGCATCCAGAAAGTGGGCTGCTACCTGATTGAGCACCTGCCCCTTGTAAGGGATCGCCCGGGGAAGGATATGATCGAAAGCAGAGATCCGGTCCGAGGCGACCATGATCAGCTTTTCGCCTACCGTATATACATCCCGTACCTTGCCGTGATATACGTTTGTCTGGCCGGGAAATTGAAAGTCGGTTCGAGACAGGGCAGAAGAAGGTCCGGACATGGCATTTCACGTTTCCGGTAAAGGTACATAAGTACCGGCCATTTGGCGTTTCCGTTTAGATTTCGTTGATCCCCTTTTTGGGCCGGCCTTCGGATAAGATCGGCAAAGCGGTTAACCCGAAGATACAACCATTCCGAATGCCCTTAAACCTCCAAAATCGAATGATGCTTGCTATCCAATCGGGATAAGGGCTGCCCGAGATATTCATCCACAGCCCGTGCCACCTCGCGCCCTTCTGAAATGGCCCAGACCACCAGCGACTGGCCCCGGCGCATATCGCCGGCCGCGAATACCTTGGGGTCAGAGGTCTGATAATCCCGGGTCTTCACATTGCCCCGCTCGTCCAGCTCCAAATTCAGCTGTGCCAGCAAACCCTTTTGCCGGGGCCCTGTGAACCCAATGGCCAGGAAAGCCAGGTCGCAGGGAATTCTTTTTTCCGAGCCCTCTTTTTTCTCGAAGCCATACCGTCCGTTTTGGCCTTTCTTCCATTCGACCTCCACCAATTCCAAAGCGGAAACTTCATTTTCCTCATTACCCAAAAAGGCCTGGGTCTGTATGGCCCATTGGCGTTCGCACCCTTCTTCGTGCGAACTGCTGGTCCGCAGGATCATAGGCCATTCGGGCCAGGAAATAGGATCTCTTTCTGCGGGCGGCTTTCCCAATAGCTCAAGTTGTGTGATCGATGCCGCTTTTTGGCGATTGGCGGTACCCACACAGTCCGAACCGGTATCGCCGCCGCCGATCACGACTACGTGTTTCCCTTCGGCCCAGATCTTTTCTTCCTTTTTAACCCGGTCCCCGGCTATACGCCGGTTGCTTTGCTCCAGGTATTCCATCGCGAAATGAACCCCTTTCAGGCCCCTGCCCGGTACCGGTAGGTCGCGGGCTTTCATGGCTCCGCCGGCCAGGACAACCGCATCGAATTCATCCAATAAAGTCGGGGCAGAGATGTCCTTCCCTATCTCAGTTCTCAAACGAAATTCAATGCCTTCTTCTTCCAGGAGGTTGAGCCTCCGGTCCAGCACCCATTTTTCCAGCTTGAAATCCGGGATTCCATAGCGGAGCAGCCCTCCGGCGCGATCCTGGCGCTCAAATACCGTGACGGTATGTCCGGCCTGGTTGAGTTGATCCGCCGCTGCCAAACCGGCCGGACCGGAACCGACCACGGCAACTTTCTTTCCGGTTCGGATCTCCGGCTTCCGGGCCTGGATCAGACGCAGGTCGAATGCTTTTTCGGTGATCGTCTTTTCGATGTGCTCGATGGCTACCGGAGGCTGGTTGATCCCCAGTACGCAGGCCGCTTCGCAGGGAGCCGGACAGATACGGCCCGTGAATTCCGGGAAGTTATTGGTGCTGTGGAGGATCGAGATGGCTCTCGCCCAGTCTTCTTCATGTATAGCTTCGTTGAATTCGGGGATCAGGTTTCCCAGCGGACACCCGTTGTGACAAAAGGGCACCCCGCAATCCATACAGCGGGTAGCTTGCTGCACGGTCTTCTCCTCGGGAAAGTCCTCGTAGATCTCCCGATAATCCTGAACCCGTTCGCGCGGGTTTCGACTTACGGGCAATTCACGCTTGTATTTCAAAAATCCTTTCGGGTCGTTCATAACTTGACTTCTGTTTTCCGGGTCTTCGCAGGGGTTCTCCGCCCCTGCTTCTGTTTTTTCTCCAAAACGGCCTTGAAGGCCTTGGGCATAACTTTGATGAAATGTCCTTTCTCGTTTTCCCAGTCGCTCAAAAGGGTACGGGCCCTGGGACTGTCGGTATACTCGGCGTGCCGCTGCAGCCATTGCTCCAGGTGATCCAGGTCTTTCTCCTGGGGAATCTCAAGCTCCACCATTTCCAGATTGGTCATCTCCGACTGGCGTCCGGATGGGTCCCAGACCCACGCAACACCACCGCTCATACCGGCGGCGAAATTCCGACCGGTGGACCCTAGTATCAGCACCTCCCCGCCGGTCATATACTCGCATCCATGGTCGCCTATGCCTTCTACAATGGCCTGGACACCGGAGTTCCGGACGGCAAAGCGCTCGCCGCCGCGCCCGTTCAGATAGACTTCTCCGGAAGTCGCCCCATAGAGGGCCACGTTCCCGATCAATATTTGCTCCTCGGGCAAAAAGGTTGAGGCCGGATCCGGCTTGATGATGATCCGGGCACCAGAAAGGCCTTTCCCCAGATAATCATTCGCCTCTCCTATGAGGGTAAACTGCAGCCCCTTCGCCGCAAAGGCTCCGAAACTCTGGCCGGCCGACCCCCAAAACTCATATTGGATCAACCCCTGCGGTAAGCCTTCGCCCTTGAATTGCCGGCTGATGTGATAGGACAGCATGGCACCCGTGGCCCGGTCGGTATTTCGAATGTGAAAAGAAGCCCTGACCGGCCGAAGTTCTTCCAGGGCAGGTTTGGCTTCCCGGATCAGAATGTGGTCCAGGATCTTGTCGATGCCGTGATCCTGCTGGCGGGTTTTGTAGGGCCCGTCCCCTTCCCAGGTGATCGCTTTGTGCAGGATGGGGCTCAGGTCCAGGTTCTCGTATTTCCAATGGCCGGGATTTTTTCGGACAGCCAGATGCTGCACTTGCCCCACCATCTCGTTGACGGTGCGATACCCCAGGCTGGCCATGATCTCCCGAAGGTCCTGAGCCAAAAAGTGGAAGTAATTGACCAGATGCTCCGGCTCGCCGGCAAAGCGTTCGCGGAGCGTGGGGTCTTGAGTGGCGATTCCGACCGGGCAAGTATTCAGATGACACTTGCGCATCAGGATACAGCCTTGCACGACGAGGGCTGCCGTGGCAATCCCCCATTCTTCGGCTCCCAGCAGGGTGGCGATCGCCAGATCCCGGCCGGTCCGGATCTGCCCGTCCACTTGCAGGGTCACCCGGTTGCGAAGCCGGTTGCGCACCAGGGTCTGGTGCGTTTCCGCCAGGCCCAACTCCCAGGGCAAGCCGGCATGGCGGATGG
>CAZXIX010000155.1:0-7068 GCA_964640855.1 uncultured Saprospiraceae bacterium
CGGGTATTTGGGCGAGTTTTTCGGAACTGCGGGCAGGCCTTCCCTTTAGGGAATAAAAGGGCGCGGGAGGGTGGACTACTGCTTGAGGACCTTCACCCTTTTTCCCTGGACCTCCACGAAATACAAGCCCGGCGCCAGGCGGCTCAGGTCGGCTTCGTAGGTGTTGCTGCCTTCTGCCAGACGATCTTGATAAACCTGCTCGCCGGTCATGCGGAAAATGCGCAGGAAAGCGCCCGGCTCGGCGGGTTGGTCCCAGCGCAAGGTCAGGCGGTCGCCGGTCGGGTTCGGAAGGGCGGACAACGAGGAAATGGAACGGGAGAAAGTGACGGACCGCAAGGGAGAATAACTGAATTGCCCGTTGAAGTCCACCTGGCGGAGGCGGTAGTAATTCGTGCCGGGGAGCGGATTTTCATCCACGAAGAGGTATTCCTGGGGGAGCAGCGTGGTGCCGGCGCCGGGCAGGCGGCCGATCTCCCGGAAGACCAGCCCATCGTCAGCTCGCTCGATGGAAAAGAAATCGTTATCCGTCTCGGAGGCGGTACGCCAGAGCAGTTCCACGCCCTCCGGGATGGTGCGGGCGTCAAAGGAAAGGAGTTCGATGGGCAAGACGCCGGCCGATCCAACGGCTAAAATGATGGTATCTCTTTCCGAAACGGATTGATTCGTGGTCTCAATGATCTTCCCTGCCGATCCAAATGCCTGTGGCTCCCAGATCGGATCCAGATAGCGGGAGATATAGAAGTCATTGTCCACAAAGCCCGGCAGTTCGGATTCGGGATGCCATTCCATTTCTACATCCAGAGTATCGGCATTCCGACGATTGATTAAATACCAGGTACGACTGACGACGCCACGGTTGATTTCAGGCCCTCCGATCCCATTTTCACGGACTACACCCCGCAATTGCAGACCAACTAATATGTTGTCTGACCCATCATCGTTTCGGGCAGTGAGGCTTACTCTATCGGGCTCAGTGGCATCCTTGAGGCGGAGAAATACATCTTCCGGGATTCCAAAGTCAAGTTCTTTATTGACCTTTTTTGTGTCATCGGTGGCAATGGCAAGGTCTGTCGTAAGACGGTCGAAAACCAGCCCCGTACCCAGTGTTAGATCGGCCCCCTCTTCCAGGTATAATTCTGCTCCCGTCAGGACCAGGGTCTCCCTGAGGGTCATGCGGGTTTCCAAAAAGACAGAATCCCCGATTGGCTTATTCAGTACCAGTTCGTTCAGGATCACGGTGTCCGGATCGCCGGAAATGGTATGATTCCGGCCAGCAGGACCGGAGAAGGTCAGGCGGCTTCGGCCTTCTCCTTCTGCACTGAAATCAATGGTTCCGTTGACGATCAGATCGCCTTGAATTTCAATGCCTGTTCCCACGGTGTCTGATGGGGAGACAAAGGTGGCACCTGTGATCAGAGTGCTGTTGTTGCCCACGATCAGATCTCCTCTGACCAGGGGAGGAGCGGGTGAAGCCATATTGAGGGCGATTATCATATTGTCATCAATGATCAGATCTCCCTCCACCACAAAGGCATTGGTAGTACCGCGAAAGACTTCGCTCAGCCTTTGGGGTTCAAATCGCGAGACCAGCACATTCTCGAAGCGCAGCTCGGGATAGACCATGTCGCTGGAAATGAAGGTCAGGGGATTCCCCGTATAGCGGTAGATGAAGCGGGCGGAGTCCTGCATGGCGACTTCGGTGACGTTACCGCTGGGGAAATCCGACATATCTTCCCCCACGGTGTCCACCACATAATTGTCGCGGAACTTGGTTAGGCCGGAATTGTTGGTTTTGAGAAAGGTGCCGAAATCCCGGAGGAACCAGGCACTACCTGATTCGAATGTCACTCCGAATACAGATTTGGCGTCGTCCTGAAAAGTTCCCTGCACATCCAATTCGATCGAGTTGAGTTCATTGACCAGCGTAAGCTCGCTGGCGGTATCGATCCGCAAGTATCCCAGAGAATCGATCCGGATCGAGTTGGCGCTGATGCTAGTATTCAAAACGATGGTATCCCTTTCCAGGATCCTTATGGTGTCGCTGTTGGTGGCGGTGGGAAAGGTTTCGGCCGGTTCATAGTCGCCATTGAGCGTAAAACTGTTCTCCCAGGTGGCGAAATCGGACCAGTCGCCCGAGGCCAGGGTCCGGTAAAAACGACGCTCGGGCGTGGCTGCGATGGAAATATTGTCCAGGGCGAGTTCGTCTCTTCCCCCGGTTCCGCCGGAAACATCCTCTGTGTCCCACCGCAAATAGATGGTGTCGCCGGGCTCAAGGTCCAGATCGCTAAGAGTGAATGATCTGGCGGTATCGGTCCACCCAGGAGTTCCATCTGCCGTCCCCGGCGATTCAAAATCCAGGGCTGAAACAGATAAAAAATTGGTGCTGTCCAGGGAGTAAGCAAAGGTGCAGCTGGAGGAACGATCTTGATCATTGAATACCCAGATATCGTAATCGATTTCCAATTGATTGATCCGTTCGACTCCGGCATTGATTAAGCGCAAAGTAAAACTGCCCGGAGTCAGGTCATCGCCACTGGCTTGCCAGCCGAAAGCTGTATTGCCTCCTCCCAGATCGAAGGCGTACAAACCTCCATCGGTTTCTCCGCCCGTGGAACCCCCCCGGTCGAAATCGTCGCCTACTGGTTCAGTGCCATATTCCGTATCCCCGTCACTCAGGCCCGAAATCTGCCAGGCGTCGGCATCGAGCTGCCCAACGGCCGGACTGGGATTCAGGCCCGCCCCGGCGTAGGTATCGTTATTGACATCCTCCACCGTCTCGTCGAAGGTGATCAGGAGGGAGGAATTGTTCCTGATCTTGGGTATTTCGGCCGAGCGGGATTGAAGTCGGATGTTGTCCAGAGCCAGTTGATCGTTGGACCCTGAACCCGATACTTCATCGGTTGACCAACGGAGATATAGCGTGTCTCCGGTTACCCATCGCAGATCATTGAAAAGGGTAGAGCGGTCGAATTGTTCCCAGGCCGGACTTCCGTCTGCTGTTTCGGTAGAAGCCAGGTCCAGAGCGGAAACGTCTGTGAAATTGATCCCATCCAAAGAATAGGAAAAGTTGCAGCTGTTGCTCTTGGCTGCATCGTTGTAAACCCAGATCTCATAATCCAGATCAAGTTGATTGATCAATTCATCCCCGACGTTGATTAGGCGTAAAGTGAAACTACCTGGAGTTAGGTCATTATCACTAGCTTGCCACCCAAATACCCTATTGCCTCCCCCCACATCGAAGGCGTACAGACCGCCGGTGGTTACTCCGCCCGAGGAAGTGCCCCGGGCATAATCCCCGGCTTCTTGAACAGTACCAAATTCCGACGTATCCCCAGCGATTCCAATGATCTGCCAGGCGTCGGCATCGAGCTGCCCAGCGGCCGGATTGGGATTCAGGCCTGTTCCGTCGTACTGTCCTTCATTGACATCCTCCACCGTCTCGTCGAAGGTGATCAGGAGGGTGGAATCGGCCTTGAAGCGGGGAAGCTCGGCCGAGCGGGATTGAAGGCGGATGTTGTCCAGAGCCAGTTCGTCGCTGAATCCGGAACCCAAAGTATCGGTGGACCAGCGGAGATAAAGCGTGTCCCCACTGACCCAACGCAAATCCGTGAGCAGGGTGGAGCGGTCGACCTCTACCCATAATACCGGGTCAGGGTCCGCTTCTTCTGCGGAAGCTGTATCCAAAGCCGACACGGCAATGAAGTTCGCATTATCCAGCGAGTAGGAAAAAGTGCAACTGTTGCTGTTGGGATTATTATTGTAAATCCAAAGGTCATAGTCAATCTCCAACTGATTGATCAATTCGTCCCCGACGTTGACTAAACGCAGGGTGAAGCTTCCCGGAATCAAGTCATCAGGAGTCACATCCGAGGTAGCTTGCCAGCCGAAAGCCGTATTGCCACCCCCTACATCGAAGGCATACAGACCGCCGGTACCTTCTTCTCCTGTTGAAGGCCCCCGGGCATAATCACCGGTCACATAATCCAGCCCATATTCCGTATCCCCGTCGCTCAAGCCCAGGACCTGCCAGGCATCAGAGTCTAGTTGCCCTCCGGTGGGGGAAGAAGTTAACCCTGAGCCCGAATAAGGACCTTCATTAACTCCCGCTAAGGTGCTCTCAAAATCGATCAGAACGGTTTCTTCAATAGCAATAGCCACCTGAGCCGAAACCGGGAGAGCGGTCAGGCCTAAAAGGAGGGCCAGGAAAGGTAGCGTCGAGGGCTTTCGCATTGGGCAAAGAGTGAGACGGAAGTCCGTAAAAACTGCCGATAAAGCTATTGAATTTCAATGGCTAAAAAAACCCCGGCAGCGCATTTGGCGACAAAATACGATGTCGGGCCTTTTCAGGGTCTGGCCCGGTCCCGATACCATTTTTGCTGAATGGCCGGGCAGGGCCGGAAGGCCGGGTCGACATTGAGGTAGGTGGAATTGATCTTTTCAATCACCCAGTCGTTGATGAACTTATTGGTCTTGGAGTCTTTGGCCGCCTGCTGGATCTTGGAATAATCCAATCGGAGGTTGGCTTTGTGGGGCGGCTGGCGGGAGTCCAGCTTCACGATGCGGAAATAGATCTCCCCGGAAGGCCCCCGGAACTGAAAAGGCGCGGTAATCTTGCCGACCTCCATGGTGTCGATGGCGAAGTAAATATCCGGATCCAGATCACCGATCTCAAAGAAAGTGTTGCCCGTAGCCTGGTTGATCACGCGGCCGCCGTTGGTGAAACTCTGCATGTCTTCGTCGGAATGCCGCTGTACGGCGGCCGAAAAATCCGCCAGGGAATCGCGCATCAGGGCCAGGCGGATCGAATCCAGGTGTTTGTAGGCCTTTTCAATATCGGCTTCGGTAATTTCCGGTCTGACCAGGATGTGTCGCGTCCGGATCGAATTGCCTCGCCGTTCGAGCATCTGGATGAGGTGAAATCCGAATTGGGTTTCGACCACCTTGGAAATCTCCTCTTTTTCGAGCCGGAAGGCCGTGGCTTCGAATTCCTGCACAAATTTTCCGCGTCGGGCCCAGCCCAGGTCGCCGCCGGCGCGGGCCGACCCGTCGTCTGAGTACTTCCGGGCCATTTCGGCAAAATCCATTCCTTCCTCGACGATCAGGTAACGGATCTCTTCCAGCTTCTGGATCGCCTTTTGACGTTCTTCCGCGTTCACTTTCGGCTTGTAGACGATCTCCGAAACCTCCACTTCGGCATTGAAATAGGGAAGGCTGTCTTGCGGTATGGAATTGAAAAAGTCTTTGACCTCGGAAGGCGTTACCCGCACGGAAGTCATGATGCTCGCTTGCATCCGCTCCGTGAGCAGTTGGTTTCTGAGGTCTTCCCGAAACTGGGCCTTGACCTCTCCCACCGTTTGCCCGTAATAGTCCTCGAACTGGCGCAGGTCGCCGTTCATGAAGTCCAGGATCCGGTTGATCCGGGCATCCAGCTGTTCTTCTACTTCGGCATCCGATACCTCGATACTGTCCAGCTTGGCCTGGTTG
Source organism: uncultured Saprospiraceae bacterium (assembly GCA_964640855.1). Lineage (GTDB taxonomy): Bacteria > Bacteroidota > Bacteroidia > Chitinophagales > Saprospiraceae > JAJDFU01. The sequence continues at coordinate 5,485 of CAZXIX010000155.1, forward strand.
AGCATCAGCTTGGAGACCAGCAGCTGGTCCAGGATCTGGCAACGGATATCCTCCGGGACATTGCCGCCCTGTTGGGCTTTCATCATCGACAACTGTTCCTCGATCTCGCTCAGCAATACCACCTCGCCCCCGATCATGGCCACCACCTTGTCCACCACTTGCCGCTGGGCAAAGGACACGTTTGCCAGGATCACCAGCAAAACGACCCCGATGCCTTTGCTCAAAACCTTACATTTCATGCTCACCATCTTTTTATGTCATTCTGATCCGCTTCCCTCCCGGCACGGGCAGGGAAAGCAGATGTCTTACCTTCAGTAATAGGTGTGAATCGAACCTTTGCGGATCTCCCGTTCGTAGAGATCCCGTTTTTGCTGCTCCAGGAAGCTGACCTTCCGGCTGTGCAAAATGGCCCGGCGCGCCTGATCCTGGATGTAGGACAAGGGGGAGATCTCCCGGTCCTTCTTTACCTCAAATATCCTTAGATAATATAAGTAATTGTCATTACTCAGGCTCAGAGATCTTCGATTGCCCGCATTTTCGCGGGTCAGCGTTCCCTTCGGCAGTTGGAGCGCTATATCATCTACCCGATGCCAGGTACTGTCTTCCAGGATGTGGGCCTCGGCATATTGGCTGCAATACTGGATCAGAGCCTGGAGCGATTCCGGATCTTCGTTGTCGTTCCACAGGCGCCGGAGTTCAGGAAGGTCGGGCACGGGCTGAGGCACTTTGATGAAGTAACAGCGAATAATCGGTGTCTCCAGTTGGTATTGCTCCTTGTTCTTTTCGTAAAAATCCTGCAATTCTTCTTCCGTCACCACCGAATCCATTTCGTTGGAGACCAACTGCTCCTCATAACTGTGGCGCAGCAGCGAGGCCCGGTAATCCTCTACCAGCTTTTCCAGATCCAGGTCTTCGGGGGTATTGCGTTCGGCTTCGTGAAGAATAAGCGCCTCCTGCACCCAGCGATTGGCATAAGACTGGATGATATTCTGGCTGTCCTGGGTGTTGGCTGACAATGGAAACATGCCTTCGAGTTCCGACAGGTAGAGGGTTTTGTCGTAAACCCTTGCCAGAAGGACTTCCTCCTGGTCCTCCTCCGGTTCCAGGGGAGGAGATCCGCAGGCAGACAGGGTCAACAGCACGCCCAGCAGCAGAAAGCCTTTTTTGTTTTCTTGCATCCGTTTCCTCAAAGTGCTCTATTCCGGCTGTGCCGGTTTTTGTTTTCCTATCAAAGACTCAAATACTTCCTGATTCACCTCGATCCGGTATTCCGATCTCAATTGGGCGATCCATTCTTTTTCGAGTTGATCCTGATAATCGGCGATGATGTAACCTCTCGCCTCCTCCAGTTTTTTGTCGGCCGGAGGCAGGATCTCTTCGACCCGGTAGAAAACTGTTTTTCCCTTTTCCGGTGAAAAGGGAGCCGTGAGCGTTCCGGCTTCCCATTGCAGGCCGGGGATCTCTTCCCTTCTGGATTTTTCCAGCAACTCGGTCGACAGGCTGGGTCCTCCCTCTTCGTTTTCCCATTGCGCGAACAATTCTTCTTCCGACCCCGCGGAAGCAGCCTGCCGGACTTCTTCCAGC
>CAZXIX010000156.1:0-6626 GCA_964640855.1 uncultured Saprospiraceae bacterium
CCACTCCCGCCCGGTGTCCTCGATCTCTTTTTCCAGGAGCCGTTCCACCGGGGTGATGATCACGGCCAACGGGTTCCGGAGTTCGTGAGATATGTTTGTGAAAAAGTCTAACTTGAACTCCTCCAGGGCCAGGGCGGATTTCACATGAACCTGGACCAGGGTATAGAGCAGAAGCCCGAACAGCAGCAGAATGGCGATGGCCAAGGCAAGGAACCAAGGTTGTTTCCATAAGGGGGGGGCGATGGAAAAAGTGGCGGTCGCGGGGGTTAAATCAATATTCCCGTCATGATCCCGGGCACGGACCCATATTTCATAATCTGCCGCCTCCATCTCACTGAGGAGAATTTCAGGAGCGGTGGAGAACGGGGTCCATTCAGATCCATTGAGACTCCAGGAATAGCTCAGATCCTTGGGTAAGGTATGATCCCAATAATCGGAACCGCCCACCCGGATCCTGACATAACTGCCCTCAGGGAAACTGGCATGGGAGGTCTCCGCAAAGGTTTCAGGTGGGTTCCTGTCCGGGGTGTAGCGGACGGTCCGAAAATCAGACCGATCCATCCCTCCCTCGCCTCCTTCGAGATACCAGGCCCGGGTGGCGACGTTCAGCCAGACATTCCCCTTATTATCGGAGAACAGGGTATGGTTTTCACGCCTCAGGGGTTGGTCGATGGCATAGCCCCAGGGGAACCAGCTTTTCCCATCAAAGTGAAAGAACCCCTCGCTGGTCAGGGCAATCATCCAGGATTCAGGGAGGTATTCCAGGAGGGCGATCACCTTGTTTGTTGGCAATCCGTTCGACGTGTCGTGAAAAGTCCATGAATCCCCGTCGAACTGGTAAATCCCCACACCCAGGGCCGCCAGCCAAAGGTCATTTCGGCTATCCACCAGCATGTGGTCGATCCACTGGTTCCTGAATAGATCCAGGCTCTCGGGGGCCGACCCATCAGTGGTAAACCCCCGAAAAAGATATCCTGAACCGAAATAGAGTCCATCCTCCGATCGCTCGACGATATTGGCAGGCCGCTGGTTGAAAATAGGCGGCGGCATCCGGACCGGATCATAACCTCCATCCCGCTTCTGGAAAGCGACAGCCCCACCCGTTTTCCCGGAAAGCTCAATTTCCGGGCTTCCGGCCCCGAAGAGAAATACACCCCGCTTGGTTTCCGTCGCAGCCAGGTGGCTGAACGTTTTCGCCAAGTCGGGAAAGGAAAACGCAGTCCATTTCCCGTCCTGAAGATAAGCCACGGCAGCCTCCTCTTGATGGGCCCCGGACACCCAGACGGTCCCGTCAGACCCGGCAATAATTCGATTGGGGGTATCAATCAGGCCATTGGAGACATCGAAGATATCCCATTGAGCTTTGGAGGCGGCAACGACCCGGCGGTCAAAAGAAAGAAACCAGAGCGTTCCCGATTGGTCTTCCACTTCGAAATTCAGCCCGGGGTAGGTAGCCCAGCGATCCAGGGACAGGTCCAATTCGACCGGGATGAGGTTTTGTCCACCCAGGAGCAAGCGGGAATCCGGCAGGGCAAGGATATAGGGGTAGGAGGACGGAATCGGGTGGTCCTCAATTTCATAGATCTCAAATTGGTTGTCCTGGTATTTCCCCAGACGCCGATTCATACAAAACCAAAACTGCCCGGGCTCAAGTTCTGTTACTTGTAGATAGGGACTGAATAAGCCGACCTTCCTTAACCCGTGGACAGCCGGTTTCCTTTCAAAATCCTCGAATAAGTAGCACCAGTCGTCCCGATCCGGATAGAGAACCAAAACCTGGCCTTCGGTCGTAAAGTAAAGCCGGGGCGGCAATCGGTTTTCCTTGGTTGCCTGCGTTTGGAAAATCGGGACAGCGACCAACCCCTCCCCCAAATCGAATAAACGAAACACATGGATCTGGTGGGTAGCCTGGTCCACCACCCAAAGGTTTCCGGTGGCATCAAAAACCAGGGAACCCGGACTTTCCAGCGGCATCTCGATCCTCTTCAGGGCGGACCCGGAAATTTGGAATAAACCATGAGGGGCCGAAAGGAGGATTCGCCCCTGGGGATCCTCCACCATATGGATGGAGAAATTGGGCTCCGCTCCACTGATTGAAACCTGCTCCACCAGGCCCTTATCCCAAATAAATACATTGGGGCCGTTTCCCAGAAAAATCCTTCCGTCGGAGGCAAGGAGCATGTCATGAACCCGGGACCGATAGCCGAAATCAATAGGGAAGACCACCACCTCAATACCATCGTAGGAGAGGAGCCCATCGGTATGGGCAAACCAGAGCTTCCCTTGCGGACCGATCTCGGCTCGGGAAATCGCGTAAGGGTTTAGGCTTTCCAGCTCTTTCCAGCGCCAACTCTCCTTGAGTGAAGCGGTGGGCCTCCATTCCAGCTCTGTGTCTGCCCCAAGCACGGCAAGGAAAGGACCGAGACAGCCCGCTAAAACGGCGCGAAGGATCAGGTTCATTGGCGAAATCACAGTAAAAGCCACACGCTCCAACGCAATGCATTAATCCTCATCATCGTTCGTGGGGGTCGTCCCTGCCTCCATCATGACCCGGCTTCAATAGCAAGTCCTTTCATTTTACAGCCGCTCCACGCTCTGGAAATAGGGCAGCCGCTCCAGCGGCACGGCTATTTCCACAACGCCGGGGCCGGTGAATACCTCCCCTTTATCGCATTTCCATTTTCCCTCGGGCAACAGGACGGTTCGCGACCGAGCCTCCCGGGTCAAAACGGGGGCGACGATGATGGTGTCCCCCAGAACAAATTGATCTTTAACCAACTCATAACCGCCTTTCGGAAAGGCCAGAGCCATCGGCTTCACTATGGGTTCCCCGGTCCTTGAGGCCTTCCGCGCGAGCTCGAGAAACAGGGGCCCCATCTCCTCGTGTAACCTGGCCATCTCCAGGCAAATCGCCGCGTTTTCTTTCGACAAGACACGCCAGGGCGCAACGGAGAACTGCATCATGGGCATGAGGGCATGAACCTGGGCGGACCGCACCACCAGTTCCTGATCAATGGTCGATGTACTGAGGAAGGAGCGATACTGCCCTCCCCCAATCATATCCGGGCACGTATAGGCATAACCCATGATGCTCTGGGACATCTGGTCGGGGATCAATTTCGCCAAATCCTCCCATTGGTGCCCCTTGTCGCGGAGGCGCTGGGCCAGCGGAAGCCCGGCCATTTTCCAAGAGGCCCGGTATTCATTCAGGGGATAGTCCAGGCCCAGTTCGGCAAAAAAGGTCGTATGGTCATTGGGGATGGCTTCAAGGAATGACCCCACCCCTTTGGTGTAATAACCGGCGTCCCCCGCATCAAATTTAAAGCCGTCCACCCCATACTCCTCGACGAGGTGATCCAGTTGTTCTTTAAACCAAGCCATCGCCTTGGGATTGCTCAGGTCCAGGCAGGCGCTGGCCCCGTTCCACCAGCGAATGATAGCGGCCTTATTTTTCGTGTTCGCCCAAAGGATCTCCTGGGTCCGTTGGGGATCCAGCAGGAGCATACCTTCTTCAGCCAGGTAGCGAAAGGTGGCGGAATCCGCGCTGACAAAGGGGCAGATCCACAGCATGACCTGGAACCCCAGGTCGTGGAGTTTTTTCATCATTCCCTTCGGGTCCTGAAAGCGCCGGGCTGAAAATTCCCACGTGCCATAATCTTCCTGCCAGTTGTCATCGATCATGATGACCCCGGGGGGATAGCCGTTGTCGATAATGGCCTGAGCGTATTCCAGGATGTCCTGCTCATTCTGGTCATACATCAGCTCGATCCAGGTGTTGTATTGGGGGTGGGTGAAGAGCATCGGTTCCGGGATTTCACCGTTCGACGGAAAGAAGGCTTGGGAGACGTAGGTGTAGGCGCTCCGCAGGGACTTCCCTTCCTGCCCGGTCATGATTTTCCCCGAGCGGGTCGTGACCGTTAATTTTCCACGCTTGAATTCATACCGGATCGGTTCCTCGCTCCAGACGTAGCGCCCCTTGCTGGAGAGGAGCAGGGGTTGGGCCTGGTTTCCCTGGTTGTCCCCATAAAGATCATAGGAGACCTCGCTGGTGTCATCGTAGGGCGTTTCAAACCCCCGGGAGCTCAAGCCGCCCCACCAGTACTCACCCTTTTGGATGTTGAGGACGAGCGCGTCCGAGGCGTGAGAGGCACCGAAGCAAAAGAACAGAAGAAGGAAGGGAGAAATCAGCTTACGCATATGGGTGAAAATGGCAGGGGTTGGCGTCATCGGGGGTGAATATCAGCAGTTGGCCCCGGAGTATCCAATAAAACAAGGGGAGAAGGTTAGGACATTTCCGCCAAAAGTTGGGAAGAATCGGCTGGCCTTGCCCGAAAGGCCATTTCAGGGAAGGGCTTCGGCGCCCAGCCAAAGAAGGGGGAAGGTGGAGGTCTCCCACGGAAAGGGGATTGGGCTCCCTTTCGATCACAGAATCGATGTTTGGGCGTTCGGAATCGGTGAGTTCGTTCGACCGGCCCGTAGGCCGCTTCGGGAAATCGTTGCCGATCCGAGTAGTCGAGGACGTCGCGCAGGACGACAAAGGCCCAGGGCGAAGTCTCTGGCCGTTTAAGAAAGGAATAGCGGTGGGAGCATTCGTAGGCCTGGCCGAACGTATTCACCCAGACCCCGGCACAGGGCGGGCGTTCACTGAGGTAATCGCCGCCGACAACAGCGCTATGGCCGGATACGCCCGGGATCCAGTAGAAAAAACACAAAAACCCATCCGCTTCATGCTTTAGCTTTTACCAGAAGGAATCGTATTCCGGATTAATATCGGCGTCGAGGAAGATGGCCCGGGTCTTCCAGAGATCAAAGGTCGCCCTCAATTGTTTCTCGGACTCCGGATATTGCCCCTGGTCATCCGTCTCAACCATCCACTGGTCCAGAAGGCTCCGATGTCGCAACAGCTCCTCCCTGTAATCAGGATTTTGGGCCAGGTTGTTGATTTGATGAGGATCGGCCTCCAGGTCGTAAAGCTCCTCGGGCGGCCGCATGCCGAACCAGTGTTTGTCCTGGTATGGGGTCAACTTGCCCTCCTTGTGAAGCAGGCGCAAATCCATCGAGGGCTCGAGGTGGTCCCGGTAGCCCGGCTGCATGAGCGGCCGATCCAGATAGGTGTTACGAATATAGCGGAAGCGCTCCGTGCGGATGGTCCGAATCTGGTCAATGGTGTAGTCACAACGGTCGCGCGCGCCGACGATGTATTCCGCCGGGGTGTAATCGCTTCCGAATAAATCCTGCCCTTCGTAATAGTCCGGAAGTTCGGCACCCGCCAGGGCCAGGGTGGTGGCCGTGACATCAAGCAGGGAAACCAGGTCATTCACCACCCGACCGGCCTGAATGGAGGGATGATGGCCCGCAATGATGAGGGGCACGTGCATACCGCCCTCGTAGCAGAACTGCTTATGGCGTAACGAGGTGTTGGAACCATGGTCGGAAAAGAAAAAGACCACGGTATTTTCCAACTCCCCATCCGCATCCAGCTGGTCCAGGATACGGGAAATCCGCACATCGGACCCCCGGGCATTGTCGAAATGGACCACCCAGGCCTCGCGCAGGGCGGGCGTATCGGGAAAATAGGGCGGTAAATCCACCGCATTTCGGTCAACTCGAGCCGAAGCGGGGAGGACCCGCCGATCGCCCTTGCCACCGTCGATCTGGATCTGCCCGAACCAGGGCTGGTTCGGATCCGGCCGGGCTCCCCAGACATCCTCGGTGTAGGATTCCGAATGCTCGGCCTTGTTCCCCTGCCACCCATTCATCCCCACCACGTAATCGGGATGGGTCCCGACATCATACAGCGCCCGCCGGTTGTAGTGAAAATTGTAATCATCCTTTCCGCTGTTGAAGGTGAAATAGCCGGCGGCCTTCATCAATTCGGGGAGGGTTTTCATTCCCTCGGGCAAATGAATTCGCAAGGGAGGGGGAACCACCTTGCCATCCGTGAACCGTCCGGACCGGTGCTCCTGGGTTCCGGTGGTGGTTTGCATGGCTCCCGTGATTAAGGCGGAACGGGCGGAGGAGCACACCGGGGCCGGGGTATAGGCGCGCCTGAAGAGGACGCCATCGGCAGCCATTCGATCAATGACCGGGGTGTGCCCCTGGTTAATCTCATCCCCGCAGCACCCTATCCAGGGAGACAGGTCTTCCGCCACAATCCAGAGGATATTTGGCCGTTTTTCCAGGGCCCCCACCGCCAGTGGCATGGCCACGAAGAGGGCAAGGAGCAGGGCGCGAAATGATTGTTTCCAGGGTTTCATCATAAATGGGAGCTGCCAGACCCTGTATTGAAGGGAAGACGGCAAGGGGGCAATCGGGGGTACGGGGGCCGGAATTAGCATAGTAACTAGCTTACAGGAATCTTCCGATTTTGTTATAAATTTCAGGTCAAAAATCCCGAGGAATCGCCCACCCACCGGGCCCCGGATTCGATTTGGCAGTTTATTCCCGTAATTTGGCCGAATCTTTCTACATTCAGGCGGGTAATCCATGCGACACTCCTAAACGCCAAGCCGGACTTTGACAAATCCCCCCAACCCCCCACGGCCCCTTTACCTCAAATCATGAAAAAATCAGTTATCGGCCTCATGGCGGTTTCCCTTCACTTAGCGGGAGCGGCCTCCTTCCAC
>CAZXIX010000157.1:0-6608 GCA_964640855.1 uncultured Saprospiraceae bacterium
TTTTGATAACCGAAATCTTTAAAAACGGTCAACACTAATCAGGGAAGTGCAGGATTACGGTCAGCAGTTCGCGGCAGACGGGTGATCTTTTCAAGGCCAAGGTAGGTGGAAGGAAATGGTTGCGGTACCGGAAAACGGTCAAGCGTATAGTTATCCGATCATCTTTTTCTTCCTTTAGGAAGGAAAACCTACCCAAACTGCTTCCACAACCAGCCCAGTAACAAGAGAATGGCCAGGCTGGTGTAAATGGTTTTGTTGTGTCGGGCAAACCAATTGGGTAAATAGATGTCGAAATTATCCCGGGTAGAATTTGAATACCGCCGGGCGACATGCGTAAGGGGACAGGTCCACCCATTGAGCAGAAGGACCAGGCACTCCAGCAGGATTGATCCGAGAGCCAACCAGAAAAGCAAATCGTATTTGTCCTTCCAGACAGCGTACACCAGGTATGCAAAAACGAGGTTGAAGAACACCCAGATCAGCGTGTGGATTACTTTGACGAGGATCAGTTTTTGGGTTTTGGTCATGGTGTTGATCAATTACGCTAAACCCTCAACCCTCAATTCTCCCCTTGCTGAAACTCTGCCGGAGTCTGCTGGAAATGGGACTTAAAGGACTGAATGAAATGCGATACGTTCTCATAGCCCACTTCCAAAGCTACGGAGGAGACCGGATAATCCCCGTTCCGGAGCAGTTGCCGGGCCTTTTCCAGCCGTTTGCGAATGAGCCATTGGCCCGGTGGCAGACCGAAGCGCTGCTTGAATTCCCGACGGAAGGTGGATTCGCTCCGCCCGCTCAGGTAGGCGTAGTCGGCTATGGAAAGCGGTTTGTCAAAGTGATTTTCCATTAATTGCTTGATGCTCCGGTTCTTTTTCTGATCCAGGCTGAAAAGAAATTCGAAGAGCCGGGCTGCATCTTCGGACGGTTCCAGCAAGAGAAAGAACTCCTGGATCTTGACGTGCATCCACCTGGGCGAGGGCTCTTTGAGGAGCCGCAATTGCCGGTACAACTGCCGGAAGAAATCGGAGACCAGGATAGGGCATCCGCTTTGGTAGAACGGTTGGAGCGGCGGATCGGGTTTTCCCCCGATCACCTGATGGGGCAGGGCTTCGCGCAGCCTTTCCTCACTGAGGAAGAGCAAATAGGAGCGAAATAATCCATTTTGGCTGACCAGGTCGTTGATCGTGTAAATGCCCTTTCGGTAAAAGGCCAGGGATTCTGGGTTAAATATTTCCTGATCTCCATCGTAGGATTGGATTTTTTGAGAGCCTTTTTCGATCCAGACAATCGCCGGCATGGAGATAAAGCTTTGCCGGTCGAGAGCGGATGCTGAAAGTTCCTTTTTCAGGAAAAGAACGTGCTTATCGCGGTAGAGGACTTCCACAAAAGGGGAATCAAGCAAGCGAGCGGGGATGGATAGCATCATTCGAATTTTGAGGTGCCGGAAAGTGTATTCAATTATTCGACCTACGAATTTAGGGTGATTAGAATCTTATTCCTGCCCTGGGAGAAGGTAGGCTCTGGGCTGCCAAAAGCTGTTTTCCATCCGGATTACGTTTAAATGGCCGGTCTTAGCTTAAGGAGATAAAGGAGAGCGCTCCTGCGAAGGGTTTCCGAAGGATCTATCGACATCCTGTGCTGGGCACAGGACCTTTTAAAGCAAATGAATCCGTTGCCTCCGTTTGATAAACCAGATGATGACCGCCGGCAGGAGGATGAGAAAGACCAGGGTGGTAAGCAGGCTTTTCCAGATGGTGACCTGGCTCAAGGCCATGACCTGGGCGGCGTCAATGGCCGGATATTCATTCAGAATGTGCAGGATTCCGAAATTCTCAATATAATCCAATCCGGCGGCAAAGAAGGGGATGAGGCAGACCAGGAAGATCAGGCTTTCTTCGGCCACGGTTTTTTTCAGGACGTAGGCCATGAGCAGGGCCATGGAAATGGCGAACAAAAAGGGGTAGACCATATCCGGTGGGATCTGTCGGGACTTATAAGCCATCCGGCCTTCCGGTCCCAGCTTTTCCATCAGGGTCTCCACATATGGCACATCGTAGCCGAAAGGTTTTACATCCAATAACTGAAGCCCGTCGGCATAGGCGCTCACCTCCGGTATGGTCACGAAGATCATATAGAAATAAACCGCCTGTGCGATCAGAAAAGCAAAAAGTGTTTTCCATCCGGTCGCATGTTTCCGGATCAACGGGGCTATCATGAGCTCGGGCTTATAAAAGGCCAAAAGTAAGGGTTACAGAACATCAACCCTAGGAGTGGTCTATTCCGGTTAGTTAGTGGTCGATTTGACGAGGGATCGGCTAGCGGTTGGCTGTTTAGCTGTTGATAAGTGGTAGACAGGTGCTTAGCACTGGATACAAATGGTGATTGAAGTTAAAGTTTGGGCAATCAGAAACCCCTTGCGAACGCGGCGAGAGCCGCTGCAAACGGGCGAAGCTGTGACGGAACGAAAGTGAAACCAAGCGTTCAAATAGCCTGTTTAGCCTTTCAACTGCTTTTGCGTATGGGATTCTATCACAATCGAATTTTACCCAAAATCACGGACTGGGCTTGCCGTCAAAATCCGGCGATGAAGCAGCGGGCCCAGATCGTTCCCCAGGCGGAAGGTCGGGTGTTGGAGATTGGATTCGGCAGTGGTTTGAATCTGGCGTTCTACCAAGCCGATAGGGTTGAGCGGGTCTGGGGCCTGGAACCTTCCGGGAAAATGCTGGATCTCGCCAGGCAGCGGAAAGAAAACACTTCCCTTGAAGTGGAATTCCTGCAAACGGGTGCCGAGGAAATCCCGTTGGAGGCTCATTCTGTTGATACCATTTTGACCACCTTTACCCTTTGCACCATAGCGGACCTGGAAACCGCCTTCTCCGAGATGCGCCGGGTACTGAAACCGGGGGGGCAGCTTCTTTTCTGCGAGCACGGCAAGGCTCCGGATGCCGCGGTCCGCCGCTGGCAGGATTTCCTGCAGCCTGCCTGGAAACTCTGCGGCGGAGGCTGTCACCTCAATCGGGATATTCCCCATCTTCTCCGCGAAGGGGGCTTTTCGATCCAGCAACTGGATGCCCGCTACATTCCCGGCTGGAAGCCGGCCAGTTTTCACTTCCGGGGGCGTGCCCGATTGCGGTAAACCCGCTGAGGAACGGGAAGTTCCCGTCCGCGCGCCAGGAATATCCCGATGGATTCCTTCATCTAACATGCTATTTACATTGCTTTACTCCCTTTTCCGGACAAAAGACGGAAGTAGCGCTACATTTGGATTTGATTTGGCCTTAAGCGATATTAGCTAATTCTAAATGAGAGGGTAATCCCTTCATTTTGTTCTCATGTGGGTAAGGAGTGAGGTCAGACAAGTCCCCGGGGGAATGAGCCTGGAGGATTAAACTTTGCGGAGCAACCCGTGCATTTTCACAAAAAAGCTACGATTAGCATCATTTCAAGCTTCTTGGAAAAGCCTGCGCTTTCAACCGGTTCCTCCCCGGGTAGCATTCGGGGCGTGTAGGGCAGGGGGCTTTTCGCAAAAGGATTAAAATGGCAAAGCACAGTTTTTGGATTGGGCTGATCACAATGATCCTTTTTTCTGGTCAGCTAGTTGCCCAAACGGATAGTACCCGGGCAGTCAAAGTGATCGGCGCCCGTTTTTTCCAGGGCTATTTACTCATTCACAGTCCCGAACTCAAAGCGCTCGGGCGCTTATATCCCAGAGGCGTGGAGCTCAATTTCGGCTGGCACAAACAATCGAAGAAAGCCTGGAACAGTTGTAATTGCTACACCAAATTGGGTTTGGGCATTTCCTTTTGGAACTACGACAACCCGGACGTTCTGGGCTGGGGGATGAACAACCTGTTCCTGCTCGAACCTGTATTCGGAGCCGGCAATCGGTTCAGCTTATTTTTTCAGGCCGGAGCCGGCATCAGTTTTCAAAACCGGCCCTACGATCCGGAGACCAATCCCAATAATCTGGGATACAGCACCTACGTCGCTATTCCACTCCGGCTTGGGGTGGGCACCTACATTCGAATGCATCCCCGATGGTACCTGGATCTCTTCCTCGCCTACAACCATTTTTCGAACGGCGGCATGAAGGAGCCCAACAAAGGTTTGAACTGGCCGACAGCCTCCCTGGGTGTCAACTATTACCTGGAGGAACCCCGCTTTTTTCGTCGCGAAAAAAGACCCTGGAGGGAACTGGGGCCTCCCATGGTCCGCTATGATCTTTCGCTGTTTACGACTTATCAGCAGCCACGTAATGAAAAACTGGTTTTCAGTGTGGGTGCCGAATTCAAATACAGCCGGCAAATTGCGCGTTTGAACGCCCTGTCGGGCGGAATGGAGTGGTTTTTCGACAACGGAAGGCGAAATCTCCTCGAAATGGATACGCTGAGCGGGCAGGTCCAAACCCTCGGTTTTGCCATAGGACACGAGTTCATCCTGGGCCGTTTTCTCTTTTCCCAACAATTCGGCGTTTATGTACTGAAACCGGCCAACCTCTCCGCTGATGTTTACCAGCGCTACGGGTTGGTGTATCGGCTCTCTGAAAAAATCGGACTGGGGATCTGCCTGAAATCGCACGGTCACGTGGCCGATTTCCTGGATGTCAGGATTTCGTGGAATTTAAACAACCGGGTAGGATCGGGCTGATCCCGGGCTGCGCCTGTGTGGATATTGATATCTTTGCACTTTCCACAACGAAACATAGGGCGCATGAAGATCAGCGGATTCACTTTTGTTCGAAACGCGACCAAATACTATTATCCCGTCAAGGAATCCATACAGTCTGTGCTTCCGGTGGTGGATGAATTCATTGTTGCCCTGGGGGAAGGAGATCCGGAGGATGGGACCCGTGAGGAGATTGAATCCATCGGATCGGAGAAGATCCGGATTTTCGATCGGGTATGGGACGAGGCTTTATTCGTCGATGGTAAGATCTATGCGCACGAGACCAATTTCGCCTTATCGCAATGTACAGGCGACTGGTGCTTTTACATCCAGGCCGACGAAGTCATTCACGAAAGGGACCACCCGACTATTTTGGGGCATTGTTCGGACTATTTGACCGACCCGCGGGTAGACGGATTTCTGTTTCACTATTATCATTTTTACGGCGATTACGACCATTACCTTCCTTTTCACGGCTGGTACAAAAATGAGATCCGGATCGTACGAAACCACATCGGGGTCTATTCCATCAAGGATGCCCAATCTTTTCGGAAGAAGGAGGATGAGAAGTTAAACGTCCTGGGGCTTGATGCCCGGGTGTATCACTACGGCTGGGTGCGTCCTCCCGAGTTGATGCAATCCAAGCGAAAGGAACAGGATTCCATGTATGAAAAGTGGCGGAAAAAGATGAGCGTGTCGCCTCCGCGGCCCAAAGGCTTCGATTACGGTCCCCTGGGGCGTATTCCGAGGTTTCGGGGGGAGCACCCGCCCGTGATGGAGTCCTTCCGCAAACGGATATACTGGAAGGATCAATTGAATTACAGCCGGAAGGGGGGATTGAACCGGGAGAAGTTCAAGCATGAGAAGCTCAAGAACCGGGTATTGAGCTTTTTCGAAAATTCCTTTTATGGAGGGAAGGAGATATTCGGATATTCCAACTGGAACCGGCTGAGCCCGTACAAATGATCAACATGCGGCTTTTGGAAGTGGCGGTGAAGAATTCGATCGGATCTGTCTGAGGGTAACAAAGGCAGACTAACGCTCGCCCCATTAGTTTTTCACGGGCATCCGAACAAATCGACCGCTTTTCCTATATTGCCCTCAGTTTTTACCCTTAAAATCAAAAAAATGAAACACCTGGCCCTTGTTTTCGGCCTGACCCTTTTTGGGATGATGACCGGATATTCCCAGATCCGGATCAACGGTTACGCCTCTTACGTTTTCGATGACAGCTTCGACAGCCGCTACAGCGCCACCAGCTATTTCAACGGCCGCATAGAGGGAGGCCTTCAGTGGGGCGTTGGGCTGGAATTTACGCCCAGTGAACAATTTGGGTTTGAGCTGCTCTATTTGCGCCAGGATACCGATGTGCCTATCAACTACTGGCGAGACGGCCCCCAGAGTGTGGTCCTGGATGTCGGCATCAATTACATTCTGGCCGGTGGGAACTTCTACTTGCCTACCGGTGGAGCTATTGAACCCTATGGCGGTCTTCAGGCCGGGATGGTCATCTACAAAAATATGAATGCCGCACCGGGAGAGCCGAATAGCGAGACCAAATTTGCCTGGGGTGCACGGCTCGGGACCAACATCTGGATCCTGGACGGCTTCGGGCTAAAAGTGCAAGCCAGTCTTCAATCGGCCGTGGAATCGGTTGGTGGCGGCTTCTATTTCGGGACCGGAGGAGCGGGTGCAGGTGTGAGCACCTATTCTACCCTATATCAGTTCGGACTCGGAGGGGGTGCGGTCATTCGCCTGGGAGGCAGGTAGGAAGCGGCTGGAGGGCTTGGCTCATCCCGGGAAATGTAACCGGAGAAAAAGGTCCTGTTACAGACGTTCGGTCTGGTCTTCTAAAAACTGTAAACAAAAGTAACTATTTAGCACCCTTCAGGTACCATTAAGAAATTATCGCCACTGAACGTGGCAACAAGTTCATTGAAAAC
>CAZXIX010000158.1:0-6537 GCA_964640855.1 uncultured Saprospiraceae bacterium
CCCTGGACGATGCCCTCGATCAAAGCCAACGGGTACGCGAAGCTGTGGGTGGTACCCGTCCGCAGGAGGCAACTGTGGACCGGGGCTTTAAAGGCAGAAAAGAGGTAGGCGGCACTCCGATCCACATCCCAGGCAAGCCTAAAAAGGAAATGAGTCCTTACGAAAAAAGCAAAATTCGGGAACGCTTTCGAAGAAGAGAAGCCATCGAGCCGACCATCGGCCACCTCAAGGCGGATCATCGACTGGGACGTAATTTCCTGAAGGGAATTGCAGGGGACGAGGCCAATGCGCTGCTGGAAGCCTGCGGATTTAACCTCAAAATGAGGTACAATCAGATCAGGAAGGAGCTGAAACGAAAAGCAGGTTTCATTTTTGGCCTTCTTCAACGAGCCTGGGAAACCACTATCTCATTCTTTTTACACCCCCGAATGACCTAAAAAGGGCTTTTTCAAGGACGACTACATAACCATTGATCCAGCCAATCGATTCGGGAGACCTTGCTTAAAGGGTACTCGAATCTCTGTTTATGATGTACTAAACTGGCTCGCCAACGGAATGAGCTTTGAGGAGATCCAAACCGACTTCCCCGAATTAACAGAATCCCACATTAGGGCTTGCCTCGCCTATGCCGCCGATCGCGAACATAAGCTCAGGGTGGCAGTATGAGGTTGTTACTGGATTAAAATATTTCATTCAGGCTCCTGAGCTTGATCCAGGATGCGTTCACCGAATCTGCTCAAGTGAAACGATTAGGGCTTGAAGGCTCTACCGACCTTGAAATATGGGAATTCGCCAAGAAGAATGGATTTACGATTTTAACCTTTGACAGTGATTTCTTTGACATTTCGCAATTCAGAGGGCATCCTCCTAAAATCGTCTGGTTGCGGACTGGAAATACTACCACCAGGAACCTCGCCAGAATTTTGAGGGAAAAAGAACAAGTCGTAAAAGATTTTTTGGAAAAAGAGGAATACCAGGAAGCAGCCTGCCTCGAAATCGACTAAAAAGAAAATTGGACACAACAGCGTGTAGCTGCCATTGGCTAATCGCGCACAGCAGCTACACCCACGTTGTGCCGCATTTGAGAGTCAGGAACCAATTGCCTACCTTTCGCGTTACTATCATGCAGCGTTAGTATGATCAAGAGTTTTGGCGACAAGGAAACCGAGAAAATCTGGAATGGACATTTCTCACAGAAGCTTCCGACCGATATTCAACCCAAAGGGCGTCGAAAACTCAGGATCATTAATAACGCACAGGACCTGGAAGATCTAAGGATTCCTCCCGGTAATCGCCTCGAAAAGTTGAAGGGGGATTTAGAAGCGTTTTACAGTATTAGAATCAATGACCAGTGGAGAATAATCTTCACCTGGGAAGGAAGCGATGCTTTTCGGGTCAAAATCATTGATTATCATTAAACCACGAGAAGAAATTATGGACCGTTTGCCAAATATTCATCCTGGAGAAATCTTGTTGGAAGAATTTCTGCTACCTATGAAGATCAGTCAGTATCGGTTAGCCAAAGACTTGAATATTCCTCAAACCAGGATAAGTGAGATCGTCAAAGGTAGAAGGCGAGTAACTTCAGATACTGCCCTTCGTTTGAGCAAATATTTTGGAACATCTGCCAAGTTTTGGTTGGGTCTTCAGGACGATTATGACCTGGAGGAATCGATGTTGGAATTGGAAGAGGAACTCCAAAACATCAAGGAAGCAGATAAAAACGCGGCATAACACCGTTTAGTTGCCCATGCGCTAGACGCTTCACAGCAGCTACACCATCGTTCCTGCGCAAGACTCGCTTCGCTCGCCCTGACCAAATCCCGAGAATACCACATCATGGATAAAACTGAGCCGGGATTGGGTAGGAGATAGTTTATCCGTAAATCCGCAATCGCCAATTGGCAATTTTAAACCCTAACCCGCTCTCCCGTTTTGGCCGCTCTATACACCGCTTCCACGATCCGGATATCCCGCAGGCCTTCCTCACCGGGAACGATCACGTCCTCGTTGTTCAGAATGGCCAGCGAATCGTTATCCATCTGCCGGGCCTGCTGATTGGGAATTTTGGCATTCAGCTTTTTCCCGTCGCTGGTTTTCCCTTGTATGCCCGAGTAGGATTGGAAAGGTCGGAGTCCGTACCAACCGTTTTCGCAGGTGGCTCTTAATTCGTTCATACTCTTTCCGAAGCTGGTCTCGCATTCAGCGATGGCCCCGGAAGGAAATTCCAGGCGGAACTCCGTGGTTTCATCCACCTCGGTGTAGATCTCCGGCCGTTTGGTGGAGTGAGAAGCCGTGACGGCGACAGGCTCTTCGCCGGTGACGTAGCGGGCCGCATTCAAGGGATAGACGCCCATGTCGTACATAGCGCCCCCTCCCATTTCTTTTTTCTGCTTCCAGTGATCGCTCCGTCCGTCAAAATAGCCTGCCCGCGCGATCAGGCTTTGGATTTGCCCGTAGGGCTTGGATTCGGCATAGCCCATGATCGTTTGGGTGTTGGGTTCGTGCTGCATCCGGTAGCCGATGGTGAGTTTTACCTTGTTCTTCTGGCAGGCATCGATGATGGCCTGGCATTCGGCTACGGTGCGGGCCATGGGCTTCTCACACCACACGTGCTTGCCGGCATTGGCTGCGATCACGCTGTATTCGCTGTGCATGCTCGTCGGCAATACAATGTAGATCACATCGATATCCGGATTATCGGCCACCTGATGCATCGTTTCGTAATTGTACACATTCTTATCTGCGATCCCGTATTTCTCTTGCCAGACCGGGATCTTCCAGGGGCTGCCGGTCACGATGCCGGTCAGCTGGCAGTGCTTCGTCAGTTGAAGGGCCGGGGCAAGCAGATCGGTGCTGTAGTAGCCCAGTCCGACCAGGGCCACGCCCAGCTTTTCTTTTTGGAGTGAAAACAGGTTGGGAAGGATGGCAGGGAAGCTCGCCAGGGCCAAGCTGCTCTTTGTGCTTTTCTCGAGAAATTTTCTTCTGCTGATCGGCTTCATAAAGACGGGATTGGGTATAAGGAAATATACAAAAGCTTGGTTTAAATCCCCTCCGACCAGAGGAAGATAATCCAGATGCCGTGTCGCTCCGGGACGGATTCTCTTACCATCTTAGCCTACGGCGGGCAAGATATCCTTGCAGGGAACTCATTTGTTTCGATGATGATTACACTTGTATCCACCATCCTGATTCTTTGCCTTGAAAAGAATTCTCATCATCGGCTGTTGCGGAGCGGGCAAAAGTACATTGGCTCGTGCCGTTCGTGACCGAACGGGCCTCCCTCTCATCCACCTGGATCAGGAATACTGGCTCCCGGGCTGGGTGGAGCCCGGCAAGAAGGAATGGGAACAGAAGGTCGCAGGATTGATCCGTGCAGAAAAATGGATCATCGACGGGAACTACGGCGGCACTATGGCCCTTCGGCTGGAAAGGGCGGATACCGTCCTTTTCCTGGACGCACCCAGGTGGACATGCCTCTATCGGGTACTGAAAAGGATTATCCTGAATTTGGGCAGGGTGCGCCCCGATTCGGCACCGGCATGTCCGGAAAGATTTAGTTGGGAGTTTATTAAATATGTTTACAGGTTCCAGGATGCCAAGCGGCCGGCCCTGATCACGCACATGAAAACCCTGGCAGCAGACAAAGAAGTATTCATCTTGCGATCAGACGGGGAGATAAGGGCCTTTTTGGGAAAAATCGAAAAGGCAGATTCTCTTTGATCCGGGTCTGTCGGGTACGGATAACTGCATCCCTGTTTTTTCCAGTTCTTATCTATGCCCTATCTTAGATGCTCTTAATGGAGCATTCATTCGATAACCCAAAACCGAACCCATATGTCCATCCCGACCCAACGAAAAGAAAGTCTCCGCGAGCGCGTCCGCCGAGTGGGCCAAAGCGGAAATTACTGGTACGCCGTCGAACTGAGCAAGAACCTGAAAAAGGGGAAATCCCAGGAAGTCATCTTCTGGAAAAAGTCTATTGCCTTGTTTCGAGGAGAGGACGGCGGGGTTCGAGCTTTGGAGAACCGCTGCGCTCACCGCCAGCTTCGCCTGACCACCGGGGTCGTAGCCGGCAATGATCTGATCTGCCAGTATCACGGCTGGACCTACGATGCTGCCGGCAAATGCGTTAAGATATCCCATGAGATCGGCAAAGGGAATACCGACAAGCTGCCGCAGATCCGCGTGCAATCCTTCCCCGTTCAGGAGAAATACGGACTGATCTGGATCTTCCCGGGTGATCCGGCACTGGCCCATGAAGTGGCCATTCCGGCCATTCCGCAGCTCGACCAGGACAAGCCCTGGAAATTCCTTCCCATCGACATGACCATTAACGCGCACTACTCCATGATCCTGGAGAATGTCTGCGATTTCAATCACGCCTTCCTCCATCGGGATCTGCGGCCTTTTACCGATCCTCACCTCACGGGTTTCGACCGGGAAGGCGATGTCATCACAATTAACTACGATACGGACCTGAGCAAAAGCCAGATGGTTAAGATTGGTGGAGAGAAGCAGGGAAAAGACTTCGATAAGATGACCCTATGGTATCACTATCCGTACCAGGCATCGGATATTTCGGGAAAGTACCTACACTGGTTGTTCATGGTACCGATAGATGAAAAAACGACCCGCTGCTTTTTCCTCTTCCTGTTCGGGCCCATCGAGATCCCGTTTATCCGGTACAACATTCCCCAGTCGGTGCGCAGGCCGATTCTCTGGCTGATCAACCGCTTTTACGTGAAGCCTCTTCTTTCTCAGGACCTCTGGGCCCTGGAGGAGGAGCAAAAAGGCCACGATAATCATCCCGACGAGCATCATTATGAGTTCAATCCGATCGTCAGGGAATTCCAGAAGCTGAGCGAGGAGAAATGGCAGGAATACCTGCATACGGAGGCGGAAAGAGAAGACCGGGAGCGCGCCGAGGGCAATAAATTCGTCTTTCCGGGAGCCGGCCTTACCCGCATGGATCTGGCTGCCTACCGTATGGAGCAGGATATGCTCGAAAAAGCACCTTCATGAGCAAGATTTTGGTCACCGGAGCGACAGGGCACCTGGGCTCCAACCTGGTCCGGGAGCTGTTGCATCGCGGGGAAAAGGTACGCGTGCTTCTGCGGGAAACCAGTTCCAACCGGGAGGTAGAGGGCCTGGAGGTCGAGCGGGTCTTCGGAGACCTGGCCGATGGCCACTCCCTGCATGAAGCGGTCAAAGGTTGCGACAGGGTCTATCACCTGGCGGCCTTCGTCAGCATTCGAAGCGGCGATCGCCCGCAGCTTTTCGACATCAATGTGCTGGGAACCCGGCGACTGATGCGGGCCTGCCGGGAAGCCGGAGTGAAGCGGGTCGTGCACTGCAGCTCCTTTGGCGCTATAGGCACCAATCCGGACGGCCCTTCCAACGAGGAGTGGTCCGTCAGTCCCTATGAAGTTACCACCGACTACGAGATCTCCAAAACCTTTGCCGAACTGGAGGTCTATAAGGAGGTGGTCCGGGGCTTGCCGGCTGTGATCGTCAATCCCAGCGGGATCGTAGGACCGTGGGACTTCAAGCCCTCCCTACTGGGCAAGACCATCATCGATTTTGCCAGGGGGAAAATGAACGGTTACGTAGAAGGCGCCTTTGATTTCGTTCCCGTGCGGGATGTCGTAGAAGGCCACATTCTGGCGATGGAAAAGGGGCGTATCGGAGAGCGGTATTTGCTCACCGGAGAGCGCCTGACCATCGGGCAGACCCTGGATTATCTGCACGAACTGACCGGAGCAGCCCGGCCCAAGCTGCGGATCCCGGCCGGCCTTCTTCAGAACGTTGCCATCGTAAAAGATTGGGGCGAGCGGAACTTTTTTCCCGATAAAATCCCTAGATTTAATTACCATTCGATCCGCTTGCTGCGCAGCGGCAAATACGGGGACAACAAAAGGGCCGTCGAGGAACTCGGCATGGAATCCACCCCGGTCAAAGAAGCCTACCGGGAAAGTGTAGCCTGGTTTCGGGAACATGGCTTTATCTGAGACTCTGCCCGTATCCTGCCGGTTCGAATTTTCCACCCAAAGGGTTTAGGTTTTTTCAACATTAGATAGCAAATTGCCTTCTAATAAGACACAAGATTGCAAAGAAAACAAGCAGCCCACAGAGACCATGACAAGCAAGCCAAGGGTCGTCAAGGACTATGATAAGCTGGATGCCTCCATCCGGGAGCAGATCAAACTGGAGTATCCCAGCGGATTTGACCGGCATCTCATTAAATTCACCAATCGGGATGGCAAGTTGGTCAGCGCCCTACCATTCGAAGCAGAAGACAAGTACTACCTGGTTCGTATGACCGTAGCAGAAGCCCAGGAGATCATCGAAGAAGACGATGACTTCGATGAGGAAGGTAATCTGCGGGATGACGTGCAGGCGGAATACGAAGAAAAATATACAGGTGAAGGAGAAGAGGATGACGACTGATCCCATTCTCCCCCTTCCCTTCCTTTCTTTTCTTGGTAATGGGTCAAATTGGTTGATCAAGCTCTTAAAGCGCCAGCAAATTGCCCG
>CAZXIX010000159.1:0-6475 GCA_964640855.1 uncultured Saprospiraceae bacterium
AGAACACCGGAGGCTTTTTGGTGTGGGCGGCAATAAGGCTACCCTCATTCTTCCGCACTTCCGGTTTTGCACGGAGAGAATCTACATCCCCACAGCAAGGAACAAAGTGATAGGGCATTCATCGCCCGGCCATTGGTCGTTTAGATCAAAGCGAGGAATCAGCCCAGCAGGCTTAATCCGGAAAGATCATGCGGAACCCTGGATTGCCTCCATTTTATATCTCAAACGCTAAAATGAATATCCCATGTCTTCACCTAAGGTTTTAATCCTGAACCAACCCCTCAATAATGACACCGGCGGTGGTATAACCCTGTGCAACCTGTTCCGCGGCTGGGACAAAGACAAGCTTGCCGTCGCGGCCACCGGCCTGGCCATGCGAAACCGGCTGGACCTCAGTATCTGCGACAATTACTACCGCCTGGGTGAAAAGGAGGAGAAATCCTCTTTCCCCTTTAATCTCCTCAAACGCAAATACCCCTCCGGACCGGTGGCATTCCGGCAACAAAAAGCGGCTACCCAACCCAAGGCAGCACCTCCGTCCAAAGCCCGGGTTCTGCTCATCGAGAAAATCCTTTTCCCCACCCTCGAACACCTCGGCCTTATTCACGTATTTGCCCGGCTTACCCTTTCGGAGGAGTTCCGAAAGTGGCTGGATGATTACAACCCGGACCTCATTTATGCTCAGGCGACCTCCCTTCGCGGTCTGGTTTTCACGCAGGCCGTCAAGGAATACCTGAAAAAGCCTCTGATCTACCACGTCATGGACGACTGGCCTACGGTCATCAGCCAGAAGGGCATGTTCGCTACTTACTGGAGGCGCCGGATCGATACCGAGTTCCGGCGTCTGCTCGACAAGTCGGACGTTCTCATGAGCATCGGCGACTACATGACTCAGGAGTACAAGCGCCGGTATGGGAAAACGTTCCTGCCCTTTCACAATCCCATCCAGATTGATTTTTGGAAAAAAGACCAACGAACAAATTACGACCTGGGGCACACTTTTACCCTTCTGTACGCGGGCCGAACCGGCCTGGGCATACAGGAATCCCTGAAAACGATTTCCCGGGCTGTAGAGCAAGTCAACCAGGAAGTGGATGTATCGGTGGAATTCGTCCTCCGCACTCCCGAGCAACTTGACTGGGTGAACGAATTCCCCTCCGTTCGGCATGGAGCCTTTGTGCCGCATTCCGAATTGCCCGCTATTTTTGCAGGCGCCGAACTGATGGTCCTGCCCTATGATTTTTCCGGGCAAGGGCTGGATTTCATCAAATTCTCTATGCCTACAAAGGCTTCGGAATACATGGCCAGCGGCACGCCGACCCTGGTCTTTGCTCCTCGCGATACCGCTGTAGCCGAATATGCAACCACTGCCAGGTGGGCCGCCGTAGTCACTCAAAACGAGGTGGAAGTACTAGCGCGGGAGATCAAAAAACTGGTCGTCGATCAAGCCTACCGGGCCCAGCTGGCCGAAACGGCCAAAGAGCTGGCCGAGAAAAAGCACAGCATGCGAGTCGTTTCGAAAGCTTTTCAAAACATAATCCGGGAAACGGCCGGAGAAGCCTTCAGCGAGCAGCCGGCCCTGAAAGAAGTCAATCCATAACTACCTAACTAGCCAGACAAGCAAAAAAAGATGAAAAAAATCGTCAAACGAGGTTTTCAGCGCATGGGCCTAAACGTCCAGCGAATCCCTTCCGGAACCGAACGCAACTGGGATCTTTCCTTAACTATGGACGGTGCTCTGTTCAGATGCAAACAACGCGGACTGCCTGTCAATACGGTCATTGATGTGGGCGCATCCGACGGGAGATGGTCCCGGAATACCATGCGATACCTGCCCGATGCAGAGTATTTGCTGGTGGAAGCCCAGCCGGGCCACGAGGAGAACCTGATGAAGTTCAAGGCACAAAATGCCAATGCCGATTATGCACTCGCCGCCGCCGGCCCATCCGACGGAAAGATCTACTTCGAAGCATCCGACCTATTCGGAGGCCTGGCCTCGACCACGCCTTTTGAGGAAAACTGCATCGAGGTACCCGTCATTTCTCTGGATGAAGAAGTCGAAAGACGGCGACTGCAGGGACCTTTCCTTCTCAAACTGGATACCCACGGATTCGAGGTCCCCATCCTGGAAGGAGCCACCCGCATCCTGAGCCAGGCCGAACTGGTTATCATCGAGACTTACAATTACCAGTTGACCGAAGACAGCCTCCGCCACTATCAAATGTGCGAATACATGGCACAGCGCGGCTTCTCGACCATCGAAATGGTGGATTTCAAATTGCGTAAGCACGACTACTCTTTCTGGCAGATGGATACCTTTTTCATTCCCTCTTCCCGGGAGGAATTCTCCTTTAATGGCTATAAATAGTCCCTTTTCAGGCTAGAAAAACGATTCCCATGAAGATCGCTGTTTTGATAACAGCTTTTAATCGCCGAGAAATAACACTGGCTTGCCTGCGGCGATTAACTGAACAAAAACTGCCGGAGAGCTGGCAAATCGATGTGTTTCTGACCGATGACGCCTCCTCAGATGGGACGGCCGAAGCGGTGAAAGAAACCTTTCCGGAAGTACACCTGCTGCACGGAACAGGCGACCTGTTCTGGAACGGAGGCATGCGTATGGCCTGGAGCGAGGCCCTGAAACATGGGGCCGACTATTACCTGCTGCTCAACGATGATACGACCCTGACCGATACCGCCATAGCCGACATCGTGGCGAGCCACCGGCAGTACCGGGAGGAGCAGGGAAAGGAAGCCATCTGCGTTGGCAGTTGCCAGGATCCCGAAACGGGAAAGATCACCTACGGAGGGCGGAACCTGTATTCCTGGGTGCGCCCGAAATCCTATCTGGTCGAACCGAATTCCCGTTACCAAGCCTGCGATATGGCTAATGCCAACATCCTCCTGGTCCCGGCAGCGATCGTTCAACAGATCGGAATCCTATCCAAAGATTTCACCCACGGCCTGGGCGATTTTGATTACAGCCTGCGGTCGCGAAAAGCCGGATTCGGGCTGATCGTAGCTCCGGGTTTCCTGGGAGTATGCGAAAATGACCACATCAAGAAGAAAAAGAGTTCGCCGAAGGCCTTTTCGGAAAAGGTCAATATGCTGACAAGCGTGCGAGGCATCAATTATGTGGAGTATCTCACTTTCATTCGGCGTCACTTCCCGGTCAATTTACCTGAAGCTTCCCTGAAATTGCTGATCAAAGCCTTTTTCCCGGATAACTACGACAAGGTCAAGGAAGGTCTTGGAAAAAGGAAAGTAAAGACGTCTAGCCATTGAGACCGAAACGCCCCTGCGCATCGTCTGACTTCCAAAACCCATCCGACTTATGACGCCTTCTCATCGAGTGGTTCTGATCCAACGCATTTTTTCCGGTTACCGAAAACCGGTCTATGACCTGATCAGCCAGGCCATCGACCTGAAATTGTTGCACGGGAAGAATCAGTCCGGCATCCAGACCGGCAAGGCCGAATATGCCGAAGAGATCCCCTACTTCAATTACATGCCCGGTCGGGAGACCACCATTTTACTTTTCCCCCTGTGGCGGATAGCCCGCTTTCGCCCCCAGGTGGTGATCAGTGACCTCGCCCTGGGAATGCTGAATCTGCCGCTCATCATCCTGGGCTGCAAACTGATGGGGATCCGATTTGCCTACTGGTCACACGGTTACAACCGGAAAACGGGCTTCGAACCCGGGAAGCGATGGATCGACTGGTACCGTTTGCAGCTCCTGCGTATGGTCGATGCGCACATCGTCTACAGTGAGTTCGACAAGCAGGTTCTCAAAGAATACATCTCCGGAGAAAAGATTTTCGTCGCCCAGAATACCCTGGATACCCGCCGCCTGGGCGAGATTAAGGCCGAACTGGACCAGACAGGAAAAGAGGAGATCAAGAAAAGCCTGGGTATAACCCACCAGTACAACCTCATTTTCATCGGCAGATTACTCCACGAAAAGCGCCCGGATATGCTCGTAGACATTTATTCCAGACTCCGGGACCGCTATCAGAAACGAGTCGGCATCCATTTTGTGGGCAAAGGGGAAATGTTGGAACCCATCCGGGAAAGGGTGCGGGAATTGGGTGCGGATGACGATTTCTATTTCCACGGGAGTATTTACGATGAAGTCGAAAGTGGCAAACTGCTTTTTGCCTCCGACATGATGGTCATGCCCGGCTACCTGGGCTTGTCGGTCAATCATGCCTTCTGTTTCGACTGCCCGGTCATGTCCTTTAAACGAATAGGCGATTTTCCAGCCCACAGTCCCGAAGTTGAATACGTGATCCAGGGCAAAACCGGATACCTGTTGGAAGAGCACAGTTCGCAAGCAATGGCAGAAGCCATCCACGCTTATTTGTCTGACCCCGAAAAGCAGAAAGACTTCCAAACAGCCATCCGGGATATGGTAGAAAATACGTTCCCTATCGAGAAGATGGTGGAAGGCGCCCTGAACTGCGTTGATTATCTGACCGAAAAAAGCTTAAGCGCCAAGCTTCATCAGCCATGAGGCCCGGCGAAAGGACCGAAAACAGGCACTGCCATTTTATTACGCTCCCACCCTGCCGGAAACGGCAGGAAATCGGAAAAGGAACCCAATGAACAACCACGAAAAAACCCAATTGGAAAATTCCATGGTCCCAACCGCCAGCCGGCGTCGATCCGGCGTGGACTTCTTTGGCTATCCGGTTTTTGCCAAGCCCTTAGAGGAACTTCCTGCAGGCCGGCAGGTCCTGGTAAATACGATCAACCAATACTCGTATTGTATTGCGGAAGCCGACGACGCCTTCCGGCAGGCCTTAAAGCAGTCGGACGTACTCCTGCCGGACGGAGTGGCCATAACGCTCTCTGCCCGATTTCTATTGGGGAAAAAGATCCGGAAGATCGCCGGGGCCGACCTCCATCAGTTCCTACTCGAAAAAATGAACCGGGAGCAAGGCAAGGTTTTCTATCTGGGAGCAGCTCCCGCTACCTTGGAAAAAATCCACGAACGCCTGGGCCGAGAGTTCCCCGCTATCCGGGTCGGATCCTTTTCTCCCCCATACAAACCTCAGTTCTCCGCAGAAGAAAGCCAGGCCATGATCGATGCGGTCAATGCCTTCCAGCCGGATGTCCTCTTTGTGGGGATGACCGCCCCCAAGCAAGAGAAATGGGCTTTCCAACACAAGTCCAGACTGGATGCGGGCTACATTTGCTCCATAGGCGCCGTTTTCGATTTTTACGCCGGCACGGTTAGCCGACCTCACCGCCTCTGGATTGCCCTGGGGCTCGAATGGTTGGGACGACTGCTCAAGGAACCCAGGCGGCTTTGGAAGCGATACATCATGTACGGACCTGTTTTTCTTTATTCCATTCTCAAAAAAAGGATGGCTTAAATGGACTCATAGCACTGACGGCCGTTGAAGTAGGTACAGCCTTATTCATCCGAAACCCTTACCCGACAGAAATAAAAGCTCACCGAAAGGAACCGATGGCCGGGTTTTAAGAGACGAGAGACTTCCAAACGGGTTTACCGGCCTACCTTCAGGTCGCCAAACAAACGCCGACCTTGCCGGAAGCTCGGGCATAGCCGTCGGCGGCATGAACCGCGCCCTGTTCGTGCCGTGTCAAATAAAAGGGGATGTCGGCATCGTATAATTTATCAAAAATGTCGATAACCGAACCGCCGGGATAGCCGAAAATAGCCCCAACGTTTTCCTGTTCCAAAGCATGAATAATCATTTCCGCGCCTGTCATGAGCACCTCTTTTTTCCAAAAGGTTTTTGATTGAAACTGCAATGCAAAACGCAATGCAGAAATTTGTTCCTCTGCTTTTTGGGTGCAAGGGTCGACCTGTTGGGTGTGTAGATCGAGATAGAAATTGTTAAAGAGGAAGTGTCAGTTTTGGTTGACCTCTTGCACTGGTATGTTTTACCCTAGTAGCAAGAGGTTGATAATGATGATCGGTAGTACCGATAGTACGATAATCGGACGTACGACTCGAATAACCACGCGTACCATTCCGGCGCTGAAGGTGTCAGCCAGGGAGGAAAAGATTGTCGGAATGCGTGCGTGCATGTTGATCTCGATTAAATGAACTTGATTCGGTGAGTGGTTAATTTAGCATCTTTTTTACAAATGTCAACACTAAAATACATATTACTCCCGATCAAGCCAATCTTTAAAATTTTATTGCCGCGGCCTTGTCAGCCATGATCGTGACCGCCGAATGAGATTGCAAACAGGTGACCGGCCATTGGCTAGAGGGTTTGTCGTGAACCAGATGCCGGAACGCCTCGGCTTTGCGCTCGCCGCATGCCAGTACCAACTGTTGTTTGCCGCTGATGATTTCAGCCAATCCCAACGTGACGCCGAATTTCGGCGCCTCGTCCATCGAATTAAAAAAACGCGAGTTGGCTTGACGGGTCGAATCTGCTAACCGCACCCGGCGAACCGTCGATTCAAAATCGCTGCCCGGTTCATTGAAGCCGAG
>CAZXIX010000160.1:0-6261 GCA_964640855.1 uncultured Saprospiraceae bacterium
GAATCTGTTTCCGGGTGAAGTTGGCCAATTTATGCCGACCTATACGGTGACCCAGACGGACCTGAACAACAACGGAGGTGGCGACGGTGACATCGACAATACAGCTACGGCGGACAGCGATCAGACCGGGCCGGTTAGTGCGGATGAGGAGGTTGAAGTGATTGTAACAGCTTCCCTGGGCGACCTGGTCTTCGAGGACCTGGACCGTGACGGGATACAGGATGCCGGCGAGCCGGGTGTGCCAAATGTTCCCGTGGAACTGCAGGATTGCAATGGCAACACCCTTGCCAGCACCACTACCGATGCGAACGGCAATTACCTCTTCGAGGGACTTGATCCAGGCTCCTACGTGGTGATTTTCGGCCCGCTGACCGGTGAGTTCGACTTCACCCAGGCCAATCAGGGCGGTGATGAAGCCAACGACTCCGATGCCGATACCGATGGCAAGACCAGCTGTATAACCCTTGGCTCCGGCGAGGAAAATCTCGATGTCGATGCAGGTATCGTCGCACCGGTTACTCCGGCCATCGACCTGCAGAAAACTGTTTACCTGGGCCATGATGATGGCGCTAACTGCGACAATGGACTGGAGAAAGTAACCGGGCAGCCTGGTCAGGCGGTAACTTACTGCTTCAAGATTACCAACACTGGAGATATCGCCCTGGATGTAGATGAAGTCGATGATGCTGATCTCGGTGTGCAAATTTCGGTGAACCAGGTATTGGCTCCGGGTGAAATGGTCTCCGTATACTATGAGACCACTTTGTCTGCGGATCTGGTCAACACGGCTACCGTAAGCGGTAATCCTGTAGATGGGCAAGGCAACGACCTACCCGGGGAAGATGACGTGACCGATGAGGATCAGGCAGAAGTGGAGGTAGAAGAAATCATCCTACCGGCTTCCCTGGGCGACCTGGTCTTCGAGGACCTGGACCGTGACGGGATACAGGATGCCGGCGAGCCGGGTGTGCCAAATGTTCCCGTGGAACTGCAGGATTGCAATGGCAACACCCTTGCCAGCACCACTACCGATGCGAACGGCAATTACTTATTTACGGGCCTGGAACCCGGGAATTACCAAGTGGTCTTCGGTCCGCTGACGGGAGACTTCGACGGCTTTGAGTTTACTCAGGCCAATGCCGGCAGTGACGATGCCCTGGACTCGGATGCGGATGAGAATGGCGAGACGGCCTGTATCACGCTGGCTGCGGGTGAGGAAAACCTGACGGTGGATGCGGGCGTTGTGGCTTCAATAGGTTGCCCCAACTGCGCAGTCGCCGGTACCGACGGACCAGTTTGTCCGGGCAGCATGGAGACCTTTACAGCTCCGATTGACGCACCTTGCGAAAACCCAGCCTATAGCTGGACGGTGGAAGGAAATTTCGCAGACTACGAAGTATCCGATGACGGAACATCCGTGACTGTTACCGCAGGTTCTGCTTGCGGGGAAAGCTACACGGTGAAAGTCGATGTCGCCTGCGAAGGCTGTGAACCCAGCCCGGTAACCTGTATCTCCAAAGAGGTGCAGGTGGAAGCGGAGAATCCTACACTGGTGGGCATACCGGAAGATCAGGACCTGTTTTACAGCCCTAACGACTGTATTACCTTCGATGACCTTGAGGCCGGTGAATTCGTTAGCAGTGTGCTGACCAGCGGTGGACGCGGGCCTGCATTCTTCTATGGTTTCAATCCCGACTTTCCGGGTACCAACAGCGCGATGATCTTTGACACCGATAAGCCCGCAACGGAGGATCTGGATCTGGGGTCACCCAACGTGACTTTTGGTGGTCCGGGTATAGGATTGGATGGCGAATTTGGCATGCCCTTTCAGAACGATCGGGCATTGGGCAATATCCTCATCGTCTCCGATGACCTGGATCCAAGCGTACCGGCTGACGAAGCCGAAAGGGGAACCTATATCGACATTGACTTGGAAGATATAGCTCCGGTGACCGTTATCAGCATGGATATTATCGATCTGGAAATTATTCAGGAGTCTTATGTCGATCTGTTTGATGCCAACGGTGATCAGATCGCCCGGATTCCATTCTTGTCCGACGGGGACAATGGCCTTCAACGCCTGGACCTTCAGAATACGGAAAATGTGGCGCTCGTAAGGGTGTTCTTCAATGGCTCCGGTGGGGTCGATAACCTCTGCTTCGTAGATCCCACACCTATTGTGCTGCCTCATGTACCGGAGGTAACGGCTTTCGATAACTGTGCACCGGATCTCGATGTGGCATTCAGTACCGATTCCGAGCCGGGAAGTTGTGAGGGTGAAGTTACGGTTACGCGTACCTGGACAGCCACAGGAAGCTGTGGAGTGACCACGGAAAGCCAGGAGATTCGGATCCTGGATAATCTGCCGCCTAAGATCTTGGGCGTGCCGGGTGATATTACCGTGAGTAACGGTCATATACCTAATCCGGTCGAACCTCTGGTCGTAGATAATTTGGACCGGGATCCTAACCTGGCATTCTCCGAGACCGAAATCGAAGGTGGTTTGCTTCGTACCAGGACGGCCACGGACAACTGTGGAAATGAGTCTAGCGAATCCCATCGGATCCTGTTCGATGATCCGGTTGCAGTCACCTGTTCAGCTACGGGTCACATCACCTATGACAGGTGGGATCGTATCCCGGGAGTGAGCATATCTGAAATCCCGGTAGGAACAGATCCGGATGAGTCAGGGCTGTTGAACGAATTCAGCATCCCGACCAATGTCGGCGACAGCTACGGCATACGGGTTCACGGCTACGTCTGTCCGCCTGAGGCAGGAGAATACATCTTCTGGATCGCCTCAGACGACCAGGGAGCCTTATATCTGAGTACGGATGCAAATCCAGCCCACAAGCAGCTTATTGCCAGTGTGCCGGGCTGGACGCCTTTCCAGAGATGGGACAAGTATCCGGAGCAGAAGTCCGTAGCGATTACCCTGCAGGCCGGCCAGAAGTACTACATTGAAGGTTTGATGAAAGAAGCGGGTGGCGGTGACCACCTCTCCGTGGCCTGGCGTCTGCCCTCGGAGAGCTTCAATTTGCCTGGCGGCTCTATCCCGGGGGAATACCTGTCGCCATACGAATCAGGAAATATCGGCGCCAATCAGGCCCCCATGGCCAAATTGGAAGGGGATAAGACCCAGGGAGATGCACCGCTGACGGTTAACTTTGATGCAAGCGGCTCCAACGATCCGGACGGTACGATCGTATCCTATGAATTTGATTTCAAGGACGGAAATACAGCGACAGGCGTGGTTGCCTCCAATACCTTCAATACCCCAGGCATCTACAAAGTAGTTTTGACCGTCACGGATGATAAGGGTGCTATAGGTATGGCTTCACGGTTTATAACCGTAACGGATCCCAATGCGGCCACCTGCTCGGCTACGGGTACGATCTCTTACAATAAGTGGAACGGTATTTCCGGATTGAGTGTCTCTGACATTCCGGTGGGTACTCCTTCGGATGAGATGGGAGTGTTGAATGAATTCGACATACCCACTAATGTCGGCAGCAACTACGGCATACAGGTGTTAGGCTACATTTGCCCGCCTGAGACAGGCGAATACACCTTCTGGATCGCTTCAGATGATCAGGGGGCGCTGTATCTGAGTACAGACGATGATCCCGCCAATAAGGTACTGATCGCTGAAGTGCCGGGTTGGAAACCTTTCCGGGACTGGGACAAGTATCCGGAGCAGAAGTCGGTAGCGATTACCCTGCAGGCTGGGCAGAAGTACTATATCGAAGGCTTGATGAAGGAAGCGGGAGGAGGAGATCACCTTACCGTGGCCTGGCGCTTGCCCTCGGAATGCTTCAATTTGCCAAGCGGACCGATTCCGGGAACCTATCTGTCGCCTTTCGAGCAAGGTGCATCCGTTAACGGCTCGGCTACTTTATCCAGGCTGGAGGCAGATGAGGAGTGGGTCGAAAAACCCGACTTCCGCCTCTTCCCCAACCCAACAAGCGGGGTGTTCAATCTCGTGCTGGAATCCTACCAGGATCAGGAGGTGGAAATCCGATTGTCTGACGTTCAGGGAAGAATGATCTGGCAACAGCGCAACCTGAAAGTTGATATGGCTTCTTTCCCGATCCGGATGGATCGCATGAACCTGGCCAACGGCCTTTACTCGGTGATGGTCATCAGTGATCAGGGTATTAAGACCAAGTCGCTCCAGGTGATGCAACAGTAGCATCCGCTGCCAGGGAGTGAACCGACCGCCAAAAAGGGCTCCTTCCCCCGGGAAGGGGCCCTTTTTCCATTTAAGGCCAGGGATCAGGAATATCCCTATCATCATTCTTCCGGCTTTCGCGATCCAAGTAAAGGGATTCTGCTATTTTTAGCCGAACAAATATTGCCACCACCTAAAACCTCCTGATTTGATGCCCTGCCGAACCGATTTCAACCTCCGGCTTTATCGCCTTCTCTTTTTCATTTCCTTCTTGCTTTTTTTTGTTTATCATCCTCTTTCCGCACAAAATCTCCTGATTACCGGAGTGGTGGACGGGCCTTTGGAGGGGGGAACTCCGAAAGCCGTGGAACTCTATGTATTAAATGGAATTTCCGACCTCAGCGAGTACGGGCTCGGCTCGGCCAACAACGGCGGAGGGTCCGACGGGCAGGAATTCAGTTTTCCCAGCGGCAGCGCCAATGCAGGCGATTTCATTTACGTCAGTGCGGACGAGCCGGGCTTCACCGCCTTTTTCGGCTTCCCTCCCGATTTTACAGACGGACAAACGGATGCGCTATCGATCAATGGAAACGACGCGGTGGAACTCTATTATCAGGGGGCGGTCATTGATGTTTTTGGAAACGTCGACGAGAATGGAACCGGTCAGGCCTGGGACTACCAGGATGGTTGGGCCCTCCGGGTGAGCGGCACCGGTCCGGATGGCAATTCCTTCAACGAAAACCATTGGTATTTCAGCGGGCCGGCTAATGCTTTCGGTGAAGACAGTACCAATGCTTCCGTTGCCGTTCCCTTTCCCATCGAAACCTATTCCCGGAGCTTTCTGTATCAGGAATCTTTCGAAACCCTACCCGGGTTCAATTATAGCCTGAGCGATCCATTCGATACCGGAGAAGGATTCGATTTCTTCAATCGGTTTGCCGTTCCCGTGCCGATCGGAGGCAATTCGGCTCAAAATGATTATGAAAACGGCTGGCACCAAAATTTCGGTATTCTGGGACAGGATCACGACGGACAGGATGGAGATGCAACCCGAACGATCACCATCCCGGATATTCCGGTGAGCGGACTGAGTGAAATTCAGTTGCTGGTCTCCCTGGGAGCTCTGGACCGGGAGCCCGAGTTCTTCAACTACGACGTTGATGACGGAGACGGTATCGAAATATATGCGAGCCTGGACGGAAACACCCGTTTCCTCCTGGGCCGCTTTGCCCCGAATGCCCCCGAATCGGACCTATATCGGGATGTAAACCTGGATGGCATAGGAGATGGGCCCCGACTCACGACCGACCTCGCAGATTTCGAATTTACCCTTCCCGGGACGGGAAGCGAATTGACGGTGGAGATCGAATTGACCAGCACCGGCAGTTTTGAATCTCTGGCCCTTGATAATGTACGCGTTGTGGATGCCAATCCACCGGCAGTCGATACGCTTCCGCTTACTTTGCATGCTATTCAGGGGTCCGGTGATGCGGTCACGGTTCAAAATGCCATCGTGGAAGTAGAAGCCATCGTGATCGGGGATTTTCAGGACAGCAGTCAATTGGAAGGCTTTTTTTTGCAGGAAGAAGATAGCGATGCGGATCCGGATCCGATGACCTCCGAGGGGATCTTCGTCTTTTGCGGGTCCTGTGCGATTGACGTATCCCTGGGCGATGAGGTAAGGGTGATGGGCCTGGCGGGGGAGCAAAACGGGATGAGCATCATCGATGCGTCCGGAGGTGGAGTGGTGGTCTTAAGTGCCGGGAACGACCTGCCGACTCCGACCGTAGTCAGCTTGCCGGCATCAGGTTCTACCCGGGCGGAAGAAACCTTTGAAAACCTGGAGGGGATGCTGGTCCGTTTTTCGAATCCCTTGATCGTATCGGAATATTTTCAATTGGCCCGTTTCGGCCAGGTCGTCCTGCATGCCGACGACCGGACTTTCCAATTCACGCACACCAGCCTGCCCGGGACGGCAACCTTCAACACTTTTCTGGATGACCTAAACCGGGGCCGGATCATCCTCGATGACGACAATAACCGGGAAGAGGCCCCCCTGCCCGACGGGACCTATTTTTTCCCGACCCCCA
>CAZXIX010000161.1:0-6208 GCA_964640855.1 uncultured Saprospiraceae bacterium
TCTGTGGCAAACTTTTAAAATTTTCCGTAGCGAAGCTACGGTGCTAAATAGTTACATTTATTTAATACCGGTTGGGAGACGAACCCACCGGACCCAAAGCCAAAGTTTTAGAATTGAATTTTCAAGGTAAATGCGGCCGTGACATGCTCACCTATGATCAGGATAAACGGCCGGAATTTTTTTTGTATGATAGCCTTTGATCGTTGCGGAATACGGGCGTGCCCCGGATGCTCCCAACACCTGCGAAGATAAGAGATGTTTTCTTCAATAAAGGCCCCCAAAATATGGGGTAACGGCAAATAAATTATGATTTCAACAATATTTTTCGTGCATTTTTTTCCGGGTACAGAGTAAACCCACATCCACCATACCCGTTGTTCTGCCTATGAAAGAGCTGCTTGTTCGACTTGCCGAAGAAAGGGATCTGCCCGAAATCCACGCCCTGGTCCGGGAACTGGCCATTTTTGAAAAGGCAGAATCCGAATTTACTGCCAAACTGGAAACCTACCGGGAAAATCTTCGGGAGAGGAACTTTGAAGCCTTGGTAGCCGAGATCGATGGCCAGGTGGTTGGCATGTGCCTTTATTATCTCACCTTTTCCACCTGGAAAGGGAAAATGCTTTATCTGGAAGATTTTGTGGTCCGAGAAGCTTTTCGACGGCATGGCATCGGGCAAAAACTGTTTGACCACTTGCAGCAAAGAGCCATAGATCTGGGATGTCAGCTACTCAAATGGCAGGTATTAGACTGGAATGAGCCCGCCCTTTCCTTTTACCGGAAAAACAAGGCGATCATTGAAAAAGAATGGTGGAACGGAAAATTATTCTTTCCGCCGGAAAAAGAGACGGATCAATGAGGGCTTGTGGGAATTGTTAGAAGTCGCTACTTTTACAACTAAGGTGCGTTCCATTCGTTACCTAAAAATATAGTGTTTCATAGTGTGAGGGGTAACCGCTAAGGCGGTTGCTCCTTTTTTGTCTCGAGCAACGGATAAGACATGAAGGCTGTCGGGTAAGAAGGAAAAAGGTCTTTTCCTCCCCAATGATCGAATAATAACCCCCAAATACCTTTTTTATTGCTGGCGCTGCATGATGTAATCGACGATGAGTCGCAGCAGTTCTGTGGTTTCCAGATCCCCCTTTACCTGAGAAAGGCTAAGCATGGCTTTGTGGTAATACCGCTCTTTGATCTCTTCGGCATATTGGGGTAATCCCAGGTCGGAATAGATCTCCAGGACGGCCTGTACTTTGTGGACAGGATCCTTTATGGTGGTGGTGGACATCCAGGACTGTAGTTTTTCCCGGGTAGCGGGCGGTGCCATGGTCATGGCCTGCAAGGTGAGGAAGGTTTTTTTATTCTGAATGATATCCCCGCCGGGCTGCTTACCGAATTTTTCCGGTTCTCCATAAGCGTCCAGGAAGTCATCCTGCAATTGAAAAGCGATGCCCATATTCCTTCCGAAGGATTCCAGGTGAGCCTGGGATTCGGGACCCGCTCCTGCCAGAATCGCGCCCAGTTTCAGGCTACCGGCCAAGAGGGCTGCCGTCTTCCCTTCGATCATAGCCAGATAATCGGACAGGCAGATATCGGAGCAAGCTTCAAAGTTTATGTCCATTTGCTGGCCTTCGCAGACCTCCATGGCCATCCGGTTGAAAGTAGCCATGAGATCCGGCAGCCGATCCGGCCGGTCGGCCCGCAATAGCCACTCGTAAGCCCACACCAGCATGACATCTCCGCTGAGTATGCCCGCATTGAGTCCATAAGCCTGATGGACGGTGGGCTTATTCCGGCGAATGGGAGCCTCGTCCATGATATCGTCGTGGATCAAGGTGAAGTTATGGAAGACTTCCACTGCCATAGCGACGGGCAAGGACCGGGTGAAATCCGGCTTGAATAAGCGATAACCCAGTTGAACCAGGACGGGTCGCAGGCGCTTGCCTCCCAGTGCCAGGATGTAGTTGGCGGGTTCGTACAATTCAGCTGGCTCCCGTTCAAACGGATGCTCACGCAGGAAATCCTCGAAGGCTTCCCGGAAAGGTCGCAGATAATGCATGCAATCACTATTTCGCTTTGCAAAGGATTGTTGACTAGCCGATGTCATTCAGAAAAAAGTTGATAATACCAACCCCAAAACTTAATTTTTGTTCTGGGGCGGGAGTAAGCGCCATCATCAAAGAAAATAGCCGCAGGCAATTACCAGGGCTGGTGGAATTAACACTTTTTATTTGATTCCAAGCCCAAAAAACCCAGGCAATTTCAATTTACCAATAAGCGGATATTCCTCTTTCCTGTTCGGGTTCAGAAAACCAGCGTTCCTTCCTTGTGTTACCTTATTTGACCCCTTAAATCTTTTTTATGCAAAAATTCGATACCGTTATCATAGGCGGAGGCCCCACGGGGATCAACTGCGCCATTGCCGCTACACGAGCCGGACTGGATTACGTCGTTTTGGAAAAGGGGATGCTGGTGCACTCCATTTACAACTTCCCTACCTATATGACCTTTTTCTCCACTTCCAGGTTATTGGAGATTGGAGATGTACCTTTCATTTCCCATCTGGATAAACCGACCCGTCTGGAGGCCCTGGAATACTACCGTCGATTGGTAGATCATTATCAGCTTCGAATCCGCACCTATGAAGAGGTAAGCGGGATCGAACCCCAGAAAGACGGCAGTTATCAGGTGGTGAGTACTCGGGGGGCCTACCCTACCCGTAGCGTCATCATTGCTACCGGTTTTTACGACACTCCCCGCTTGCTGGGAGTACCCGGGGAGGACCTTCCCAATGTGAGCCATTATTATAACGACCCCCACCCTTACGTGGGTCAGAAGCTGCTCGTGGTGGGCGCGGCCAATTCAGCCTGCGACGCCGCACTTGAATGTTGGAGCAAGGGTGCCGAGGTGACCATGGCCATACGAAGCGATGAAATCTACA
This sequence comes from uncultured Saprospiraceae bacterium, assembly GCA_964640855.1. Lineage (GTDB taxonomy): Bacteria > Bacteroidota > Bacteroidia > Chitinophagales > Saprospiraceae > JAJDFU01. The sequence continues at coordinate 2,936 of CAZXIX010000161.1, forward strand.
AGCGGGTCAAATACTGGATCCGTCCCAACATCGTAAACCGGATCAAGGAAGGCAGCATAAAGGCCCATTTCCGTACGGTCGTCAAAGAGATTCGCGAAAAGGAGATCATTCTCGAAGGGCCGGATGGGGAATGGAGTTTGCCCAACGATTTCGTATTGGCCATGACCGGATACACGCCGAACTTCCCCATGCTGGAGAAGTTCGGCCTGACCATCAAGGAGGTGGAAGGCAACCTGCAGCCCGATCATCGGGAAGATAGCCTGGAGACCAACCTGCCGAACGTCTTTCTTGCGGGAGTGGTCTGCGCCGGCATGCAGACTAGCAAGCTGTTCATCGAAAACACCCGGGATCACGCTGAAAGAATCATCTCCGGCATACGGGAGCGGCTGAAAAAAGAAATGGCCGGCGAAACCGTTGGGTCACACCGGCCAAGTCAAAGAGTGTAGTATCAGAAAGTTGGGGCCAGAGCCCTAGCTGCTGAATTCCGGCTTCAGCTTACCGTTTTCTACCCATTCGGGCAAGGCATAGGAAAACCCCTTGCCTTCGTATGGGATCTTTTCCAGGTCACCGCGCTTATTGGCCAGTTTGTGCAATACCTGGTTGAGTTTGCGCTTGAGCTGGATGTCCGACATTTTATCGGTCTTGGCATTTTCTTTTTCGCTGGCTTTCAGGATCTCGGCGCTGATCAGCGGGCGCTTGGCCTTCTGGATGGCCGTGATGACGAATTCATCCCACTTGGAAAGTTTGCGTTGACGCTGCATCGTCTTGCGCGAAGCCGATTTTTCGGTCTTGGCAGGTTTATCATCGGCTTTGGGAGCCACTTCTTTTTTGGCAGATGCCTTTTTCGGCGGGCGGCCACGGCGTTTTCCTGCGGAAGAAGTTCTGGTCTTGGCTGGAGTGGTAACAATGGCGGCTGCCTCTTCGATTTCCTGACGCACTTTGAGATGCTCCTCGAGTTCCTCTATGGTCTGCCGGGTCTTGGCAAGTTGAAATTCCAGTTTTTTCAATTCAGAATGGTAAAGGTCAATCAACCCCTTGGTTTGGAGGGCATTGAGATTCGTATTGGCCATTAGGATAGAAATTTAAAATAAAACAATCGTGTTCTTGAGTCAAATTAAGGTGCTTGGGGAGCTGTTTTTGCCTGTGTATCAGGCACTAGCTAACAGTTGATCTGTCTAATAGCTGGGGTGGAATTCGCTTTCGCGCTCCAAAGTTAGCTTTATTTTTAAATTAACGCTTAACTTTTAAATAAAAATGTACAGAATGGGAGAAATATTTCGATTTAGGGAAAATTAACGGCGACTTAATGGTTAAGGACATCAAGGTAAATGAATACTCATCTGGGGCACAAGATCGTTGAGGCACGGAACGAACGTTAATACGATTTCAAAAAAAACTGGGAATGGAGGGTGCCGGAAATGAGAAAAGGAAAGTTCTTTCAGGTACGGGAAACAGAGCGTTCCATCACCTGTTTTACAATGACCTGGTTTTCAGTTAGATTCTGCTTGATTCTTTTTGTATGCAGAATTTTAAATTCATTTCTTTTTTCCCTTTTATAAACCCATCGACTGCCTGGAAAAAATGGATTAATAAGAAGGACGTTTAAATATTCAATTTACCCCTATACATGGATAGTTTCATGTAAAATGAAAAGAAACGGATCGTAATCTGTTGACTGGTATTCGGGCTCCAATAAAAAAGCCCGCGAAATTTCATTCGCAGGCTTTCCCCAAGGGTTGTGGAGGTAGAGGGATTCGAACCCACGGCCTCTTGCATGCCATGCAAGCGCTCTAGCCAACTGAGCTATACCCCCGATTTCAATGTGCTAATGGTATAATGTGCTAATGCGGTCACTAGATTTTGTCCTACTCTTTGCATCTCCTGGAGCGACCTCTGTCCCTCAGCCTATGCAAGCGCTCTTAAAAGCCAATGCCGACCCCGCGAATCGGGATCGAGCATCCTGGAAAAACTACAAAAGCAAAGCTTTTAAGTTTTTCGGGACTGAGCTATAACCCCTTGTGTCAATGTGGCGATGATTTGATATCGCAGTCCCACGATGGTTTGGTTTCCGTCCCGGTATCGTGAAATTAAGGCGCTTCGCGCTTTCGCGGACGCAAAGGTAAATTTCCCGGCTATTATTTCCAAGTATAATATCCGGATTCTGCAAAAGCGCTTCACCTCTCATAGCCCTGGAAAGGTGACCTGATCCGCCCAAAGGCGTCTTAAAGACGAACCCACGAACCCCGGTTTTCTTACCGAGCCGGATGGTTCCCGGGCCATTACAAAACCAAAAATCGACTTTGCTATGAGAAAATGAGTCTTATATATGGCTGCAGCTTTGCTGTTGGCCACAACTTCCTGCAGCACTTACCATAAATACAGTACCCCCAATAAAACCAGCAAAAAGGCCTCCTGCCGCAGCGTGAAAACCAAACAATTCGGCAAGGTTTACTAAGTACAGACCTCATATTCTGTAGGCTCAGGCCAATAAAAGGGTGCACATGCTCCACGGGTAAAAGGGTAACCGGCATCGGATACCCAATACCCCCCTCGCGCCCTTTTATTCCCTAAAGGGAAAGCCTGCCCGCAGTCCCAAAAATACATATCCCCAATACCCGAAACCCTGACGAAGCGGATCATACTTTTTCCAGGATTTGAATTTTGCACCCACTTGTCAGGATCTCCGCTGCGCTCCGACCTGATACCCGATACCTGATACCCCGATACCTAATGGACCCACTCAACCACTTAACCACTCAACCGATCCCCGGATGACCATCCAGGGAAGCCCTACATTCCCATAATACTTCCGGCATTATGGGTTTGAATCTTGGAGGGAGTGCCCAGATGAGGCGCTTCGGTTTGGCCCGGATATTTTGTTTCCCCATTAAACCGGGCCTTCGTTTCTTTGAGGGTATGAAAAAGACCACCGAACTGCCTTCCCTGCATCGTCACCTGGAGCAAAAATCTACGGCTGAACTTTTGCGGCTGATCAATCAGGAAGATCGCAAAGTGCCGGAGGCGGTAGCGCAGGCTATTCCTCAGATCGAGCCCCTGGTGGAGCAGGCCGTCCACAACATGAAACAAGGGGGCCGGCTCTTCTACCTGGGCGCAGGTACGAGCGGTCGCCTGGGGGTCGTGGATGCCTCCGAATGCCCGCCTACCTTTGGCGTCCCGTTCGACTGGGTCGTCGGGCTGATCGCCGGCGGCGATACCGCCATCCGCAAGTCGGTGGAACATGCCGAAGACGATCCCGAAGGCGGCTGGCGAGAT
>CAZXIX010000162.1:0-6190 GCA_964640855.1 uncultured Saprospiraceae bacterium
ACGAACTGATCCATAGAACCAACGCCCATTTGAACGGTCCCAGGAAGTCAGCGTCAAACTGCACGAAGCCGAAAAGCTGGCTGTACTGGGGCAGATGGCTGCCGGGCTCGCTCACGAACTGAACAACGCGGTGGGCGTCATTCAGAAATCAAGCGAATTTTTGACGGAGCGCATAACCGAGATCCTGCGCAAAAAGGATTCCAACCGGCGGGCGCGTTTTTTTCAAAAGGCTCTGGAGGAGGGCCAATCGCTCTCTTCCTCTGAAATCCGGAAGCGCAGGCGGGAGCTGGAGGAAAAATACGGGATGAAGCCCAGCCTGGCCCGCCAACTGGCCAAAATGCGGGTCACCGACGAGCAAATTGCCGAATACTGGGATGACCTGGAATATCATGCTCAGCGGGTGATCTATTATTTTGAAACCGGGCTGGCCTTGCATGATCTCCGGCTCGCCGCCCGCAATGCCAGCAACACAGTAGCTTCGGTCCGGGAATTGGGCGCTTCCGGCCGGGTCGAGCTATCGGCAACGGATATAAATGAGACCATCCGGCAGGCCGTTTCCCTGCTCAAGGACAAGTTGGCGGATATTCAGATCGAATTGAATTTGAAGGAGGTTCCCAATCTCTATGCCAACGAAAACGATTGGATCGAAGTCTGGACCAATCTGATCAAAAACGCGATTGAAGCCATGCGAAGTACTCATACGGAGAGACCGGAGATCCTGGTAGACTCCGTTCTTTTGGGCGATGAAATAAGGGTCAGTATACAGGACAACGGTCCCGGCATACCCAGGGAAATGCAGGGAAAAGTATTTCAGCCGAATGTGACCACCAAAAAACAAGGCCTGACCTTCGGCCTGGGACTCGGCTTATCCATTGTCAGGCGGATCGTTCAAAACTACAATGGGACGATCCGACTTGAATCCGAACCCGGGAAAACTGTATTTTATGTGGTGATACCTATTGCTTGAAAATTATGGAACGAATTTATATCCTGTGCCTGGAGGATCAACGCGAAGTACTCAACTCCATCCTGGAGGAACTGGAAGTGTTTGAGGAAGCCTTCATTCTGGAAGGGGCCGAAAGCGCCGCTGAAGCAGAAGAATTGGTCGAAGACATTTACAACGAAGGAGACCGCTTGGGTCTGGTGATCTCGGATCACATCATGCCGGGAAAAACCGGAGTGGACTTCCTCATCGATCTGAAAAAGGACGAACGCTTCCAGAAGACCCGAAAGATATTGCTAACGGGCCTGGCCACTCACCAGGACACCATCAAGGCCATCAATCAGGCGGGAATTGACCACTACATCGAAAAACCCTGGTCGGCCGCAAAACTGGTCGCATTTACCAAAGAACTCCTGACTCGTTTCCTGCTCGATTCGGGAATCGATTACCAACCGTACCTGAAATTCCTCGACCATCAGGTCTTGTTCAAACATTTACACCAACGCCAATAATCACCTGAAATCATGTCCAAATCCGGAATCAAGGCCCTCCGGGGAAAGGCTCACCCTCTTGGGGCTAAAGTGTTTCCCAATGGGGTTAATTTCAGTTTGTTTGCCAAAAATGCAGACCAGGTCGAACTTCTCCTTTTCCATCCCGGAGAACACAGCAAGCCCTACGAGACCGTCGTACTGGATCCCAAAAAGAATAAAACCTTTTATTACTGGCATTGCTTCATTCCCAACCTGCAGCCCGGCGTCTGGTACGCTTATCGGGCACATGGCAAGAACGACCTCAATTCCAACTCTCGCTTTGACGGCAGCAAGGTCCTTCTGGATCCTTATGCCAAAGCGGTCGTATCCGACACCTGGGATCGGGGGGCGGCCAGCGAACCCGGCTTCAACAACGTAGCTACGGCTTTCAAGGGCGTGGTTGTGGATATGGAGGCTTACGATTGGGAATGGGACCAACCCCTGAACCGATCCTATGCCGAAACGGTGATCTATGAGATGCACGTCGGCGGTTTCACCAAAAACCCGAATTCCGGCGTGCCCGATCCCTGGAAAGGCACCTACCGGGGGCTGGTCGAAAAGATTCCCTATCTCAAAGAATTGGGTGTCACGGCCGTAGAGCTTTTACCCGTACAGCAATTCGATCCTTATGATAGCCCCTCGCATCTGACCAATTACTGGGGCTATTCGCCGGTCAACTTCTTTGCTCCGCATTGCGGCTATTCTTCCGTTGAGGATCCCATAGGTTGTCTGAACGAATTCCGGGATATGGTGAAGGCACTTCACCAGGCCGGAATCGAGCTGATCCTGGATGTCGTGTTCAACCACACGGCCGAGGGTGGTTTGGGCGGGCCCACCTTTTCCTTCCGGGGGCTGGAAAACCAGGCCTACTACATCATGGACGAGTTCTTCCAGTATAAAAATTATTCCGGTACCGGTAATACCATGAATGCCAATCATTCCATCGTGCGACGGATGATCATGGATTCCCTCAAGCATTGGGTGGCGGAAATGCACGTGGACGGCTTTCGTTTTGACCTGGCCTCCGTTCTGTCGAGAGATGAGCGGGGGACTCCCCTGGAAAATCCACCTATTTTATGGGGGATCGAATCAAACCCGATTCTTGCATCCTCCAAAATTATTGCCGAGGCATGGGATTTGGAGTCTTACCAATTGGGCCGATTCGTGGGCGATCGCTGGGCCGAATGGAACGGTAGGTATCGGGACGACGTTCGTTGTTTCATCAAAGGGGATAGAAACATGGTATTTCCTATGGCCAACCGGATTACCGGAAGCCCGGACCTTTTCCGAACCGAAGGCCGGGATCCCAACCGGAGCATCAATTTCATTACCTGTCACGACGGTTTTACCCTCCATGATCTGGTGAGCTACAATTTCAAACACAACGAAGCGAATCTGGAGGATAACCGGGATGGGCACAACGCCAATTACAGTTGGAATTGCGGTGTAGAAGGGCCTACCGATAATCCCGAGGTGCTGGCTCTCCGAAAAAAGCAAATGAAAAATTTCCTGACCGCTCTGCTTACCTCCCAGGGCACTCCCATGCTCAGCATGGGCGACGAAATAGGCCGGACCCAACAAGGGAACAACAATGCCTATTGCCAGGATAACGAGTTGAGCTGGATGGATTGGAGTCTGCTGGATGAGAACCAGGAGTTCTTCGAATTCACGAAAAAGCTGATCCGGCTCAACCTGGCCACCGAGTACTTTCAGGAAACTACTTTTTGGACGCTTAACCGAAATTCCAATACTACCCGGGGCACCTGGCATGGGGTAAAGCTTCACGAACCCGATTTTGGCTTCAATTCCCATTCGCTGGCCGGTACCTTGCACAATCCGGATTATCCCTTCGATATTCACGTCATGATCAACGCCTGGTCAGAGCCACTCGAATTTGAACTGCCTGAGCCTCTGGACCCAAGCCACCAATATTGGTACCGCCTCATCGATACCTCACAGCCTCATCCGCACGATATTACTTTGCCGAAAGATGCCAACCACGTCCTGAAGAATCCCACCCGGTTGGAGGGCCGGTCGATCGTTATGGCCATGGCTCCCCGGCAGGAGAAAAAATGAAAACGGAATAAAAGCGTTCTATGACCAAAGCAAAACCATTGATTTTGAGGACTTACATTCTGCCCTTTCGTTTCCTTTTGTTGGCCTGGATTCTGATCATTCCCTTGTCTTGTGCTGTCAATCCTGTGACGGGCAAGAAGGAATTGAGTTTGATGTCGGAGGAGAAGGAAATTGCCATGGGGGCTCAAAATGACCCCAGCATTGTGGCCCAGTTTGGGTCTTATCCAGACGAGCAACTTCAACGGTTTATCGACGAAAAAGGGCAGGCCATGGCGGCGATCTCCCACCGGCCCAATCTGAAATTTACCTTCCGGGTACTGGATTCCCCGGTGGTAAACGCCTTCGCTTTGCCGGGCGGATACGTGTATTTCACGCGTGGCATTCTGGCGCATTTCAGCAACGAGGCCGAATTCGCAGGGGTGCTCGGGCACGAGATCGGGCATGTCACCGCCCGGCACGGAGCGCAGCAACAGACCCAGCAAATGCTGGGCCAGGTAGGCCTCATGGCAGGGACCATAGCCGGTACCATACTGACCCAAAGCGATATCAGCCCCTACGCAGACCAGGCGGCCCAGGGTTTGCAATTGCTCTTTCTGAAGTTTGGGCGAGACGATGAATCCCAATCCGATCGTCTGGGAGTCGAGTATTCCACCAAGATCGGATACGATGCCAACTATATGGCCGGCTTTTTCGGCACCTTGCATCGCCTGAGCAGCCAGGGAGGCGGAGAAACCATCCCCTCTTTCCTTTCCACCCATCCCGATCCGCTAGACCGGGAAGAAAATGTGGCTAAACTGGCGGAAGAATGGCAATCCAAGGTCCCTGCTTCGAATTTTAAGGTCAACCGGGATTCCTATCTCCGCCTGATCGAAGGCATAGTCTACGGAGAGGACCCCAACCAGGGATACCACGAAGGAAACGTTTTTTACCATCCCCAATTGAAGTTCCGGTACAGTTTTCCCACCGGCTGGAGGCTGATGAATTCGCCCACCGTAGTGGAGATGATCGAGCCGGAAGGGAAGGCTCTGGTGCAATTGACCATCGGGCAGGGAGAAAATGCCGAAGCTGCTGTGAAAGGGGTAATCGAACAATATAAATTCCAGGTGCAGTCGCAAAGCAGCACGACCCTGAACGGCTTACCCGCCTATGTGGCCGAAGCTCAATATTCTGACGAGCAAAACCAGCAGCAATTGGGGATTCACCTGACCGGCATTGGCTACGGAGATCTCAACTATATTTTCATGGGCGTGACGACCTCCGATTTGTACGGCACCTATCAGCGAAATTTTTCTCAAACAGGGGGCAGTTTTCAGGAACTGACCGATCCTGCCAGGCTGGATGTAAAACCGGAACGGGTAAAGATCGAAGAGGTGAGGCAGACCACCACGCTCCAACAAGCCCTGAAAGGTTTCGGCATGCCGGAAAATCGCCTGGAAGAGCTGGCCGTCCTGAACGGCATGCAGTTGGGGGACACCGTCGATCAGGGTATGCTGATCAAGACTATTTCCAGGAACTAACCCCCCAAACCATGGCTTCCTATTACAAGGTCATCAATGGGATACGATACGACAGAAAACTGCTGGAATTCGCTAAAAAACTGCTGGCGGAATCTGAAAAGGGCGTTCTCGCTCAGGAAGAGGCCGAACGGGTGCAGTATTACGCGTCTGACGGTCGGGGAAGGACCAAAACCGAGGAATTTACGCTCCAGTACATTTCCGAGATTTTTCCTTTTACCGAGGAGGCCCTGACCTGGTTCCGGGAGCAAATCCAGCTCAGCCCGATCACGCTTGAAGACCGGATACACAACAAAATACGGTACGAAGGGCTCACCGGCCTGGAAGTAGTGGCGAAGGAAGAAGAAGTGACGCGGCAGAATGCCTTACCCGGGCAGCACAGGGACTTTTTCCAGGCCCTGGACCGGGCTATCCTGACCATTCGCAACCAGGAAGAAGGCGGCGAAACGCCCAAAGCCCTGGTCAGGGAAGTGCATCAATTGTTTCCGAAAGAAGGCTTCGAGGGGAACCCCTGGGCCATCGAACTGGCTCTCTCCGGTATGCTCGATCGGTATCTTCGAAGCGGGATCCTTCAGCTTCTCCCTCTTTTCGAATCCATCGACCCGGATGCCGACCTGGACTTCAACCCCCCGGAGGATGGCGAAAACACCCGGGAGAACTGGATCTTTTCGCTTTATCTGCCCACCTTGTCGGATCACGTATATTGGGTGATCGTGGATCGTACGGCAGAACGAAAGCCTTATCTTTATGGTTTTAACTAAATGGAACGCATTTACTCCCGAATAAAAGCCATTCGAACTACCCTGCTTCGGGAGTTGACCCGGGATACGGAAAGTCCCCAAAAACTCGCTTCCGCCATCGGCCTGGGCATAGGCTTGGGCATTGCTCCGATTTGGGGGTTCCAGACGCTGGCGGCCATTGGATTGGCCTACGTCCTGCGCCTCAACAAACCCCTGGCCTTATTGGGGACCGGCATCAGCCTTTCCCCACTTCTACCCCTTATTCTGTATTGGAGTTACCTGCTGGGAGGCATCTTCCGCTCCGGTCCCGTCGAAACCGTAGCTTATTCATCCTCGCGGCGGTGCCAGGGGCCCTGCTCCCGGTCGCGAAAGCACGGCCCGATCTCG
>CAZXIX010000163.1:0-6076 GCA_964640855.1 uncultured Saprospiraceae bacterium
TCATTTGAACACGAATTTAACCATTTTCGTGTCCGGTATTTTTAGACCATCTCATCCAGCCTTTTTTACCCTTACGAAAGGGGAGGTTAATCAAAATATCTCAGGCACAAATACATTAATTTTTTATATATCCCATTGTTTTTCAAATCAAAAAACATGTCGGAATAATATTATGCGCATCGGCTTGAGGCATAGGATGATTTTTTTTCATATAATGCTGAAAGGTTTGGAATATATTGAGCCTGAAACCTATAAAACAACGCCCTGTGAAAAAACACCTTTGCCTTGTGCTCCTGGTCGGGGGGCTCCTGACTACCCTGGGCGCCCAGGACATGAATTTCTCCCAGTTCCACAATTCTCCTTTCATTCTGAATCCGGGTCTGACCGGTGTTTTCAACGGGAGCGTGCGCACCCTGGCCATGTACCGGAATCAATGGAGGCGGGTTCCGGCAGACTTTAACACCTTCGCCGTCGGATACGACATGCGCCACCATCCCAAAAAATGCGACCGAAAGTTTTTCTTTTCCCACGGTCTGATCTTTTATCATGATCAGGCAGGAGATTTAAATTACAACCATACCTCGATCCAGGCCCTGGGCTCCTACACCCAGCAATTGGGCACCCGATTTTACGGGACGGTGGGTGTGAAGATGGGTCCGGCCTTTGAAGGCTTCAATTCCAACCTGCTCACGACGGCCAATCAATTTGACCCCACCTCCGGCTTACCCGACCTGGGCCGTCCCATCGGAGAGGCGAATGTGCTGCGGACCGATCGCCAGACCGTTTTCGATTTATCAGCCGGGATCAACATGCGCTACCAGATCCTGGACAACGCCGCCGTGATCGACTCCAACAGTCACCGGACCCGCATCGACTTCGGGATCGGCTTTTTTCACATCAACCAGCCCGACAATGCCTTTCTGGGCGAGAGCAACGAACACAACCTGAGCCTCCGCTTCAGTCCCTACGTCATGTACATCCAGCAGTTGGGCAGCGAGGATGCCATCCGCAAGGGAAGAGGTTGGGACCTTCTTCTGGCCTGGCGCACCCAGTTCCAGGTCTCCGCCCGGGAGACCAGCTTTACCCTGGGAAGCCGCTATTACCTCGCCTCCCGCCAGCCCGGCAGCACTTCGATCATGCCTACCCTGACCTTTCGCGTGGCCAGCGGAACTTTCGAAAGCGTAGTGCCGGGGCTCGAGCTTACGGTAGGAGGATTTAATTTCGGCGTTTCATACGACCTGACCACCTCGCCCTTCCGGACCGCCAGCGAACGGGATGGAGCTTTCATGGTCTTTCTGTCTTATATTTTCCAAAAGGTCAAAGTACCCTGTAAAAAGGCCTGCCCCATCATCTAATGCCGATCCCTATGAATATCCAACACTTACTCCCGCTTCTTTTTCGATCCGGACTGGTCTTTTTGATGGTGGCCGGTTTCGCCTCTCTTCCGAAGGCCCAATCCTTCAAACAGTTCATGAATGCGGCCAATGAGGCTTTCGAGCGCGAAGACTACTCCTCAGCCGAATACTACTACAAGTTCCTCTTCGACCGGGTCGATCGTTATCCGAAATTTCGTAAAAAGCTGAGCCAGGACAGATGGGAAGGAATGGATCCCGTAGACCTCCGTTTCCGGCAAGCCTACTCGCTCTGGGAACTCCACGAATACGCCCGGGCCAGCCGGGAATTCCGGAAGCTCCTTGCCGACTCCACCGCTCTTCCGCGCTATCACGTCGCTCATTTCTTCCTTGCGGACGCCCTTCTTCACCAGCGATTTGTGGGCGACAGCCTCGAGGCGGTAGAAGCTTCGATAAGCGATTACCAGCGGTTCCTGGATCGCTCCCGTTATCCGGCCGGTACGGAATTCTATCAGCAGGATGCTTTTGCCTATTACGACAGCCTGGCCTCCCATGCCGGACGCGACCTGGATTGGGCGCTCCGCATCCGGGAACAGGCATTGGGGAAGATCGACTCGCAGTACATCGAGGTGGTGAGAACCTATTTCGATACAGACTCCCTGGATACCAAACAAAACAAGGCCCTCCGGGATACCTTTTTTTCGCAAAGCCCTCTGATCTTCGGCAACGACTGTTTTGAATTCTACCACCTGGACAGCTTCATCAACAGCCCCTACGGTGATTTCGGGGCGGTCCTGCTCGACCCCAATACGCTCCTGTTCACCACCTTTGAAGAGTCCATCCGACGGCGGATAGGCCATCCCGAACGGACCCGATTCAACGGCGTGTACAATATTTTGAAGGAAAAGCTGCAAGCTCCGGCCTCCGGTCCTTTCAACCTGGAGAAGCGCATGGCACCCGTGGCCGACCCGGACAGCCTGGGGCATCGGGATTATCTCCCGTTGGAGTTCCGGAAATACCATACCGGCATGGTGGCCCTGACACCGGATAAGGACAGTATGTTCTATACGCAATGCGAATACGTGGGTAAAACCTTCCGGATCCGATGCGATATCTACCGCAAAAACTGGCTTCCTCTGGATAGCAGCTGGTCGGAAGGGGTGCGCCTGAAAGGCATCAACCTGGATTCGGCCAGCACCGAGATGCCTACCTGGGGGCAAGTGGACGGGCGGGCCTGCCTGATCTTCGCCTCCGACCGGGAAGATGAGACCGGATTGGGACTGCGGGATATTTTCTACGCTCATCCCGACAGCGCCGGCGGTTTCGGCCCCGTACAAAAACTGGAGGTGGCCAGCACCATCGGAGACGACGTTTCTCCCTTTTACCACTGGAAGACCGGCAGGCTCTTCTTCAGTACAGATGGCCTGAAAACCCTGGGCGGACTGGACGTGCACTTTACCCGGAAGAAGGAGGGCGTCTGGCAGGAGCCCGTTAACATGGAATACCCGGTCAACGGCACCTACAACGACCTTTTCTATTACCAGAATGCATCCGGTCACGTGGGCTTGCTGGCCTCCGACCGGCTGGGCAGCCGGCTGGTCGACAATCAGGTAGCCCCCTGTTGCCCCGACCTCTGGCAGATCAATTATTCGCTCGACCTCAACGCCACGATCCGCATTTTCAATGAAAAACCGGATCCCGACACCCTGCTGGCCGGCAGTTTTCTGGAGGTTTTTGAGGAAGGCCTGGAACAGCCCCTTTTCGAAGGAGAAATGGAGGCCGCCACCCTCCGGATTCGGCTCGAATACGGCAAAAATTACTCCTTCCGGGCATCCAAACTGGGTTTTGAACCCGACACGGGGAGCATCCGGCTGCAGGACTTTTTCCCGCTCGCAGCCGATTGTGTATCCGACACCCTGCTCGATCTGCACCTCAAACCGGAGGAATTTCGCATTCGCGTAGAAGTGGTAGATGCCCGCCTGGATGATTTCATCCTGGATTTCATCGATCTGGGCTACCAACAGCAGGACTCGATCAGTCGACGTCAGGTGATGCTGGACCCGGTAGCCACCGCCTCTCAGCGAAGGGACAGCGGCTTTTACCTGTTCGAACTTCCGGATCCGGGCTTCCTGGCCGACGGCAATTTTACGACCACCGTAGACCTGGACGCTACAGACCCCAACGACTTTTTCTTCCCGGGCCAATCCGTGGAAATCCTTCACCGATCCCAATTTCGGGATGTGCCGGGTGACCCCTACATGCATGAGGCCCGGCTCCGGCTACCGCTTTGTCCGGACATCACGGCCACGCCTCTCTATTTCAACCACGACCGCCCGATCCGGGTAGGCGGCAATATCCTTACGGACACCATTCCCTACGGACTCTCCCTGGACCGATACGATGTGACCTACCGAAGATACCTGGCGGAATTGGAAGCGCCCGACATCCGGGAAAAGCTCGCTTCGCAATTGGCCGCGGACCGGAATATTCCGGACGAAACCCTGCGCAACCTGCCGGCTGAAAAAAGGGATCTGTTCCGGGACAGCGTCTTTACCCAACTGAAAGAAGCCGAAAGAATGATTTCGTTCTTCGGAGGCCGGATCCAAGAAAATTTTGACAGACTAAACCAGCGGCTGAACATCATTTCCACCTATCTGAACCAGGGCGAAAAGGTGGTCGTCCAGCTTTCCGGTTTTACCAGTCCGACCGGGGGGTCCGAATACAATCACTTTCTGAGTAAACGCCGGATCAACAGTGTTCGGGAATACATGGAATCCATCCTGGCAGAACAACTCACCACCGACCTGGCGACCCTGGTCCGGCAAGGTAATTTGCGCTGGGACACCATTCCCCGGGGGGAAGGGAACGTACGCGCCGACATGCGCGGCTACCTGGAGGAAAACGCACCGCAATTCGCCGGAGACGAAGACTTTATCGATGCCCTGGTAGGTATAGCCGACAGCACCGGCAACGTACTTCGCCGAAAAGGGGTTTTGCCTGCCCTGGGCCGGAGGATCGAAATGAACTTCTACGTGCTCAATGAAGATGGAGAACGCCTGGTCTGCCCCTTCCCACTTCCGAAACGTCCCGACCGACTGTCCGGAAGGCACCCTACTCCCGGAAAAGCTCCCGATGAGCCCCAGCCAAAAGAAACGCCCGAAGAGCAGGTGAGGCCCCTATCAACCGACCCGAAAGCACAGCCAGCTTACCGGACCAGTATGCAGGAAGGACAAGCTCATAAACAAGGGATCCCGACTGAGCCCAAAGCCACCCGGGAGAAAAACAGGTTATATATCAAGACCGACAAATGAACCTTGCACAAGGACTACACCAATGAAGCCCAATAACGAAATCTCATCCCGGCGCGTCGCTTTCTTCAGCCTGTCCGGTAGTATCCTGATCGCCTTCTGGATCTCCCTGTGGTTGGGACCGGGCAGGCCGACTCCGCCCGCCCTGGAACTCCAAAATCCGGTCTTTGATTTTGAGCAACTCCCGGACACCACGATCTCCATTTGTGATCCGCTGTTCTGCATCGAGTTCGATAACCTGGAAAAAGGAGATTTCATCGACTCGGTCTCTACCCGTTTCGGGCCCGTCTATGTCAACGCCACCAACCCGATCAACCAGCCGGAAAGAAATGCGGCTATGGTATTCGATACCCGCGAACCCACCGGGCAGGACGAAGACCTGGGAACACCCAACGGGGATTTCACCTTTGTGGACCCTGTCACCGGGAACACCCTGCCGGGTCCCGGCGTAGGCGTGGCGGGTAAAGCCAATTCCAAATACCGGAACGACAATTTCCGGGGCAACGTTATGATCATCACCGAGGACTTCGATCAGGAGGATCCAGACGATAACGGGGCCGGAGGTACGATGCTCTTCCGCTTTGATTCCATAGGGCCGATCATCCTGCACAGCATTTCTTTCGTAGATGGAGAGGATATCATCCAGGTCTTCATCAACAACAGCCAACAACCCGTAGAAACCAGCGTCGTGGGCGACAATGGCTACCAGACGCTCGATCTGGGCGGCGTTGCCGGGGTGACCCAGGTAGAGATTCAATCGGGAGGTTCGTTCAGCATCGACCAGATCTGCTTTTCCAAGAACTATTACCCGCGGTTCCCGGAAATCACCATTACCGATCCGACGGTCGTGGACCGGGTCCCGGCGATTACCTTCCGGGACGACACGGTGCAGTTCATCGACGAGCTCAACTTTACCCTGAGGAGGACCTATACCATGGTCGTCAATACGGGCGGCGACGTGGTGGTCGATACGACCTCGCGCCTGATCCGGGTAGAGGATCAGGGGAACCTGCCTCCCTCTCCGTTTTGTCTGCCGGATACTTTCCTGGGATGTAATCCCGCCCCCGAAGACTTCCCCCCTCCTCTAACCAGCAGCGGAGATCTATTAATTCGCTATACAGACGATACCACCTTCACGGATTGCCAGGGCCAGATCGACCGGGAACAGATCAGCGCGAGCCTGGTGCGGACCTATGTGGCCATCAACTCCTGCGGGTTGTCGGACACCTGCCAACAGCTCATCAGTTGGAAGATCGATACGGAGCCGCCGGTGATCCAATCGCTCCCATTGGATACCACCGTTTGTGTTTTTGACCCTTACCTGGATACCCTTACTTTCCAGGATATCGAAGTGACGGATAACTGCGGCCTGGCCGGGATCCGGCTGAGCGAAACCAGCCGGGACACCGTGGCCGG
>CAZXIX010000164.1:0-5907 GCA_964640855.1 uncultured Saprospiraceae bacterium
AGGTGCTGGAAAACATTGGAACAAAATACCGAATCTCTTTTGAGTAGGTACTTAGGGGGCTTCTAGATGGCTTCCCGGCTGAAACGAGATCTTCCCTGAATTCCTTTCCGTATGTTCGTGAGCGGATAATCCTCCCATCCATGAAATATTACGTCATTGCCGGAGAAGCTTCCGGGGATCTGCACGGCTCTAACCTGATCCGGGCTTTGCAGCAAGAAGATCCAGCAGCATCCTTTCGATCCTGGGGAGGCGATCTCATGGAGGAAGCCGGCAGCGAACTGGTCAAACACTATCGCGACCTGGCCTTTATGGGTTTCGTGGAGGTAGTCCAAAACATCCGGACGATCCTGGGCAATCTGGCTTTTTGCAAGGAAGACATTCTCCTGTGGAAGCCCGACGTGCTCATCCTGATCGATTATCCGGGATTCAACCTCCGGATAGCCCGCTGGGCTCATCAGAAGGGCATTCGCATATTCTATTACATCAGTCCGCAGGTTTGGGCCTGGCACAAAAGCCGGGTCAAACAGATCCGGGATTTCGTAGATCGCATGTTCGTCATCCTGCCGTTTGAGGAGGCCTTTTTCGAAGAACAGGGCGTGGAGGTTGACTTCGTTGGCCATCCGCTGCTGGACGTCATTCCGCAGTATCAAGCCGATCCGGACTTTCGTTCCCGGCACGGCCTCTCAGATAAGCCCCTCATAGCCCTCCTGCCCGGAAGCCGGCGACAAGAGATCCAGCGGATGCTGGAGGTCATGCTGGCTATGCCGGCACACTTTCCGGATTATCAGTTTGTGGTGGGGGGAGCTCCATCCATCCCGGAATCCTTCTACCAGGATTTGATCGGGCAGCGGAAAGGCGAAGTCCATCTGGTCGAAAACCAAACCTACAACCTGCTTTCGCATGCCGAAGCCGCTTTGGTGACCTCCGGAACCGCCACCCTCGAGACGGCCTTGTTCAAAGTGCCGGAAGTCGTGTGCTACAAGGGAAATTCGATTTCCTATTGGCTGGCCAGACGCCTGGTGGATGTCCCCTTCATTTCCCTGGTCAATCTGATCGTCGAAAGGGAGTTGGTCAGGGAACTCATCCAATTCGAACTCACCGAGGAAAATCTGCAGCAACAATTGGCCGAGATACTTTCCGAAGCGGGCAGGGCCCGATTGCAGGAGGGCTACCGGGAGTTGCGCGATCGACTCGGGCAAAGCGGAGCCTCCCAAAAGGCTGCCCGTTTAATGGTAGCTCGCCTGCTGGAAGCCTGACCCCGGTCGACCAAGCAACCATCGTCGAGGATCAACCCTTCCGCTGTAAAATCAATGCAGAAATCAGGCTAATCACCGTCCCCAGGAGTAAAACCGTCAGAAACATAACCGCCCCCTGAAAAAAAGGATTTGCAAACAGTGCCCGGTTCTGCTCCATCAGAACTGCCTGTTCGGGATCCATTTCCTTCGCCGCATAAGCCAGAAAAGAATCCTCCTGCCAGTAAAAGAATACGACGATGTACAGGAAAAAAACAAAAGCCGGGATCAAGGTGATCCCCAGACCCAGGCGCACCCCTGGCCGAAACTCAGGCGTCCTTCCATTTCCCGCTCCCGCAAATAAGAGAGCAACTCCCGACAACACGGCTTCGATAGGCATAAAGGACGTCAGAACCGAAAATTTCCCCAGTTGAAACAAGATCAGCATCAGGGCCGCGACCAGCCCAAAGGTCCAGATTACTCTTTTCATACCTGTTTGGCGCTTTCCGGCGAATTCCGTTTTGTAATTTTATAGGGATCGCTCTACGAAAAATCCGCAAAAATGTGGAACTTTTTAGGGCTTCTGCTGTTTGAAATTCCACTTACGAAAGAAACGGATATAATGGATAAACTGAAATCCTTACTCGAAAAGTCCGCTTTCGGCGTTTGCCAAACCCTGGGCCACAAGATGGGCATCGCTTCCTCCCGGGTCAGGCTCTACTTCATCTACCTGAGTTTCGGAACACTCGGCTCACCCGTGATCATCTACCTGTTCCTCGCTTTCTGGATCAACGTCAAGGAATACATCAATCAGAGCAAAAAGCTCATGTGGGATTGATAAAACGTTCGCTTGCTCTGGCGGAAAGACCATGGGCCCTACAAAATTAACGCCCCCGGAGCCCGCATGAATAAGGGTTAAGGAAACCTGGCGCCTATTGCTCGAAAGCGAACTGCACGATGTTGGCCCCCATTTGCAAGGCCTGCAACCTCACTTCCGGTGGATCGTTGTGGACGTCGGGATCCTCCCAGCCGTCGCCCAGATCGCATTCAAAGGTGTAGAATACGACAAGCCTTCCCTCCCAAAACAGGCCGAAGCCCTGGGGCGGTTTCTCATCGTGCTGATGGACCTTGGGCAGCCCCCGGTTGAATTGATATTTCTGGTGGTAGATCGGATGCTCAAATGGGATTTCCACGAACTCCTGTTCGGGGAAAACCTTTTTCATGGCTTCGCGCACATA
Organism: uncultured Saprospiraceae bacterium; assembly: GCA_964640855.1. GTDB lineage: Bacteria > Bacteroidota > Bacteroidia > Chitinophagales > Saprospiraceae > JAJDFU01. The sequence goes on from CAZXIX010000164.1 coordinate 2,471, forward strand.
GGGGTCCATCCCGTAGTTGTCGTCGATGTGCAGAAATCCGCCCCCCTTCAGATAATTGCCCAGGTTTTCGGCCTCTGCAGAAGAGAAAACCACATTCCCGTGGCCGGTCATATGCACGAAGGGATAGCTGAAAAGCTCGGCGCTGCCCACTTCCACGGTAGCATAATCGATCTGAAAGCCGGTACCCAGCACTTCGTTGCAAAAGCGGGCCAGATTGGGCAGAGAGGTCGGATTCGAATACCAGTCTCCCCCGCCCCGGTACTTGAGCAGGGCCATCTTCATGTTGGTTGCCTCCGGAGGAAAAGCGAAGGCGGACAACACAACGAGACTGAGGGAAAGGACTATCCAGCGAAACATCATTTTCATTGATTTATCAGATTTGCGATCTGGCAAGCCACCAGGCCGGCTGTTTCCGTGCGCAGGCGATTCGGGCCCAGACTGACCGGCAAGAAACCCTTTTCCTTTGCCAGGCTGATTTCTTCCGGGCTGAAATCTCCTTCCGGACCGACCAATACCATAACGTCCTTTGCGGGAAGCAGGTTGTTCTTGAGATGATCCTTTTCCTCGTCGTCGCACCAGGCTATAAACCGCTGCTCCAGCAGATCCGCCTTTCGGATGAACTCCTCAAATGGAGTCACATCATTCAGGCGGGGCAGCCAGGCGCGCAGGGATTGCTTCATGGCCGATTGCAGGATGCGTTCCCAGCGATCCATCCGCACCCTTTGCCGCTCCGATCGGCTGCATTCCAGGAGGCTGATCTCGCTGATCCCGATCTCGGTCACTTTTTCCAACAGCCACTCCATACGGGAGGGCTGCTTGGTAGGCGCAATGCCCAGGTGCAGTTGAAAAGAAGCAGGAGGAAGGGCTTTTTTTTCGATGATGCGTACAGAGCAGCCCTTGCGATCCATTTCCTCGATCTCCCCCGCGTACCAACCTCCGCTTCCGTCCACAAAAGAAAGCCTGGCGCCGGCCTGCTTTCGCAGTACCTGTCCGATGTGACGCGATTCTTCGGGTGGAAAGAAAGCGTGCTCCCCGGAAATGTGCGTGGTGTAAAAAAGGATCATCTGCGTTCGATCTGGGTCGCCCCCTTATCGGCAAACTTCAAAATTTTACTGAATTCGGGCTACCTTTGTTGTCGCTTTGCAACCAAGGTAAGGTTGTACCTGTTGATTTCCCATTGACAGGGTTTTTGAAACAGAGAACCGAGAGGGGTAGAGTTTCCTTTTCCATCCAAAACCAAGATGCGTTAGGTTGAGAGCCGGAAACAAGGACAACTAATCAGCAATTGCCTGGAAATCAGGATTTACCGGCGGTTGCGAACCTCACTTTCCGGCCATTGGATCCCCGGTTTTCTGTATAACAACAGTTAATATTTTGATCGCATGGGTGTTTTGATAACGGTAGGGCAGTTGATGCTCAGTTTGTCCATTTTGATCGTCCTGCATGAATTCGGACACTTCCTGCCGGCGCGCTTGTTTGGAGTACGGGTCGAAAAGTTCTATCTCTTCTTTGATCCTTGGCTTTCCCTTTTCAAGCGAAAAATCGGGGATACCGAATACGGGATCGGCTGGCTTCCGCTGGGAGGCTATGTCAAGCTCTCGGGCATGGTGGACGAAAGCTTCGATCGCGAGCAAATGGCTCAGCCCCCGCAGGAATGGGAGTTTCGCGTAAAACCGGCCTGGCAGCGCCTGATCATCATGCTGGGCGGGGTAACGGTCAACCTGATCCTGGGTTTTTTCATCTATGCCATGGTCTTGTGGAACTATGGCGAGGAGTATTTCCCGACCAAAAATATGGTGTACGGGATCTACACCGATAGCCTGGGGCACGAAATGGGGCTTCGCGACGGCGACTTCATTCTGGCAGTGGAAGGTCGCCCCTTCGAACGCTTCAACAACGGGGCGGTGATCCGCGAGATCGTCGTAAACGATGCCCGCACCATCACCGTGCGCCGCGACGGCCAGGAAAAGGAGATTCAGATAGGCAAAGAATATGCCCGCCTGTTGTCGAGCCGCAAATTGAAATCGTTTTTGTTCAGCTTCCGCTATCCTTTCGAGATCGAACGAGTGGCAAAAGGTTCACCGGGTGAAGAAGCAGGCTTCGAAAAAGGCGATAAGATCATTTCGCTGAACGGCGAATACGTGGAGTTTTTCCACGAGTTCGAACGACTGAAGCGGGAGGCCGAAAGCGACGATCTCCGCGTAGGGGTGGTCCGCAACGAAAGCGATACGTTGCAGATTCCGGTCACGCTCAACGAGAACGGACAGATCGGCCTGGCCCCCAAAATGCCGGAGACGGAGCGCAAAGAGTACAGCCTGGGCGAAGCACTACCCGCCGGCGTGGTGAAAGGATGGCGACTCCTGACCGATCAGGTTAAAGCCTTCGGTCAGATGTTCAAGGGGCGGATCCGGGCGGAAGACAGCCTTGGCGGCTTCGGCACCATCGCCAACATGTACGGCCCCACCTGGAATTGGGAACGCTTCTGGACCATGACGGCCATCCTGTCCTTGATCCTGGCCTTCATGAACCTGCTGCCAATACCCGCACTCGACGGCGGCCACGTCATGTTCCTCCTGTACGAGGTGGTGAGCGGCCGCAAACCCAGCGACAAGTTTATGGAGTATGCCACGCTGGTCGGCTTCATCCTGGTGATAGGCCTGGTCTTATACGTGAACGGACTCGACTTTCTGCGCTGGCTGAGAGGGGACCTGTAGATAGGCACCATCCTAAGGGGAAAGGTTTTCTCCCTGATTTTCCAATTGAGGAGGATTGGGTACAGACGAATTTGCCTCCCTCTTCGGACTGTCATCTAGTTCCCAAGCCAGATAAAAATCACCTATCGATGCGGTATTTCGAATTCTTTGATCTCCCGGTTTCCTTTCTGATCGACGAGGCGGAACTGAAGAAGCGATACTACGCCAACAGCAAAAAATTCCATCCGGATTTCTATACCCTTGAATCGGAGGAAAAGCAGGGAGAGATCCTGGAGCTTTCCACCCTGAACAACCATGCCTATCGCACGCTGAAGGACTTTGATAGTCGCATGCAGTACATCTTGAAAGAAAAAGGCGTGTTAAAGGAAGAAGGCGAGAACAAGGATATGCCGGCCGACTTCCTCATGGACATGATGGAGATCAACGAAAAGCTGATGGAACTGGAGTTTGAACCCGATCCGGAAGCAGAAGCCCAGGTCAAGCAGGAACTGGAAGCCCTGGAAAGCGGTTTTCTGGAGGAGATTCGTCCTCTTTTGGAAGGCTTTTCTGAAGAGAAGGCCGGAAACCTGGAACCGATCAAAGATTACTACTTGAAGAAAAGATACTTGTTGCGGATTCGGGAGAATTTGAATAAATTTGCGTCCCGCTAAACGCAGCGGAATGGGAGCAATTGCGGAGGGGTGTGGCCCAGACTCGCACAGGCTCTCAAAGGCAAACCCACAC
>CAZXIX010000165.1:0-214 GCA_964640855.1 uncultured Saprospiraceae bacterium
ATTGATGACCAATCAACAGGTTACGGAAGAAGAAGCCCGGGCGATGCTGGAGTATTTCAGGACACTGGATTAACAACAGTCGGGTTCCAGGGATTCAGCTTATCGAAGTAGAACTTGGAACGGATCGAGCCGGTGGGTTAGGCCAGAGGGGAGGCATAGTTTTCGTAGAGCCGCTCGAAGTTCTCCGGGCTGCGGCGGGCCTTGCGGGAGTTGC
>CAZXIX010000165.1:224-5895 GCA_964640855.1 uncultured Saprospiraceae bacterium
GCCCAGCAGGTTGTAAATGTCCTGTGCTTTTTCTTTGTAAGCTTGCGGGAGTTGCGTCGGGCCAGATCCCGGGCCTCAGGCTCGTTGGTGGTTCCGTCGGGATGTCCGAAACCGAGCTGATGGGTCAGTTCGTGAATGATGATGGCGGCCTTTCGAGGCAGGCTTTTTTCGAACCAGGGCGGGCAAAGATGAACCCGTATGGGTTGGCGGGGCAAGATTGTGTAGGCATTGGAGCCGCCCCGGCAGAAGAGGTCGCTGCCGTCGCGGACCAGCACAGCGACCCGGCCGCCGTCCAGCCAACTTTCCAGACGGAGGATGCGCCGGCGGAGCCGCCTGAGCAATCGGGTATCGGTATCGCTGCCGAACCAGGTGACGAAATGAGGATGCTCCCGCCAGGCTTGCGATCGCCGGGTCGTTCTTTGTCTTGGGGTGCCCGGCTGATTCCAGACCGTCCGCATGTCGGCGGAGACCTGCCGGGCCATGTGCAGGGCCTCCAGAAAAGCTCGTTCGATCTCTGCCCGATCGGCTTGGGAAAGGGGCTGTTCGCTCCGGTTTTTTATGAGGACGCGGGTAGGCATGGGTTTTTTATTTGATGATAGATGGTAAACTGTAGACCGTAGATAGCAGACTATCAGAGGAAATTTAGGGTGTGTCTGAAAAATATCCTTTGGGCTTCAAAAGTTCCTTTTCGGACCAGCCTGTGTTGCAAAAAGCCTCAGGTAGCTAAGGCTATCCTCGGTTTTTGCGCCTTGCCTGGCCACAAAAATGAATCTTTTTCGCCATCAGCAACCATTTTCCAGACACACCCTAGTTTTTTAATTGACTTAACTGTACTGGCAAGCGAACTTGGGGTTGATCATTTCTCCTTTGTGTACTTGGCGGCTCCTTTGCGTACTTTGCGGTGAATGGAGTACCTCACCCCTATAAACTGCGAAGAACGCTACGAAGGCGCTAAGGGCGCAATGGGTTTAGTGACAAAGGGACTTCTCCACAAGATGAGTTGCCGGTACGCCTAAGCTTTACAATCTGATCGTCCAACACCTAAAACGGGCGGTGGAAGTATAGAGTTACCTCATTCAATATTCAATATCCGGCATTCGGCGAGATGACGCAACGTTTGGGCGGATCCCGGGATGCGGGATCAACCGGAGGGAGATTCGTCTCCGTTCAGAAATTCCACTACGGTATCGATCACCTCCTGGGTGCGCAGGATGCGAAAATGGCCGGTTCCTTCAACTTCTTTGAATTGAGATGCCCCCCAGCTTTCATGTACGTTTCTGGATTGAGAAATGGGAATTACCCGATCATCTTTATCGTGAAGGATCAGGGCTTGAGAAACGCTAACCGATTTCACGAATTCGCTGACGTTCAGGGCAGTAAGGTCAAGGTCGATTTCTTTTTCCAGGCGGTGAAGCAGGCAGGCCTTTGCATTTTCGGAAATACCCACCCTTCGGGACACCTCCTCCACGCGCTCCAAAAACTTATCCGGAGTGGTAAACAATACGTATTTATCCACTATTAAATCGGGATTCGAAAACAAGGCATAGGTCGTAGCCACACTGCCAAAGGAATGGCTGACCAGTTTGCTTACGGCAAACTTCCGGATCAACAAACCTACCAATTCGGTAAACTCGAACAAACTGGTTTCTCCCTGGCTACTGTATCCGTGGGAAGGGCCGTCAAAGGCATAAACGGTATAGCCCTGGGTTAAAAGCGCTTCGACCAGATCGGAATAGTTTCCGGCCTGTCCTTCCCAGCCATGGATCAGCAAAATCTCTTTGCCACCTCCCCGCCAGGTGTAGAGCTGTATGTCAAACCCTTTGAATCTGAATGTCTCTTTTTCTGCCTTTTTGAGGGTCGCCTGTTCACTTTCCCGAAGCTTTCGCACTTGTGGCTTGGTCAATTGGCCATAGGCAAATGAAGCAACGAGTTCCGGGAAAAGGTAGGACGTCATACGTATAAGCGCTTTCCTCATTTCATTTTGTTTGGCCAATTAACCGACTGTAGCGAAGTGGGTTCCGGGAGGACGATCGAAAGAGCCGATCCTTTGGCGTGGCGAAGGAATCAATTGGGCTGCTCCCTGTAATTTTGCCGGACGGCCTGAATGAACTCCTCCTTGTTCTTTCGCATGGATTCCAGTCCTTCCTCATCCCGAAGCTCGGGATGAAACTCCCGGATCTGCCCATCGCTCCACAAGGCCAGTTCTACGATGACGGGGGTTAGAGCCAGCCCTTTATCCGTAAGCCGGTACAGATGCGTCTTTTTATTGTCCGGCAGTTTTTGCCTGGTGATGATCTTCCACTCTTCCAGCATTTTCAGGCGAGAGGACAGAACGTTGGTGGCAATGGCTTCGTCGCTTTCCAGGAAGTCTTTGAAAGTCTGTCTGCCTTCCAACAGCATCTGCTTGATGAGGACCAGGGTCCACTTATCTCCAACGATGTCTAACGCGGAGGTGATGGGACAATCGCATCTGAAAGCATCACTCATGTAAAATCAATGTTAATTACTACTTGCAAACAGCAATTAATTTATAAAATAACTTGCACATTGAAAGTAATTAACTCATATTGCTTGCCAATCAAAAGTAATCATTCTTTATGACAACCTTTTTCACTCCTTCATTCCGGATAAAATCCAGTCCGTTGGTGCTGCTCGCCTTCTTTGCGCTGAGCAGTTGCCAAAACGCAAACACGCAAAACAGTATGCCAAACTCACAGATCGAAAAAACTCAAAAAATGAAAGAAACGAATACGGAAAAAGTCAAATCCATGATCCGGGCGGTCAACGCGAGGGATACGGCTACCCTCCAAACGCTGATCCACCCGGACTACATCCAGCACAATCCCTACATCCCTACGGGGAGAGCGGGTTTTTTAGCCTTGTTTCCCATCCTGGAGGAAAACGGCACCCAAGCTGAAACCGTCCGCATTTTTCAGGACGGGGATTTTGTGGTGATGCACAACTTGTGGAAGAACGCAACACCCTTTGGCGCTGAAGAGATGGTCTCCTTTGATGTCATCCGCGTAGATGCAGACGGCCAGATCGCAGAACATTGGGATGCTTTACAACCCATGGTAAAAGAAACATCCAGTGGAAGAAGTCAAATTGACGGCCCCACCGAAATAACGGATCTGGACAAGACAGCGGCAAACAAAGCCTTAGCCGTATCCCTGGTAGAGGATGTTTTGATGGGTAAAAATCCAGGCAAGATTACCGATCACATCAGTGCAGAACAATACCACCAACACAATCCGCAAATTAAAGATGGGTTAAGTGGAATCAGGGAAGCGGTAGAATACCTGACATCCCAAAACAATATGTTTAAGTATACCAAAATCCACAAGGTGTTGGGCGAAGGGAATTTTGTATTGACCATCAGCGAAGGCGAATGGGGGGGGAAGCAACAAGCATTCTATGACTTATTCCGAATGGAAAACGGAAAAATTGTGGAGCATTGGGATGTGATCCAGGCTATCCCTTCGGAAAACCTGGCGAACGACAATACCATGTTTAATTTCTAGGCGGGAATTCTCTTTTAGGGAATCTGCCAGATGTAACAGCCATAGGCGCGCGATTCTTCGCATGCCTATTTTCTTTTAGGTCTGGCCTGGCTTCCGGCTAATATTCCCCCGTCAATGGCCAATTCAATTCCGGTTACGTATTTGCTTTCGGCACTGGCCAAATTACAGGGCTCCAAAAGCTACATCCACGGGTTCCCCAAAATACCCCATGGGAATATGGACCGGCGGATTCATCCGCCGCAGAAACTGCTTTTCGGCGACTGAAAGTCACCGGTCCGAGTGCCACGGTTACCTTTTGAAGACCACAACCGCGCAACTAAGCAGGAGGCCAATAGTTTATCCAGGTTTCTGGCTGCGCCTTTTATTCACATCCTTTGTTCCCAAAAGCCTTACCATCTATCAATGCAAAGAGTTCGGTATCATCCCCCTACTTCAACCCCTTTTGCAGACTCTTCAACTCTTCCTCCGTCAGGTATCGCCATTCCCCCAGTTTGAGATCTCCCAGATGGATATCCATAATTCGGATCCGCTTCAGGCTCATGACTTTATGACCGCAGTATTCGACCATCCGCCGAATCTGCCGGTTGAGGCCCTGGGTCAGAATGATCTTGAATAGATGAGGCTTGATCTGGGTGACCTGGGCAGGCAAGGTTTTTGTCCCGAGCATCGGGATAGGGCCGGACATCTTTTTCAGAAAAGTTGGTGTGATAGGCGCATCGATCCCCACGACATATTCCTTCTCGTTTCGATTTTCCTTCCGGAGGATCTTATTGACAATATCGCCGTCGTTGGTCAACAGGATGAGTCCGGTTGAGTTTTTGTCGAGCCGTCCGATGGGGAAGATCCGCTGATTGATCCGGATGTGATCAATGATGTTGCTTTTGTCCCGGCGATCGGTGGTGCAAGTAACCCCGAGGGGTTTGTGGTACATGAGGTAAATGGCCTGGGGCTTGTTTCGGAGGGGTTTACCATCGATGGTGACCTGATCGCTCGGAAAAACCCGGTTGCCTTTTTTGGCCGGCTGTTTGTTGATTTGAACGCGCCCTTCCTCGATCCACTTATCGGCTTCCCGGCGTGAGCACAAGCCGGTGCTGCTGATGAATTTGTTGAGACTGATGGAGTCCTGGTTGAATGGATTTTTTGCTTCGGGCATGTGTCTCTCTGTTATTAGTCATTGCTTCTTTGACCTGGAATTCTTTGCTCCCTCAACCCTCTTTTATCCACAACGGTTTAAACTGCGAAGCATGCTGCTGTCCGATGATGTCCCGGTACAATTCGGGTCTCCGGGCATTTCGGTAGCGATATCCGCCGGCCAGGGGAAGTTTTTCTTTCGTCAAAGTAGCCAGTGTCAAATCGTCTTCGAAGGATTTGATTTCCGTGAGGACTTCGCCATAGGGATCCAGGATCATGGAATTGCCATTCTTCAGCTGATCGCCGTCGTACCCAATGGGGTTGGTGAAAGCGTAGTACACGCCATTGTCGTAGGCTCGGGCAGGCAGCCAGCGCATCAGCCAGCGCCTTCCCTTGGGGCCGTCAAATTCCAGGCGCAGAGATACGGGGTCCGTTTCGCGATTCTGCCAGTAAGTGTCCTCCACGTAGCCTCTCCCGGGCATGGCGGAGGGCGTACATCCGGTCACATGGGGTGCAAAGATCAGTTCTGCCCCCAAAAGGGTAGTCGCTCTTACATTCTCGATCACGTTATTGTCGTAGCAGATCAGGATCCCGCACCTCCAGCCCATCAAATCAAATAAGACGTATTCGTCTCCGGCCGACAGGTGTCCGTTGATAAAGGGATGCAGTTTTCGATATCGGGCGATCACTTCTCCCTGATGCACGCAGAGATAGGTATTGTAAAGCTTCTGGTTTTCCTTCTCCACCAATCCGGCGAGGATCGCCATATCTTTTTCCCATGAAAGGCGCATCAGTCGTTGGACACTCTTGCCATCGGGAATCTCCTCGGCCAAATTCCGTAGAGCCTCATAACTCAGATCCTTCGTAAAGGTATAGGCGGAAAGGCACATTTCATGGAAACTGATAACCTCAGCGCCCAGGCTTTTGGCTTTTCCGGTCAACTTTTCTATGACCCCCAGATTGTAGGCTTTATCTCCGTCTTTGGGTTGGAATTGAGCGACGGCAAGTTTCATACGGGT
>CAZXIX010000166.1:0-5830 GCA_964640855.1 uncultured Saprospiraceae bacterium
CTACCGCAGGTGTAGATCGTGTTGGTATATTTTCCAGCCCAGACGTGCTTTGGCAAGATTTTACAACTGGAACGGCTGACATGAATGATTGCGTAAGAGGCATCAATGAATCCGCAGAGAAAATAGCAGGGTTCAAGTAATATTGAAATGAATTTTGCTGACAATCGGTTTAGAAATCAAGTATGCAATATTTCAGATTTAATTAAATATGAACTTAAACTGTAAAGAGATGTATAGACAATTAATTTTAAGCATCATTTTTCTTTTTCTGTCGATAAGTTGTATGGCTGAAGGGAAACCTCGGGTATTTATATTTACCGATATCAATATTGATTCTGGTGATCCTGATGACCGTCAATCTTTGATACATTTGTTCTGGTACGCAAATGAATTACAAATTGAAGGAGTTGTTCCAGATCGTTGGAATGCCAGAGGTCTGGAAGCCTGTCAGCTAGTAATTGATGCATATACTAAAGATTATACAGTCTATGCATTCCATGAAAAGGGTTATCCAAGACCTTCCGACTTAAGAAATATTATTGCAAAAGATATTGAGGATGCTTCTCGGCTTTTTTCAGTAGCCGCTTCTGACAATAGTAGCCCATTATATGTTCTGATATGGGGGAACATGGAATTATTCAGTTCAATATTATTAAAACAACCGGAATCTTATAAAAACATAAGATTAATTACCATTGGAACGGGCTTAATGCTTGAAGAGGATATGAAATATATCCCTGCAAACTGGGATAAGTCAGAGCCTTGTCAACAACTTAACTGGAATGGATCCGGAAGAAAAAAAATATATGATAATCAGGCTTTAAATGAAATATGGTGGCTTGAAATCAATTGGACATATGCAGGAATGTTTTCTGGTGATGAACCAAGGCAGATGTTCGACAAACTATCGTTATTCGGAAATTTGGGGCAACACATTCAAGAGGTAGTAAAAAATGAAAGCTGGGCTCAATATTTTCGTGTAGGAGATACCCCATCCGTTTTATATCTGATAGACCCAAATCATACCCTGAATGACCCCACTCAAAGCAGTTGGGCCGGTAAATTTGTTAAACCATTTCCTCAAAACAGGCCAAATTATTATACGGATTATAATGGAACAGAGAAATGGGATTATTTGAATCCTTGTTCTACATGGAAAAATCATAAAAATGTAAGAAACACAGCTGTTAAGACACTTGAAGATAGAAGAACAGAAATGTATACAGCCCTAATTAACAAGTTGAAATTGCTTTACAAAAAGTAATAAACCTGTGTACAGCAATGTATAAAAGTAATGGTGGTGATAGTGCTGATCTGAAAGATAATGTGAATAAAAAACAGTTACCTGAGTGGAAACGGTTGATGTCATAAATCCGCCACTACTCTTATACTCAACGATCTGCGTCATGAAACAACAATGAGCCATTAGCCCGAACATTCGCATAGCAACCTTTTTGTGGGCTCTCCTCCTTACCCCGGGGGCCAATGGACAATCGGTGTCCCTGAATTACCGGCAGGAACCGCTAAACGAGATCCTGTTGGACCTGAACGACCGTTATGGAGCCCAGATCTCGGTCAACGCCGACCTCGCCTCAGGTTGTGATATTACCCTGCTAAAGGAATTCAAAAATCTGGAGAAGGCGTTGGAGGCCCTGGCCCGGACCTGCGATTTGGACCTGCATCAGATCAACGGCGTCTTCATTTTCAGGCGATCCCGTTCGCCGGCTCCATCCACCCAACCGCCCTTAACCCTGAAGGGCAGACCGCCGTCCTTTCTCTATCAGGGGGTGGTGTTGGAAGCCAACTCCCGCGAACCCGTTCCTTATGCTACCCTCCGGATGAACGACCGGGGCATCCACACGGATGAGTACGGCCGATTCTCTTTTCAAAGCCCCTCCCGAACCGCTTTTGTGGCATATCGCTCCCTGGGATTTGTCGAGTCGGATACTCTCCTTCGATTCGGCGACGAGCTTACTCTTCCCCTGAAGCCCTTTTCCATCGATTTGGCGGAGGTAGAGGTAGAGGGTATACGCGGGAGGACCCGGTCGCATATCGGAGCTTCGGCCGGCCATTTTCAATTCAACGACATCAACAATCAATTGGTACCCGGCCTGGGTTACGATCTGATTTTCAACCATCTGCGATTGTATCCCGGGATTATGGCTGCCGGAGAGTCTACCTCCGATTTTGTGATTTGGGGCTCCTATGCCGGGCAAAACCACATTCTGTACGATGGGATCACGCTTTTCAGCAATTGGGGGACCTATGCCGACATCGGTCGGGTAAATCCCTACATGATCCGGGATGTGGAGGTCTATAAGGGCGGCTATGGCGTTTCTGTCGGCGATCGCATGGGTGGGGTGGTGCAGGTGGAAGGCCGTTCCGGTGATTTGAATCGCGTTCGGGGAAATCTCAGCCTGACCAATCAACTGGCCAATGCCCGCCTGAGTGTGCCTTTGTTTAACCAAACCTCCACTTTGCAGGTGGCTGGGCGGATCACGTATTTTGATGCGTTGGATCTTTCTGCCCAGCCCCGGGAGCAGAAAGAGGTGATCATTCCCGACTATCAATACTCCGACTTAAATGTCAAGTTTTCCTCCAACCTCAGTCCTTCCGATAAACTGGAGATCAGTACCATCGCGAGCTGGGACTCATACGAAGCGCAACTCCGAGGCTCCACGACAAGGCCCTTTCCAGAGAATATCAATGTGAAGTCGGTGCAGTATGGCGGGTCTCTCCGATACAACCGCAACTGGCAAGGAGGCGGGCTATCTCAAGTGTGGGTATCTCAGAGTTTTTATCAACCTGAGTTCAGTTCCTATTTTATAAGACGGCAAAACGCGAGGCCCAATCTGGATACGCTGGAGCAAGGCCGCTGGAGCAACCCCGTACAGGAATTCAATAGCCGGATTACCCATACCTTTTCCGCCCGAAAAAAACATCAATTCGAAATAAGCGGGGCCTACATCCAAAACCGGGTCTTTCTACAATCTCGGGAAGCGGAATTGCTGGAAGATACCGACAAGCGATTGGGTCGTGTTTCCATCTACCTGCAGGATCGGATCCAATGGACGGATTGGTTCAGCATGGAAGTAGGACTGAAAGCGGATCTTCCTTTCTCACAGGCTAAACTGTACTGGCAACCACGGGTTCAGGCCGGTTTTCGTTTGTCGGATCATTGGAGAGCTCACTTGGCCTGGGGAATCTATCGGCAGTTTATTTCCAAAAACACCCTGATCGACATATTGGGGAACCGGACCGATTTCTGGCAGGTAGCCCGATCCGAACAGGTACCGGTTTTGCAATCCATGCATCAGGTCGGAGGAATCCGCTTTCACCGAAATCGCTGGGAGTTGAGCCTGGAAGGTTACTACAAAACCACCAGCGGTTTTAGCCGAAATATCCTGAACCGGGATCGATCCGTTACTTTCATTGTGGGAAATGCCCGGGCTATGGGTCTCGATGTTTTGCTCCGCAAACAACTGGATGCCCACGAATTTCTCCTGTCCTATTCCCTGGGGAAAGTGCTGGAGCGATTTGAACTGGATACCCGAACCGGCCCATTCCGGGAATCACCGCAAAGTCAGCGGCACGAATTGAAGCTGGCCGTGATGCTGAATTTTCGTCCGTTCCGGATATCCGCTACGCAGGTGTATGGATCGGGTTTTCCGCATGCCACACAGGCCAACGCGCCTCGGGGCCCGAGACCTTATTGGCGGACCGACCTGGCCGCAGAATATGGCTTTTCCGTTAAAAAGATGGAGTTTCAGGCCGGCCTTTCCATCCTCAACCTGTTCAATCGGGACAACGTGCGCCTCAACCAGTCGGTCAGCGTCCCGGAGGGCGATGTGATCAACACGCTGGGCATTCCCTTTACACCGGCGGTTTATCTCAATCTCCATTTTTGAGGATGATTATTTTTGGATTATATGCGCATCCTGGATCGTAGACGATTAGACGGTAGCTGTATTTACAACCCATCTTATGGACAAGTCCATTTGTCACTAAACCCATTGCGTCCTTAGCGACTTCGTAGCGTTCTTCGCGGTTTACAGGTGAGGTTCCCCATTCACCGCAAAAATACGCAAAGGAGCCGCCAAGTACACAAAGAAGAAATGATCAACCCTAAGTTCGCTTGCCTGTACATGTAGACGTTTGATTGCTCAAACCCAATGAACAGCAGAGCTTTATTAACCAGAAGCATACTATCTGCCGCCTAAAATCTCTTTTTCATTTGAAAAGTTGATTTTGGGTCGTTGAAGCCTGTCGGTCCTGGATTTGCGTAAGGTGAGTTATTATGGACAACCACACATGTATTCGGTTCTTTTGTTCCTTAGGGTGAACCGAAAGGATGCCATTGATCTTCATTACAGGAGACAGGCCCTGGATAATAACGATACAAAAGGAATTTCAAGATCAAATTATGCTCCACACCTCTTACATCGAACTGAGCCAAAGCGCTTTACAGAATAACATTCGATTCTTGCGCCAAAAGGCTCAGCCTGCCCGATACTCCATGGTGATCAAAGCCAATGCCTACGGGCACGGAATCGAGTGTATGGTACCTATGGTCGAGGCGTGCGGCGTGGATCACTTTTCAGTATTCAGTGTGGCTGAAGCCCAGCGGGTCCATGAAATCAAGCAGGAAAATTGCCATGTGATGATCATGTGCTTTGTGGACGACGATTACCTGGAGTGGGTGATCGAAAGGGGCATCTCCTTTTTCGTTTTTTCGCTGGACCGTCTGAAAAAGGTGGCGGAAATCAGCCGGAAATGCCGGTTGCCGGCTCGTATTCACGTCGAACTGGAAACGGGCATGCACCGGACCGGTTTTACGGAGGACCTTCTGGGTCAGGTGATCGGCCTATTCCGGGAAAACAGGGAGCGATTCGTTCTGCAAGGTCTGTGCTCCCATTTGGCCGGAGCAGAGAACCTGGAGAATTTTCCCCGCGTGCAGGATCAGATCCGCACTTTTCATCGGCTGGGAGCCCTTTTTGACGAGGCCGGTTTGTCGCCTCGTTACCGCCACCTGGCATGCTCGGCGGGACTTTTCAATTTTCCGGATTCCCGGCTCGACCTGGTGCGCATCGGCATTTCCAACTATGGTTTTTGGCCCGATATGGAGACCAAGGTGCTGAACCTGGGAGTGGAGGGTCTGTCAGAAGATCCCTTGCAGCGGGTCTTATCCTGGAAAAGCAAGGTGCTCAGCGTCAACCGGGTCCCCGAAGGCGCCTACGTAAGCTACGGCACCAGTTTTATGACAGCCCGGGATTCCAAGATTGCTACTATTCCGGTCGGGTATGGCTATGGGTTCAGCCGAAACCTGAGTAACCTCGGCCATGTCCTGGTCCACGGCAAGCGGGTCCGGGTGATTGGCTCCGTCAATATGAATATGGTCCTGCTGGATGTCACCGACCTGCCCCATGTAGCAGTAGGGGATGAGGTGGTGTTGATCGGCAGGCAGGGAGACCGGCAGATCACCGTAGGATCCTTCAGCGATATGAACAACAGCATGAACTACGAGCTGCTTACCCGTCTGCCCGGCCATATTCCACGTTACCGGGTGGAATAAGGATTGGGGCATCACCTTTCATTCTCCCGGAAGATGGATCGAAAAAAATTTAATTCGTTTGGTGTTTTAATATGTGCCCATGCGGTTTTCTTTCACTACTTTACCGATGATCGGGGCTATTTGTCCTGCTTCCGACAGCTGAATACGGTACAAGATCGGAATATCAACCGATGCCTTATGCCGGGTTTATTTACTTGATTCTAGGTAACTATTTAGCACCGTAGCTTCGCTACGGAAAATTTTAAAAGTTTGCCACAG
>CAZXIX010000167.1:0-5611 GCA_964640855.1 uncultured Saprospiraceae bacterium
GATTCACACCACGCCTCGAGCGACACTCCTGCTCGACGGACGGGTGGAATGCCCCCAAACGCCCTGCCGCATCGAGCGCATCGCCCACGACGACGTGCTGCAGGTCACCGTCAAGGCTCGCGGATACCGGTCGCTCACGTTCGATCTACCGCCCGTGGGCGGCCACATGCACAAGCGCCTGCACCGAGTGCGCCCGCTCAAGATCAATCGCAAGGTCCAGAAGGAAGATGGCCTTTCGCCCTGGAATCCCTTCGGCCTGGATGTAGCGGATACCTCCCTGGTGGCTATTTCGTCCAGCATTCGGAACGTATTGTATTTCAACCGGGCTCATCCGGTTTACAGCATGGAAATCGGCCAGCAGGATCAAAGGCGGAAGCAGGTGCAGACCAACGGCTTCGAAAGCCGGAATCAGACAGAGTACTTCCTGAGGGGAAGGCTGAATTTCAATCAGAAATGGACCCTGGAAATGGAAGGCACCCTCGGCACAAACAGCGCGGATTCCGAACTGTTTGAAGAAAGGCGTTATGAACTGGGCACCTTCCGGTTGGCCCCGGAAATCAGTTTTCAGCCTTCAGCCTACTTTCGGGGAAAATTAACTTACCAGTTTGGTCGCCAGATCAATGCGGAGGGGCTGGGAGGAGAGGAAAGCCTGGATCACCAACTGGCTCTGGAAACAACCATCTCCCGCCCCAAATACTCGCTCCGTACCCAATTCTCCTGGATACAATTCCAGTTTGACGGCGTGGCTTCCAGCCCGGTCGGCTTCGCTATGTTAAAAGGATTGCAACCCGGGCGCAACCTTCTTTGGAACGCCTCCTTCGACCGCCAGTTGTCCAAAAACATTCGGCTCAGCCTGAATTATGAGGGTCGGAAAACCGGAAATGCGCGGGTCGTCCATGTGGGCAGAGCACAGGTTGCGGCTACCTTCTGACCATTTTTTCCCCAATCTGACAGTCAGTTGCCATTTTACTTTTTCATGCGTTGAGATACCTGCCGCTGTATTTCTACTTTTATGCTGTATATCCAAATTTCTCACCCAAACCATGGCTATCATGAAAAAGACTGTAGTACTCTTTTTCCTGGCGGTTTTTGCTTTTTTCTCCGGACTCCAGGCTCAAAAGCTGGTCCAGAAGGTGGAAGCCGAATCCGAGAAACTGATCATCCCTTTCGAAAAGTACCTACTCGATAATGGCCTGACCGTCATTCTGCACGAGGATCATTCCGACCCCATCGTCCATGTTGACGTGACCTTCCATGTAGGCTCTGCGCGCGAAGAGCTCAACAAATCCGGTTTCGCCCACTTTTTTGAGCACATGCTCTTCCAGGGATCGGAAAACGTGGCCGACGAAGAACATTTCAAGATCATCACGGAATCTGGCGGAACGCTGAACGGCTCCACCAATACGGACCGGACTAACTATTACGAGACCGTTCCCAACAATCAGTTGGAGACCGTTCTCTGGCTGGAAGCGGACCGGATGGGTTATTTTCTGGATGCCGTCACTCAGAGAAAGTTCGAAGTGCAGCGGGCCACCGTCAAGAATGAAAAACAGCAGAATTACGACAACCGGCCCTACGGGCTCCGTTTCGAGCTGCTGGCCCGGACACTTTATCCCTACGGCCACCCCTACTCTTGGCTGACCATCGGGATCCTCGAGGATCTGGACCGGGTGGATGTCAACGACCTGAAGAAATTTTTCCTCCGTTGGTACGGTCCCAACAATGCCGCCCTGACCATTGCCGGTGATTTCGATAAGGAACAGACCCTAGAGTGGGTCAATAAGTACTTCGGCAAGATCCCGGCCGGTCCGGATGTAGAATCCATGAAACTGGATCCGGTTACCCTCGACAAGAACCGGTACGTTCACTACGAGGATCACAACATTCGTTTCCCGGCCCTGAGCATCACCTACCCCACCGTTCCCCGCCATCATCCGGATGAGCCGGCCCTGGATTGCCTGGCCGAAATTTTCGGTCAAGGCCAGGGGTCTTATTTCTACAAGAAGTTTGTTAAAAATCAGCAGGCCATCCAGGCATTTGCTTCCCATCCGGCGCGTGAATTGGCCGGACAATTCGATATGCTGGTGCTTCCTTTCCCCGGAAAGAGCCTCGATGAGTTTGAAAAGCAGATCCAGGACGCCTTGAAGGAATTTGAGCAGGAAGGCGTTTCAGATGAAGATGTGCAGAAATTCCTGGCCAACGCGGAAGCCTCTACCATCCAGGGCCTGCAAAGCGTGGCCGGGAAGGCTCGCCAGCTGGCTCAATACTGGTACATGACCGGCGACCCCAACTATCTCCCCCAGGAAGTAGAAGCATACAGCCAGCTGACCAAAGAGAAAGTGATGGAGGCCTACAACAAGTACATCAAGGACAAGCCCGCCGTGATCATGAGCATCGTTCCTCCGGGGGCTGACAGCTTGATCGCTGCTCCGGACAACTTCACGCCCCAGACGGAAGGGGAGAATCCCTACCCCACTACCGACTACAGCAAGGTAGCCGCCCGACGGTCTCCGCCCGACGATTTCGATCGCAGCATTCGTCCCAAGCCCGGCCCCAATCCCCTGGTCAAGGTGCCGGAACTCTGGCAGGCGCGGCTGGAGAATGACGTGCCCGTAGCCGGTACCGAATACCATGAGTTGCCGCTCACCACCCTCCAGATAACCATTGACGGCGGGCATATGGCCGAAATGGAGATGCAGGACAAGGCCGGTCTGGCCTCCTTGACGGCGACGCTGATGAACGAGGGGACGGAGAACTATTCTGCGGATGAATTCTCCAAAGCGCTGGATATGCTGGGCAGCGACATTTCCGTATCCAGCGGTAATACCTCCACTACCATCTATGTGAGTTCCCTGACCAAAAACATAGATGCTACGCTGGATCTGCTGGAAGAGCGAATGTATCGGTCCGTAATCACCCAGGAAGATTTTGACCGGGCGAAAAAGCAGCAGATCGAAGCCATACAGGCCGCTATGAAGCAGCCGGCAGCCATTGCCAACAACGTCTACGGGCAACTCATTTATGGTAAGAACTCCTTCCTGGCCGTACCTTCTTCCGGAACGATGCAAACCGTCGAAAACATCACCCTGGAGGATGTCGAATCTTTCCGCCAGGACGCCTACGGCGCTCAACTGGCCCGCATGGTCGTGATCAGTGATCTGCCTCAAGAAGAGATCTTTTCCAAGCTAGACTTCCTGAACCGGTGGGAAGCGACCGAAGCCGAGTTTCCGGAAGTGAAGCCTGAATTCGAAAAGCAAAAGTCCCGGATCTACCTGGTCGATAAAAGCCAGGCCCCCCAATCCGAGATCCGCATCGGCTATGCCAACGACCTAACCTACGATCCTACCGGCGAGTATTACGAGGTTTACCTGATGAACTACCCGCTGGGAGGCGCCTTCAACAGCCGGATCAACCTGAACCTGCGGGAGGACAAAGGCTGGACCTACGGCGCTCGCTCCTACTTTAGCGCCAATGAATTCTACGGCTCCTACACCGCCCGGGCGGGTATCAAGGCTGTTGCCTCCGACAGCGCCGTTTATGAATTCATGAAGGAGATCACGGATTATTACGAGAACGGGATCACCGAAGAAGAACTGGCTTTCATGAAAAGCTCCATCGGGCAGCGGGACGCACGCAACTACGAAACCCCTCGCCAAAAAGCGGGTTTCATCGACGATATCTTGCGATACGATCTCTCTACGGACTTTGTCAAAGAACAAGCTCAGATGCTCGAAGAGATGAGCGTGGAGAAGGTCAATCAGATAGCCAGAAAGTATCTCAACCCCGATGAAATGGCCATGCTGGTGGTCGGCGACAAGGAATCCCTTTTGCCGAAGCTGAAAAGGCTGGGTTACGAGATCATCGAACTGGATGTAGAAGGCGAGCTGGTGCCGGCCGAGAAGAGCCGTCCCTAAACGATTACAACCCTGTATCCGGAAGGAGCATCTGTCCAGGCAGGTGCTCCTTTTTTATGATATGGGTTGCTGGCGCAGCTTTTGGGATGTGCCTGCCTAGGCCATGCCTGGGAATTTTCTCCCGTCGAAAAAATAACACACGCCATCGGACGGGGGCCACAGGCTACCGAAGCCGCAATCCGAACCGACTGAAAAGCACCTGCTGGATCGCTCCCCGGGCTACCATAAAGATCAACAAGGCCGCCCAAAGCCCGTGATTGCCATAGGGGCCGTCCAGAAGAAAATTAGCCCCTATGAAAAACAGAATGGCCACCAACATGCTGTTGCGCATGGCCCGCGAAGCGGTGAGACCGATGTAGATTCCATCCCAGATGTAGCAGGGCGTGCTCAGCAGGGGGAACAGGATCATCCAAAAAAGGAAGGGTAGCGTGGCTTGTACCACGTTTTCCTGATCGGTGAATACATACAGCAAAGACTCCCCTGCCAGTCCGTAGAGGAGGGCATAGATCACTGCCAGTCCCATACCCCAGGCAAACGACAGGCGAATGGCCTTCAGGGTGTCGGTCTCACCCTTGCGACCGGCATACTTGCCCACCAGACTCTCGGAAGCATAGGCAAACCCGTCTACTCCATAGGACATCCAATGAAGGAACTGGAGCAGGATTACGTTGGCGGCCAGCGTCAGCTCACCGAACTGAGCCGATTGGCTGTAAAAGAAGCCGAACGCAAAGGTCAGGCAAAGGGTACGAATGAAAATATCGGAATTGATCCGCAGGAACTTGACGAAAGCCTCCCTGGCTAAAATGGCCCGGTCCCAGGCCCGGCGGGCTACCATCCGGTAGCGCCAAAGGATCAGGAGCAACCCACCCAGCAGCCCCGCATATTGGGCGATCAGGGTGCCCATGGCCACTCCCCGGACCTCCCATCCGAGGACTTGCACGAAATAATAACTCAGCAGGATGTTCAGGCTGTTGATCCAAAGGGTGAGGATCAGGGGATAGACCGCATTCTGCATCCCGAAAAACCAGCCCATGAGGGCATACAGTCCCAGAGTAGCAGGGGCGGCATAGATCCGAACCTGGAAATACTGCTCCACCAGCACCTCCTGGTTTTCGGGCACGTTGAGCAACCAGAGCGCCAATTGCAGCAAGGGAAATTGCAGGAGGATGATCAGCAGGGCCAGTGCACCGCCCAGGAACAACGCCCGTCCCAGGCTGCGCCCCGTCTCCACCTGATCTTCCGCACCAAAGGCTTGGGCGGTCAAGCCGGTCGTGCCCATGCGGAGGAAGCCAAAGTTCCAATAAACAAAGTTGAAGATCATGGCTCCCAGGCCCACGGCGCCGATGTGCGCGGCAGAGAGGCGGCCCATCAGTGCTGTATCCACAGTGCTCAATAAGGGCACAGAAATATTGCTCAGGATGTTGGGGATGGCCAGTCGGAGGATCTCCTTGTTCATGCGCCTGCTTTAGGAGCCGAAAAATAAAGAAAACGGCCCACGGTAGGCGGTCTTTCGATGTGCAGATGTGCAGATGTGAGGATTCGAGGGTATTGATTTGCCAGACAGGTCGTTTTTAGCGGATGGCGCCGCGTGGGCGAGTGGTTTGCAGGTCGGTGGCAGGCCTAACAGCCGTTTGCAGCGGCCAAAGGGATAGTTCAATTAAGTGTGTCTGGTTTGATTAAAGGAGGTTTATCCAGAC
>CAZXIX010000168.1:0-5460 GCA_964640855.1 uncultured Saprospiraceae bacterium
GAGTTTAATGGTCAATTGATGACCAATCAACAGGTTACTCCAGCATCGCCCGGGCTTCTTCTTCCGTAACCTGTTGATTGGTCATCAATTGACCATTAAACTCCATGAAAAGCGCTTTGGCCAGGGGATCCTTTTGCAACATTTCATCTGTATTTAAAATCATATTCATTACCCATTCGGGGGTCCTTCTTTCCAGGATCCCATTCGGCGGCGGTCCGATAAAAGTCGTTCCCACCTTGTGACACGCACTGCACTTCCGGCCGTACAGTTCCTTTCCGCGCAAGGCCATATCGGCATCAACCTCTTCCCCCAGGGTCACCGAATCGATCGGGCCGATGCCTTTATTTTCCAGATCAATGGTTTGGGAAGCTTGTACCTGCTTCGGGCTTTCTTTACGGGCAAAAGAAAACGAACCTTTCTCCTCTTTTTGTTTACATTGAAAAGAAATCAGGGCGAGCAGGAACAAGGCAAAAAATCGATACATCATTCAAAGACTCTTATTGGCTATTATGAAATACGCTTTCTTGATTACACTGGGCATGTTTATGTTGAGTTGCAGCACGGATCAGCAGTGGACTTACCTCTTCAATGGAAAAGACCTGGAAGGCTGGCATGTCTATCAGAAAGGTAAAGAAAACTTCAATGGCTGGTACGTTTCAGATGGAGTGCTGGTTTTCGATCCGGCAAATAGAACAGAAGCCACGAACGCCGATCTGGTTACCGACCAAAAATTCACCAGCTTCGAACTGGAGCTCGAGTGGATGATCTCTGAAAAGGGAAACTCGGGTGTTTTCTGGGGTGTGGTCGAAGAAGATCAATATGCGCATACCTACGAAACCGGCCCCGAGCTGCAGGTTTTGGATGATAATTGGACCGAGTATATCCAAGAGCGTGGGAATAAGCAGCGAGCCGGATCTATTTTTAACGTGATCGCTCCGTCCGAAATCGTCAGTAAGCCGGCCGGCCAATGGAACCACTATATGATCCACATCGATCATGCACAAAATGAAGGTTTTGTTCTTTTCAACGGCGTGGAAACGCTCCGGTTTCCCGTGAACGGCCCTGAATGGGAAAAATTGATCGCCGAATCCGGTTTCCAGGGTTCGTCTGCATTCGGGAAGTCGAAAACCGGTCATATTGCTTTGCAGGATCATGGCAACCAGGTCGCCTATAGAAATATCAAGATCCGGGAGTTGTAGGATCGTCATACCCGACTTTAGGTGATAACCCTATGCAGACCTGCACTCATCACATGCCTCCTTTTCGATAGTCCTTTAGCCTCTCGAAATCCCAAAAAGTTTTTTTGATTTTAGAATCCAGTAATGAAAACGTTCCTTCCGCTGATCGGCATCCTTCTCCTTGTGTCTTGCGGCGAGCCGCTGCAATCGGAATTTGATTTCCTGGTCGGGACCTGGAAATACGAAAACCGGGATCAATTCGAAGTTTGGGAGTGGGCGGACGGCTCCCAGTTACAAGGCTACGTGTACAAACTGGATAAGGGAGAAAAAGAGATCCTGGAAACCCTTTCGCTGGAGATCCGGCCGGATGAGGTCGTTTACAAAGCCCGGCCCAAAGACCAGAATGAGGGCCGGATCATCCCCTTCGTCCTGAACCGGTCTGTGCAGGATTGGTACTCTTTCGAAAATCCGGAGCACGATTTCCCCAACAAGATCCAGTACCAACTTCTGGCGGATGACAGCCTGCAGATCCGGGTGATCGGCCAGAACGGCAAGTTTTTCTCGCTCATCCAATACCGGGTGGATTAGCTACCACACTTTCCGTACCTTCAAGGACAACCAGGGTTTGTCTGAAAAATGGTTGCAGATGGCGAAAAAGAATCATTTTTGGGCCAGGCAAGGCGCAAAAACCGAACATAGCCTTAGCTACGTAAGGCTTTTTGAAACGCAGCATGGACCGAAAAGGGACTTTTGCAGCCCAAAGGATATTATTCAGACACACCCTAATCCAACACCTGAATGACAACCCTAATCGTAGGCGCCACCGGTGCCACAGGTCGCCATTTGGTCCGGTTTCTGCTGGATCGGGGCCACCAGGTTCGCACCATTGTGCGCTCTCCTCAGAAACTGACCGACTTCCTGGGCGGAGAGCCCGAAAATCTGACCCAAATAGAGGCTCCTTTCCTGGACCTTTCGGATGCGGAGATCGAAGAATACACCCGGGATTGCGATGCCATCGCTTCCTGTTTGGGCCACAATCTTACCTTCAAAGGTATTTACGGCAAACCCCGACGCCTGGTGACCGACTCGGTACGGCGCTTGTGCCGGGCGGTGGAGCGACGCCGACCCGCAAAACCGGTCAAGATGGTTTTGATGAACACCACGGGAAATCGAAACCGGGATCTGAAGGAGCCCATTTCCCCGGCCCAACGTTCGGTAATTGCGCTTCTTCGCCTGTTGCTCCCCCCGCATGTCGACAATGAACAGGCCGCCGATTATCTTCGGGTCCAGGTCGGTCAGGACCATCCGTCGATCGAGTGGACAGCGGTACGACCGGACGGTTTGGTCGATGCAGAAAAGGTTTCGGAATACGAAATCCATCCCTCCCCCACCCGCTCCGCCATTTTCGATGCCGGCCAGGTCAGCCGCATCAATGTCGCCCACTTCATGGCCGATCTCATCACGAAGGAGGATCTCTGGGAAAAATGGAAAGGACAAATGCCGGTGATCTATAGCTCAGAGGGGTAAGTATAGCCTGCAAACCACTTGCAAGCCACCTGTCTACTCCTTGGCAGCAACTCGTTTCATGGACCCCTTTGATAAGCATCTTAAGCTTCCTAATTTGATATCCTAAAACAAGACAAATGAGAACCTCCTTATACTTGCTGTTCACCCTCCTGATCTCTTTTGCCCTGTTTTCTTGCCAATCCCGTTCTGATAAAACCGACGTAGACTCAGATCCAAAAAAGGCACCCGAGCTAAGGGGAAATTACGTCTCCGAAATGTACGCCCAGCGCAATGAGGGCTATGATTGGGTAGCTGTAAGGGTGAGAGCGGATGAGGACGAAACGCTTTCCATTTCCGTACGCTCCCGTGCGGACCGGAAAAAACCGACCTGCACGCTGGACCGGACCCTCTATCCCAAAAAGGAAAACGTTTATTTCACCACCGAAGAGGGTCAGGAGATCTATTTTACCTTCTCGGGCGATTCCCTGACCATCACTTCCAACGATCCCCAGAACACGGTTCTCTATTATTTCTGCTCCGGCGGCGGCAGCCTGGCCGGCACCTATACGCGTGTGGAGGGGTCATTGGACGAGGAACAGATCGATCCCAGGACTTTCGTCCGGGTCCTTCGACTGCAGGGCGTCGGATTCGGAATCGATGCCCAACCCGAGGGCGAAAAAACCGAGCTGACCATTTTTTCCATGGGGCTTGAAAACAGCGACGGAGATCCCATCATCCTGTCTATCGACGGCGAAGTGGTGGATGCCGAGATCGAGGACCTGAATTCAGACGGCTCTCCGGAAGTGGTCGTCTACACCCGGTCGGGCGAAAAGTCCTTCGGAAATGTCTATGGCGTATCCGGCAACTCGAACATTTCCATGAGTTCGTTCTATTTCCCTCCTACGACCGACAATCCGGAGATCAACGAAGGCTACGACGGGCGGGACGAGTTTGCCCTGGTGGAGACTTCCCTGGTCCAGCGCTTCCCGATCTACCAGGATGGCCAGCCGACTGGTAAAACACGGCAGGTGACCTACGAACTCGTCAACGGGGAGGCAGGCCGGAGGTTCCAGGTGAAAAAGGTAACAGAGTTTTAATTTATTCTTTTAGGCTATTACTTTTCACTACCCTCTTTTGTGCGAACCACCTTTCGGATAAACGTATTTCGGGGGGCGTTCCTCGGCTTGTTCCAGGTAGTGATCGGTCAAGGCAGCGATCTGATCGGCCGAGGCCGGATTCCGATCTCCATAGTGCCCTGCTACCCGCTTTTGCCGCATGGCTTCGAAAAGCGTCACGGCACAGGCGACGGATATGTTCAGGCTTTCGACCATGCCCAGGGTGGGAATCACCAGATTGCCGTTGCAGAACGAAAGGGCTCGATCCCCCACCCCGTCGTGCTCATTTCCGAAAACAAGGGCCGTGGTACCCGAGGTGAAATCCGCCTCGTATAAAGAGCGTGCATCTTTCGCCAGATGGGTGGCCCAGATCCGGTCGTATTTTTGGCGCACTTCCCGAAAACAGGCATCCGTATCCGTGAAAAAATGGATCTCGACCCACTTGGAAGCCCCTCCTGAGGTTTTCTTCCCCAGCCGGAGCCGTCGCTGA
This sequence comes from uncultured Saprospiraceae bacterium, assembly GCA_964640855.1. GTDB lineage: Bacteria > Bacteroidota > Bacteroidia > Chitinophagales > Saprospiraceae > JAJDFU01. The sequence goes on from CAZXIX010000168.1 coordinate 4,290, forward strand.
TCGTGGAGGCCCGGTTCCGAATACAGAACGTAAACCTCCCGCAGCCCGATCGCATCGCAAGACCGCAGCACAGCGCTTATGTTGTGCGGATCGTGTACGTTTTCCAACACTATGGTCAGATCAAATTGCCGTCGGGCAGCCACTTCCCGAATCCGGGCTTCCCTCTGCTCCGTCATACCCGGTAAGATAAGGAATACCCTGCATTCCGGGTCTCCCGCCCTAAGCCATTCATGCGTTATCCTCCCACACACTTCGATTCCCACTCAACCGATACCTGATAACCGATACCCAATGGCCCCACTCAACCACTTTACCACTCAACCGCTTAACCGATACCTGATAACCGATACCCAATGGCCCCACCCAACCACTTAACCACTCAACCGATACCCATTACAGCATTACCCCCCTACCAGCAATTTACTATCTTAGATTACCCTGCCTGCCAAGTGAAATAAAATTCCATTTCCAAAACCACAAACCGACATTGTATATGAAGATCACCGATTTGTTACTGGCCTTGCTTCTGGTCAGCCTGGGTACCCTTGCTCATTCCCAGGAAAACCCGGACAGCCTTTTTACCGAGGCGACTTTCAAAGGGCTCAAACTGCGCAGCATCGGCCCGGCTTTGATGGCCGGCCGCATAGCCGATATCGCCATCCACCCGGAAGACGACAACAACTGGTACGTAGCCGTGGGTTCCGGAGGGGTCTGGCACACGCACAACGCCGGTAATACCTGGAAGCCCATCTTCGACGAGCAGTCTTCCTACTCCATCGGCTGTATCACCCTCGACCCGAGCAATCCGAATACCGTTTGGGTCGGCACCGGCGAAAATGTAGGCGGCCGCCATGTAGGATACGGAGACGGCGTCTATCGCTCCGACGACGGCGGCGCCACCTGGAAAAACATGGGCCTGAAGGATTCCGAACACATTTCCAAAATCATCGTCCACCCGGAAAACCCGGACGTGGTCTGGGTAGCTGCCCAGGGACCTCTCTGGAGCCCCGGTGGGCAACGCGGCTTGTACATGACCACCGATGGTGGAAAAACCTGGACCCAAACCCTGGGAGACGATGAGTGGATCGGCGTCACCGACCTCGTCATCGATCCGCGGGATCCCGACCGGCTGTATGCCGCCACCTGGCAACGCCACCGCACCGTCGCCGCC
>CAZXIX010000169.1:0-5362 GCA_964640855.1 uncultured Saprospiraceae bacterium
AATTCGTGTACAAAAACATCAAGTACCCGGCCATCGCACGTGAGAACGGCGTCGAAGGTACCGTTGTGATCACCTTCGTTGTCAACAAAGACGGTTCCGTTTCTGATGCTCGGATCGCCCGCGACCGTCCCGCTCAATTGGGTGAAGAAGCCCTGCGCGTGGTCAACCTGATGAACGACAAAGGCATCAAGTGGGTCCCGGGTAAACAGCGGGGTAAACCGGTTCCGGTTTACTTCAACCTGCCGGTTAAATTCCGCCTCGAGTAAGAGCCTCTTTTTCCAAAGAAAACGGTCCGCTTTCCAACTGGAAGCGGACCGTTTTTTGTTAGTATTGTTGCCAAGCTGTTAAACGGCTGAATCCGAAGACCTTTTCTGGCGGAATTCCGTTACATTCATTGTTCACATAATAGGTAGCACCTCCGGGAAAAGCTCTTCAACCGGAACTCCAAAATAGCCCGTTTATGAAGTGGATTTCTATCGTATTGTTCCTGCTGGGCACCCTGACCCTGAATGCCCAGGAGGCTCGTCTGGCCCAGCAATACTATCAGCGCGGAGATTATTCCAAAGCAGCCATTCTGTTCGAACGACTTTTTGAGGAGGATAAATCCAACTTTTTCTTTTTCGATCGCTACTTCGAATGCCTCCTCCAGCTCGAAAGGTGGGATGAGAGCGAAAAGGCCTTGAAAAAGCAACTCCGTCGGGACCCCGATAACGTCAACCTCTTTTTGCTCTACGGCAAATGGTACGAACAGCAATACGAGGATGAAAAAGCCAACGAAGAGTTCCAGAAGGCCATCGATCGCATGCCCCGGGATCACTATCAGATCAATCAACTGGCCATATCCTTTATGAATATGGGCAAACATGACCTTGCGATCGAAACCCTGCAGCGAGGCAGCGAAATCCTGAATGACGAATATGTTTTCTCCTTTAATCTCGCCGAGCTCTACCGCCGGAAAGGGGAAAAAGAAGCCATGGTCACCCAATACCTGAATAGCCTGGAGGAAAACCCCGGCAGGATGGAACACCTGAAAGTGACTTTCCAGCGCTATTTCTCCGATGAGGAGTTCGAGGAGTTGCAGCGGCAACTCTATATGCGGATCCAGGAAAACGACCGGGATGTTTTCTATCCCGAATTGTTGAGCTGGACCTTCGTCCAGACCAAGGATTACGCCAGTGCGCTTCGCCAGGTCAAAGCACTGGACCGGCGTATGCGGGAGAACGGGGGCCGGGTTTTCCAGTTGGCGCTCGATGCGTTCAACGACGGCGATTATGATACGGCCATCGAGGGTTTTGATTACATCGTTGAGCGGAAGGGACCGTCCTCCACCTTTTACATCGATGCCAAAAGGGAATCCCTGCGCGCGCGCCGGGAAAAACTGGTGGAGGGCTACGACTACACCATCGATGAACTGGTTGAGCTGGAAGGTTTATACGATTCTTTTTTAAATGAGTTCGGCCGCTTCAGCCGTACGGCAGGCATCGTCCTCGAGTATGCCAAACTGGAGGCGATCTATCTGAACAAACTCCCGGAAGCCATCGCTCTGCTGGAGGAGATGATCGATTTCCCGGGTCTTAATGAACGTCTGCAGGCTTACGGAAAACTCGATCTGGCTGACTACTACCTGATGAACGGGGATCGATGGGAGTCCACTCTGCTGTATTCCCAGGTCGATAAAGACTTTAAGGAAGACCTTTTGGGGAGCGAGGCGCGTTTTCGCAATGCCCGTTTATCCTACTACATGGGAGATTTTCAGTGGGCTCAGTCCCAGTTCGACATCCTCAAGGCCTCCACCTCCAAACTCATCGCCAACGATGCGCTGGATCTGTCCGTCTTCATCATGGATAACCTCACCCTGGATACCTCCAGCGCTGCCTTGCAGTTGTACGCCGATGCCGATCTTCTGGTTTTTCAGAATCGATTTGAAGAAGCATTTGGGAAAATGGACAGCCTGTTGGAAAACTTCAGCGGACACAGTCTCGAAGACGACGTCCTTTACCTGAAAGCACGGATCCACAAAAAGAAGCGGGAGTGGAAAGAGGCAGTCGCTGTTCTGGAAAAAATCGTGAGCTCCTACCCGGAAGAGATCCGGGCAGACAATTCCCTGTTTGAGTGGGCGGAGATCACCGAAAAGTATCTGAATGATCCGGAACAGGCGAAGGTGTTATACGAGAAGCTGTTTCTGGAGTACGACTCCAGTACTTTCGCGGTAGAAGCGCGCAAACGGTATCGAAGGTTGCGGGGAGACGACGTATAAAGCGCGAAATCCCGGACAGGAAAACCTGCCCGGGTCAGTAAGATATATCTTAAGGAGACTGTTGATCTACTTGACGCCCCTTTCGTCGGAGACGGTCAGTTTGTGACGTCCCTTCGCGCGCCGGCGGGACAGCACCTTGCGTCCGTTTTTAGAGCTCATACGGGCACGAAATCCATGCTTGTTTACCCGTTTTCTGCGGCTCGGCTGAAAAGTCCTTTTCATTATTTCTCGATTTTCCTCCTCATTTCAAAAGTTTTGCAAAGGTAAGTGTAATAGCCCAAAACCCAAAACCCAAAACCCAAAACCCAAAACTTTTGCCCTCCATAGCGTAAGAATCCGCTCATGAAGAATAGACGCCGTGGGGTAGTTTTGCGTACAACTGCTATTTTTACCGATAAACGTAAAACCAACATGGAAAAAAGCATGAATCGCAGTCGGGCTTTTCTTTGGGTTATCATCGCCTATCTGCTGGCTGGTATAGCAGGCATAGGGGTTGCCTACCTGTACCGGGACCAAACCTGGGCTGAACCCTTGTATCTGGCAGCTATTGCCGATTTGGTGGGGACCCTCGTTATTTTCATCTTCAGCTATATTTTTCGCAACAGCAGTTTCTACGATCCGTATTGGAGCGTGGCTCCGATCTTTATTGTGATCTATTTTGCCTGGATCGGACTGGAAACGCCGGGTACCGACCCCCTGCGCATCTACCTGATCTCCGCCCTCGTTTTATTCTGGGGGGTCAGGCTCACCTTCAATTGGGCCCGCGGCTGGCAGGGTCTCCACCATGAGGACTGGCGGTATGTGGATTTGCAGAAGTCATCCGGAAAATGGTATTGGCTCGTTAGTTTCTCCGGCATTCATCTTTTTCCGACCATACTGGTATTCCTGGGCTGTCTGGCCATGAAGCCGGCCATGCTGGTGCCGGGTAGGGGGTTGAACATCATCGATCTTTTTGCGGCTCTGTTTACCCTCGGGGCGATTCTGATCGAAGCCGTGTCAGACGAGCAACTCCGTGCCTTCGTCAAATCCAAAAAAGAGCCGGGAGCGACGCTTACATCCGGGCTTTGGGCCTATTCGCGTCATCCCAACTACGTAGGCGAGACTTCCTTTTGGTGGGGGCTTTTCTTCTTTGCCCTGGCGGCTGACCTGACCGCCTGGTGGTGCATCATCGGCCCTTTGTCCATGACCTTGCTTTTTAATTTCATCAGCATTCCGATGATCGACAAGCGCATGTTGAAGCGCCGCGAGAACTATGCCGAGGTAATGGAGCGGATTCCCCGCTTCCTGCCCCGACCCTTCAAAAAAGGGTAGAAAAAAATCCCGGGAGGTTTTACCTCCCGGGATTTTTTTTGGATCAGAAAAGAGAAGCTCAAAGGCTGCCCGGTTCAGGGAGAGAGTTAGATTTTCATGATGTCTTTTTCTTTCGTATCGACCATTCGGTCAACCTTATTGACGAATTCATCCGTCATTTCCTGTACCTCTCCTTCTTTTCGTTTTTCGATATCTTCCGGGAGGCCTTCCTTGGCGGCTTTTTTGAGATGCTCCATGGCGTCCCGGCGGACATTTCGCAGACTGACTTTTGTTTCTTCTCCCAGAGCTTTGGCTTTTTTGACCAACTCCTTACGTCGCTCTTCCGTCAGGGGCGGGATGTTGATCCGAATGACCTCTCCATCGTTTTGCGGGGTCAGTCCCAGATTGGCCTCGAAAATGGCCTTTTCGATGGGAGCCAACATGGTCTTTTCCCAGGGTTGGATCATCAGGCTTCGGGCATCTGCATTGCTGACGTTGGCCACTTGATTGAGCGGGGTCGGGTTGCCATAGTACTCCACTAAAAGGGAATTGACCATGTTGGGAGAGGCCTTCCCCGTTCTGACTTTGACCAACTCATTTTGCAGGTGGACGATGCTTTGCGCCATGGATTCTTTAGCAGTCTCGATTAAAATGTCCAGTTCTTCTTGCAGCATAGCAGTAATTTTTTCCGAGATGAAGGCCGTTTGGCGATCGGTAAATTTGGGGATAATATGGGAAATAAAAAACAGATCCCCCTACGGCCAGCTTGCCAGGGGCAAAAAAATGCACAACCGTAGGGGGGATAAAAAGCGATAAATCCTAATCCCGGGAGCCCATGTACCGGAAGACCAGGTACACCAGCATAACCAGTGAGGAAAGGGCAGCGGCGACATAGGTCATGGCGGCCCACCAGAGGGCATCCTTGGCGCCGTCGTATTCTTGTCCCTGTGCAATTCCGGTCTGGGTGAGCCAGGCGAGGCCCCGCTTGCTGGCGTCAAACTCGACCGGAAGCGTGATCAGGCTGAACAAGGTAGTGACACCGAACGCGATGATGGTGATCAACATGATCTGGGGGATGGTGTTCAGAAACAGAAAGGCTGCGATCAAGAGCCACTGTTGGGCCATGGCCGAAAATTGTACGAGCGGCACCAGGCCCGAGCGCAATTGCAACCAGGGATACGCCTTGGCATGCTGCACGGCATGTCCGCATTCGTGGGCAGCGACAGCCGCCGCCGCCACGCTGTTGCCGTTGAATACCTCAGGGCTCAGGCTCACGGTCTTGCTGGCCGGATTGTAATGGTCGGTCAGCATACCGCGACCTTCTACCACTTTTACATCCTGTATTCCATAGTGGCTCAGCATTTCCCGGGCTACCTGTTGGCCGTTCATGCCGTGGCGCAGGCCCATTCGGCTGTACTTCTTAAACTTGGATTTAAGGGTTTGCTGGACGGCGTATCCGACCACGGACAACAGGCCGGCCACCAGAATATAACCCATGTAGCTTCCCATCGTTATTTTTCTTTTTTGGTGATTTGGTCAAATTGGGTATATGCCCGTAATACCTTTGGAATAACAATCCCATCGGGATTTTGGTTATTCTCCAGCAAGGCGGCTACGATGCGGGCCAGAGCCAGCGCGCTTCCGTTGAGCGTATGTGCCAGATGGTTCTTCCGGTTGGCATCCCGGTACCGGAGCCGCAACCGATTGGATTGATAGGTTTCGAAATTCGAAACGGAACTCACCTCCAGCCAACGCTTCTGCCCGGCGGAATAGACCTCGAAATCGTAGGTGAGCGCGGAGGTAAAGCCCAGGTCC
>CAZXIX010000170.1:0-5045 GCA_964640855.1 uncultured Saprospiraceae bacterium
AAACCAGGTTGGTGAAACCTTTTTCTTCCTTGAGCCAAAACTTGTACTCTTTGTGATTATTGATGACAAAAGTGTAGTACTCACCGGACTGTTTATCGTAGGCATAAACGAGCCCAACTCCATTCCAGGGGCCATTGTCCCCTTCTTTCAGCTGGACCTCTAAAGACATAGGCGTTTGGGCCATGTCACGCCCATCGATGCGCAAATAAACGAATCGGATCAGACTCGGCCCAGTCTTGTTGACCAGGCTATAGCCCCCCTCCGTAAAACGGGCTGTCCATTCCTTGTCCTCGTACGCCTCAAAAATTCCATCCGGGTCACGGGCCTCATGAAAGGTTTTCATCCAAAAAGGACGCTTTTCATACCAAGGGTAATTTCGGGCATATTCCCGATCGAGGGTACCGAAGGAAGGAGCAGGCGAATCCGGGTTTAGGACTACCGATAAATCCGTAGGGTGCATGCGATCGACCAGTCCGAGAAAGCCCTTCTGAACCTGTACGAATTGCAGTTGGTAAGTGGCGGGCTCAAGGGTGCCCAATTGGTTTTCTCTTTCGATTTGCCGGAAGCGACTTTGCAAGAGGAGCAGATCGTTGAACAAGGGACTTGTTACCTGCAAGCGAGCCTTCATTTGGGCCATGGCTTTTGCCATGTCCCGAACCGACTCCTGCTTCAATTCCAATTGCAATTCGTTTAGCATACCTGATTCTTTCGGCCATAATATAAGCGCAAATCCAGAATTGTAAGCTTCGCCATCCAGGAATCCGCTGTTCTATGGGCTCGGTAAGTTCTCTCCTCAGGGAATCTTTGGAAGATCGGGATTGATCAGTCGCGTGAAAGTCCGGTAGAGCTCTTCCCATTCCGGGTGGCTCTTCAGCTTTTCCAAATGGGTTTGGATCGTTCGCAGGTCGGCTCGCACGGCCGGACCGGTTTGCATGCCCGAGGCCGGGTGATCCTGCACTTTTTGGGCGGTTTCCAGGATCAGAGGCCGAAGTATTTCCGGATTCATCTTTTCCTCAGTTAGAATTTTCTCACCAATAGAAAATAAAAAATTAGGGAAGTTATTGACGAATACGGCTGCCAGGTGCAAATGTCCCCGTTGCCTGTCTGTCAGGTGGATCGCGGTTTTGCTGATCTGTGCTGCCCAGTGGAGCAGCAATTCCCGATCTTTTGAATCGTGGGCTTCCACACAGATGGGGATCTGGGAAAAATCCGGTTTCCGGTCCTTCGAAAAGGTCTGTAAAGGGTAAAAGACTCCGAACCGGTCAAAGAAAGACTGAAGCAGGGTAGAGGGGGTACTTCCGGAGGTGTGGGTGTACAATGCCGTCTTATTTCCGTTTATGGCCAGCTTTTGAGCAACGGCAGCGATCGCATCATCGGCGACGGCAAGGATGTACCAATCGGCATCCACCTGGGCTTCGGCGAGCTTGTTTATCGGATCTGCCTCCAGCCGTTGAGCCAATTCTCTTGCCGGGGTCAGGTTTCGACTAAAGACCTGCAGGATGGGGAATCCCTTGTCACGGAGCCGCTGGCCCAGGTGCCAGGCCAGGTTTCCGGCACCGATCAGGACTACCCGTGGTTTCATGCCAGGGAGGCTTTCCGGCGCTGCGCCAGTCGATGGCCCATGCTGATTAGAAATCCGACCATCATCAGGATGCTTCCCAGCCAGAACAGGTTGATTCCCGGAAATTCGATGGCTTCCAGAACGATGTAATCTGAGCGCAGGGCATCGGTGGCCACTTGTACGGGGATGCCTTCCCCCTGGGATTCGTCCCGGGCCACTTTAAGGGTGACCGTCTCCGTTTGCGGGTTCAAGCCCTGGAATCGGAAATGAAGCCCTACCTCAGGCAAGTGGTCCTTCAGATTGAATGGCCGGTTATCCCGGATAAAGTAGATCGGACTGGCCTCGTAGCTCTCACCGGTCTCGGGATCTTCTACCTGTACTTTCGCTCCGACGGCAATATCGCCTTCCTGTGCCTGATAGGCGGAGTGCTCCGGTTTTTTGACAAAGCCCATGAACTCCATGGAAATACCCTTGTACACAAAGTGCTCCCCCCTTTTGACTTCGAAGGTGGCGTAATCCAATTCGTGCTCCGGACTGAAAATGCGTTCCAGAGAGGCCTGGTTCAGGCGAATACGGGTACTCAATTCGTTGACTTGGGCAGGATAGGAAAAAACAGCTGATCCACGGACCACGATTACGGGTTTGGCCGGATAGCTTTCCTCCTGATCGCTTCGGCGGATCTTCAAATCTACCCCGATCGCCAGGTCTCCCTCTTCCGGCTGATATTCGGGATGTTCGGGCTCGTAATCCAGCTCGACCTCGCTGATCTGAAATTCCCGCAAAACCATCGTATCCCGGTTGGAAATTGGGACGGTATCGAGAAAAGAAACCGTTTCCGTCTCCGAGATCCAGCGTTCTTGATAGCTGAGGCTCTGGTCTTTTTTTCGCCTTTCTTCCAGGTTGATCTCAACGAGGGGCAGCGAGGCAATATGGGTAAAAATATCCCGGGTCAGGTAGTGTTTGGTCGCGGGATTGGAGGCCGCAATTTTAGTGAAGCCTTTTTCGTAGAGCACATTGGGATAAAGATCAAATTCTTCCGTCACCTCTCCTTCCTCATTCAGGCGTTTGTAGTGCACACGAAACGTCCGGGTTTGATTCACGAGGGTGTCGCTGAGGTAGGTAAGCTCGTATTCGCCCATGATCATAGGCGAATTCTTGAACAACAGGATGTTTTTCCGCAGGCTCTCCGGATCGGCCCCTTCGATCAGGCCTTCCATCACGAAAGGGTTATTCGAAATGACGCGCTGATTGAGACCGGAGGCCAGGATACCGACGATCATGAGGCCGAAGCCGATGTGAGAAAAATTGGCACCTGCCAATTTCAGGTTTCCCCGGATAAAGGTGATGAGGTAGTCCAGATTACAGAATACGATAAACAGTCCGGAGAACAGCAGCAGGGTATATTGCCAGTTGTAAAGGTCGATCCACTGGGCCACGGCCCAGGTGCCGGCAACGGACAGCAAAGCGGATAAGCCCAGGTGCAATCCCAATTTGCGCGCGTAACCCTTGAAATTATGCTCTTTGTACCGGAGGTACTGCGCTCCTCCGGAAAGAAAGCCGATGAAGACGGCGATCCAGAGTTGGTATTTGTTGTAGTGCGGGACCGGATCGGTGATCACCCGGCCCTCGTAGGCGGGGTCGAAGAATTGCATGATCTTGTTGAAAACCGGCAGGCTGGTGGAGGCAGTGATCAGCAGGGCGGAAAACAGCAGGACCAGCGTCCCTACGAACATCCAGAATTCGCGGGAGCCTGTAGATTCTTCTTTAGCCGGTTTGGGGATGCCTTTGTACCGATTCGCAAAAAGGATGCTTCCCAAAAGAAGCGGGAACAGGTTGAATCCCACCAGTTGCCACTCCAGTCCCATCTCGGTAAAGGCGTGGACGGAAGTCTCGCCCAGCACGCCGCTTCGCGTCAGAAAGGTGGAATAGACGATAAGTACGAAAGAAAGAATGTAGTAGATGTAGGTGGTGCCGATGGATCTGCCGGTAGCTTTGGCGATCAAATGCGTGTGTATACCGGCCACGAGAATGATCCAGGGTACCAACGACAAATTCTCTACCGGATCCCAGGCCCAATAACCTCCGAAACTCAGCGCTTCGTAGGCCCATGCGCCTCCCATCAGGATCCCGATCCCCAATATGGCGGCGCTGAACAAGGACCAGGGCATAGCCGGCCGCAGCCAGCCCTTGTGGTCGCGGGTCCAGAGTCCGGCGATCGCAAAGGCGAAGGGAACGATGGTGGAGGCAAACCCAAGGAAAAGGGTAGGCGGGTGTATGGTCATCCAGTAGTTCTGCAGGAGCGGGTTGAGGCCATTGCCCTGGATCAGGCTCAGGTAGTCGGCATTGGCAAAAATGGGGGCATCCATCGTTTCTCGCAAGAGCAACATGGGGGTGCTTCCCACCTTGTACCCCAGCAAATAGACGCCCAGGATCATGCTTCCCAGAATGGCTTGGATAATGGCCATGATGGCCATGACCGGGGATTCCCATTTCCCGGCCGTCACCATGAGGATGACGCCCAGTACCACATGCCAAAACATCCAAAGCAGGAAGCTGCCTTCCTGTCCTTCCCAAAAAGCGGAGGCAATGTATTTCAGGGGAAGATCTTCGGAAACGTGCGCCCAGACGTATTGGTACTCGTAATACTGGTTGATCATGATAAAAAAGATCACCCCAATTACGGTGAACACGCTGGCGCCATGCACCAGAAAAGACCATCTGCCGATGGATTTCCAGGTTTCAAACTCCCTTTCCCGGCGCTGGTTTTGAACGGAAAGAAAAAAAGCCAAAGCGGAGAGCAGAGCTGACACGAAACCCAGGGTAATGGCCAGTTGACCCATCCGGCCGGGAAGCAGATGTTCCCCTACATATTGCAATTCCTCCATATTTGGCTATCACCCTTTTTCGTTACGAATGTAAATCTCCTCGTCCTTGTATTTGGAAGGACATTTCATGAGCATATCCGTAGCCACAAATTCCTCCCCCTTCATCAGGCCGGTGAGGACGATCTGCTCAGACAACTCGAAATCCTGGGGCTTGGCTGCCAGGAGAACCACTTTTCGCTCCTCTCCCTCGGTATCCCGGATGTAGAAGCTGAAGTAATTCGGATCTACCTCCGGTTCGTAGACCATTTCCTTGTCCTTCGACAATTGGCCCGCGATCTTTACTTTGCCCTGAGCCGTTTCCGCCTTGGCGAAGGTAGAGTAGGTACTTACGTCGCGTGCCCCGTTGATCAACAAACCAATGGCAACAACAACCATAATCCCGGCAATGATATAAATGCGCTTCATCCTTTATACTTATTTACACAAAAGTAAAACCTATTGCTCTCCAAAGAAGTCAAAAACCGGTAAAAGTAGCGGGTTTCAGCTTTTCGGCCCATGCGGTGTAACCTGGATCCCTTCCAGTTCAATCCGGGAGATCTCTTCCATTTCTCCTCGCAAAAACAGGCTGTCGAAGCGGGACACGTTCCGGTTGTCCGGTA
>CAZXIX010000171.1:0-4978 GCA_964640855.1 uncultured Saprospiraceae bacterium
TAGAGCAGCGGTCTCCAAAACCGCAGGCTGCAGGTTCGAGTCCTGTCTCTCCTGCCAGGCCGGGCCGATCCGTTCGGCCGGCATGTCAATAAAAGAAGGGTATGGAACAGTTGGTGACTTACGTCAAGGAAAGCTATAACGAACTGGTCAATAAAGTGACCTGGCCGAGTTGGGCAAGTCTGCAAAGCAGCACCATCCTGGTCATTGTAGCCTCCCTGATCATGGCCTTGATCATCTTCGGTATGGATGCCGCATCCTCCAGTGTACTGGATCTGATTTATCCTTCTGGAAACTAGGTATTGCTATGACAGAGGAATCGGGCCGAAAATGGTATTCCCTCCGGGTGATCAGCGGTAAAGAGCGCAAGATCAAAGAGCGCATCGAACTGGAAGTTCAGCGCTCCGGCTGGGACTCTTTTATTACCCAGGTTTTGGTGCCTACCGAGAAGGTTTACAAGATCCGGGGCGGGAAAAAGGTCATCTCAGAGCGAAATATTCTTCCGGGCTATATCCTGGTGGAAGCAGACCCGACCAAGTTTTCGGGCGAGATGGTACAGACCATCGCCAATATCCCGAATGTCATTCACTTTCTGGGGAAAAGCCACCCCATTCCCATGCGGGAGGCCGAGGCCAATCGCCTGTTGGGAAAAGTGGACGAAAGCCAGGATGGTGGCGATACCCTGATCGAACCCTTTATTCTCGGAGAAACCGTCAAGATTATCGACGGGCCCTTCAGCGAATTTGTGGGCGAGATCAAAGAGGTAAATGAGGAAAAGAAGAAATTAAAAGTAATTGTCAAGATTTTCGGAAGGGGCACCGAAGTGGAGTTGAACTTCATCCAGGTGGAGAAAACCCACTAACGGCTCTTCCGAATGTAAATAGGTGTGACTTTCGGCCTTTGTTCCGTCCAATGGTACGCGAAGCTTCCCTTAGGTTGCGAAAGGAACCGCTCCAAATTAGAAAGCAATGGCAAAGGAAATTGATGGTTATGTAAAGCTTCAGGTTCGGGGTGGTGCTGCCAATCCGGCTCCCCCGGTCGGACCTGCACTGGGTTCCAAGGGGATCAACATCATGGAGTTCTGCAAGCGCTTCAATGCCGCTACGCAGGATAAGCAGGGCAAGATCCTCCCGGTCGTGATCACAGTATTCAAGGATAAGTCCTTCGAATTTGTGATCAAGACGCCGCCGGCAGCCGTTCAACTGATGGAGGCAGCCAAGTTGAAAAAGGGATCTCCCCAGCCCAACCGCGATAAAGTAGGCAACGTCACCTGGGATCAGGTCAAAGCGATCGCAGAAGACAAGATGACTGACCTGAACGCATTTACGATTGAGTCGGCCATGAAAATGGTAGCCGGTACGGCCCGCAGCATGGGGCTCAACGTGAAAGGTACCGCCCCCTGGGCAACCGAGGCAGAGAACACTGCCGAATAAGATTTTCTAGCAGGGAGTCCCGGCCTGAAAGATGCGTCGGGATGTTATTCACCTCAAACAATTTTTGACATGAGTAAAGTAGGAAAGAAGCGGAAAGCTGCACAGGCCCAAGTGGATCCTGAAAAGCAGTATACGCTCGAAGAAGCCATGGCCCTTGTCAAGCAAGTGAATACCGCCAAGTTTGATGCTTCGGTCGATCTTCACATCCGGCTGGGCGTGGACCCCCGGAAAGCAGACCAATCCATCCGGGGAACGGTCAGCCTGCCGCACGGGACCGGTAAAACCAAGCGGGTGCTTGTTTTTTGCACCCCCGACAAAGAAGAGGAAGCCAAGGCCGCCGGTGCTGATTATGCGGGACTGGATGAATACATCACCAAAGTCCAGGGCGGTTGGACCGATGTGGATGTCGTCATCGCCATGCCGCAGGTAATGGCACAGGTCGGTAAACTGGGACGTATCCTCGGTCCGCGCGGTTTGATGCCCAACCCCAAGACTGGCACCGTGACCATGAACATCGGCGATGCCGTTGCCGAGGTCAAAAAGGGAAAAATTGCCTTCCGCGTTGACAAATACGGGATCATCCACGCCTCGGTGGGGCGGGTGTCTTTCCAGCCGAACCAACTCACCGACAACGCCCAGGAACTGATCGGAACCCTGAACAAGATGAAGCCTTCCTCCGCGAAGGGTACCTACATGAAATCGGTGACCGTAGCCAGCACCATGAGCCCCGGTATCAAGGTGGATGCAAAAATATTCAGGTAAACTTCTTAAATCAGAGACGTCATGACTAAAGCAGAAAAAACAGCTACGATCGAAGCGTTGAAGGAGAAGTTTGCCAGCGCAGAGTTCTTCTATCTCACAGATTCTTCTACGCTCACCGTAGAACAGGTCAATAAATTCCGACGCTTGTGTTTCGAAAAAGGGATTGAGATGAAGGTGGTGAAAAACACCCTCGTCAAGAAAGCCATGGAAGACGCGCCGGAAGAGAAAAAATACCAGGATCTGCAGGAGGCCCTCAAGGGACCGACTGCCATCCTGTTTACCGAAACGGCAAACATGCCGGCCCGGGTACTCAAGCAATTCCGGGAATCGAACGATAAGCCGGTTCTGAAAGCTGCCTACATCGATTCTTCCATTTACATGGGAGATGACCAGATCGAAGTGCTCAGCAAGCTGAAGAGCAAGGAAGAACTTATAGGCGAAGTTATCGTTCTCTTGCAATCGCCGGTCAAAAACGTATTGGGCTCTCTCCAGTCGGGTGCAAATACCCTGGCCGGACTGCTCAAAGCGCTTGAAGAACGCGGCGAGGCATAAAACGGCGGACCTTTCTTGCCGGACGAAGGCAATTAGCGGTCCTTACAGATTACGGCTTCCAAGCTAATCGCACGATATATTTTATCGTCAAATTTTAAAACCATTTTACAATGGCTGATTTGAAAGCATTCGCGGAACAGTTGGTTAACCTTACCGTCAAAGAAGTAAGCGAACTTGCTGATATCCTCAAAGACGAATACGGTATCGAACCGGCTGCCGCCGCTGTGGCAGTCGCGGGTCCTGCTGCAGGTGCCGCCGATGACGGTGGTGGTGCTGCTGAAAAAACCGAATTCGACGTTGTTCTGAACTCGGCTGGCGCCAGCAAGTTGAAGGTCGTCAAAGAGGTGAAAAACCTCCTCGGCCTGGGCTTGAAGGAAGCCAAAGAGTTGGTAGACAACGCTCCCGGCACCCTCAAGGAAGGGGTTTCCAAGGAGGAAGCAGAGGAAATCAAAGCAAAGCTTACTGAAGTTGGCGCTGAGGTCGAACTGAAGTAACGCACGCAAAGACCAAAAACCAGTCGCCGGCCCGTTGCATGGCGGCCCGGTTTTTGGCCGACCCTAGGCTTAGTCGGATGATCTCATCTGACTAGGCCTAGGGTCGTATTATTTTTTACAAGTAGATTGAACTTTTTTTGCCCAAAGAGGGTAATTTATAGGTGGTTTTCCTTCCAGGTATCTACCCAAATGAAAACCGTCTTAAAAATAAACCTTGCCAATGACCGCAACTGGAATGGTAAAAAATGCTGAAGGACGTGTCAACTTCGGCAAAATCAAATTGTCCTCCGAATATCCTGATCTACTCGAAATCCAGCTCAAGTCTTTCCAGGAGTTTTTCCAACTGGAAACCACGCCCGAAAACCGGGTCAACGAAGGCCTGTACAAAGTTTTTCAGGAAAATTTCCCCATTACCGATGCCCGGAACATCTTCGTTCTGGAATTTCTGGATTATTTCGTCGATCCGCCGCGCTACACCATCGAGGAATGTATGCAGCGAGGCCTCACCTACAGCGTTCCTCTGAAAGCCAAGCTGAGGCTGTCTTGCAACGACGAAGAACATGTCGATTTCCAGACCATCGTTCAAGATGTTTTTCTCGGCAACATCCCCTACATGACCCCCAAAGGTACCTTTGTCATCAATGGCGCCGAGCGGGTCATCGTGTCTCAGTTGCACCGATCGCCCGGGGTCTTCTTCGGGCAAACCTTCCACCCGAACGGGACCAAAATCCATTCCGCCCGCGTCATTCCTTTCAAAGGCGCCTGGATGGAATTTGCCACCGATATCAACACGGTCATGTACGCCTACATCGACCGGAAAAAGAAATTCCCGGTTACTACGCTGCTGCGTGCCATCGGCTACGATTCAGATAAATCCATCCTCGACATTTTCGATCTGGCCGATGAAGTATCCGCCGATCGTAAATCGCTGGAAAAAGCGATCGGTAGGAAACTCGCCGCGCGGGTCCTCCGATCCTGGACTGAAGATTTCGTCGATGAGGATACCGGAGAGGTCGTGACCATCGAGCGAAACGAAATCATCCTCGAACGCGATGTCGTACTGGATGAAGATAACATCGAGCAGATCCTGGAAGCAGACGTGGACATCGTCATCTTGCAGAAAGAAGAGGTGGATCAGGATTACTCAATCATCTACAACACGCTCCAAAAAGATCCTTCCAGTTCCGAACTGGAAGCCGTCCAATACATCTACCGCCAACTGCGGGGTACCGATCCCCCCGATGAAGAGACAGCCCGCGGTATCATCGATAAGTTGTTCTTCTCCGACAAACGCTACAACCTGGGCGAGGTCGGCCGCTACAAGATCAACCGGAAGCTGGGATTGGAGGCCGACATGGAAACGCTGGTCCTGACCAAAGAAGATATCATTGCCATCGTCAAATATCTCGTCAGCCTCATGAACCAGAAGGCAGAGATCGACGATATCGACCATCTGGGCAGTCGGCGGGTGCGGACCGTGGGCGAACAATTATATGCCCAGTTCGGCGTCGGTCTTGCCCGGATGGCACGGACCATCCGCGAACGGATGAATGTGCGCGACAACGAAGTCTTTACACCGATCGACCTGATTAATGCGCGAACACTCTCTTCCGTCATCAACTCCTTTTTCGGAACCAGCCAATTGTCGCAGTTCCTGGATCAAACCAACCCCCTCTCCGAAATCACGCACAAGCGCCGGATTTCGGCCCTGGGACCCGGTGCTCTGAGCCGCGAACGGGC
>CAZXIX010000172.1:0-4976 GCA_964640855.1 uncultured Saprospiraceae bacterium
GTCAATCACCTCCGACTCAGCTTCCCCCCTTCCGAACCGCTGCCGGAAGAACTGCTGCCTGCTTTCCGGATCGAAAGGGACCGATATCTGCAAATGTTGAACGGGATCGAAATTCCGGAGCCGGAGGTTCAGCCCGACAGTTTGTTGATCAGCGAAAACCAACCGGACAGGGAGGCTGAGACGGGCCTCGGCAATCCCTAGCAAAGGAAAAACCGATTTCCCAGGAGAAAAAAGAAGTAGAAAATCCGGGCGAATCCCCCGGATTGCCGCCTAACCGGTTGCGGAGGAATGGGAAAGGCCGGGTACGGGACTCCTTGCCGTCAGTTCAGGCTCATATCCTCGGGCATTTCCGAGATGACGGTATAGTTGCGGCCTTTGTTGTACATCACCTGCCTCCAGAGGTCGTCCGGAGAGGATTTAAAAAGGTAGTTGGCATGCATGTCTGCCAGGATCCAGCTCCCATAGGTCATCTCATCTTCGAGTTGCCCCTCAGACCAACCGGAATAGCCAATGAAAAAGCGGATTTGCTGAGGATCTACCAATTGGGAACTGATCAGAAATTTCAACTTCTCAAAATTCCCTCCCCAGTATACGCCCGGACATACCGGGATGCTGTCTTCCAGCAAAGAGCCTAAATTGTGGAGATAGTGGACGGTATCCGTTTGCACAGGACCGCCAAAGAACACTTCCGTATCAAAGTCGGGGAATTCGGTGATGAGTTCGGTGATCTGGACATCCAGGGGTTTATTCATGATAAATCCCAGGCTTCCTTGCTCGTTGTGTTCGCAGAGTAATACGGTCGAACGCTTGAAGTTAGGATCCAACATAAAGGGTTCGGCCAACAGAATTTTTCCACTTTCGACCTTGCTTCCTACCATAATGTACATCCAGTTTTTCCGGGGGGTATCTTGAGTCGCCAAAACCTCAGCCTGACCGGTGACCCCAATCCGCTACAACTGATTATCCGAATGTAATCAATTCCGGGATTAAACCCCAGTCAGAGTCCGTGTCGGGAATTGGCGATCCAGCTTTTTAACAAATCCCTGGAGGGTTTTGCCGTTACCGCCGACTTCCACGAATTCACTTACGCCATCCCGGATCATATTTTGCATCGTCAGAGTCCAGCGCACCGGTGAGGTCAACTGATCTATAAGATTCTTTCGGATGGAAGAGGGTTCGGAGGAGGGCAGCCCATTAACGTTTTGGTAAATCGGGCATTTAGGCTTGCGGAACTCGGTTTCGGCGATGGCCGTACCCAGGTCTTCTTTCGCGGGCTGCATCAGGGGCGAGTGAAATGCCCCCCCCACGGGAAGTATAATGGCGCGTTTGGCCCCGGCTTCTTTCAGGGCTTCGACGGCTTTTTCCACGCCGGGTACGGTTCCGGATATGACCAACTGGCCGGGGCAATTGTAATTGGCCGGGATGACCACTTCATCCAGCTCTGCACAGACCTTTTCCACAATTTCGTCTTCCAGCCCCAGGATGGCAGCCATGGTGCCGGGATTTTGCTCACAGGCGCGTTGCATGGCCTCCGCCCGTTGTTTTACGAGCAGCAGACCGGATTCGAAGGACAACGCACCGGCCGCTACCAGGGCTGAAAATTCACCCAGGGAATGCCCGGCCACGGCATCCGGTCGAAAATCATCGCCGGCCATCTCTGCCGTCACGATGGAGTGCAGGAAGACCGCAGGTTGGGTAACGCGGGTTTGCTTCAGGTCTTCGGCCGACCCCTCGAACATGACATCGGAAAGGCGAAAACCCAACAGATCGTTTGCTTGCTCAAACCGCTTCTTAGCCAGGTCGGAAGCTTCGTACAGGTCTTTACCCATCCCTTCGAACTGGGAGGCTTGTCCGGGAAAAACGTAGGCGTGCATGTGCGTTGGTTTTCGTTGAAAAACGAAGATAAGAAGGATGACTCGATGTCACAATTTCACAATGTCGAGATACCTAAGTAGGAGGCCTGCGGCCTTGGGGCGGCCCTGCGGGCCTGGAGGGGCTCCTTTCAGTCGCCTGGGAGGAGTTGGAATTTCAACCCCATCTTCCGGAAGTGGCTTTATCCGCAAAACCAGGCGCGAAAGCGCAACCCCGCCCGAGCGCAGCCGATGGGCAATCCCTGCCCTCAGGGCGATTCCACGGGCAAGCGTAACGCCAGACCTCAAACAACCAAAAAGCCAGCCTGGGAAATCAGTGCAACTTGGTACCGATCAGGCGCAGAAACTCTGTCCTCGTCTCCACGCGCTGGAAAGCGCCCGTAAAAGCGGAAGTCGTGGTGACGGAATTCTGTTTCTGCACGCCACGCATCATCATGCACATGTGCAGGGCCTCGATGACCACCGCCACGCCTTGCGGACGGAGGGTTTCGTCTATGCATTTCAGGATCTGGTCGGTGAGCCGCTCCTGCACCTGCAGGCGACGGGCAAACACATCCACTATGCGGGGCAGTTTGCTCAAGCCCACGATGTAACCGTTGGGAATGTAGGCGATGTGGGCTTTCCCGAAGAAGGGCAGCATGTGGTGTTCGCACATGGAGTACAGTTCGATATCCTTGACGAGCACCATCTCGCTGTAGTCTTCCTTGAACATGGCGGACAGTAGAATTTCTTCCGCATTCTGGGTGTACCCCTGGGTGAGGAACTGCATGGCCACGGCGGCCCGTTCGGGTGTCTTGACCAAACCTTCCCGCTCAGGATCTTCTCCGATCCCGGTCAGGATCTCCTGGAAACTTTTCTTCATTTCTTCAACGGCCGCTTGGGAGGTAATTTCGAACTCGGACATGGATATGTGCACATATGGTTAAAAAAGGTAAGCTAAGGAATTTTTGGGTAAGAGGGGGGGTTGGGAAACGGAAGCTACCGGGTAAAAAGGTCGATCTTCACCTAACTACAGCCTGGAAAGGGCAGGCATCCTCAAATAAGGCTATTTCATCTAAACTTTTCCTAAATTTCACTCCAGCCTTTTTTCTTTGCTTTGGGTATGAAAATGAGCATCGATCAAACTGAAAGCCTGCCTGGTTCTTCTCTGCTCGAAAGAGAATGGCCCCGGCGGATCGCCCGAACTTTCTTCCACCGGAGGTTCTACCATGTGCTGCTCTGGTTCCTGCTGCTGGCCATACTGACCTGGGCGGAAGGTGCTTCCTCCAAGGGGTTCTGGTTTACCTTTACCAACGAGTTGATCAACGTCTTTTTCTTCGCGGTCATCGTCTATTTCAACCTGCTTTACCTGATCCCCAACTACCTGACCCAGAAGAAATTCGGCACCTACGCCCTGCTGCTGGTGCTCAGCGCGGCCATCATCACCCCCCTCAAGCTCATCGTCTTTTTTTTCAAGTTCTCAGATATGCCGGCACTACAGGATCAATTGCTCAACAACCAGTTCTGGCACTTCCTGATCATGTTTTTTGCCGGAGGGATCAGTACCCTCGTGCGGATCACGCAGGACTGGATGCGCCACCTCAGAGAAAAGCAGGATCTGCAGACCCAGACCATTCAATCCGAACTCCGTTTTCTCAAAAGCCAGATCAATCCCCATTTTCTTTTCAACACCCTCAACAACCTCTATGCTCTGACGCTCAAAAAATCAGACGAAGCCCCCGAGATCGTGATCAAGCTGTCTGAAATGATGCGCTACATGCTCTACGAATGCAATGAAAAAAGGGTCCCCCTGAAAAAGGAAGTCAATTATCTGCGCAATTATCTCGATCTTGAAAAACTTCGGCAGGGAAAAAACGTGAGCATCAATTTTGAGGTGGAAGGGGTTATAGAAGATCAGGAGATCGCCCCCCTCATGTTCATCCCCTTCCTGGAAAACAGTTTCAAGCACGGGTTGAACAACGAGATCATGGAAGGTTTTGTCAATATCTTCATGCAGGTGGAAAACCGGGAGATCCATTTTTTCATCGAAAACAGCAAGTCCGCTTCCACCCCCAGGCCCGAGAACCGAAGAAGCGGTGGAATCGGACTGGTCAACGTCAAGCGCAGACTGGACCTGCTGTATCCAAACCAATACGAACTGACGATATCCGATAATCCCAACTCATATGCCGTAAATTTGGAGATCAAGCTATAAGGTCGCCCTGTCGGAATTTCTCGATGTCTCAATCCGAAGGGTCTTCTCCGGACGTGCGACTCAGAGCAACCGATCAGGCGACACTTAGAGTTAAAAAGAGAACACATGATCAACGTAATCATTGTAGACGACGAGCCCCTGGCTCAGGATGTACTGGAGACCTACATATCCAAAGTCCCGGAGTTCAAGCTGGTGGCCAAGTGCAACAACGCCCTGGAAGCCAATGACGCCTTGCAGAATTCCAAGGTCGACCTGATGTTTCTGGACATCCAGATGCCGCAGCTGACCGGCACCGAATTCCTGAAGACACTCAGCGATCCGCCGCTTGTCGTTTTTACAACCGCCTACCCCAATTTTGCGGTAGAAGGCTTCGAACTGAACGCCCTGGATTATCTGTTGAAGCCGATTTCCCTGGAACGCTTCATGAAGTCGGTCAACAAAGCCATGGATCAGTTGGAGCTTCAACGGGATGCCAGCACATCGAAAGGGACCGCAGCCAACGGCGACGAGCCGGATTTCATCTTCGTGAAAGCCGACAAAAAGTTGGTGAAGGTGAATTATGAAGACATCATCTACATCGAAGGCCTCAAGGATTATGTCATCATCCGCATGGGAAATACGCGAGTGATCACCCTGCAAACCATGAAAAGTCTGGAAGCCAAGCTCCCCCAGGATGTTTTCATGCGGATCCATCGCTCCTACATCATCAACCTGAACAAGATCCAGGCCATAGTCGGTAACATGGTGGAGGTAGAGGAAAAAGGACAGGTCAAACACCTGCCGGTCGGAAAGAATTACCGGGAGGATCTGCTGGCGATCATCAATGAGAACAAGCTTTAGTATTGCTACCCGCTGCGCTGCAAAAAGGGCTGGAGGAAAAGTTGTCCCTCCGCATTCACCAATCCGGTGTT
>CAZXIX010000173.1:0-4933 GCA_964640855.1 uncultured Saprospiraceae bacterium
GGGCTGAAACATAAAAGTGGTTAAACAAGGTGTCCGGTCAAATAGGACCACCTCATATTTCAGGATTTAGATATTTCCCACGCTTGTCAGGATCTCCGCTACGCTCCGACCCGATAACCAATACCTGATACCCCGATACCTAATGGACCCACTCAACCATTTCACTACTCCCTGACCATCGAGGGAAGCTCTACATTCCAATAATACTTCAAGAATGATGGGTTTGCACTTAGAGGACGGCCTCTTCTTTCTTTTTTCTTCGCAGCCGGATTTTTCGCCTGGGGCGTGGTTTGCCGCTCAGGTCGGTCCCGCCACCGTTTCCCAACTGGGAGGTTTTCATCCAGAGGAAGTCAATGAGTTCCTGCCGGTCCTCGTAGACCTGCATATCCGAGTAGGGGATGGGGTCTCCGATCTCCACGCGTATGGTTTTGCCCCTTTTATTCGAGATCTCGTTGAGGAGCAGGCCCAAACGGAGGTTCATGCTGAACTTGCTGACGAACTGAAAGAGTTTGCTGTTCTGACCATGGAAATACATGGGCACAACGGTACACTGGGTCTCATGGATGCGGGTGCAGATGAAGCGCCGCCAGGGTAATTCCTGTACCGGTCCCCGGAAGGAAAGGGCGGTAGCGACAGCCCCGGAAGGGAAAATAGCCAGCACTTCTCCATTGTTCAGCCGTTCGGTCGTCCGTCTTTTCGTTTCCATATTGGTCTCCAGCGCTTCCGGGGTTTTCCGGAAATCCACCGGCAAAAGGTGCCCTTCCATGATGGGTTCGTGGGACAGAACCTCGTTGACCAGCAGGAAGAAATCGCGGCGCACCCGGGTGACCAGATGGCAGAGTATGGCGCCATCGACAACGCCGAATGGGTGATTGGCCACAAAGATCACCGGCCCGCTCTGGGGGAACTTCTCTACCTGTCCGGCATCGAAATCCAGAGAAATATCCAGTTTCTTAAGAGCCTGACCCCAAACTTCCCATGGATCCGGGTCGTTTTGGTGCAGCTCGTCGTAAATTTTTTGCAGCTTTTTCTTCCCAGTCAGGTTTTCCACCGTCCGGATGATGAATCGTTTTAAAATCGAATCGTGCGGACTGGAATAACTGAACTCTTTACCTACATAACCCTTTTGGGGGTTCTTCTCTTCTTCGCGCATAAACCTGGAATTGCTGTTTCTTTAGCCGGGTTTTCCAAGAACCCGGAGGGTAAAAATACGAGAAATTGCACTACGCGGTTTGAATGGCAGCTCGGGGAAAGAATAATTTAACATATGTGGGAGGCAGGGGGAGGGCTTCTGCGAAGGCCTGTCGGCAAGTTGGGAGACGGGTTACTCAGCGGCTCTTGCAAAGCAATACCTTGGGGGCTGTATTCAGCTGTTCGTTGCTTCTTCCAGGATGATCCCTTTTTTTCGTAATTCGAGATAACGGATCTTTTCTTCCACGCGGCTTTCCTCACATTTGAGGGATTCGAGCGCCCGGACCAGGCCGTCGTGCAGGGAACCGATCATGTTCAATGAATGGGAGATTCGATGTCGAACGATCCAGTCGTTGATCAGGTGATCGTAATACCCGTTGGAAAGATTTTGGAACTGTTCGATGCCCCGGAATTGGCGGATATCGTGTTGGATGTAGATGTCCCGCAATTCATCCGAAAACGCTCGCAGACGGTTTTTAAGTTGGTAGAACTTATCGAGGGTGAGGTGTACGTAGTCCGGTTTTTTGCTCCGAAAGAACACAAGGGAAGGCCTTCCCCAAGGCTGGTGTATCATAGCCTCCCGCAAAAGTTGGGCCATGGATTGAGCCAATCGGGCGCTTTGCAGGCCTACGATCTTGGCTTCGTAGATCTCGCGGCGCAGCCGGATCGCAGTGCCCAATTCGCGGTTTAGCTGGTGGATGATCCGAAGCCCCCCGCTATCCTGTGCCAGCAGTTCCTGCTCCCGCTTGTGGATCAGCCGGTCGATCTCATTATCCAGATCGGGGAGGCAGGCAACCTTTTCTTCCAATACTTTTTTCTCGAATTCCAGCAATTCGAGGGTGCGTTTGGTATCCCGGTAATCCAGGATCACCTGCAGGTGTTCCTGCCGCTGAAATTCCAGCTGTTCTTCCTGCCCGCCCAGTATTCTTCGGAAAAGGGAATCGGTGGAGATCTTCTCGTAATACTCAACCTCTTTTTGCTCCAGCTCGATATGGCTAAGCAATTCCCCCAATTGAGCTCGCCCCTCCCGGAGACGCTCTTTCAAACGGTCCAGGTGTTTTTGAGCCAAAAGGATACTCTGGCGCTCCTCCAGTTTTTCCCGGAGCCGTTTTTCGGTTTGCATGTGAGGACTCTTTGAGAGACAAATATTAATATACGCAAAAGGCAGAGTAAAAGAGAAAAGATCTGAAGAAGGCTCTCGCAGATGACCAAACCAGATTTTTTGGAAGCTTGCTATCGATATGCGATGGTTGCTCCGAAATGGAAGGGATGGATGGAGGATTTTGGGTTGAATGCTGGCAGCCGCATGATACCTTACAAGGCCATCAAAACCGGGACATGATCCGCGAACTGGGCGAAGACGGCCCGGATATATTTATTCGGGTTCGAATGAATGGGTTGAAGCTTTTCCCAGAATCCTTAGGCACTGCGTTGGAAGAGGGTATCGACCGGGATGTTATCCGCCGGGATTTGTTAGAAAAGGACGTCCGAAAATTTATCCTGAGTTACTTTTGGGGCCACCGCCTGGTCGGGATCGTAGGTTTTTTCCGGCAGCATCGGGAAAAGTACCGGCATAAGGGATGCGTTTGGGGCGTCTATGTCGAATGCCAAATTACCCGGGACACTGTACTCCGATAACTCTGTTGTGGCACCTAAGTTCGTTCCCAGACGATTTCCGAATCCATACTTTGCCACTCTGCGTATCGGGATTCGTAGCGCTCCGAAATGACCCTCCGTTTTACCTTCAGGGTAGGGGTGAGCACCTCATTTTCGACACTCCATTCACCATCGACGACAACCACCTTTTTCAGGCGCTGGTAGCCGGGCAACTTTTGGTTGATGGACTGCAGGCTTTGGAGGAGGGTAGCGGTCAATTCCTCCCGTGTGGCATGGAGGCCCGAAGGCGACAGGGTGCACAGGATCAGGGGTTGGGGTAATCCACGCCCCACGACGCAAACCTGTTCCACCAGGTTGTTCTCTGCGAAAGCCAGTTCGATCGGATTGGGAATGATAAATTTTCCCTTGGCCGACTTGAAGGTTTCCTTGACCCGTCCGATGATCTTGAGGTATCCCTCCGGGCTGAGCTTTCCCTGATCGCCGGAATGGACCCAACCCTCTTTCAGGACCTGGGCGGTGAGTTCGGGATCTTTGTAATAGCCCTTCATATTCCAGGGAGCGTAAAGCAGGACCTCGCCGGTCTCCGGGTGGATCTTGACATCCGCATTCCCCATGGGGAGGCCGACGGTATCTGTGCGTTTGATGTCGGGCGGAGAAATGGTCAGGGGGCCATTCGTTTCGGTCATACCGTAAACATCCCGAATATCGATTCCCAGCCGGCGGTACCAGATCTTCAGGGCGTCGGGCATGGGAGCGGCCGCCGAAAATATGGCCTGTGCCCGGTCCAGACCCAGGTTTTTGCGGATCTTTTTCTTGACCAGGGAGGATAGGATGGGAATGCGAAGAAGCAGGTCCAGTCTTTGGGCGGGCATTTTTTCCAGGATGCCGGATTGAAATTTGGTCCAGATCCTGGGTACGGCAAAGAAAAGAGTGGGGCGCGTATCCTGCAGGTTCTTCAAAAAGGAATCCTGGGATTCGGCAAAGGATATGGTCCCTCCTCGCAGCAGGCACATGAGTTCGACAGCCGTCCGCTCCGCTACATGGTTCAGGGGGAGAAAGGAAAAGAACTGGGCCGGGCCCATCTTTCCGGTACCGGTATCGTCATACTCCAACTCGTTTCGGATCAAATGGCCCAGGCTGGCGTGATCGTGTACTACGCCTTTGGGAGAGCCGGTCGTCCCTGACGTGAAAAGAATGGTCCAGGTATCTTCCGGATTCGGTACCGGATTGCCCTGTAGAGGCTCGTTTTCGGCCAGGATCTCTTCCCAGGCTTTGCCCTGGCTCACCTCAGCATTGCCGGGATAGGTAGGAAATCGAATGATATCCACGGAGTCCGGAACCCCGGAGGCCCGGCTTTCCCACTCATCCAGTTTACCCACGAAGAGGCAGTCCACGTCTCCTTTGATCAACACTTCTTGCAGCTGGTTTTCCGTCAAAGTGGGGAAAAAGGGAACCGAAACATGGCCGGCGAGAGAGATGGCCATGTCCGCCATGACCCAATGGCAACAGTTTTTGGAAAAGATGCCGATGTGACTTCCTTTCGGGTAGCGCTGCAGATAGGTGGCCATCCTCCGGATCTGATCGCAGCTCTCCTTATAAGTGAGTACTTCCCAGCGATCCCCAAAAGGCTGCCGCAGGAATTCCTTGTCGGGGGTTTCGCTTTCCCATTTATAGAGCAGGTCCAAGCCTGATTGTAAAGATTCAGGGGAGCGGGCCATAAGGTTGATTTTTAAAAGGGAAAAATCTGAATTGAGCCTTAATCTTGCTATTATACGAATTCTGAACGGATTCCAGGGCCAGGTTTTGAACGAAGGATCAGCCTTCTGGAATCCATTGCCAACCTCTTCTCACGAACTCATGCGTTTTTGTATCCTTATTTTATGCTTGCTGGTAGGTACTTGTCTGTCCTGCCGGGAACAGCAGGCCCTACCGCCGGCCGAAGGGGCTGCCCCGGGTGGGGCGCCTTTCCTGATCGTTTTGGGTACCACGCAGGACGCGGGTTCTCCGCAGGCCGGTTGCCGGAAGTCTTGCTGCCGGCCGCTGTGGGAGCAGCCCGATCCCGAAAGAAAAGTTGTTTCTCTGGGCCTTGTGGATCCGGTTTCGGGCCAGAGTTGGCTTTTCGAGG
>CAZXIX010000174.1:0-4743 GCA_964640855.1 uncultured Saprospiraceae bacterium
ACAAAGAGGGGCTCGAAGAGCTCTTTCAGTTCCAGGAAGCCAAAGAGCTCTCCGAAAAACTGAGCGAACGGCCCGTCAATGACCTGACCAAGGCCCTGGCCATCAATGACCGCCTGCTTTACATGAACGAACTCTTCGGAAAAGACCTCAACTCCCTCAATGATACCCTCAGCCTGCTGAACAAGTACGACAATATGGATGAGGCCCGCGGCCTGCTGATGAACCTGGCGGAAAAGTACAACTGGACTAAGCAAGACCGCCTGCCTGCCGCCCGGGATTTTATCAAACTGGTGCGAAGAAGGTACTCCGTATAGCTGTTTTTTCGGCCTTTGGCAGCCTTAAGGCGACGAATGGGACAGAATGGCTCAACACCTTTGCCTTTGAAACGGTTAGATTGATGTTGCACTACTCCGCCCAAGCGTGAGCCTATTAACCGATGCAAAATGACTATGCAGAAAAAGTTTCGAGACAGCCTGTTCCTACCCCTGTATCTGATCGCCCTGCTCTGGATCATCCAGCTCTTCCAATCGCTTACCGGAGCCAACTTCGGTATCTATGGCATCTTCCCCCGGGAAGTGTTTGGCCTGCGGGGCATCATTTTGGCGCCCCTGCTGCATTCCGGCTGGCCGCACCTCCTTTCCAATACGCCACCCCTATTAATGCTGAGCGTGATCGTATTGTTCTTCTACCGCCGCATTGCCATACAGAGTTTCCTCATGATCTACCTGCTCACCGGCCTCATGGTATGGATCTTCGCCCGCGACAATGCCTTCCACATCGGCGCCAGCGGCGTAGTGTACGGACTGGTGGCCTTCGTATTCTGGAATGGCATCTTCCGCCGCAACCTCAAATCCATCGTCCTGGCCCTCATCGTCGTATTTTACTACGGCTCTATGTTCGTGGGCATACTGCCCAGCACCGAGCGCGACGTCTCCTGGGAAAGCCACCTGCTGGGGGCCCTGGTGGGTATTTTCACTTCTTTCTGGTTTAAAGATGTCATTGAAAAGGATGAGCAGCCTACTCGCTACTCCTGGGAAAACGAACCGGAAGCCGACGAGCAGTACTTCCTGGAACGCGATACCTTCGATAAGACCAAAGAGGAACGCAAGCGCGAGCGCCGGAGTGGGGATGATTGGTTTTCTACGGGGACCTGGTGATTTGCATTCGTTCATTCGTTCATCCAATTCTTTAAAAAGACATGCCTTCTCCTTCCTCCAGCCATGAATCCCTTTACGCCCGCCTTTTTGCCCGGCTTTACGACCCCGTCATGCACCGCTTTGAGGAAGAGTTTATGGGAGAAAAGCGCCGGGAACTGCTGCAAAGAACCAGCGGGAAAGTGCTGGAAGTGGGCGCCGGTACAGGGGCCAATATCCCTCACTATCCGAAGGGCGTGGAGGTGCTGGCCATAGAGCCCTCCCATGCCATGCTGCGCTACGCCCGCAACAAACTGGAAGAGCAGCCCTCTTTTCAGGGCCAGGTTCACTTTCTGGAAGCGGGTATAGAAGAACGGCAGGTACAGGAGCAGGTTCCGGAGGAAGGTTTTGATTACATCGTCTGCACGCTGGTGCTGTGTACGGTGCCACAGCTGCCGGAAGCCATTCAACGCATGAAGGCCTGGCTGAAACCAGGCGGGCAGTTGCTCACCATCGAACACATACAGGACAGCCGCCAACCACAGCGCTGGCTGCAGAACGTGGCCACTCCCCTATGGAAGCAACTCGCAGAAGGCTGCCACCTCAACCGGCCCACGGACCAGCTCTTGAAAGAAGCCGGCTTCGTAGCCCTTGAGGAGCAATATTTCTACCTCGGTGTGCCCTTTTACTGGGCAGTGATGGAGAAAAAATAAGTGCTTGCACAAACGTTGGAGCCCCGAAGCAAAGCTTCAGGGCTCCTGTAGTTTCCAGATGGATCTCTGGTTAGGGCTATTTTCCTTCTCTCAATTTTTCACCAAATAGGCGAGCGTATAAAGTCGGCGTTCAGCTCGCGGAAGGCATCGCGCTTGATGAGGTTGAGCAGGCGGCGCGCCTCCTCCATGCCCTGGCGGAAAAGGCCGACCTGGTTCAGGCCGCTGTCTGCTGTGGAGGTGTTGGCATTCGCCCCATCCATGCCGCGCAGGGCACGCTGCAGGCCGGGAAGCGTCTCCTGTTGAAAGGCCGTCAGGCGAGCGTAAAGGTCACGGATGCGTTCTGTTTTGCCATCTTCCCTGGCGAGTAAAGCTTTGCGGAGTATTTTCTGAAAAAAGCGGCTTTCTTCCTGATACAGAGCTAATTCTTCACGAAGGCTGGTCATCAGGAATTGCGCGGAGCGGGCATTGGTGGTATCGGTTAGGGTTGTCATGTGGATAGAATTTTGCTAATGTTTTGGTATATAGATATAATATAATTTGGCTTACCGAATATGCCAGGATGGCATGTAGTGCAGTCGGTAATAAACCCCGGTACGGGCCCGTATGGGCAGTTGGCAGTTGCAATAATCAACAGCTTATCAACATATTATAACGCTAACTACCTGTCAATTAATTGACTCCCAAAGCAGTAGTTCATTTGTTGGATATAAAGAATCTATTAAGAGAATCTTCTGGCTTTCCCGACGGGAACATCTAATTTAAAAAAAAATTCATCCCGAAGCAATGGCCTTAACATTTCAAAGGAAAACTTTTCTGTCCGGAACAGACAAATCCTTACACTTTTTCTTCATCTATAAAGATATGGGGCCTAGAGGACTGTATTCAATGACAATAATCACCGGAAAAATTGCCTTTTGTTAGGCTCCCGCTTATCTTGAGCACCTACGAAGATCACCTTTTCCGCCAGCCATCCGGGGACGTGGTTTTCCAGTGTAAAAAATTGGCTATTTTTATAGCCAGTACCAATCACCCGCATCATGAAAAAACAAACCTTACTTACGGCCACCCTCTGCCTGATGGCCACTTTCTGCCTTTTTTCCCAGGAATCCTACACGGCCCATACCCTGCAGCTGAAAGAAGGAAGCCCCGTCCCGAAACGGAAGCATGGGTCCGGGACCACGGCGCCCATGAGGTGATCGACCACAGCAGGCCCCTGTCGGAGGAGCTGAAGCGGATCGGCATTCGCGAGGTGACCTATGTCGCCGCCCTGACCCGGACCGATCTGCATTTTCAGGAAATCATCAAATCCCTGCAGCCCCAGGGAAAGATTGCGCTGATCGACGATCCGGGGCCCGTCGATGTGAACGATCTCAAATCGAAATGCATCTCCCTCCACTGGGAGATGATGTTCACCCGGCCGCTCCACGAGACTCCGGACATGATCGCCCAGCATAACCTCCTGACCGAAGCGTCCGACCTGATCGATGACGGCATTATCCGGACCACCTTTAAGGAACACTACGCGAAGATCAGCGCGGAAAATCTGAGGAAGGCGCATGCGCTCATCGAGAGCGGAAAGTCGATCGGGAAGGTGGTTCTGGAAGGTTTCTGAGGCGGCCCGGCATGCTACACCGAGTACGGTTCCAGTCGTTTTTTTACTGCTTCGGGGACCCGGGCGGATATGGAGATCGTATCCGCCCCGTAATCTTTTTCGAGTACTTCGCCGTTCCGGTGGAGGTAGGCGACCAGGTCGTGCCGGTGTGAGGGAAGGTTAAAGGTCCAGGCCGCGTGATGGTCGTGGACGCGATCTTCGAGTTTTCGGGTCAAAGCTTCGATTCCCTCGCCGGTGGCCGCGGAAACAAAGATGCCGTCCGGAAACCTCGTTGCCAGAATGGTCCGGTCGAACCCGTCTTTTACCAGATCGATCTTATTGAAAACGAGGATCTGCGGCTTCGAGCCGATCCCCAGCCTGTCCAGGACCTGCCGGGTCGTTTCGATATGCTTTACAAATTCAGGATTGGAAGCATCGACGACCTGGATAAGAAAATCGGAGTAGACCGATTCCTCCAGGGTCGATTTAAAGGCATCCTCCAGGTCCGCGGGCAGGTCCCGGATGAAACCGACGGTGTCGGTGAGGAGCACCGGCCGGTTTCCCGGGAGTTCGAATTTCCTCGTTGTCGGATCGAGGGTCGCGAACAGCTTGTTCTCCGTTAAAATACCCGCCTCCGTCAGCCTGTTCAGCAGGGACGATTTCCCGGCGTTGGTGTACCCGACGATCGACCCGGTGGAAACGGAGTTGCGGACCCGTCTCCTGCGCTGGACCACCCGCTGCTTTTCCACCTGGGCAAGGGCTTTTTTGATGGTGTAGATCCTCTGTTCGATGGTCCGCCGGTCCAGTTCGATCTGCTTTTCACCTTCTCCCCGGGTGCCCCGCTCGCCTCCCTGCTGGCGGGAGAGGTGCGTCCAGGCCCGTTTCATCCGCGGAAGCATGTACTCGTACTGGGCAAGTTCGATCTGCAGCTTCGCCTCCCGGGTGCGTGCGTGGTCGGCGAATATGGAGAGGATCAGCTCCCTGCGGTCGTAAACCCGCACTCCCGAAAGCTTTTCCCAGTTGCGCTGCTGGGAAGGGGAGAGTTCCCCGTCGAAAATGATGTTTTCGGCGTGGTTTTTCTGCGCCAGACCGATAATTTCAGCGGCTTTGTCCCGGGAGACGAGAAGATTGGGATACACCCGGTCCTGGTAGACCGGCAGGGCGCCCGATACGGTTATGTCCGCGGTTTTTGCAAGTTCGGAAAGCTCCTGCAGCCGGTTTTCGGTTTCCCTTTTGTCCGTTCCTTTAGGGGCTGCGGGGATTCCTGTCCCGACCAAAGTATTCAGATTGACGACAAATTTTTTTG
>CAZXIX010000175.1:0-4710 GCA_964640855.1 uncultured Saprospiraceae bacterium
GACAGCGAATTCACCGAATTCGATGTAGCCAGCACCCCCTTTCAGGGCAGGGATCTTCTCCAGGAAATCAAGGATGCCTGTGCCAGGCACGGAATCCGCTTTGGCCTTTATTACAGCATTATCGACTGGAACCACCCCAGCCAGGCCCGCCCCTCTGAAATGGGCAAGAAGGGCTGGTCCGGTAAGACAATCATCGTCGATGACCAGAAACAGGCTTATGTCGATTACCAACGGAACCAGGTCCTCGAATTGGTGAAAAAATACAATCCGGCTGTGCTCTGGTTCGATGGAGATTGGGCCGACTGGTGGACGCTCGACGACGGGATTCAACTGTATAACCAGATCCGGGAGGCTGATCCGGATGTTATCGTCAATAACCGGGTGGCCAAGCGCGGAAAATTCGAACTCGACTACGTGACCCAGGAACAGAAGCATTTCGACGAAGCCTTTGGCATGCATTGGGAGGGTTGTTACACCATGAATAAATCCTGGGGATTTAAGAAGAATGACAACAACTGGAAGACTCCAGAGACCGTTTACAACAAGCTAAAAGACATTAACGAGAAAGGCGGAGTCCTCCTGCTCAATGTAGGTCCGGATGGAAATGGGGTCGTTCAGGACGAAGCCTGGGAAATTCTCAGGGAGACATCGAAATTGCTGGAGAAAAATCCAATTCAGAAAAAGGTTCCGACAATTTCAGACGTTCCCGGGATCCGAGGAAGCGAAAAGGCCGACAAGACCAACATCGACGGGTCTTAGCGTATTTACCAAACCTTGACCGAGTCCCCATATGCGGATTTTTTACTGAACGGCCCGGCGGGTGGATTTTCATTGTTCAGTGGATTCCCAAAGTAATCGCGATCAATCCGAAAGCCTGAGCCGTCTGGCTGAGTGAAGGGTAGTCTGGAGATAATCGTCCTCCCGAGGATTTCGCTGGTGACGATTTGGCGCAGGCTGTCACCGGAGAGGCCCAACTCAGACGCGAACTCGAGATAAACTCCGTCATCCTTACGGGTCAGAGTGGCTGAGGACGGGGAGAAAACATTTCCGTCGATGACCATGTTCTCAAACTCTGCGTAAGGTGAAAGGTCGTGGCCATTGAGGAAGAGGTTATTGAAGAAACGATTATCTCCGCAGGGTGTATCGCTGAGTCCGGCAATTTCGGTGGCATGCGGTTTGAGGTAAGGAGTCTCCCGGCTTTGAGGTTTTACCGGGGGGATGATCCCGGCGAAGAGATTGTGGACATACGCTCCTCCGGTGGACTGGTCGAGCAAGGTCTGGTCGGAGAGAAAAATGTTGTTATCAACCAGGAACGGTCCGTGGTTGACTTCTACGAAAAGGTCCTGCTTGTAGTTATCATGGAGGAGGTTGCCAGTCACGCGGGTGCCCTGGGTCATCCAGTCCAGCCAGATTCCGCCAAAACCGCCGCAGCGATAGATGTGGTTGTGGCTGATGAGGCTATCGATAGCTCCATGAAATTTAATCCCGGCCATCTCCGCGCCGCTGAACATGTGTCGCATATTAATATCGTGGATGACGTTGCCGGTTACGGTGCTGAAGGCAGCTCCCATTGATCCTACCATGCCGGCCTGCTCACAGTGTGAGATGTGGTTATTACGAACGATGTGAGATCCGATATTTTCCTTCGACCAGCCTCGGGCCAGGCCACGTTTGATTGTTTCCACGTAGCCTTCGGCAGACCAGGCGGATTTGTTGTCGTATTCATCCCCATGCTTGCCCAGCGTGATTCCGGTGCAGATCGAATAGCGGATGACATTGTCCTCAATGATCCACCCTTTCGACCAATGCGTGCCGATCAGCCCCACTTGTTCGGCGGTGGGAGGTGCCCAGTTCGGGGAGGCGTGTTCCAAGGTAAAGCCACGCACAGTGATGTAATTGATGCCGGGTGATTCCGGGTAGAAGACTGCTTTGCGGACGTTTATCTCGACAGTCCGCTCGTTCGGGTTCAGGCCTTTAAACTGTGCGTAAATTGTAGTATGTATATTAGCCACTTCACCGAACCAGAGGGCATCCTCTCCGGCGGGAGCCAGCACGTCCTCCCTGGAGGCCGCTTCTTTTAACCAATGCCCGTCCAGATAGACGGTGCCGGTGTGGTATTTGCGTTTCTGACCTTTGGGCAATGGTGTGAACCAATCCCCTCGCACCCGGGTTGAGTAGGGATTGTAATCGTCGAAGAATTCATTCGGAACCGTCGTTTTCCAGGTGTCATTCTCCACCCGCTCCCATCCCTCAATGACTTCAGACCCCTTGATGGCCACCTCAGCACCCTCAGCAGCCTGAAAGATAATGCGTTCATCGTCGGACAGCCCTCCCTGTGGCGGATTGATGTGTTCGCGATATGTACCCGCGTGAACAGTGATGATATCTCCGGGTTGGGCAACAGTGGCAGCGTGTTGGATGGTGCGGAAAGGCGCTTTGCGTGTTCCCGCATTAGTATCATCACCATCGACGGCTACGTGAATCCCGCTCTTCGGGGAGCAAGAGATCGAGGCCGTAAGCAACGTCATCAGGATGGATAGAAGGTGATATTTCATAGTTTTTTGTTTGTGCATTCTTTACAGCGAATATGATCACCATAATGAGTCAAACGTCAACTTAATGAGGCTGTCAGAAAACCTGTTCTCAATAATACTGGTTGCCGGAGATGAAAGGGATTTACTAATGCTTCAGAGTAAATATATTATTAGCATTTATTGATATCATTTAGACTCCAATCTATGAAGCCCTATTACTAACGAACGGCTATTATTGCGAGTGAAAGGGATTAAATATGAAACTAAATGCGACATCATCACCGGAAGCACAAAGGCCAACACCTGTTGGGGGAGCTTCTCCGAAGCCAGAGTCCCGCATCAATGCATCCATGCTATCATCGCTGGGCATAGCCATTGCAGTTCATCTCATCATTGCTCTGTCGATCGGGGGCTATGTGGTCTACGAGGGAATCGATTTAGTGCCCTTTTTTCAAAGTGATTTCTCTGACCCCGTGGCGACGGACAATCTGATCGAAGAAATGCCCACCCTGACTGAAGAAGAACCGCTGCCCCAGGTTCAGGCCGAGTCGGTGCAGGTTGCCCAAGAGGAGGGAGGTGCCGATGCCCCGGATATGAGTGATTTAATTACAGTCAGCAATTCCACGCTCGCCCCTTCCTTCAGTATGCCTACAGTGGCCGGAAATCCCGGCCTGATCGCAGGCAGTTTTCTAGGTGGGTCCGGTTCGGGAACGGGAACCGGAGTGGGAAAAGGTAAGGTTAAGCTAAGCTCATTCTTTGGCGGCAAAAACCTCGGCAGCAGAGTAATGACAGGTTACCTCTATGACTTAAAGCAAGATTCGAAGCGGAACCCCATCCAGTACAACAAGGGTGTTTATGGCTCGATCTCAAACAAGTTCACGGATTCATGGAAAAAATCAGAACTTAAAGATTACTACCGGTCCTCCGAGCCACTGCAACTGACTCAGATCATCATGCCAGAGATGGGTGCTGATATTGCCCCACAGGCCTTCGGCGTAGCCAGCGAGGTGCAGCCCAGTGGATGGATGGCTCATTATGAGGGGAATATCACGCCACCTGAATCCGGAACCTATCGTCTGTACGGTGTGGCCGACGACGTTCTCATTGTTCGCATCAACGGGGAAATTGTACTAGATGCCAGCTTGACAGAAGGATACAGCCAGGCAGACAAAAGCGTCGTTCGGCAACAAGTCGGAAAATTATGGGCAGGGAAGTGGATGAAGCTGAATCAAGAATTAATTTATCCCATTGAAATCATCGTTGGAGAAGTGCCCGGAGGTGGGTTCAAAGCTTACATGCTGGTTGAAAAAGAAGGAGTCAAATATGATACGGCATCCGGTGGATATCCGGTCCTGCCCGTTTTCCAGATGATTTCTACTGAAATACCCAAGGTGAGCGGAAATACTCTTAAATTTCAGGACAAAGCCCTCACTTTCGGGGCTCCATTTCCGTAATAGCCTTCTTGGTTGAGTGCTAGCCAACTAGCCTCCTGACTAGGGAAAGTCTTCCTGAGAGATATCGCTCGCCAACCGCGAGACGGTTCATAACGCCTTCTTTGACCGCAGATACAAGGAGCCCCATGAAAGTTAAATACTTCGAAGACACCGACACACTACATATCGTTTTCAGAGCTGACGTCCCTATCGAGACGAAAGATTTGGACGAGAACACCTTATTGGGTACAAACGAAGCCGGTCAGATTTGCAGTATTACTATCGAACACGCCAAAGAGCGTGTCGGAGCCCCTGAAGTGGAATATGAGGCCATTCACGGATAACAAGCCCATTCAGTCTACCTCGCTCCGCTCGGCGACTGATGGACGATGTTGAGTGTCTCAATTTGACTGTTGATTCAGCTCGCAGGAAACTCGTGGCATCTGGCCCACTCCCCGCTGCTTAGAAGACATTGGGGTAATGCTGGCATTTTTGGACGTTTTCGCCGTCCAGATAGACCTCCACGATATCGTAGCGGTAGGGCACGTCCCGATGTAATTCCTTCAAATACTGACGTCCGGTCAGGATCAGGCGGCGGCGCTTTTTATCGGTGACCGCTTCCCCCGGACGCTGGAGTCCATCGGCCTGACGGGCTTTGACTTCGACAAAGACGAGGACGTCCTTTTCCCTCCCGATAATATCGATTTCCCCGTAACGTGACTGGTAGTTACGGAGCAGGATTT
>CAZXIX010000176.1:0-4670 GCA_964640855.1 uncultured Saprospiraceae bacterium
GAGTCTGGATAAACCTCCTTTAATCAAACCAGACACACTTAATTGAACTATCCCGATAGGGCTGCGCCAGCGGCTGACGCCGCGTTTAGAGGTTGAAACTACTTGTTCACCACTTGTTTACTACTTGCTCACCACTTTTCAACGGCCGTCAGGCCTTCCGCAGACGTTAGCCGGCCGACCAAGCTCGGGGAGCTCCCTTATGCGAAACGGGGCTTTTGATCGTTCTGAATGCAAATGTTGCTTGATAGCCCTTATCTTTCCCGAAAAATAACAGAATGATCGGCACGGTTAAAATCAGCCTTTTATTTGGCTTGCTCCTACTGGCTCTTCCTGCCATCGGACAACAACAGTATTATGAAGGCGGGCGGCCCCAACAGCCCGTCAATAACAATAACGGTCTCCAGGATCGGCTCTTCTATGGGGGCAACCTCATCCTGAACTTTGGTTCCTCCAATACCTACTCAGAATTCAACATTGGGATCAGCCCGCTTATCGGTTTCAAGGTGTTCCCCGGTTTTTCGGTTGGCCCCCGCGGTACCATCATTTATTCGAATGTGAAAATTCGCAACCAGGTTGGTCTTCCGGATGCCCAGGAGAGCAATTTCACCTGGGCCGTGGGTGCTTTCGCCCGCTACCGGATCATTCCTCAGATCTTTGCCCATGCGGAATACGAACTGGAGCAGGTTCCCTTTCTGTTTTACGACGGCAGCGGCGACCTGGTCACCCAGCGGGTCCGACGGGATAACTTCTACATCGGCGGCGGCTTTTACAGCGGCGGCCGGGTTGGCGTGGAGATCCTGGCCTTGTACAACGTGATCAACACGACCAACCAATTTTACACCCGTAGTCCCTTTGTGATCCGATTCGGCGTGGTAGCCGGTTTCTAAGTGCAGCGGCTGACGCCGCGCTAGCAAGTAGTATGCAGCGGCTAACGCCGCGTTTACAGGTAGTTTTCGGCGCTTAGCGCTAGCTAAAAATCCAGCGTCAAACCCAGCAGAAAGTTGATCCCCGCCTGGGGGAAAAATCCTTGATCGACCAGCAATTGCTCGTCGAAACGATACCGATACGACCAGGCATTGGTCTCAAACTCGGCATCCCACAGATTACGGACCAACAAGTTGAATTCAATACCTTTCATCCAGCCGGGTTGCAGGCGGTAGCGCAACTGCAGATCGCTGAAAAAGTAGGGGTCCAACACGTTGTTCTCGTCGGAGGTATTGTCGATGTATTGCCGGCCCACGTATTTGTTGAGCAGGGCTACCGAAAAGCGCTGGTTGAGTTTTCCGGCTTCCCGAACGGGGATCCACTCCAAAGTCAGCCCGGAAATCACGGGAGGCGAGAAAGAAAGGTCGGTATTCGTGCGCTCGATCTGTTCCTGGCCGAGATAATTGAAATCACCATCGTAAACATCCACGAATTCGTTGAAGGCGATCACCCGGTTTTGGCTGAAGGTGGCATTGCCTTCCAGGCGGAAAGCTTCCACAGGTTGCCAGCCACCAACCAGTTCGATGCCGAGACGGTAGCTTTTGTCGATGTTTTCCCGGATGTAGGCCCCCACCTCGTTGAGCTGACCGCTGAGCGCCAACTGATCCCGGTAATACATGAAATAGCCCGTGGCTTCGAAAAGGGCATTTCCTCCGTTCCATCGAAAACCGGCCTCGGTATCGTACAGTTTTTCAGGTACGGGGCGGTTGGTGGGGGGAGACTCCGTGAAGTCGATCCGATTGGGTTCCCGCTGGGCGACCGCGAAGGAAGCGTAGATCTCCTTTTCGTTCCCCAGATCGTAGAGCAGGCCCAATTTGGGGTTGAAGAAGTTGAGCTCCACCTGCTGATCGAGCGGGCTCAGGTCGTTGTCGATACCCAGAAAATTATAGGTCACCCGGCGGTATTGGAGATCGAGGTAGCCGTAAAGCCGGGGTGCCAGGTCGAGAGTTGCCTTACCGTAAATATTGAAGTCGGTCTTACGGGCATCGTTCTCGTAGAAGCGGAAATCTTTCTCGGCCTGGGGGGTGAATTGGGCCCAGATCAGCTCGCCGAAATGCAGTCCTTCGTAGATGTAGTATCCGCCGCCCAGCGTAAAGTCGGAAAGGAACCCGGCGGGATTCCAGGCCATAGACCAGGTGCCTCCGTAAAAATGGTTATCCAGCCAGAGCCGCTGCACGAGATCCGTGTTGGTGATCGTATCGGAGCCGGTGGTCACCGGTGGCAGTTGGTAATCGGCAAAGGAAGCGCCGGCTAAGTATTGTTCAAAAAAGCCTTTGCCGCGGGTGTAGTTGAGCGCCAGGTTGAGCAACCCATCCTGACCGATCTGCTGGCTGAACAGGGCCTGGTAGTGGGTTTGGCGGTAATTGTCCACTTCGTCTTCATAAGGTTCGCCCGGTTTTTGGGTACCGGCGGGATTGTAGGTGCGGTTGGTGGCCAGCGAATCCCGGGGCACGCCGTACCAGGCCTGGTAGGTGATCTCGTGGCCGGAGAAGGTATTGAAGCGGAGTTGGGACTTGTTGCCCACCCAGGCGGCAGAGAGGTAGTAGGAATTCAGGTCGGCGGTTGCCCGGTCGATGAAGCCATCGGAGGAGATGTGCGACAGGCGTCCGTCGATGGTGAATTTATCGGCGAGCAGGCCGGTCCCGAATTGTACATTCCCCTTCCAGGTGTTGAAGGAGCCCACGCTACCGCTCAGGCGGGCATAGGCATCGGGCTTCAGTTCGGAGGTATTCAGGTTGAGGGTGGCCCCGAAGGCCCCGGCCCCGTTGGTGGAGGTCCCGACGCCCCGCTGGAGCTGCACGTCATCTACCGAGCTGGCGAAGTCGGGCATATTGACCCAGAACACCCCTTGCGACTCGGCATCGTTGAGCGGAATGCCGTTGATGGTCACGTTGATCCGGGTAGGATCGGTTCCGCGCACCCGTATGCCCGTGTAGCCGATGCCCGTACCCGCATCGGAGGTGACCACCACGGAGGGGGCGTAGCGCAGTAGGAAGGGTACGTCCTGGCCCAGGTTGCGCCTTTCGAGTTCTTCTTTGGAAATATTGGTATAGGTCATGGGCGTTTTTTCTCCGGCCCGGGTAGCGGAGACGATGGCCGGATCGAAGGTTTCCGATTTCCGGTCGAGCCGGATCTCCAGCTCCCGCTGCTCCCCTTCCCGCAGGTTTATCTCTTTTCGAAAAGGCTGGTAGCCCAGGTAGGAGATCCGGAGGGTGTAGCTTCCGGCCTTCAGGTTGGTCAGGGAGAAATTCCCGTCGGCATCCGTGCTGGTACCGATATTCGTCTCCTCCAGGAGAACGTTGGCGGCCGGCATGGGCTCATCGGCCCCGGAAAATACCGTGCCGGAAAGCGTAGCCTGTCCGAAAAGAAAAGATTGAAAAAACAGAAAGCCTGCAAAAAGAATAAGTCGCTTGATGGATTGCATGGTGGAATCGTTTGCCATTTCCGGGCCGGGGGTTGGTCCGGAAGTTCAGAAAAACAGCCCATCGCTTCGAGGAGAAGGATGGAAAAGCCGAACCCATAGATGGATTGCGTGTGCATCATGTCCCTTCCCGGCATTACCCGGGCAGGTTCAATGGGTATGATCTCAGCCCGATACCCCGACAACTGCCGGGACGTAAGGCACCCCTATTGAGATGAGGCAAAGGTAAGGAAAATTCACATTCTGCGGCAGACAGACCACGGCTCAAGGCAAACGGCCCACGGTTTTGACCTTCCGTAAACAGGAACTTCATTTCTCGGACCGGTTAGACAAGTGGTTTGCAGCGGCTTGCGCCGCGTGAGCCAGGCCTTGCGGCCTCGTTTGCAGGTAGTTTGCAGCGACTGCGTCGAATCAAACGGACAACCAACGGAGTAGGAAATTATTTGCCTGGAACCAAATAAGTAAAAAAACCTATTATTACATGAAATCAAAAGCTATGGAGCTTAAGGTCAATATTGAATTCCGGGAACTCATGAAGCTCATCCGGCAATTGCCTCGAAAAGAGCGGGACCAACTCCAGAAAGAGTTGGCTGCCAAATCTTTTGAGGACGTCCAGGAAAAAGACCACAAGGGTTTCAGGGACTTCCTGAAGACCGGCCCCGTCATGACGGACGAGCAATTTCAACGATTCCAGGAACATCGAACTGCATTCCGCCAATGGAGGAGCTCCTGATCTGTCTTGACACTTCTGTCCTGATCGAATACTACCAAAAAACAAAAAAGGAAAACGCCTTTCTACTTAAGCTCACCGGTAAATACCACTCGTTTGCGGTTTCTGTGATCACAGAATATGAAATTTATGTGGGCAGCAATCCAGAACAGGATGTGTTTTGGAACGAGTTTTTTAACAGAATCACTATTCTCCCATTAGACTCAAAGGTCAACAAGGCGACCGTCCATTTATATCGATCTTTGAAAAAGGAACGGAAACTTATCGATATTCCAGACTTACTGATCGGAGCAACAGCACTTGCCCATGATCTTCCTCTTGCCACGCTAAATGAAAAGCATTTCAATCGAATCCCTACATTGAATCTGGAAACGAAGCCAACCCTTTGATCTTTATACGATTGACCGGCAGGCACCAGATCAGTCCGGGAAGGCGAGGATTCGAAAATACCCAATACAAAAATCCGAACCCGAAAATCCGGTGCACTTCCCTGATTAGTGTTGACCGTTTTTAAAGATTTCGGTTATCAAAAAT
>CAZXIX010000177.1:0-4578 GCA_964640855.1 uncultured Saprospiraceae bacterium
GGATCGACGTCACAGCTTGAGCCTCGTCCTGCGCAACGCCCGAAAACTCCAGAATATGGTGGATCAGCTGCTCCAGTTTCGGAAACTGGAGAAGAAGAGATGGGACATCCACCCCGTGGGCGGAGAGGTGGTCAGTTATATCCGTGAATCCGTCATGGCCCTTGAACCCCTTTGGACGAAGAAAGGACAAAACCTCACCTTTTCTGCTTCCCATACCACCTTCCTGTGCAATTTTGATTACGCGGTTATCCAGAAGATCGTCGATAACCTGATTGCCAATGCCATCAAGTATTCTGAAGCGGACACGAGCATTCGTGTTCAAGTCGATATTGAACGGACTGAATCCCACGATTTTCTCCTCCTGTCGGTGGAAGATGAAGGGGTGGGTATTCCCGCCCACGAGCAGGAGCATGTGCTCCGCCCCTTTTACCGGGTTAGGGGGAATAACGGAGCCGGTGGGAGTGGTATCGGTCTGGCCCTGGTCCACCAGCTGATTCAGCTGTGGGGCGGATCCATCAGAATTGATAGTCCGGTCCCCCCCAAGGATAATGGCACCCGATTTCGGGTGAAATTGCCCCTGGATCCTTTTGAATCCGAGGAAATCAACCCGAACCCTTCAGAGGACACCTGGGAGGGGGACGCTCAGGATGGCACGGAAATTCACACCCTCCTCCTGGTTGAGGACAATGAGGATTTTCGCTATATCGTGAAAAAGGAATTGGCGCATGAATACCGTATCCTGGAATCCGATAATGGGCTCGATGGTCTTGAGCTGGCAAAAAGTAAGAACCCGGACCTCGTCGTTTCGGACATCATGATGCCGGGCATGGATGGATTTGAATTGTGCAAGACTTTGAAGACGGACCCGGAGACTTCCCATATCCCCGTTATCCTGCTCACCGCGAAAAATTCCGCGGAGCACCGGGTCGAGGGGATTAAGTTGGGGGCCGATGCCTACCTCCCCAAACCCCTGGATTTCGACCACCTGTTCGCCCGGATCGGGAATTTGCTCAATTCGAGGAGAGAACTGAGGAGAAAATTTGCCCGCCAAATTGTGGTTGAGCCGACCGATCTCGCCGTATCGGCAACGGATGAGCTGATCCTGAAAAAGGCGCTGAAAATTGTTGAGGATAATATGCGGGAGGAAGATTTTGATGTCGTGCGGTTTGGGGAATTGATGGGCATGAGCCAATCCAGTTTGAAGCGGAAATTGAAGGCCATTACCGGCCTCACGCCCAAGCCCTTTATCCAGCAAATGAAGCTGAAACGGGCGGCCCGGCTTCTGAGCGAGAAGGGGATGCGGGTTTCCGACGTGGCCGAGTTGGTCGGCATTTATGATGTCAGCTATTTTGGGAAAATTTTCCGAAAACAATTTGGGGTGTCACCCTCACAATTCAAGGGGGCCGAGGGGGGTAAATTGAGCTCCGTTTCCCGGAATTAACGGCCCGGTTCGCCCGAATTTTAGCGGATGGGCGATATGTTAGGGTTTTTGGGCGGTAATTCCTAACCCTTTTTTCACATTTTTGGGAGAATTTCAGCCTTATCTGCATCATTCTGTAACTTCAGCTTAACAGTTGCCCATTATGAAAACTACTCAATACCCCATACCCTACGACCGTTCTACCCGGATATGGCGTCTGCTTACGC
Source organism: uncultured Saprospiraceae bacterium (assembly GCA_964640855.1). Lineage (GTDB taxonomy): Bacteria > Bacteroidota > Bacteroidia > Chitinophagales > Saprospiraceae > JAJDFU01. Next base: position 1,648 of record CAZXIX010000177.1, read on the forward strand.
TCATCATCCTTGTTGCCGGACTTCCCTCGCTTTTCACCCTTCATGCCCAGGAAGCTGAGGAGGAGGAAGGCGAAGTGGAAACCTTGAATCCCTTCGTCATTGAGGAAGAAACTGGAACCTGGACGGCAACGCAAACCCTGGCCGGCAGCCGAATGAAATCGGACCTGTCCGATGTCGCCTCCCAGGTGGAGGTCATGACCATGGAGTTCATGGAAGCCTTTGACCTGAACTCTATTGATGAAGCGGCGATTTATTCGCTCAACGTGGAGGCTCCAGAGGAAAACATCGGGCAAGCCATCTCCGGCTTTGCAGATGATACGCTCCGCATTCGAGGAATCAGCGGCGGGACCCGCTCACGGGAATTTTTCCAGACGGGGGTTCCTACCGATAATTACAACCTGACCCGGGTGGATATCGCTTCGGGCCCCAACGCGATTCTTTTCGGGACTGGCAGTGCCGCCGGCTCCATCAATTCCACCCTCTCCCGTGCCTCGGTCAACGACACCTTTGGTGAAGTCGGGCTCGAGATGGACAGCTTTGGCGGCCTGCGCGCTGAGCTTGATTACAACCTCGCCATCAATGACAACCTCGCCCTGCGTGTGGCCGGCGTCCAGGACCATGACGCCTTCGATCCGGATGATTCCTTTCAACGGAATAACCGTCTCTATGCCACCGTGACCTGGAAACCGACGAAGCGCATAACCCTGTCGGGCCACGCTGAGTTTTACGACCGCTATGACAAGCGGCCCGCCCGGACGGTCCCCTACGATGCGTTTACCATGTTTTTTGAGTCCGCGGACTTGCTGGATCGAGCGGGATTCGTGGACCCGGACAACCCAACCATTCCCAACGGGACTATTTTTGATAATACCCTGGACTGGTTGGAGGCTGATCAAAGCCGGGATCTTGTTGGCAATGAAGAGGTTGTCTACAGCCCACAGCGTCCTATGATTACTATTCTGGGCGGCTCTCCCACGGGCCGATTGAGTACTCCACGGAGCTGGCATAATTCTGTCAGCGTGCAACAGGTCGCACCCGGTGATCTCAAACTTTACGAAGAAGTAAACCTCAGCAATAACGGAATCAGTGTACTCTCCGATGAGATTATTGACCGGAATTTGAACACCGCTGCCAATATGCGATCACAGGAAGATACTGGTTATATCCTGAACTTCTTTTACAACCAGGAGCTCTTTAATAACTTTTTCATCGATGCGGGCATGGCCTACGAAAAAAATGATGAATTTGATAAAGAGCCCATGGCGTTCAATCATGCCCAGGAAGTCCATGCCGACCCGAATCGATTCCTGCCGGGCGGTATTGACGGCACCGAGTTGAACCCGTTCGCAGGCGAATTGTATATGGACGGTCGGACCGGCTTTTCCCAGGGCCGTTCTGAAAATCTTGAGTGGCGTGTGGCCGCATCCTACGAGCTTGATGTTCGTGATTGGACCGAGAACAGGTGGATCAACTGGCTCGGCCGCCATCGGGTGGCCGGCATGTACCTGGACCGCACGCAGGAAAATATGGGCCAAAGATACCGCTACTACTTTCTCCCAAAAATGGTCAATGGCCAGTTCCGGGACGGGAACTGGGAAGGCTACCCCTACAATGAGCTGGATACCCGTTACGCCCTCGGGGGTCTCGGCGTCCCCGGGGTGAATGGAGATGTTCAAAGCCAGGAACTGGCATTTGACGATGGGCCTCGTGAGTTGTGGCTTCGCTCCTATATCGGCATGCCCGGCTCCAACAATATTCCTCCCGCACCCACAGGATTTCAATCGGGGCAGCCCTTCACGCTCAAGGATCGTGATGGGATCGAATGGACCCTTGATCCCGAAAATGCCGCTGTCTCCACCTCAGGCCAACGCCTGACCACGGGCGATGTCCCCGATGGACTGAAGCAAGACCTCTATACCGTCCAACTCAGCTTGCAGAGCCATTTCTGGAACGATCGCATTGTAACCACGCTCGGTTGGCGTGAGGATACCCTCAATTCGGCTGAAGATGATGTGATTTCTGACCTAATGTGGGAGCACCCGGAAACGGGAGCCATGTATGAAGCACAGCGGATTGGACTTAATCCCCATCTGGAGGCGGCAACTTTCCTGCCTTTTGAGGATGAGCGCGAAGCTTCAGGAAGTACCGATTACCGGAGCATCGTTATCCACCCCTTTCGAAATTGGGGTGACTTCCGCCTACCCCTGGGTGCCGACCTTTCCTTCTCCTATAGCGAGTCGAACACGTTTCAGCCGAATACAAGGGACCGTGAAGTCGATGGCAACCTGATTCCCGGTGAGCAAGGAGATGGAGAGGACTACGGGGTGACCCTGTCGCTCTTTGATCGGCGCTTCACCGTTCGTTACAATAAGTATGAGACGCTTGCCGGGCCCACCCAGCTCTTCCTTCCCTTCCGGCGCTACCGATTCAATTGGAGAGCTTCAGCCATGCGCGATGTCATGCAGAGCCTGGTCGACGGGCAAAAAGATATCTTCGATATGTATTTCCCCAATCCCGAGGACTGGCCCCTGCGCGACCGGCCGGAAACCGACCAGGATAATCTCTACCCGTTCGGCGTGCGCGATGGTGGATTCGCCACCGGTAATTTCGAGAATTACGCCGATCCCTACGCCTTCACGGCGGATACCACGGCCGAAGGTCATGAATTGTCCGTCTCCTGGCAGCCGACCCGCAACTGGAGTATGCGGGCCACCTGGAATGACCAACAGGTCATCCAGTCCAACGTGGGTGAGCTCTGGTTCCAGTTTGAGGATGAGTTCTTCGCAATCATGGACCGCACCCAGTTCATCGAGGGGTATGTTCCCGGAGCACGCAACGGTCAGGGTGATGATCCAAATGGAAGGGATCTGGACGGGCTCGATTTGGATCCCAATGACGGCCTCGCTCCCGGTATCGATTACTTTACCTGGG
>CAZXIX010000178.1:0-4384 GCA_964640855.1 uncultured Saprospiraceae bacterium
GAACACGGTCTGGGACCGCATCGCGCGCGAGGGCCGGCTTCACGGCGTGGTCCATTGCGGCGGATGGTGCGACGTGGGCCATCCCGATGGCATCGCGCGGGGCGAGGCGATGCTGGCCAACCCGCCGCCGGCGCGCCCGTGACCGCACCACGGCGTGCCGCAAGGTTCCCACCCGCATACGGTTGGTTCAATTCCATAAAGAGGCGGTGCAAATCTGGGAGGACCTCAGTCCGGAGGCCTTACCGGATCACACGGACCCGGATCGGGTCAACTGGGTGATCGTCCGAGGGCTTCAGGATATGGAGCAGGTGGCCCGGGTCGGGCGGCAGTTCGGTATGCACGAACTGGCGCTGGAAGACATCCTGGATACGACCCAGAACCCCAAATTCGAGGATTTTGGAGACCATTTTTTGTTCATCGCCAAACGCCTGCACCGAAAAAACGAAGAAAATAGGCTGGAGGCTGAGCAACTGAGCCTGGTGGTGGGTAAAAGCTTTGTGCTGCTGTTCCAGGAAACGGATCACGGTCTTTTTAAGCCGATCATTCAGCGGATCGAAAATAACGAAAGCCGGTTGCGCAAAAAAGGGAGTCTTTACCTGGGTTATGCTCTACTCGACAGGCTGGTAGATTCCTACTTTCACATACTCGAAGAAAGCGGGAAAGGAGTGGAGAAACTGGAAGACGCTTTGCTGGACCAGGTAGATCAGAAGTTCGTCAATCAGATCAATGCCTACAAAAGGGAAATCAATTTTATCGGACGCCATATCCGCCCGATGAAGGAGATCGTCTTTCAGTACAGTCGCTCCGAGCTTGCCATTCGCAACAAGGAGATGATCCCTTTTTTTCGCGACCTCCGCGACCACCAAAATCAGACCCTGGAAACGTTGCAGGTTTTCAAAGAAATGCTCGAAAATCAAATGAACACCTACAATGCCCTGGTGGCCAACAAATTAAATGACATCATGCGGGTGCTCACCATCTTTTCGGTGATCTTCATTCCCATGTCTTTTCTGGCCGCTGTATACGGTATGAACTTCGAGTTTTTCCCTGAATTATCGCTGCGGTACGGCTATGTTCTATTTTGGTTTGTCCAGTTGATCATAGGAGGCGTCATGCTGTATTATTTTCGCCGAAAGAGGTGGATCTGATCCCTTTCGGAAACGGCTTGTCTATCCATTTCAAAAAAAGATAAACCAGATCCTATCTAGATTTTTTCAAAACAAAAGCAGACTAAAGCTGAAAGCCGAGGACATCCTTGAGGCGGGTGTGTGCCCGGATGGTTGGAGCCGGCAGGAATGGGAGAGCCAATTCATTGATTTCGGACAGGATCGGGAAAAAGACATCCTGAACCACGACCGTACGGCTCAAAAGGCATTTGTCCAGCAATTTATCGAAGACCGGATCACAGGTATCCGGCTCAAGAGCGAGGGGGACCGGCTGGTGTGTCCGCATTGCAAAACCGGATACATGACGGTTTCCGGAAAAGCCACCTGACCTCAATCGGAGAGGAGGGAACGGGATCTCCATTCCCCACCCTTTGCCAGGTGAAATTTCTCTTTCTACTCAGGCCTCTATCGATCGTTTACTTTGTCAAAATCGGGAGTTGAATGCTGGATGCGGCCCCGGCAACATGGTATACCCGGTGGGTTTGTTTTTTGAAATCCGACTCCTCTGCTTCGAAAATATTCTCTACGTAGGTCTGGGGATTCCGATCGATTAGGGGAAACCAGGTGCTTTGTACCTGTATTTGGATCCGATGGCCTTTTTTGAAGGTGTGGTAGACGTCCTGCAACCTAAAATCAATCTGTTCGAGCCGTCCCGGCTGGAGCGGTTCGGGTTTTTCGAAGCTGTTCCGGAAGCGCGCGCGCATCACCTCGCTGCGCACCAGCATGTGGTAATTGCCCATACGCAGGTGGTCCTGAGTCTCTTCATAATCCGGGTGATCGGGCGGGAAAACGTCGATCAGTTTAACCACCCAATCAGCGTCGGTACCGGTCGTGCTGGTGCGCAGGTCTACCGGTATGGGGCCGGCCAGCGTGACATCCTCTTCCAGGGGTTCGGTTTCAAAGACCAACACATCGGGACGGCGGGCCGCAAACCGCTGGTCGTCGGTCATGTATTTGCGCGGGGTGAAGATCACCTTGATGTCTTCCGTATAGGGAACGGGTTTGGCCGGATCACTGATGAATTGCGAATACTCCAGACTGCCGCTGACCGGCGGGTAGGGGGATAGTTCTTGTTCGGGAAGCAGATAATAGGTAGCCGGTTCGCTTTCGCTGGGAGGCCATTCGCTGAACCGGGCCCATTCTTTTAGGCCGGTGTCGAAAACATAGGCTTCCGGAAGGTCGGGTTCGCCGGCTTCCCCCTTCAGAAAGTGATTGAAGAATTCCGCTTCGATCTCCCGCTGGTAAAAGTGGGAGATGCTATCTCCGAAATAGACGTTCCCCACGGCTTGCCGCTTCTGGTCGCGGGCCCAGTCGCCATGACTCCATGGCCCCATGACCAGGGCATTGAATTTTCCGGGGCCTTTTTCTTCGATCGTAGCGTAGGTCATCAACGGACCGAAGAGGTCTTCGGCGTCAAACCAGCCGCCCACCACCAGCGTGTTGGGCGTGATCTGGTCGAGATGTTGAATGATCCCCCTTTTCTGCCAGAATTCATCGTAGTTGGGGTGGGCCTTCAGTTCCTGCCAGAAGAAATTGTCTTCGTAGTATTTGTCCAGGTTTTTCAACGGTCCGGCATCCAGGAAAAACTGGTATTGATCCGGCGTCCCCAGATCGGGAGCGGTATACCAGACCTCGGGAGTGGGACCTCCGGTTTGGTAACCGAACACAGCGGTTGCTCGCCAGTAGGATAAAAAATAGGCTCCGTTGTGATGGAAATCATCGAAGAAAAAATCTCCGATGGGTGCCTGTGGGCTGGAGGCGATCAAAGCCGGATGGGCTTCCAACGCCCCTGCCGTGCTGAAAAAGCCCGGATAGGAGATACCCCATTGCCCCACCTTGCCGTTATGGTTGGGGAGGTTGGCCAGGAGCCACTCGACGGTATCGTAGGTGTCTGAGCTTTCATCTACCTGTTCCGGCTCTGTTTTTTTCCGGATATGCGGAGTCATATTGGTCCACTGCCCTTCGCTCATCCACCGCCCGCGAACGTCCTGATAAACGATGATGTAACCCGCCTTCATCAGATAAGGGCTTGGGCCCAGCTGTTTCGGGAATTGATCCGGTCCGTAGGGACGACAGCTGTAAGGGGTCCTCATCATCAGGATCGGATAGGACCGGGAGTTGTCTTTGGGCGTATAGATCGCAGTGTACAGTCTGACCCCATCCCGCATCGGGATGTATACCTCTTTTTTATCGAAATTTTCCTTGGGGAAGTCGGCTTGTGCCAGGGCTGCCCCGGAAAGCAGGCAGAATATCAACGGGAGAATGAGTCGATACATAAATGGGCTTTTGGCGCAGAAAATAGGCATTCTGACTCAATAAAAGCAGAATCGCTCTTCATTCGCGACCAATTCAAACCCAGCTTTGGAAAAGCATAAAACGAAAACCAAAACAAATGAGAGATCCCATGAGAATGAAAAACCTCTTTTCCTTATTGATTTTAATGTTCGTCTTTTCAGTGGGCCTCCAGGGCCAAGGTTGGGACAAAACGCAAAAGGCCGTCTGGTCTCAGGTGGAGAGCCACTGGTTGGCCCAGGCAAAAAAAGATCACGGTGTCCGAGGTCGACAACTGGCCCAGCGTCGTCCGCTACGAGGTCTGGCGCCACTGCCGCCTCCAGCAAATGGGCCTCGACGTCGAGCTCGTCGGCGACCTCCGCGACCGCTGCTACTTCATCGCCAAGGGCGTCGAGGACCACCCGGAGCACTACCACCGCCTGTGCAAAGAAGCCGGGTGGCTCGACGCCGAGGGCAACCCCACCCCCAAGCTCGGCCCCTAGCGGGCCAGCTGCGAGCCCGTCAGGCCCTCGGGGATGGGGCGACCCGCCCTGCGGTACGCATCAAGGAGCTTCTGGCGGTTGCCCTCGCGGCTCACACCCTTGACCTGGTCAGAGAGACCTTTGGGAACGGGGCGTCCCGACTTACGGTACGCCCCTACCAATTTTCCCAGGCCGGCTCGACTCATCGCGACCTTCTCGTAGAAGTCCGGCACCAGAGAAAGACCCATGTGCTCGAAGATGTTGAGCGAGGACTCCTTGTTCATCGACCGCAAGGCCTCGCGAAGCTGCGCCCCGCCAATCGCCTCGCGCACCGACCGCTGACGGTCCGAAAGCCCCGACGCCGGACTCGACCCCCCCGGCACCGGCAACGACTGGTTCGGCCCAAAGAGCTCGTCCAAAGCCCCCTGCGCCTGCCCCGCCCCGAGCGCATCGCCCACGTCGTCC
>CAZXIX010000179.1:0-4377 GCA_964640855.1 uncultured Saprospiraceae bacterium
CGATCCGGTCGGCCAGCCGGATAGCCCTTCCTTCTTTTTGCTTGGTAAAGACTTCGTTATTCCAGAGCTGCGTGAGGTAGCTTTGGGAGACGGTGCGCGTCAGGCTGATCTCCAGGGGGCCACCCATTTGCCGCCCTCCGGCATAGAGTTTATCGCTGGTATGCTGCTCCACCACTTCCGATTCGCCGGTCACGAAGCTGTAATCGATGCGGCCTTCGCCTTTGAGCAGTACGGCATCCGCAGGAACAATCTCTCCGTGCCGGATCTGCAGGATGTCGCCTGCCTGGAGTTTGTCCAGGGAAACCGAGCGCCACTGATCGCCTTCTTTTCGCTGTACGGCAATCGGAAAGTAGGATTTGTAATCCCGCTCAAAAGACAGTTGATAGTAGGTGCGCTGCTGAAACCATTTGCCGACCAGCAGGAAAAAGACCAGACCGGCCAGGCTATCCATGTAGCCCATACCGGTTTGGGACAGGATCTCGTAGGTGCTCCTGCTGAAAAGGGCCAGGATGCCCAGGGAAATAGGGACATCGATATTCAGATGTTTTTGCCGGATACCCAGCCAGGCGGATTTCAGGTAATCCCTTCCGCTGTATAATACTACAGGCAGAGCCAGGAAAAGATTCAGGTAGGCAAAGACTGTAAAAAACTCGTCGTAAGTCTCCTGCGATAGGTTCAGGTATTCCGGAAAACTGAGCAGCATGATATTCCCGAAAGCAAAGCCGGCAACGCCCAGCTGATAGATCAGTTTTCGATCCACGGCGGGTTTTTTCCGGCCTTCCAGGTCGTTGAGATTGATCTCGGGCGCATAGCCGATCCGGTATAGCAGTTCCGCCAGATTCCGGAGGCGGGTCTGGTCAGGGGTGTAGGTCAGATGGACCTCTTTTTTGGTGAAGTTGACCCGCGATTCCTGTACGCCGGGATCGAGTCGGTAGAGGTGTTCGAGCAACCAGATGCAGGAGGCACAATGCACCTGGGGCAGATAGAAGGTCACTTTGGCCATAGCGGGGCTGGAGAAATCCAGCAGGCGCTCGCTCACTTCGGGGTCGTCCAGATAAGCATAGCGGGCGTCTGTGCGCTGCTGGAGGGTTTGGCCGGCCGCCGGGTCGATCTCGTAGAATTTTTCGAGTCCGTTGTGGTGAAGGATCTCAAAGACCGTCTGGCAGCCGGAGCAGCAAAAAAAATGCTCCCCCAACCGGTTTTTATCGTCCGGGCAGGGTTCCCCGCAGTGATGACAGGCAGTCGCACTTTGGGGGGATGCAGAATCTTGGGCCAGCCGGTCCGTAAGCATGCTGTTGGATTTGTCGCAAATCTAAGATAGGGAAAAGCAAGCGCGGTTGACGGATGTCATTCCTCCTTCTGAAAACCGCTATGATCGCTTACTTTGCGTTATTTAGAAGAAAAACGGGTAAAACACCATTTTATGCACCTGGACAAAACCCTGATCTGGTCGGTCACCGTGGCGCTGGCCGGTTTTCTTTTTGGTTTCGATACGGTCGTCATTTCGGGCGCCAATCTGCCGATCAAGGCGCTTTGGAACACCTCTCCCTTTTTTCACGGCACCTTCATCATGTCGATGGCTCTCTGGGGTACGGTGCTGGGGGCCCTGACTGGAGGGATACCCTGCGATCGCCTGGGGAGGAAGAAAACCCTTTTCTGGATCGGGATCCTGTATCTGGCTTCTGCCCTGGGGTCGGCCCTGGCCCCGGATCCCTACACCTTTTCCTTTTTTCGTTTCATCGGCGGGGTAGGGGTTGGCGCGTCCTCCGTAGCTGCGCCGACCTACATATCGGAGATTTCCAATGCGAAGAATCGCGGCAAGCTGGTCGCTCTTTACCAGTTTATGATCGTTTTCGGCATCCTGATCGCCTTCATTTCCAATTGGCTCCTAGATGGGGTCGGGGGTGAAAACGACTGGCGCTACATGTTGGGCGTGGAGGGCATTCCGGCTTTACTTTATGCATTATTCGTACTGACCATTCCCAACAGCCCACGCTGGCTGATCTTGAAAAAGCGAGATTCCGAAAAAGCTTTGGAGGTGCTCCGGATGATCAACCCGGAATCGGCCCGCACCCAATTAGGGGAGATCGAAAAAGATCTGGCGCCTGCCGGAGTCCAGGAATCCTTCTTTTCGGGAAAATACAATCGCCCTATTCTACTGGCTTTCATGATCGCCTTCTTCAATCAATGGTCGGGGATCAATTTTGTATTGTACTATGCACCGGAACTGCTGGAGCGGGCCGGACTGGCGTCGCAGGATTCGCTGTTCAATTCCATTGCCATCGGAGGCATCAATCTGGTATTCACCCTACTGGGCATGTATCTCATCGATCGGGTAGGCCGAAAGACCTTGATGTATATCGGCTCGGTGGGCTACATCATCAGTCTGACCATGACTGCCTATTCCTTTTACTCAGGGGCCAGCCCCAACTTCATGCTGGTTTTCCTGCTCATGTTCATCGCTTCCCACGCCGTGGGACAAGGAGCCGTGATCTGGGTGTTTATTTCCGAGGTTTTTCCCAATCAGGTTCGTGCCTTCGGGCAGTCCCTGGGATCGGGCACTCATTGGGTCTTCGCTGCCCTCATCACCCTGCTCACTCCGATTTTCATCGATCAGGACGCCGGGATCTTTGGCCTGAACCCCTGGCCGGTCTTTGCCTTTTTCGCCTTTATGATGTTCCTTCAACTGCTGTGGGTTTGGCGTATCATGCCGGAAACGAAGGGTGTTTCTCTTGAGGACCTCGAAAAACAAATGGTGAGAGGAGGAGATGTGCATATGGAGGATATATTGGATCACCCCGGCTAAACCGAAAGGTATGGAAAAGAGCAAGAAGGTGGTTTGCTTTGGAGAGGTCTTGTGGGATATGCTTCCCCAAGGTAAAGTAGCCGGCGGGGCGCCCATGAACGTAGCTTTTCAGACCAGGCAATTGGGACTGGAAGCTCTTCTGATCAGCCGAGTGGGACAAGATGACCTGGGAGAGGAATTACTGGGCTTCCTTCAGGAAAAAGGTCTGGATACGAGCTGGGTTCAGACCGATGCCCAACACGGTACAGGCCTGGTAAGGGTGGAATTGAGTGCGGATGGTCAACCGAGTTACGAGATCGTTCACCCGGCGGCCTGGGATTTCATCGAATCGGGTTGGGAGTTGGAGGAATCGGTTCGTTCCTCAGACCTTTTTGTTTTTGGAAGCCTGGCGGCCCGTTCGGTGGTATCCCGAAACACCCTGACCCGATTATTGGATCTGGCCCCTTTTCGGGCCTTTGATATCAACCTTCGCCCTCCATTCTATTCAGCCGAACTCATACTAACATTGCTTTCCCGCTCGGATTTGGTGAAGGTGAACGAGGAGGAGTTAAAAATGCTTGCCGATTGGTTTACACTTTCCGGAGATCGCACGGAACAGATGGAGAGGCTTCAGGAAAGATTTGGATGGGAAGGTATGATTTGTACACTCGGTTCGGAGGGTGCTCTCTATCGGGATCGATCGGGAATCTACAGGCAAGCCGGTTTTCCCATCAGCGTAAGGGATACCATCGGAAGCGGGGACGCCTTTCTGTCCGCATTTTTGTGGGGAATGCTTTCCGGAGACGACCCGGCTACCTGCTTGCGAAAGGGAGCGGCTGCGGGCGCCTGGGTTGCTACTCAGGCCGGGGCCACCTCTCCTTTGAGTCCACAAATCATTGAGGAGTTCCTGGCCTGAATGAGCCATCCGGCTCCTTCTGTTCTTCTTGAGTAACTCAATCAAAACCAGGCTTTGGGCTTCGGGCCGGTCCCCGTATATTCTTTTGAGATTTTATTAAGATTTCATGTGACCTCGCCTGGGATGCAACGTCCCAAGACCGACGTTATCCACATTTCCATTTATTTCCAGCCATGCTTTGAGACGCCTCCGGGTCACAGGACCCATGGGAGGATTATACCGATATGCTCGGTCGACAGTGTCTTCGGAACTGGAAGTGGAAAGGGAGAGGTCAGAACCAATTTTTTAAATACAAAATCAAAATTACAATGTACAGGGTAATAATCCTTTTGGTCCTCCTGCCTTTCCTGTTTACGGCTACCTCTTGCTACAAAGACGAATTGGGCCGTATTGAAGACAAAGTGGACCTCAACCACCAAGCCATTCTGGATCTGAAGTCCGAAATCGCCAGTTCCATGCTTATGCTGGAAGGAACCATCGACCAGATGAAGGATGATATTAAAGACCACAATTCCAAATTAAGCGCCATTCAGGTAGAACTTCTGGAAACCACCCACCGCGAAGTTCGGGAGAATTTCACATCCACAAGTGCCCGCCTGGATAGCTTACTCGAGGTGATTGAGTGAGATGGTCTAAAAATACCGGACACGAAAATGGTTAAATTCGTGTTCAAATG
>CAZXIX010000180.1:0-4375 GCA_964640855.1 uncultured Saprospiraceae bacterium
GCCCGGCTTCGTACCCTCGCTGAGGGCCGGCCCCCACCTGACCGTCCGCTCACTCAACCTGGAAGAAAAGGACCTCCCCACTTTTTCCCAGTGGCACTATTCCCTCGGCGACATGGAGTTGTTTTAACCCCGTTAAAGCGAACATCAATCATTCTTTCTTTTTTAATTCTTTCATTCTTTCATCATTAAATGCTACAGCCTCTCATCCTCTTCCTCCTGACCTGGGGACTGGCTGAACTCCTGACCGAGCGCCATCGCGAGCAGCTTCGGCACCCGCGCTGGGTCTTTACCGCCCTCTTCTTCTGGCACAGCTTTTTTGCGCTGGCCTACTACACCTACGCCCAGTTCAACCGCTCGGATTCCTACGCCTATCTGGAGCGGGCACTCGGTGGGCGGTACGGATACACCTGGCTGGAGGTTTACGGTACAGGCACGCGCTTCGTGACCTGGCTGACCTATCCCTTTGCGGATTATCTCGACTTTTCCTACGAATCGCTGATGATCCTCTTTTCTTTTTTCGGATTCGTCGGCTTTCTGTATCTCTATTTGTTTATCGTTCGCGAGACCCGGTTTCGCCATCGTTTGTGGGGCATAGATTTCATTTTGGTACTGCTATTCCTGCCCAACATGCATTTCTGGACGGTCTCCCTGGGGAAGGGCTCCGTCACCTTCATGGGGGTCGGCTTGTTGTTGTACGGCGTCATCAGCCTGTCGCGCAATCCCCTGCCTTTTTTGCTGGGCAGTTTGGTCGTGTTTCACGTGCGCCCGCATATTTTCCTGGTCTTTTTGCTGGCGGCGGGGATCGGCATGCTGTTCTCCACGAAGCGGGTGAAGGTCTGGCAAAAGGTGCTGGCTCTGCTCGTTGCCGGCTTGCTCTTCGGTCCGATCTTGCAGATCCTGTTCAATTATGCAAAGATCGACGATGCCAACAGCGACGCCATCAACGATTTTATTTCGCATCGGTCGAGTGAGCTGCAAAAAGCGGGCTCCGCTGTAGATATCGGTACGTACAACCAGCCCTTGAAGCTCTTTACCTTTTGGTTTCGGCCGCTGTTCGTGGATGCGCCCAACGCCCTGGGGCTGTTCATTTCGGTGGAGAACCTGCTCTACCTGTTCTTGCTGATCAAATTGGTTTCCCGCCGGTTCCTGAGCTTTCTGCTGCAATCGCCCTGGCTCGTAAAAGCGGCATGCATCGCCTTTCTGGGCGTCTCCATCGCTCTGGCCCAGATCAGCAGCAACCTCGGCCTGGCCATCCGCCAGAAGCAGCAGGTCATGTACCTGATCCTCTTCGTCCTGATCGCCTACGCCGATTGGATGTACCAGCGCTACGGGAAGGAGGTTATTTGAAAACGAATCAATTGGGAAAGTAGGAAAGTGGTTAAGCGGGGAAGTGGTTAATTTCCATTCATTTTTCGATTTATATATTGAATGTAACGGTTTATCATTTTGATAATCGTTTCCAGGTCCTCATGAATAGTTTCGGCTTCTTTGGAATCCATTAGATTTCGGGATTTTGCCTTATGGATCCAGTTTTGGGTTTCAAAAGCAGATCCCCTGCTGAAGTAACAGAACTGTCTTCGGTCTTTGAAATGGAAACGTCCATATCCTTCTGCAATGTTGGCAGAAATGAAATCCGCGCTACGTGTCAGCTGTTTGCCCAAGGTCGATTTCTCAAAATAATTCCATTTGGAGACTATTGCCCAAATCCGATCGCCCAGACTCAAACTGTGATTGTATAAATCTAACTTTTCTAAATTTGACATAAGTTTGGGGTCAGTTCATTAAAGCACTTCTTTTATAAGAGTTAATAATCCCCGTTTTTCCATAAAACAGGGCCCATTTCATAAAATTTTACCTATTCCCACTCAACTACTCAACCACTTAACCACTCAACCATCTCCCAGCTCAACCCTCCAGTCTTCATCATCTCCCTCGACTTCGAACTCCACTGGGGCATGCTCCACCGGATCCGGCTGGATCGGAAGGGGCAGGCCTATTTTCGGAGGACCCGCGAGCTGATACCCGAGCTGCTCAAAAAATTCGAGGCATTCGAGATCCGCGCCACCTGGGCCACGGTGGGCATGCTGATGGCCTCTGACCGCAAGCAGTTGCTGGAGTTTCTACCTTCGATCCGGCCCGACTACCCGATACCCGATGTGGATCCCTACCGGCTGATCGAGACCGGCGAACTGGGCCGGGACGAAAAGGAGGACCCTTTTCATTTCGCGCCCTCGCTCCTGCGGCAGATCCGGCAGACGCCCGGTCAGGAGATCGGCAGCCACACCTTCAGCCATTTTTATTGCGAAGACGACCGGGTGGGCGCCCCGGCTTTCGAGGCGGACCTGATGGCGGCCCAGGCCATAGCCGAACGCAGCTCGGGGCAACTCCTGCAATCCCTGGTCTTCCCCCGCAACCAGGTCTTTCCCCCTTATCGGGAGATCTGGGAGGGCGCCGGCCTGAAAAACCATCGCACCAATCCGGATCGCTGGTTCTGGCAGGGAGGCGCCCGGGCCATGCAGCGCCGCAGAGCCCGCCTGGCCCGTCTGGGGGACCATTATTTTCCGGGGCCGCCTTCCCGCATTCGCTTCTTCCGCCCCTATCTGCCGCGGATCGACCGTCTCGGCATGCAAAAGCGCAAGGTCCGACGAATCCGGGAAGAGATGACCCAGGCCGCCCGCACGGGCGATTCCTATCATCTGTGGTGGCATCCCCACAACCTGGCCACCCACCCCCAAAAGAATCTGGAAGCCCTCGACCAGATCCTGCTGCACTTCCGCAGCCTCCACGAACAATATGGAATGGAAAGCCGATCCATGCAGGACGAAGGCCGCTCCAAAGGATAATTTCCCCGCTTGTCAGGATCTCCGCTGCGCTCCGACCTGATACCCCGATATCCACCCGCGCCCTTGTATTCCCTGAAGGGAAGGCCTGCCCGCAAGCATTACCGTATTACCGCATTAAAACATTACCGCATTATCCACCCGCTTGTCAGGATCTCCGCTGCGCTCCGACCTGATACCCCGATCCCCGATACCTGATACCCAATACCCACTCAACCAACCCCCCGATACCCTGAAACTCCTCCGCATCACCACCGTACCCATCTCCCTGCAGCTTTTGCTGACCGGGCAAATGCGTTTCCTGCGGGAAAACGGCCTGGAAGTGATCATGGTCAGCGCCGACGGCCCCCAGCGGGAGCAGGTGATGCAGGCTGAGGGCTGCCCTCATCGGATCGTGCCCATGACCCGCGCCATCACCCCCGCGCAGGACCTGCGCTCTCTGGGACGCATGTGGGACCTGATCCGGCGCGAAAAGCCCGACATCGTCCACACCCATACGCCCAAAGCGGGCCTTCTGGGGATGTGGGCGGCCTGGCTGGCCGGCGTGCCGGTGCGCATCCATACGGTAGCCGGCATGCCCCTCGAAACGGCCCGCGGCCGCCGCCGATGGCTGCTGCTGCAGATGGAGCGTCTGACGGCCTTTTTCGCCACGGAAGTCTGGCCCAACAGCCCGGCTCTGGTGCAAGCCATCGAAAAAGAGAAGATCTGCCCGCCCCGCAAGATCCGTATGCTGGGCAGCGGATCCACCAACGGCATCGACCTGGCGGTTTTTGCTCCGGAGGCGCTGCAGGAGGATGTGCTGCAAAAGATAAAGCGGGAGCTGGCTTGGCAACCGGATCATACCTACCTGCTGTTCGTCGGCCGACTGGTACGCGATAAAGGCATCGTGGAACTGGCGGAGGCCTTTTCTGCCCTGGCGGAGGCCTTTCCGGATCTCCATTTGATCCTGTTGGGCGAAGCCGAAAAGGAACGCAGCTCGGAACGCCTGCCGGACGAGACCCTCCGCCTGCTGGAGACCCATCCGCGCATCCACCTCCGGGGCTGGGTCGATGAAGTGGCCGAATACCTGGCCCTGGCCGACTTCCTGGTGCACCCTTCCCACCGGGAGGGTTTCCCGAATGTGCTCTTGCAGGCCGGCGCCCTGGCATGCCCCATCATCTGCTCGGACATCACCGGCAACCGCAATCTGATCGCCGACGAAAGCCGAGGCTTGTTGTTCCGGCTAGGCGACGCCCACCATCTGGCCGAAAAGGTCCGGGAGGCCCTGACCCAACCGGAGCAGCAAGCCGAAAAGGCCAAAGAACTGCAAATCCGGATCCGCGAACGCTACGACCGTCAAAAAATGCACCGGCTCTACCTGGAAGCGTACCGAGGTCTCCTGCACCCTAAGCCGGAGCGATGAATAAGTTTCAAATGGCAAGTGTTACCCTGACGAAGCGAATCATAGTTATTCCAGGAGGCGGATTTTTTGCCCGCTTGTCAGGATCTTCGCTCCGCTCCGACCCGATCCCCACTCAACTACTTACCCACTCAAC
>CAZXIX010000181.1:0-4357 GCA_964640855.1 uncultured Saprospiraceae bacterium
GCTGCAAAAAGGGCTGGAGGAAAAGTTGTCCCTCCGCATTCACCAATCCGGTGTTTTGCATGGCGGAGACATTCATCATGCCTTCCAACTGCAAACGGATAGAGGGCCTTTTTTCCTGAAATACAACGAGCTTCCCCTTTCGGAAGAGATGTTCTCCACCGAGGCGAAAGGACTGAGGCTGCTCCGGGAAGCTGAAGCATTACCCGTGCCGCAGGTCATTTCCTTCGGAACCCTGGATGCCTACGCCTTTCTTCTGCTGGAATTCATTCCGTCGGGTTCTGCCACCACCACCACCTGGAAACGGTTCGGCTCCGGGCTGGCCAACCTCCATAGACAAACCGACAGCAAATACGGCCTGGACCACGCCAACTTCATCGGACGGCTACCGCAACCCAACGGACGGTATCTCTCCTTCGCCGACTTCTATTTCGAGGAAAGGCCGTGGCCCCAATGCCAAATGGCTCTGGACAAAGGCTATCTGAGCAAAAAGGAAGGAGAAGAAATGGATGCCCTGGGCCGGAAATTGCCCGAAATCGTGCCCGAAGAGCCCCCTGCCCTGGTCCACGGTGATCTTTGGAGCGGCAATTTTCGGGTCGACGAACGGGGAAATGCCTGGCTCATCGATCCGGCCGTTGCCTATTCGCATCGGGAACTGGATCTGGCCATGACCCGCTTGTTCGGCGGTTTTCCGGCAGCTTTTTACGAGGCCTACACAGAGGAGTATCCCCTGAAAGGCGACTGGCGACGAAGGATTCCCCTTTTTCAGTTGTATTACCTGCTGGTCCACCTCAACCTCTTCGGCCGGTCCTATTACCCGGCCGTCAAGCAAGCCATGCGCTCTTAGACAAGCAAGCCCTCTGGATAAGGCTGACGCTAATGCATAACTTGCACTTTTCTGTGGAGGATCCGGTTTTCCGTGCGGACCTGCAGCACATACATGCCGTTGGGCAGATCCTGTACATCGAGGGAGGCTTGTGCTCCCTGGGGTTGCATGGGTTGCCTGACCCTTTTTCCCGAAAGATCCAGCAACTCCACGGCCAGCAAGGATTCCCTTCCTTCCCAACGCCAGTGGAGCGTCGCATGGGTCGGATTGGGGAATACCTGAAGTTCTTCATTTGCCAAAGGCTGAGATTGAGTTGAGGTCACCGTGGAGGCCCCGGGCTGAAAAGGGATCTCCAGGGTAGAAACCCGCACCGGACGACTGTCTCCGGTGGGATAAGAAAGGTGGGCAACACCTCCGCCCAGGGTGATCTTGCCGGGGCGGATCCCGTTGATGTCTTCGGTGACGATCACACGGAAATGACCGATCTTCCCGTAGCCTATGACCGGCTCGCCGTTGGTGCGTGTGATCGCCGTTTCGAAAACCCCTTGTCTCAATTGGCTCAGGCTCAGGAGCGGAGAAAAATGACCCAGCCAGCCTCCGGTTTCGAAATCCAGTTCGATGGAGGATCCTTGTATCATCGCCGGATTGAAATAGAGGGGAAAGGAGAACCCCACCAAGTCCTGTACGGGAGCTTCCCGACTGCCCAGATAAACTTCGATCTCGATCTCTTCACCGGCAGACACCGGCCCTCCGGCATATACGAGATCGATGGTTGCTTCCGTCTCCACCGGGACGTAGGACACGATCGAGTTCGTTTTGCCCAGGTGGATGCTCAAGGTTGCCGTGTCCGCCGCAGATATCAGCCCATCTCCGTTGAGATCGGCATGAGCAACTGCTGAGTGATCCCATAGGCTGGCTTCTTCTCCCATCCAGTAATCCGGATCAGAAGGCGCTCGTTCCTCTCCCGACCGGCCCATGTATTGACCGATCGTGAGCAGATCGCCCAGGGCCACTTCACCATCCCGATTGGCATCGCCCGGCCAGATGCAGTCCAGGAGGCAGTAATTGAATGCCCCTCGCCGGCGCTCCTGAAGATCGATCAGGATTTCGACCGATTTGGTAAAGGAACAGCCTGCAGATTCGCCGACGCAATATTCGAGCACCATACGGTCTTGCATCCCGGAAATGGAGGCAGAAGGAGTGTACAGGAGGCCATTGCGCAGGGGCGCCTGAGAAACGTGCAAAAAGGTATCTTCTTTGAAAAACTCCGCCTTGCCGTAGCGGGGAGCTTCCAGAATACGCCAGACAAAATTGGATACCGGCACCTGATTCCGGATCAGCAAGGGTACACCTGCGCTGGCTTCAAATTGGTATCGGTCGTACATAGGCTCGAAATGCCCGATGTGAAGGCTTGCCTGTGCAGCATCTCCATCTCCCTGGCAATCCGGCCCCATGACGCGGTAGGAGAAAGTCTCTACACCGGTGAATCCACCGGGAGCCGCATAGGCATAACGACCGGGGGCAGCGAGGGGACGAAGAACTCCGCGGGACGGAGGATCCACTTCCACGCAGCCGATCTCCTTCCCATCGAACAGATCGTTTTTGAGTAAATCAATGAGGACTACCCCACCCGGAGACGCATAAAAGCGATCGTCGCGGGCAAATCCTTTCTTCTTTTCCGGAAAAACCGTGATGGAGACCTCCATATCCGGGAGCCCCTCCCGCAGGAGGGAAAAGCTTTCGACCCCCGTAAAGTCCGCATCGGGAGTATACCGAAGGGTCTGATGCGACCGATAGACTTTCCCGTTGGAAGGACTGGTTGATACGGTAGCCCCGGATGGTACAGGCAAAACCAACTCTTCGCCGGATCGCACAAACAGCCGAAGAGGGGGAATCGTTCGGGGTTGGGGCGGGTCGACCCATATGGTGGCTTCTCCGAGATCGCAATTGCCCGAGGGATCGCATGCCAGGTAGGTGAGCGTGGCCCGGCCTGAAAATCCGGGCTCGGGCAGGAAGGTGAGCTCCGTGCTTCCGGGTACGAAGTCCACCCGGCCTCCGTTCACCGAGGGTATGGCCTGGATGAACATCGACCGAAGGTGGGACTCATCATTGTTCAAAGGATATAACTCGATGGCTCGTCCCATGGAAGTGGCAGCTACGTCCGGATAGGCCCTTACAAGACCGTCGGAGTGCTTAATGGATAAATAAAAGTTGGCCTGTCCCCGGCTTCCACTTTCCTGAAGGGTGGCGCCGGAGATGCGGATAACGTCTTCTCCTTCCCAGGCGTGATCCGGCTGGTAAAAAAGTACGTAGGTGGTGTCGTCCAGGCTGATCACCTCCATTTCGCCCTGTTCACCCCCGGAGATGTCGAATTGGGCGTCTTGAGAGTGGAACGGGAATTCCAGGCTGCTGCCGGAAGCCAGCTCAAAGGAATGGAAATGATTGCGGAAGAGTTGGGCTGGAGCGGATAGAGCGCACAATAGCAAGCATACCCACAAGACGTGCCCCCTTGCTTCTCTATTCATGGTGTTAGGATTCATAATTTGTCGGCCGTGCCGTTTTCCGATTTCGTACATTGGTATTTCTGGTCCATCCGGGCAAAGAGAACCCGAGCCATCAAAGGAATTCAAACCCTCCGGGCAGCAGATAGTACCTCTGTACAAATCGGTATTCGGGATTGCGCTTGCAGGGGAAATTCGAGCGCGTCCCAGTATCTCTTTTCCGACTTACCTTTTCTTGTTAGGTTCGCCTAGAGATTTTGCTGGATATGGCTGAAATAAGAAAAACCAGGACGTATCAATTGTTGCTACAGCTTTCGTCGAAGGAGAGAGGCCGATTCAGCCGTTTCATCCGCTCCCCTTATTTCAATCAGAGTCAGGAACTGGTTATTCTCTTTGACATCCTACAAGCCGATCTCAAAGATAACAAAGGAAATGGTAATATTTTAAAAGAAACCGTTTGGAAAAGACTAGAATCTGGTAAAAAATACAACGATACACGCCTGAGAAAGTATTTTTCCGACCTGTCCCGTCTGGTGGAAAGGTTCCTGATCATCGAAACCCTCGAGGAGCATTCTCTCCAAAAAGCCATCTTGCTGGTGGAGGCCGGCGCGGAGCACAAAATCACCCAACTGCAAAATGCTTCCCTCCGAAAATTGCAGGATAAGTTCGAACACTACCCCTTTCGCACCCCGGAATACTACCTGGCCGGCTTCCAAACCGAGAAGGCCCGCTACGAGCTGATCGATTATGAGATGCTGCGGGAACAGAAGTCCAATCTCGAAAACATTTCAGATCATCTCGACCGCTTTTTTCTGGCCGAAAAACTCCGCCTCCTTTCCATGGCGGAATCCCGAAAAAACATCATCGACCACGAATACCACATCGCCTTTGCCAACGAAATCCTGCAAGCGGTGGAGGATGGGGGCTACGAAGACATCCCCCCGATCGCCATCTACCGCCAGATCCTGCTCACCTACAGGTACCAGGATAAGGAGGAACATTATTTCGCCCTCAAAAAATTGCTGAATCGTTT
>CAZXIX010000182.1:0-4057 GCA_964640855.1 uncultured Saprospiraceae bacterium
TCTGATTCGGGTGGAGACTGCAAAGCGAAATTGATCCAAATCCAGGTCAGGGTCTACTTCGATCGATATTCGAGCCAAGCCTTCGGACGTTTCGGAGGTAATTTTTCCCAGACCGGGCAGAAATCGAAGGTTGCCTTCCATGGGGGTGGTTACTTGTTGCTCGACCGCATCGGCAGCCATACCGGGCCAGCGGGTCGATATCTCCAATAGCACCTCTTTGCCCGTTGGTAAGTATTGAACCGTAAGCTTAGGTATAAGAGCAAAACCGATCAAGCTGAGTGCAGCGAAAAGAATACGAATGAAAAAAGGAGAGGGCTCCCTCCAGACCGAAAATCCGGATGGCGACGGAGTGGATTCTCCAGGTCTGAAATGTGGACTATATGGGGGTGGATCTGTGATGATTATTCCGCTTTGGGGTATTTCTGTAAGAGGGGTTCTCCCTTTTCAAAGTCGTACATGGTCAGGCCCTGCACCTCAAAGTGAGCCAACCAAAATTCGCGGAGGGCATTGATGTAGCTAAAGCGGGCGTTGTTTTCTTCCTGAATGGCCAGGTTGTACTCGGTAAGCAACACTTTCCCACTGGTGTATCGGTCTTGAGTGAGTTTCAGGTGCTCCCGGGCAAGCTCATAGACCACGGCAGCCGTGGTAACCTGCGTTCGGATGAGATTAAGTTGCTGAATGCGGACCACAATATCTCTCTCGAAAGTGAGACTATCCTGACCAATCAACATACGGGTCAATTCGAGATTGGTGCGGGCGACCTCCTTGGCAGCACGGGCCTTGCCCCAATCGGCCAGCGGAATGGTGAGGCCCAGACGGACCCTCTCCTGGTCCACCGGGTTGGAATAGGCATCTGCCAGATTCGGGGCGGTCTGAGACAAGCCGAAGGAGGCGAAAAGATCCGCGTTCAGTCCGGCTTCGCTTCTGGCCTGTGCCATATCCCGCTTGGCCTCCTCCATTTGTAATTTGAAGCGAACCACTTCGGCGCGAAATCGCTGGGCATAAAGCAAGGCCCGTTGAATGTCTACTTCATAATCCGGAATTTGATCGGGAATGTCCAGGTCGAATACATAGGAAGCCGACTGGCCCAAAAAGGCCCTAAGTTGCTCCGCCGTTGTTTGAGCCAGCAAGCTATTTTCAGCCAGTCGGTTTTCGGCATTCATTTTATTCAGCCGGAGTTGAAGCAGTTCTGCTTTTGGGATCCGACCGCTCTCAAACCGGCGCTGGCCAATCTGGAAAAGAGAGTCCGTATCTTCAATATTTTCGGTTGCCGCCTCCTCATTCACCTGGGCTTGCAGCAGATCAAAAAAAAGACGGGTGGCTTCTACGGCCAGACTTGCGTGATTTTCCAATCTTCTTTTTTCAGCTACCTCCAGTTCAAGGGGCGCAGTTATTCGCTCCCACCGAAAAGGGTTAAACCGAAACAGCGGCTGGACAAAGGAAAGGTTTACCGGAGTTGTCAAAAAAGACGTGCTTCGATTACTCCCCAATTGACTGATTAATTGCAGGTCGGAACCCAGTAAAAGGGTTCCCCCGGTAAAGGGAATTATCTGCTCGAGGCGCAGACCCAGTCGGGAAGCCACTTGAGATCGCTGTACAAATAAATCTTCCCCGGTCGGCTGCGTAACCACGTCCAACGCACGAAAGAAATCGGGTAGGGTGGCATCCAAATCAATTCTGGGTCGGTATTGAGAACGAAAGCTTTGAAACCGCCAATACGCATTCGAGTATTGCACCTCCGCAATTTGCTGACCCGGTGAGCGGGTTGTTGCCAGGTCAACCACTTCCTGCAAACGAGTGATCTGCTGAGATTGGCCATTGGCAGATCCCCAAAGGGCTAAAAATGCGAAAATCGCCGCTCCAAGTGTTGCCAACCCTTTTCCAGCAAAAAGAGAAAAAGGCTTGGTCCCAAACAGGCGGAATTGGTTTTTTGGTTCCATTGGGCCTATTTTTTGACGATTCGACTGCTCGCAATGAATTGATACAGTACGGGGATGAGATAAAGGCTAGCCCCAGTGCCCGCCAATAATCCCCCTATAACCGCCCAGGCCAGCGGCTTTTGTAATTCAGCCCCCAGGCCAGAACTAAAGAGGATGGGCAGGAGGGCCAGGATCGTGGTGAGTGTAGTCATCAGGATGGGTCTCAACCGCCGGCGCCCTCCCTCATGTATAGCCGGGATCATCCCCAGGCCCTGTTGGCGGGCTCGATTGATCATGTCCACCTTGAGTATGGCGTCGTTCACGACAATACCACTCATGACCACCATCCCGATCATGGAAACCAGATTGATGCTTTCTCCGGCTAGGGACAAAGTGATCAGAGCTGCTGCCAAACCAACCGGGACCGTGAGCAATACAATAAATGGTTGCCTTACCGACTCAAATTGAGCCGCCAGGATCAGGTATAACAAAGTCAAGGAGATCCCCAGCACCCACAACAATTCCCGAAGCAATTGTCGATTCACGAAAACTTGACCGCTAAAGAAGACGCTCAGTTCTCCTGTTTTTCTGAGGATGGATCTCACCTGGTTTTCGATGCCCGGCACGTATTCTTCAAGTTCGATATCGTAGGTAGGTCCTGCCCGCCCGGCCGTGATGACCTTAAAAGACCGGTTGGGATAAAGCTGCGCGAATTCACTCAGGGGGAGGAAATCACCTTCGAGGTTTGGAATCAAAACCTGATCCAGAGCCGTGCGAACTCCATTCTGGGGAGATTCGAATACCACCGGAATGGCATTAGCCTGGTAACTGAGTTGGCCAATTTCCTCTTGCTGGAAAAGACTTCTTAAACGGGACCGGATAGAAGACACCGAAACCTGGTGCCTGAGGGCAGCCTCTCGATCAATCTCAAGCTGATACTGGAATTGCTCCACCGGAATCTGGAACCGGAACCCTTTTTTAGCCAACTCGTCCAAAAGAGGCTGTACCGCATCGGGTGCGGGCGTTAATTCATGGGTCATGCTTTTGAGGTGAATGGTAAGGGGTGGCTCCTCCTGACCAAAGACCTGATCAAAAACGTTACGCAAAGGTTGTTCTGTCAACTGGGCTCGGGGCCAGTGGGACTGAATGAAGGCGGGTACTTCTTCCAGGAGATCCTCCCAATTTTGGGGGCTGATGAGAAAAACCGTTTGGGTGTACTCCCCTTCCCGATTGGCATTCAACAAAAATTGTTGTCGGCCTGGAAAACCACTGGCATTTTCGATCTTGGAGGCGAAGGCCTGGTAGATAAGTTTGTACCGTCGTTCATTTTCCTCCAGATTAAGGGGTTCATTCCAATCCATGCGAACCTCTATGCCCTGACGGGATAAAGCCGGGAAGCGAGTGGTCGGGAGGTTCTTTCCAACCCAAAGACCGACGGCTACAAATAAACCGAAAGCGGCCTGTGTCGCCCACCTATATCGCAAGACTCCGTTCACTGTTTGCACAAATCGAGTTCCCCCCAAAACGTTTTCCCGCGCCGGAAGGGCCTTCCGATCGATGATCCGGCTGAGTGTTGGCAAGACCAGCCAGGCAACCAGCAAGGAAGATGCCAAGGCCAGGGAAACGGAAATCGCCTGATCATAAAACAAGGCTCCGGAAAGGCCCGACAGGAAGATGAGGGGCAGAAAAACCGAACAGGTGGTTAAGGCGGAACTGATCAAGGGGCGGATGACTTCCTGAGTACCCTCTATTCCAGATTCCGAGGGTGAAAGTCCCCTCCGCCGATACTGGCGAATGTTATCAATAACGATGATCGAATTGTCGACCATCAATCCGACCCCCAGGATCAATCCGGCCAAAGAGACGGTATTCAGGGTTATGCCAAACAGCGAAAAACCGAACAAAGCGAGTATCAATGCTACCGGTACTGCCGTAGCAATCAGAATGGGAGCCTTCCACTCTCTAAAAAAAAGCAACAGAACCAAAAAGGCGAAAAGGGCGCCGTAGGCCAGGCTGCTGAGCAGATTTTGAATGGATACCTCCAATAACTCGGATTGGTCGTTTGACAAATGGAAACTTAAATATGGCCGCACAGGGCATGAAGCCGGTAGTCGAAGCCCAGTTCGAGGGCTTCATGT
>CAZXIX010000183.1:0-4055 GCA_964640855.1 uncultured Saprospiraceae bacterium
GGGCAATTTGCTGGCGCTTTAAGAGCTTGATCAACCAATTTGACCCATTACCAACTATTCAGATACTATTCTACCAACGATAGGATTGAGGCCAATGTGGAAAAAAGCATGCAATTATACCAGCACAACTTTTTAACCAAAGATATTATCCAAAATATTCTGGGTGGAGATGTGACCCGGATCATCATCGGTTCTGACCTGGACCGACCCAATTTTGATCTAAACGAACTGAAACAAAATTCGGAATACGTTTTTGCTCTTTTAACCAAAAGAATAACCACAACCAATCAAAACGAAGTGTATCGAAAAATAATCCTTTCCGCGGAAGAATTAATCGAACGGATAGATCAGGAGTTAAAATAGCTTCTCTCCTCCATTCCCTTTTTCCGATGAGGGCTGACCGATGGAAATCCAGCTCGAAAAAGGTGCAGGAAATAACGGGCGGATTTTGAACCCCAACCAGCCCGATTGCATTATAGCAAGGTTAGTTACAAGCAGTACCTCACTCCCTATCATCCAAAAAACTTCAGCACCATGAAAGCCATCTGGAAGGGCCAGGTCCTGGCCGAAAGCGACCATACGAAAGTCGTGGAAGGAAATCATTACTTCCCGCCGGAATCCCTGAAAAAGGCGTTCTTCAAAGAAAGCGACCGCACATCCGTATGCCCCTGGAAAGGAACCGCCAGCTACTACAGCCTGGAAGTGGACGGGAATACAAATGCCGATGCTGCCTGGTACTACCCCGAACCCAAGGAAGCCGCCCAACAGATTGCAGGCCACGTGGCCTTCTGGAAAGGCGTCACGGTGGAGGAATAAGCCAGTCCATAACTCGCGTTACGGAAGATGGTTATTGGTTTCCATACGTTTTTGGGAACGCATCCCATTTGGCGTAAGGTCAGTTCATCCTGCATCCTGCTTTTTTCGCAGCATTAAGAAGGTATCCGTCTCCCCTTTCCCCTTCAGATTGACTTTGCCGCGGTATTCCAGCTCAAATTCATCCTGGATGAGCTCCTGTGTATGGGCGCTGACCTGGATACGACCGTTCAGGCCGTTGCTCTCCAGGCGGGAGGCCGTATTCACGGTATCGCCCCAGAGGTCGTAGCTGAATTTGGACTTGCCGATCACGCCGGCCACCACCTCCCCGCTATGGATCCCGATGCGTAGGTTAAACTGTGGGTATTTCTCCTCAACTAGGCGGACCATCTCCAGGGCCAGTCCGGCCAGCTTGGTGGCGTGCTCCGAATCCGGATCGGGCAGACCGGCCACCACCATGTAGGCATCCCCGATCGTTTTGATCTTCTCCACGCCGAAGCGATCGCAGAGGCTGTCGAAATCGGAGAAGATGCGGTTGAGCAGATCCACCGTGACTTCGGGGGCATTTTCCGAAGCGAAGCGGGTGAAATCCACCAGATCGCAAAACAGCACACTTACGGCCGGGCAGTGATCCACGATCTGGGCCTCGCCCTCCTTCATGCGCCGGGCTACCGCCGGCGGGAGGATGTTGAGCAGCAGGCGGTCCGACTTTTCCTGCTCCCGGAGGATCTGATTTTCGTAGCGCCGGCTCACCCGCCGCACGGCGATGGATACCGGGAAAGCCAACAAAAAACCGAAGGCCAGGGATCCGTAGGTGAAATAATTCCGGATCTGCCGAACCTCTTCCTGCACCAAAGAGGCATTCTCATGGGAGGAGATCGTCCAGTTGAACTCCGGGATGGTGTAGAAATAGATGACCTCATCGGGCTGCTCGTCCGGATAAAACAACAAGCCGCCGCCGCTATTCCCTTGCTGGATCTCCTGCTCCCAGCGCACCAGGTTATCGCCGTCGAAATCGGAATCGTAAAGCGCCTGCTTGGTCGCCACCGACATCCCCACGGCTGCGGTCATCGGGTGACTCAGGTAGTCGGTGCTTTCATTGTCTACCAGGCAGGTGTAGCCCCGGTCCATATCGCTGCCGGCTATGCTGGCCTGGAATTCGCCGATGATCTCCTCTTGGCTGGCGCCTTGTTGAATCCGGCTCTGTACGAATTGCGCCATGGCCTTGGCCTGCCGGTAGTTCACATCGGATTGCAGGCGCAGGTAGTTGCGCTGCAGGACGTTCAGCAGCAAGGGCACCACGATCAGCCCCACGGCGAGGATCGAAAAGAATACGGCCAGAAAGGTGTACAGCCCGATTCGGGATTGGGACGGCATAAGGGAAGTGTTGGGTTTTCCGGAAAGGTATTTATTCCTCGGAAACAACGCTTCCACTCGATTGTCGGTTTTTCGGATACGACTACAAAGTCTTTACCCAGACGATTCAGGAGACAGGAAAGTTTGAGTCCTTCGAAGAAGTCGTCAGACCACTCATGTACCGCCAAACAGGCCGCTTTTCCGCTCTGCCCCAGTGGTCAGACGACTCAAAACCTAAACCCTATAAGCTGTACCCTCTAAACGGTAAACTCCTCTGGGCTCTGGGCTCTGGGCTGCTCCAAACTCTCAACTAATCTTGTCTTTAGCCGATTCGATAGGATCAGCTATACTTTTCCAGTATCTTCATCGTAATAGGAGAAATAGCTTGCTATGGATTTTTTACAACGCATCAAAAAGGAGGTAAATAAATTCGACTCCGAAGCGGAAGTCATTCTTTTTGGAAGCCGGGCCCGCGGGGACCACCGACCAGAATCCGATTGGGATCTGTTAATCCTCCTCAGCAGCGAAAAGGATTTGAAAAGGAAACAGGAACTCCAGGACCGGCTTTATGAGCTGGAAGTGGAGACTGAACAAGTGATCAGTAGCCTAATCCATACGCGATCCGATTGGGAGAAAAGGAAGGTGACGCCCCTCTACCAGATCATCGCCCAGGAAGGCCGTCGCGCATGAGCTACTCGAAGGAAGAGTTGGTAGCTTATCGGCTGGAAAAAGCGCGGGAATCTTATGCAGATGCCAGGCTTTTGTACTCTGATGGGCGCTGGAATGCTGCAGCTAATAGAATGTACTATTCCTGTTTCTATGTAATATCCGCTTATTTGGTGGCCAGTGATAAAAAAGCGGTTACGCATGCTGGTCTTAAAGCAAGCTTCAACAAGGAGCTCGTAAAAACAGGCCGAATAAGCCGGGATGACGGTAAACTATTCAATAACCTTTTCCTGATCCGGCAGCGGGCAGACTACGAAGATTTCTCAGATATGACAAGGGAAGACCTGGAACCTTTACTTCAAAGAATAAAAGGTTTGATCAATCATATGGAAGAAATTATAAAGGGTATTGAGGGTCAATGATACCTTTCTACTAATCCGGATGAGTCTGAGAGGGGTATTACAAATAAATCTGTTCCCTGTTCCCTCGTCTCTAATCTCTGGTCTTCCCTAAACCCTCCCCTCCTAACCCTATAAACTGTCCCCTGTAAACGGGAAACTTCTCTGTTCTCTGGGCCCTGGGCTTCCCTAAACCCTTCTCGCTCTTCCATAGCACCAGTCTGCCAAACGATAAAGCGGCATGATTTTGCGGCGGAATAATATGGTTCAAAATGGGAAAAGTTGTATTTTAAAACTTGTAATGGATGCCTTTCGGATGGGAAGGACTGGTACTTTGGATACGTTTGGATAGCTTCCCAGGAGGGGTCTTTATACTTACATATCAGGCCGTGTATGTGCCATCTGGGGTGAAGAGATAGGAGATGCATAGGGCATAAGGTGGATTTGCAAAATTGTTCTCGGCAATGAAAAAATGAAAAACCAAATACAAAAATACCCCATGATACAATCGATCGAGGAAGGCAGAAAGCAAGACGGAAACCGTTCAATCGCAGATAAAATAATTAAACGTCTTCATGATTTAGAAAAGACCGTTGAAAATAATTTCCGTAGATGGGCTTGGGAATTATTGCAAAATGCAAAAGATAGTGTCGCAGATGATACGCGGAAGGTAGACGTATGCCTAATGCGAAATGAAGACATAGTAACCTTTTCCCACAATGGAAACCACTTTTCTGAGCACGATATTCGAGGGCTGATAAATCAGATTTCATCGAAAGAAGTCGAAGAAGGTCAAAAATCAATGAGAGTTGGCAGATTTGG
>CAZXIX010000184.1:0-3883 GCA_964640855.1 uncultured Saprospiraceae bacterium
CCGACTGCTATTGCATAGGGACAAAACACAAGTCTTTCAGGTATGCAGGGGTGTTCCCTTTTTGGGGTTTCGGGTATTTCCGGAATACCGCACGGTTCTGAAGCCGAATGTCCGTCGATACCGTCGGTTTCTCCGGCAAAAACTCGACCGATGGCGATCCGGAGATCCGCAGGTCGCCGGTGATCTGGAACGAGGTCTCAACAGTTGGCTGGGACATATCCGCACGGGACAAAGCCAAAGACTTGAATATGAAACATATTGGTATATTAGACACTATGGGGTGACGCTGTGTGAACACCCGAGTGGTTCGTGGCGGGTCCTGGAACAATAATGCAAACAATTGCCGTGCTTCCTACCGCAACAGGAACAACCCTATCAATCAGAACAATAACATAGGGTTTCGAGTCGTCCGGCACTTTTTAGCGTGGCCAGAGTCCTGTCGCAGGAATTTCCCCGGCAGGAGTGTGCCCGATAAGCGCGAGCGTACATCCCGCCCCCAGGGGCAAATCCATCGAGAGTCGGGAGCGGCTGGTACGCCGAAAGGGGGAATGTCGCTCCTGCTCGTTGATTTAGAAAAACTAGAACCCGTATGTCTCCATCCATTTTCATCAACTATCGGCAAGCCGACTCCTATACGGAAGCGGATCATTTAGCCGATCGGCTGCTGGCCACTTTTGAAGACCTTACCGTGTTCAAGGATAACGACAGCCTGCGCGAAGGGGATGACCTGAGAAAGGAAATAAGTACTGCCATTGAAGGAGCTACTGTGGTTCTATGCCTTTTGGGAAAAGACTGGCTGGACCATCCCCACCCGGTACGCCGCCGTTTGAATAAGCTGCAATACGAGAAGGACTGGGTGCGCAAGGAACTGGAACTGGCACGCGACCTGAATAAAACCATTATTCCGGTTTTATACGACGATACCTCTTTGCCTTCACTGGAAGAGGCTCAGGCTCACCTACCGGAATCACTGCGCTTTTTGAATGCCGAGCAAAAGCTTTGGCGGTCCATTCGTAAAGGAAGCTCCCGCGACGATCTGGAGGCCTTGTTCCGGACCCTGCAGGAAAAGTTTGGGCTGAAGCGCTGCCAGGTCCCGGATGTTCCGCCTCCTCCGGAAAATTGCCTGGATAAATTACCCTTGCCGGAAGAACTGCTTGGATTGCCCGACCTGGAGGAAGTTCCTTCGCCTTTTCCAGGCATGAATTGGTTTGACGAACAGCATGCCCGTCTGTTTTTCGGACGGAGTGAGGAGATATGCGCCTTGTACGAAATGATCGCCCTGCGGGAGGCCAGGCTCACCTTGCTATATGGGTATTCCGGTGTGGGAAAATCTTCCCTTATGAATGCAGGTCTTTTTCCACGGCTGCGGGCGAAAGGCTGGACTGTCATAAATGAGCGCCGTAGTAAAAGCAAGAGCCTGCAGGATCTGTTCCTGGATATGCTGAGTCAGGCACCGACTGGCAAACCGGTCCTTCTGGCACTTGACCAGTTGGAAGAGGCCATCATCGATCCGGTAGGCGGGAAAGACGAGCTTCCCGGATTTGTAGATTCCCTGCAGGAGAGACTGAAATTACCTGGCAACCCACATTTAAAGGTAGTACTTGGGTTTCGCAAGGAATACCTTTCGGAGGTACAAGATGAACTGCACAAGCGGCAATTCACCAAAGGCCGTAGCTATGAGGGGCTGTTTCTCAAACCCTTGTCCCGTAAAGGGCTGGAGGAGGCCATCACCGGCGCAGCAAAGAATGGTGAGTTGGCCGATCATTTCAGCTTTGAAATGGAAGACGGTCTGGCTGCCGAAATCCTGGAACGCATTAACCGGGATGAACAACGCGGCAGGCCCGAGCAGGCTTCCAGTAAAGCTCCCTGGTTGCAGATGCAATTGGCTCTCCTTTGGGCGATAGAGTCCCAAGCGGCGGGGGAGCTGGCCGACCGGATCATGCTGACCCGGAAGATATACCTTGACCGGGTGTGGCAGGAGGGTTTTCCGAAGACGGTGCTCCAGCAGCTCGATCAGTTGGGGAACAGCGAAGATGAAACCCTGAGGCGTTACCATGAGGTTGGCCTCGACCTGGCTGTACTCCGCTACTTCACCAGCGCCCGAAATACCGCGCTGACCCGCAGTGAGGAGGATCTTTTCGCCGAATTTTCGGATGAATATGAGCGAACTCCCGGGCATCTGAATCACCTGCTCCAGGCCCTGCAGGATAGTTGGTTGCTTAAACGATTGCGTAGCAGGACCGGGAGATCCTTTGCACAGCTAAGCCACGATACCTTAGCCTCCATAATCCGAGACGCCTTCGACCAATCCGAGCGGCCTGGCCAGCGCGCGGGCCGTATCCTGGAGGCCAAGGCCAAAGATGTTCTCGCCAGGCCTGAGGTTCGCCGGTTCAGCGAGTCGGATATCGACGTGATCGAGCAAGGACTGAGCGGCACGCATAGGATACCAGATGCGCTGCTTCAAAAGATCGAACAAGACAGACAACATTATCTGGACAGACGCACCTACGATCTGAAACTGGCCCTGGATGCCGCCTGGCGGCACCAGGAAAACCTGGATCACGATCAGGCCATCAAGAGTTTGGAGAGCGCCCAGCAAACCGGTCTCGAGCGGGATTCCATCCTAAGTTTGGCCGAAACCCTGCCATATCCTATTGCTTTCCTCCAACAGCGCTCCCAATTAGAAAAGGCATTTCAGTTGATCCATTCTATCCCAGGTGCCAGCACGAAACCCTGGAAAGAACTGGAAGATCTACTGAGGGGTCTGCCAACTGGATCAATATTCCCTGAGCTGAGGGAGTGGTTGGAAAGGCAGGACCCTGTGTTTTCTACACAACTCAGAGACCGTTTTTTTCCTGGTCTTAAGGAAGTGCCTGGCGGTACTTATGAAATGGGAGCCAAAGGAAACGAACAAGTTTTTAAGCGGGAAGGCCCTGCTCACCAGGTAAGCGTAGACCCGTTTCTTATGGGGGAAACTCCCGTTACCTTCTGGCAGTATGGTTTGTATTGTCTGGACACCGGTAGATCCATCCCCAGAGATTCCGGCTTTGGGAAAGGCGATCGTCCGGTGATCAATATCAGTTGGTACGAGGCCATTTCCTATCTGAATTGGTTGAGTGAAAAGCTTGGGTTCGAACCGGTTTATGGTTTGCCGGATATCCCGCCTGATCCCAATGATTTACATCAAGGGAATATGGACTTATCGGAGATCGTGAATTGGGAGGCTGACGGATATCGGTTGCCCACCGAAGCGGAATGGGAATTTGCAGCTTGCGTAAAAGTCGAAAAAGGTCTTTATGGCAAAGAAAAGGTGAAAAAGTATCGCTTCGGAAATGGAAAAGACATCATCGACCCGGATGAAATAAATTTTGATGCAAGTTCTCTAAGTAATCAATATTCAATCAACAAGAAGTGGATGAAGGAAATCCGAAAGGATATGTTCAGGGCTCAGACCACTCCCGTAAAGGAGTTTGCAGAGCGGAATCGTAATCCCTATGGGCTTTTGGATATGAGTGGGAATGTTTTTGAATGGTGCTGGGATTGGTTTGCAGGAGACCTGAGTGACCAGTCGGATAAGTACTTTGAAGAATGTGAAAAGCAGGGGGTGGTCCTGAATCCGAAAGGTGCTAAAAGCGGTTCTTACCGAGTGGTTCGTGGCGGGTCCTGGTACTATTTTGCCATCTATTGCCGTGCTTCCTTCCGCAACAGGCTCATCCCTATCGTTCGGAACAAGGCTCATTGACATAGGGTTTCGAGTCGTCCGGCGCTGACCCTTTTCTTTTTTTTCCTTTTTACCGCCGTTGGCGGTCGAAAAAATTTTCACTTCAGGCTTTTGAGCCATCCGCCACACATTCGGCCGATCTCGTCGATCCGTTCGGCGAAA
>CAZXIX010000185.1:0-3779 GCA_964640855.1 uncultured Saprospiraceae bacterium
GGACGAGGGCAATAATGCAGAGAATCTCAGACCCTCGGTGTACGATCTCCTGGTAGATCGGGCGATCTCTCATTTTCAGGACAGCCGCTCCTGGTTAGCCGAGCCCGCGTCGGGTTTTCGGATATCCGAACAAGCATTTGCTCCGGTCAATGAATTCGCCCGCTATTCTTTTTCGGATGCAGAAGATCCTTCGCAATTGGCCCAGGCCCTTCGCCTTTACCAGGAATGGCTTTCCTAC
Source organism: uncultured Saprospiraceae bacterium (assembly GCA_964640855.1). Taxonomy (GTDB): domain Bacteria; phylum Bacteroidota; class Bacteroidia; order Chitinophagales; family Saprospiraceae; genus JAJDFU01. Next base: position 239 of record CAZXIX010000185.1, read on the forward strand.
CTGTCAAAGGAAAAAAATCGAACCGATGCCCGGATCGATGCCGATCTGAAGCGATTGGACTTTGCCCGGGAACATGCCTGGGTCGACAACAAACAGGAATTATATACGAGGGCCCTGGAGCGTTTGATCAAAGATCATCCGGATCGCCCGGGAGCGGGAGAGGCCTGGTACCGCCTGGCCCGTTTGCTCGCCTCGAAAGGCGATCGGTATGAGACAGAGAAAAGGGAGGAACAAAGAATCGCATATCAGGATGCGATCCGCATTGGCCGCCTGGTCCAGAGGGACTATCGGGCTACCTTCGGCGCGGGTCAGTGTCGAAGCCTGCAGGCTTCCATCGAACGGAAAAATCTCGAGATCGAAACGGAACAGGTCTATCTGCCCGGCGATCAACTTTTGGTCCGGATCGGCTATCGCAATGTGTCGCGTACCTGGATGCGACTGATCCGGCTGGACGAAAATCGGTCGGCAACTTTTCGGGAAACGCCCTATTGGGATCGGGCCCGGTGGCTGAGCGAACAGTCCCCCAGTTGGGAAATGGTCCATACCCTTCCTGGCACCGAAGATTATCAACCTCACAGTACAGAAGTTGCCCTCCCCCCCCAGCGTCCCGGCCGGTTTGCCCTTCTGATTTCCGACAACAACGGTTTCACCTCCGAGCGGGGAGCCCTGGCCTACGCTCTGTTCAACGTCTCCGAGATCGGTTTTCTGGAACACAATTCCGGGGAAGCCGAGCCCTCTATGATCGTGCTCAACCGCCGCACCGGTGAACCCATGACAGGCGTGATCATGGAAGTGTATTCCACCGAAAGCGGTCCTTCGGGAGAAAAGAAAGTGGGGTCCTTCATCTCGGATGTCAACGGGCAGGTATCCGCCAACGTGCAGCTTCGAAAAGCTTACCGGTTTTTGTTGCGCAAAGGAAATGACGTGCTGGATACGGATCTGTTCCTGTACCGATACGGTACCTATCCTCCCGCACCTGGAAGCCGGCGGGTTTTATTTTTCACCGACCGGTCGATCTACCGTCCCGGCCAGACGGTCTTTTTCAAAGGCTTGATGGTCGATTACGATCCGAAGGGAGTCCCCAAGGTCGTTCCGAACTCAAAGGCGGAAGTCCAGTTGATGGATGCCAACCAACAACAAATTGCCAAACTGCAATTACAAACCAATGGATATGGCACCATCCAGGGGAGCTTCGTGCTTCCTACCACCGGGGTGCTGGGCACCATGACCCTTCGGGCGCGCCAGGGAGGCACCAATTCCATTCGGGTAGAGGAGTATAAGCGCCCCCGCTTCGAGGTTCTGCTGGACAGCCTCGATAAAGCTTACGCCTTGGGCGACGAGATTCGTTTGAACGGAGCAGCCATGGGCTATGCCGGGAATCCGATCGACCGTGCCCGCGTAAGCATTCGGGTGACCCGCAATGTCTATTTCCCCTGGTATCGATGGGGCGGCGGATATTTTCCCCAACCCAGGCCGGCCCAGCAAATCGCTTATCTGGAAACAACGACCGACCAGAATGGGAAATTTACCTTCACTTTTCCGGCGGCTCCGGATTTCGAACTCGGACCGGAAAGCCAGCCGGCCTATATTTTTCGGGTAGAAGCCGACGTAACCGATCTGACCGGAGAAACCCGGACGGCTTCCCAACGCGTTTTTCTTTCTGAAAAAAGGCTGGTTCCTGACCTGGAGGCGGCCCCCAGCGTAAAATCCGGAGATAATCTGGAGGCAAGCCTGGGGATCAGAGACTTGAACGGAAATCCCGCCGCGGGTCAGGTGCAAGTGATCCTGGAATCCCTGTCGGGTCCGGGCAAGCCCCTGGTGAAAAGATATTGGGATGCCCCCGACCAACCTTTGCTTAGCCCGGAGGAATTTACCACCAAATTTCCGGATCGACCTTACCAAAACGAACAAGAGCTTTCCAACTGGCCCGTTCAGGAGCAAATCCACCAGCAAAATATTTCCGTCACCGGAAAGGAAGAGCTGGATTTGCCAACCGCCCGGCTGGCTGTCGGATATTACCGGCTATCCGTCCGGATAGTTGACCAGGGCGCAAAGGATACCACCCGAATAACCCACTCCTTTTACGTGTACAATCCGGCCAGCGGCGAATTGCCCCCCGAATTGGAGGCCCATCCCGAGATCGAGGTAGCTGACCCCTTGAGCCCGCAGGACCGGATAGGTGTGGATATGCTGGCTCATGCCGGGCCACAACCTGTTTGGATGGAATTGACCCAAACGGGACAGATTCGCCAAAGCCTTTGGCTGAAAGGTTCCAGAACCGACTGGTCTTACACCATCCGGGAGGAAGACAAGGGCAATTTGTATTTGAAACTGTACTGGGTCCGCAACAACCGCCAGCATCAAAGACTGGTGCCGGTGCGTGTGCCCTGGGCGGACAAAGAACTCAACATTGAATTTGAGACCTTCCGGGACAAAATCAAACCCGGTTCAGAGGAAGAATGGCACCTCAAGATCACCGGCCCCGATGCCGATCCCTTACAAGCGGAGGTGTTAGCTTCCATGTATGATCAATCGCTGGATCAATTTGAATTGCACGATTGGGAAACTACGTTTTTCCCGACCTATTCGCTGGGGCGGCAATGGGAGGCCAAACTATTTGGCTCCAAACGCTCTGCTCTGGACGCACAGAACTGGCAACCCCGGGCGACCTATCCGAATCGAAGATATCCCTACCTGCTCAATGCCGAATATCCGGGCTATGGTCCCGGAAAGGACCCGGAGGTTTATCGCTCGACGGCTGCAAGTGCTTTGCCTGCCATGGCAGAGACCGAAGCAGCACCCACAGCCAATGAAACCTTCAACGAGGGAGACAGCGCCCCACCGCCCCCGCCACCTGAGTCATCCGACGATCCCTCCGATGGCGGCCCCGAGGAGTTTGTCATCCGCCGGGATTTGCGGGAAACGGCCTTTTTCTTTCCCCAACTCCAAACGGACGAGGAAGGAGGCCTGGATCTGAAATTCGAAATGGGCGAGGCCCTGACCCGCTGGAAGTTCATGCTCTTCGCGCATACACCGGAGATGGAGTACGCCTTCGCTCGTCGGGAGGTGGTCACCCAGAAGGAATTGATGGTATTGCCCAACGCTCCCCGTTATTTCCGGGAAGGAGACCAGGTTTTCTTCAGCGCCAAAGTGGTGAACCTGTCGGATACGTCCATCCAGGGAGAAGCCGCTCTGGAATTGGAAGACCCCTTCACCGGTGGGGATCTGGCCGGGGCATACGATCTGGCCGAGGCCGCTCAATCCTTTGATTTGGCGCCGGGAGCTTCTGCCGTCCTGACCTGGCCGATCGAGGTGCCGGAGTCCGCCCTGAGAGCGACTTTGTACCGGATAAAAGCCCGTGCGGGCAATTTTACGGATGGCGAACAGGCCGTATTGCCGGTGATCAGCAACAAAACCCTGGTGACCGAAACGCTGCCCATAGATCTCAACCCCAATGAAACGGTGAATCTGGAATGGGAAGAGCTCCAAAAAGCCCTTTCCTCCAAAACGAGCCAGCCCCTGGGCCTCACCCTGCAATTGA
>CAZXIX010000186.1:0-3745 GCA_964640855.1 uncultured Saprospiraceae bacterium
ACCCAAAATAATAACCTATAAGTTTTACCGAATTACTTTTGAACACTTACTTAGGAGGTGGTTGGATGAGCTTTTTTCACCATTGGCCATACGACTAAAAGTACCGCTCTTCCTTGTTCGGTATTCATTCTGCCGTTTTGCGGTGTTTTTGTAAATTTCCTTTACGAAACGAACTCAAATGCCTCACATGATGCGACTGAACAACCTCCCTCTTTTTTTAGTGGCTTTAATACTGATTTTGCCTTATTCACCTTTGCTCGCCCAGGAAGGGGAAGAAGAGCCGGAAAAAGAACAAGAAGAAAAAGACCAACGCTACGAAACGGACTGGAACAGTTTATCCTTCCGGTCCATCGGGCCGGCCTTCACCTCGGGCCGGATCTCTGATTTTGCGGTCAACCCCGACAATCCCAGTGAGTTTTACGTAGCTACCGCCTCGGGCGGGGTATGGAAAACGACCAACCGCGGCCTCAATTTCAAGCCGATCTTCGACAAGCAAGGCTCTTACTCCATCGGCGTGGTGGAAATGGATCCCAACAACTCCAACGTGATCTGGGTCGGTACCGGGGAGAACAACAACCAGCGCAGCGTAGCTTACGGCGACGGGGTCTATAAAAGCCTCGACGGCGGCAAAAGCTGGAAACATATGGGACTCAAGGAGTCCGAACATATCGGTATGATCGCCATCGATCCTCGCAATTCAAATGTGGTTTATGTGGCGGCAACCGGTCCGCTCTGGAGCGCCGGCGGCGACCGCGGCCTGTACAAAACGACCGACGGGGGCGAGAACTGGGAAAAGATCCTGGAGATCAGCGAACATACCGGTATTCATGAAGTCCATCTGGATCCCCGCAACCCGGACCTGATCTATGCCATTGCCCACCAGCGGAGGCGGCATGTGTTCACCTACATCAGCGGCGGACCGGAGTCGGCTATCTACAAGTCCACCGACGCGGGGGCCAACTTCCGCAAGATCATGACCGGTATGCCCGGCGGGGACATCGGCCGGATCGGTATGGACATTTCCCCGGCGGATCCGAATGTACTCTATGCTGTGGTGGAGGCTCAGGAGGACAAAGGCGGCTTTTATCGATCCACCGATCTGGGAGAATCCTGGGAGCGGCGGAGCGACTACTCCTCCAGCGGCAACTACTACCAGGAAGTGATCGCCGATCCGGTAGATGTCGACCTCGTTTATGTGATGAACACCTTCGCAGCAGTATCCGAAGACGGGGGCAAGAACTTCGAAAATGTCGGTGAGCAGAACAAGCACATTGACAACCATGCCTTATGGATCGATCCGGATAATCCAAATTACCTGCTCAACGGCAACGACGGCGGGGTTTACGAATCCTGGGACCGGGGTAAGACCTGGCGCTTTTTTCCAAACCTGCCTGTCACTCAATTCTATAAAGTAGCTGTCGATAACGACTATCCGTTTTACAACGTCTACGGAGGCACCCAGGATAACTTTACCCTGGGCGGCCCGTCGCGTACTACCGAAACCACGGGCATCACCAATCGAAACTGGATAGTGACCCGCCTGGGCGATGGATTCGAACCCCACGTGGATCCCACCAATCCGAATATCGTTTACAGCCAATCCCAGTACGGCAACCTCTACCGCTTTGACAAGGCCAGCGGGGAGTCGCAGAATATCGTCCCTCAACCTCCGGATGCCGACTATTCCTACAACTGGAATTGGGATTCGCCCTTTTTCGTAAGCGTGCATGATCCCAAGCGGCTGTATTACGCCTCCGATCGGGTGCATCGCAGCGACGACCGGGGGCAGAACTGGCGCGAGGTCAGCGGTGATCTCACCCGAGGCATTGACCGGAACAAGCTGCCTGTCATGGGCAAAGTATGGCCCATGGACGCCGTTGCGAAAAACCAATCTACCACCCCTTACGGCAACATCGTAGCCCTGGCGGAGTCCCCGCTCAACGAAGATCTGATCTTTGCCGGTACAGACGATGGGCTGGTCCATATTTCCCGGGACGGGGGTGAGAACTGGACCCGGCATGAGAGCTTCCCGGGCGTGCCGGATACTACCTACGTGAACGAGATCCTGGCCTCTGCTCACGATGAGAATACCCTATACGTGGCCTTCAACAACCACAAGAACGGCGATTTCAAGCCCTATCTCCTTAAAAGCTCGGACCTGGGGCAGACCTGGACTTCCATAGCGGCCAATCTTCCGGAGCAGGGTTCCATTTATGCCCTTGCCGAAGATCCCGTTTCGCCCGATCTGTTGTTTGTCGGTACCGAATTCAGCTGCTTTGCCACCCTCGACGGTGGGCAATACTGGAAAAAACTGAACAAGGGACTGCCCACCGTGGCCGTCCGGGACATCAATATACAAGAGCGAGAGAACGATCTGGTGCTGGCTACCTTCGGTCGCGGCTTTTACATCCTGGACGACTATTCCGCTTTGCGGGACTTCAGTTCGGAGGTCGAGGAAAAAGAAGCCCACCTGTTTTCGGTGCGGGATGCTTTCCAGTACGAACCCTACAGTCCGATTGCTGCCAGCAATACCATTTCCTGGCTGGGGCCTAAAGGCTTCCAGGGAGAAACCTACTATCTGGGAGAGAATCCCGAGTTCGGGGCTGCCTTCATCTACTACCTGAAGGACACCTACCCAACGATGAAACAGCAGCGGGAGGAAGAAGAAAAGGAAAAGCGCAAGGAAGGGGAAACGGTATACTATCCGAGTTACGACCAGTTGAAAGCAGAGGAAGAAGAAGAGAAGCCCTTCCTGGTCTTTACCGTTCGGGATGCCAACGGCAATGTGGTCAATGAGGTCCGCACCAGCCCGAAGAAAGGGATCAACCGGGTACATTGGGATCTCAAATACCCCGACATCAATCAGGTACGCACGAAAAACGAGGACCCGACCACCAATTTGAGTTCCGGCATCATGGTGTTGCCGGGTACCTATACGGTCGACCTGGCTAAGCATATTAACGGCGAGCTCACCCCGCTGGCGGAGCCGGTCTCTTTTGAGGTCAAAACCCTGGGTAATCAAACGCTGCCGCCGAGTGACCCGGATGCCATGCTGGCCTTCCACAAAGACCTGATGGAGTTATCGAAGAAGGCCAACGGGGCTCGTCAGGCCTTCGAGGAGATCGACGATCGGATGGAATACTACCGGGCTGCGGCGCGGATGGTGGAGAGTACTTCCCTGGATCGGAAACTGGATGAGCTGGAAGACAAGCTGAAAGCCATTCGGGTACAGATGTACGGCGATCGCCTGAAAGACCAATTGGAGATCGACCAGGCACCTTCGTTGAGCAGCCGGATCAATACCGCTATTTTCACGGGTACCTCCGCCTTCACGGATCCGACGGGCACCTCCCAAAGGGTGAAAGAGATCGCCGAGGAAAAAATGGGACCGGTCCTGACCTCCCTGAAAGAGATCATGGAAGTGGACATTCCGGCTATTGATCTGATGCTGGATGCCAATCAGGCTCCCTGGACGCCCGGGCGGATATTCGAATTGAAGAACTGAGTGGATGGGCAAGTGGTTGGCAGCCCTTCGGGCCGTTGGCAAGTAGCAAACAAGTGGTTGGCAGCCCTTCGGGCCGTTGGCAAGTAGCAAACAAGTGGTTTGCCGCCCTTCGGGCCGTTGGCAAGTGGCAGAGGAGTATTAAGCAAACAACTTGAGCACCACTTGTTTAAGCGGCGAGAGTCGTGGCTAACTAGTTGCCCCTGATAAACAATACTTCCAGCTACAAGCCACTGAAAATTA
>CAZXIX010000187.1:0-3678 GCA_964640855.1 uncultured Saprospiraceae bacterium
AGGTGCTGGAAAACATTGGAACAAAATACCGAATCTCTTTTGAGTAGGTACTTAGCAACAACCTAGCGGCCAACTCCTGCCGGATCTTGTTTAGGCGCCCCATCTAGTGCAGCCTACTCACCCCGGACACCTTCGCCAGCACGTTGGCATATTCCGACAATTGTTCTCGGACGGTGGCTATTTGAGCCCGAAGGGCAGGACCTTTCTCCCAAGACCTTTCCCATTCTGTGACGGACTTGTTGGCCGGCCGCTTGTCTTCAAAGTCCTTGAGGATGGGATGCCATTTCGAAAGCAGGGGGCGAAGGACTTTATTAAGAACCCCCACGGCGATATGACCCAAAGTAGTATTATCTTTTTGTCCGGGACTCGCAATGTGGGGCCCATATTTCTTCAGGATGTCCCGGGTAGTGCCGAACAGGGAGTAAAAGGATGTCAACGCCTCCCGAAGCAGACCTTCGTCATCCTTCAACTCCTGTACGGTGACCCGGGTGACCAGTTCCACATAGATCTCCCAGGCGGCATCCCGCTGTCTTTCGTCCACTTTCCACTCGCCTTCTATACCCAGGAAAGCCAGGTTGACCTTCATTTTAAATCCTTTGAATTTCGCGTCTGCCATGGATCAGGGTTTTAGTTGCGATTTACCGTATTTTTTTAAATTTAATGGAATCTCAACAATAAATGAGGAACACCGAAATCCTTCTTAGTATCTAAATCCCTGTATGGCAGTCAAAGACTCACCCATTATCTTTCTGAACTATAGACGCCGAAGAGCCCAGGAAGCGTATTCCGGGGCATCCGGCTATGCAACCCATTTGCGGGATAAACTGGATCAGGCTTTTGGCCCCGGTGCCGTATTCCAGGATATTTTCTCCATCAAAGCCGGGGATGAATGGGAAAGGGTAATCCCTGGAGCCGTGAAAAAAGCCGGGTTATTCATTGCACTTATCCATGACGATGACTGGTTTACCCTGCGGGAAGAGGATGAATACGGGAACTCAACCCCCCTATTGAAACGGCAAGGAGACTGGGTTCGGAAAGAAATAAAATTAGCGCTCGATGAAGGCATACCCATTCTTCCCGTCCATCTGGCCAAAAAGGTGAGCATGTGGCCAGATTCTGAAGAAAAAAGGTCAAAGGCTGCTCACGAGGATATCCATCCATTCTTTAGGCATCAGTACTATGAATTTAACTGGGACCAATTTGAAGTCGGATTTGAGGGTTTGATCCAGGCGATCACAGCCAAGGTCCCATCTCTGAACATCCAAAAGAGCACTTCGCTGGAAGAAAAAAATGTATGGGACCCACTCGCAGACCTACCTTACGATCCCGAGCTGGTCGATAAACTGGTTCATTTAGAAAGCCCGTACCTGGGAACCCATTATTTCGAAGAGAAACATGCCCCGATTTACTTTGGGCGGGAAGACGAAATCAAAAAAGGATTTTTGGCATTAGAAGGGCTTCGGCCAAAGCAGCCTCTGTTGATCTATGGAGCATCCGGAGTCGGCAAATCTTCTTTTTTGCAGGCCGGGTTAATTTCCCGACTCAAATATCAAGGCTGGTATGTTGACTACCGGCGCCGTAGTAAGACTTTGGGGCTGCATCATCAACTGGAGGAGATGATAGCCAAGGCAAGTGGTGTGGATGCAGACAAAAAGCTCATTCTATTGGACCAGGTAGAGGAGATGTATGCCGATCCCGGGAAGTTGGAAGAGATCTCTCAATTCTTTGACACTCTTGAAAGTCTTATCCAGGAGGCTGGAAAGATTAAAGTTGGCCTTAGCTTCCGGAAGGAATACCTGGCTGATATGACCGATGCTTTGAAAGGCCGAAACCTGGTATGGGAGGAATTTTCTCTCTTGCCTCTTAATAAGAAAGGAATTCGAAGAGCCATTCGAGGAGTATTTGACCAGGAAAAATTGAAAAGCAAATTTCGGGGCCTTTCGGGAATGAATCCTGAGCTGGAGGAAATGCTTTTGGAGGATATTACCCAAGACAAGGCCTCCAATATTGCCCCCTTTTTGCAATACCAATTGCGAACGATCTGGGATAAGGCCAAGGCCAGAAAGGAAGAAACCTTCTCCCTTCTCCCAGAAGACTATAAAGGGGAAGCTTCTCTATCCGAATTTCTGGATAAGCAGAAACTGGAAAAACTGAAAAAGGAATTCCCGCTTGAAGAAGCGTCCGGACTTATTTTGGATATCCTTTTTCATTTTACGACTCCCGAGCATACCGCGGCCAACTGGACGGTTTATGATTCCCTTCGGAGGTATCTTCATTTTCTCGATGAGCCAGATCGAAAGGCAAAACTCTATGAACTGTTCCGTCGGTTGATCGACCACTACCTGATCATTGCTAATCGGGACCGGAAGGAGCACCGCCTCGCACACGACGCCCTGGCCCCCATCATCCGGCGCAAATACAGAGAGTCTCTCGCTCCTGGGCAGCGTGCCGCCCCCATCATTGAAGTCAAGGAAATGAACCTCATCAAGGAAGTCCCCGTCGAGTTCAGTGAGGTGGATATTGAATTGATCGAAGCCGGCCAGTGGGGCATGCAAGCCTTGTCAAAGGGCCTCCGTCGGCAGCTGAAAGCGGATAAACGGAAATTCCAGCGCCAGCGCCAGGAACGCTTCGACCTGGCTTTTAATACCGCAAAGCAAAACATCGAACACCTGGCCTTCCCGGAGGCCCTCGAAAACCTGCGGATCGCCCAGCGGGAAGGGATCGAGCAGGAAAAAGTGGCTGACCTGGCCCGGGAAATCCCCTGGTTTTTCGTAGAGATGAAGCAATCGGAAAAGCTGAAAGAAAGCCTGGAACTTCTGGAAAAATTCAGGGGAGCCGATGCTATTGATCTGGAAGTCCAGCCGCTGGATACCTATTTACCTGGCCTGCGCGAACTGCCCCTGCGGTGGGCCCTGGTTTGGGCAGACCAGCAAAAACGCTTCTATCCCGAAATGAAACCCGTGAAAGGCGGGCGTTTTGATATGGGCAGTGAGGAGGGATATGCCGACGAAAAACCAGTTCACAACGTTACCGTCAGCGATTTCTGGATGGGGGCCACGCCGGTCACTTGCTGGCAATATGGTTTGTATGGTAAGGAAAATGGATTGGATCTGCCTTCCGATTCCGGATTCGGCCGGGCCGACCGTCCGGTGATCAATGTCAACTGGTACGAAGCTCTTCAGTATTGCAACTGGCTGAGTTTGCGCCTGGGACTAAACCCGGTCTATGAACTGGAAGTCAATGAAGTGAAAGCGGTCCATTGGGACCGGAACGGTTTCCGGCTCCCTACGGAAGCGGAATGGGAATTTGCTGCCCGGGAAGGACGGGACAAAAACGTCCGTTTCGGCAACGGGAAGGATATCGCTGATCCGGCAGAGATGAATTTCGATGCCGGGCATCCCTATAATGAACAGCTCAACAAAGCCTATTATGTGGCGGGCAAAGGCCGGAAACGAACGACACCGGTGGAGCAGTTCGAACCGAATGTATTGGGACTGTACGACATGAGCGGTAATGTCTATGAATGGTGCTGGGACCGCTGGAGCGAAGGAGATTATTACCGGGAGTCGGAGGGTGCTATCGACCCTAAAGGCCCTGAGGGTTCTGAACAGAGGCGAGTGGTTCGTGGCGGGTCCTGGAACTATCTTGCTTACTTTTGCCGTGCTTCCTTCCGCTACT
>CAZXIX010000188.1:0-3626 GCA_964640855.1 uncultured Saprospiraceae bacterium
ACGAGGAATTAGTTATCCATGTGGTGAAGGTCGGACACCGCCGTGATATCTACAAAAATTAGGGTGAACCAGTCGCTGGTATCAATTCCGTTACGGCTCCGCCTCCACTCCATGATACAGCTCCACGTTAGCTAAGAAAATGGGATTACACATTCACAATTTAGGCGGCATCCCCGCGAACACCGACCGAAAGTATTTCGTGTATGTCCTCGACTACGGCTGGAAGGAACCGCTCACAGACACGCTAATCCAGAATTTCACAAATATGGCTCGCCAAGCTGCCGACTCGCAATCCGTCGTAGTCGCAGGAATCGATCCAATTCATTTTGCGAATCAAGTGTTTTCTTGGCATGGCATAAACGGAGAAGACGGGGAGAAGGTTTTGCCAGCCGTGATGGTCACCGCACTGCATCCGACCTACTTTATGCGGAACTCCAGTCAAGATCATATGGATCCAGGATCCGATATCGAAGATAAGATTCTGCTGATTCCTCTGAAGAGGGTTTGCGAAACGACTGACGACGTAGTCGAACTGATAAAATCCATTTTTTCGGACATCCGAGGGGAGAAGAATGTCTTGTCATTTGAGATCGCTAAAGAGATGAGTAAAAAAGAGTCTGGTCGTGGGGCTGATGCGCTATTGCTGGAACCTAATTTCTTCGGCATGGGCATACGACTTCCCGAGGCTCTTAAGTGGCTGTCTGGGTTTCGCCGCACACAACCAAAAACAGATGGCTAACCAGTCGGTAGTCACAATTCCGTTACGGCTCCGCCTCCACTCCATGTGACACCTCCACGTTCGGGTAAAAATTATATCGTTTACTTCTACTAACCTATTAGGATTTATCGAATGAAAATTCTCACTATTGTATTTGCCTTCTTTGTATTATTGCACCCTTCATACTTGAAGGCAGCAATTGTGATTGACGGGATCACAGAATCGGAAAGTGACAGCCTTTTAAGCACTGAGTTAGTTATAGCGAATGCCATACTAAAGGCGGGGCATGGCAGCACATGGGAGATTGCTAGCGGTAAAAATACCGGTATTGATAGCCCAGGGAAAAATGTCTCATGGGAGATCGGAGATCCTCATACTATTTCTTTGGAATATGATTTTGTTGGGAACTACAGTTTAGATGTCACACCCCCATCTAGTTCTACAACCACCACAGAAGCACAACCTATCAATTGGTTTAATCAGCTTTTAGTTCGATTTACAACCGTGACAGATGTATCGACGACTTTTTCTGGAAGTATTGACGGACAGAGTTTCCCCACCATCGCCACACCGTCAAACGGGTTTGGAGGGATGCTCATTACATTCACGGACAACAGTGCGTCAAACGTCGATGAATTTCTTCTTTCTGCCCTATTCACTCCCTTCGCAGCATCTACGCCAAATTACGATGACTTTAGGGGAGAGTTTTATTTGATCCAGAATTCAGCCATTCCGGAACCTAGTAGTATTCTGTTGTTGATTTCAGGTCTATTGATTATGACATACCTACAATCACGAACCCGAACAAAGCGTTAGACCCAACTCCGGAAAGCTGACGCTTTCCTGCGCGGGTCACCGCTAACGTTAGCAAATATAAACCTCCATGCCTCGTCAAATACCGAAACGACCGCAATTGTGGCTACCCATCCTAACTGGGACAAGTAGCATCCTAGTAGGAATCCTCCCAGTAGGAGTCCAACAGGGCCTGATAGATTTAGGCATCCTGCCAATAGGAGAACCAAGACTATTGCCAGCATGGGCAACATGGATATTTCCATTAGCCTCCGTAATGGTCCTAGCAGGATACGCGACATGGATACAGTGGATAGACCGGAGACGGTATGAATGTATCTTTGATGAGATGATGGGAGATCGGAAAAAGTTTCATTTCTCTCCGCTCCCGGAAATAGTGATTCAGGATTTATCTCCTGTTTTTCAGAAGGTTGCCCGTTACGGGCGTGATTGTGGTTCATATATTTTAGATTCTGCTGATGTTAATTTGTCTATCGGCGAGTCTATCGGGTCATTTATTGAGGCCGAAAGAAGTAATGATGAAAGGTTTGTTAAGGTTCACGGAACGAAGTATTTAGTGCATCCCGAATTAATTAAATAAAATGCTAACGAAGCGATGGACCTAACCCTCCACCGCTGTCATGCCGAGGTGCTTGGGCTTCGCCCGCACTCGTCACGCCATCGGTTCCGGGCAGGTCATCGCGGACGTTCGGGCGAGAAAGACTTCTTGACTGCGTATAGCCAAGGGATATACTTGAGCTTATGAGAACCACACTACAGCGTTGGGGCAACAGCCAAGGGGTGCGACTCCCAAAGTCGATTATTGAATCCATGGGAATGAACGTTGGCGCACCGGTGATTGTCGAGGTTTCCAGGGATCACTCCCAGATTACGATCACTCCAGCCACCGAATCGCGACCGATCCGGGGTCGGCATCGGATTGAAGATCTGATTGTCGAGAGTGCTCCGGGTGCATTTTCAGGAGAGCATAATTGGGGCAAGGCACACGGGAAGGAGGTTTGGTGATGGGTGGCAACATCCCAACTCAAGGTGATTTTGTGACGATTACTTTTGATCCGCAGGCTGGTCACGAGCAGAAAGGTCGCCGCCCGGCCTTGGTAGTCAGTGTGACCGCGTTCAATCGCGCAACCGGACTTGCCATCTGCTGTCCGATCACGAACACGAATCGAAAAACACCATTCCATGTGGGCGTGCCAGCCGAATCCGGTTTAACCGGTTTCGTCATGTGCGAGCAGATGAAGTCTGTCGATTTTCGTGCAAGAGCACTCAAACGCATCGGACCATCTCCAAAGGAATTTTTCGATGAGGTGCTCGCAGTGATCGACGCGTGCATCTACTCCAAGCCCGAACAAGACGTCACTCCTAACGCCTGACCCGCCTCCAGTTCCAACTGTAATGACCGCTTCAACCTCAACCTCGTGTTCCACCCTCACCCTCGGTCAGGCGTAGGAGGACTCGACGTTCGACAGAAATACCAAATACAAACATCAAAAACCATGGAACCCGTATCCTTAACAGCCGCCGGTAAACTTCTTATGATGCTCCTCTGCCTTTGTGGAATGCCCCAAGGGAAGGAGATGTTGTGGATCGACGTAATCAACCAAAAGGGAGTAGTAGAGACAATCGTTGCCAAGCCAACCGCCGACGGATTTGCATTGTTTGAAAGCGACAAGGATGACGCTGAGAAGCTGATGGACATCCGCCGTGATGGTTCGACGACTTCATTCACCGTGTCACCCGACGGCCGAAAGATTGACCTGAAGAAGATCTTTCCTTCTTACGATTTCAAAGATATTTCGACAGCCTCTAAGGCTGAACTCAAGTCCGCCGAAGGTGGCACCTTCAAGATCACACGGAGCGGTGGCACTGTCTATGTCACCGAGCCATCAGGAATGACCTTCAGCATCCACAAGTAACGAAGAAAGTCGAACAAGCCAGCTCTAGACAACCCGCTACCCGCCCCGAGTCGAAGTCGGAAGGTGGCGACAAACCTCAACCTGATGCGGAGGGGCGCTCCCGGTAGCGGGTGCCAGGCCTCATCGTTCGGTCGAAAAAATAACAGAAGTGACATTTAAGGAACAAAAGCAAAACCATC
>CAZXIX010000189.1:0-3577 GCA_964640855.1 uncultured Saprospiraceae bacterium
GGCAATTTGCTGGCGCTTTAAGAGCTTGATCAACCAATTTGACCCATTACCAAAAAATTAAAAGGACAATGCGGGTCGGGGAGAAGCTATGCCATCTGTCCGGCTCCCCAAAGCTCCCAGGGAGGGTTCCCGGATTCGTACAATTCCTGGAGTTTCATTTTATCCTTGAAGGTATCGATCGGACGAAGGAACCCATGATGCCGGTAGGTGATCAGCTTCTGGTGTTGGATCAGATTGGGCAAAAGGTCGTTGTGGAGCTCATCCCCTTCGTTGAGATAGTCAAACACCTCCCGGCGGAAAATGTAATATCCGGAGATCAGCCAGATGCCCGTTTCCTCAATGGGTTTAAAGCGGGTGATCTCGCCCTGCTCGTTGTCTTCTACCGTGTGAAAGCTCGAGTTGGGTTTATAGCTGGTGACACTGGCGACTTTGTCCGGATGGAGCATGAAGTTGTCGATGGTTTCGGGCAAGGGAAGGTCGGTGACCCGGTCGGCATAGTTAGCCAGGAAAACCTCTTCGTCTTTCAGGTAGTCCTTCAATTTCAGCAGGCGTTTCCCCATGTTGGCGCTGATGCCGGTATCCACAAAGGTGATCCGCCAGTCGCTGATGTCCGAACTCAGCAAATTGGTATCGTCTCCGCCATTGGACAAAACGAAGTTGTTGGAGGTTCTTTCATCGTAGTGGATGAAATAGTCTTTGATCATATCAGCCTTGTAGCCGAGGGCGAGGATGAAATCCTTGTGTCCGAAATGAGCGTAATACCTCATCACGTACCACAGAATCGGGCGGTATCCGATCTTGATCATGGGCTTGGGGATGGGCTCGGCGGTTTCTTCTACTTTAGTGCCCATTCCGCCACAAAACAATACGACTTTCATAGGATTGATTTTTTGGTCCCGGCCGGCAGAGCCGGAGAGGGATAATGCTTGATCGGTTTAATGAGTAGGTTTAGCTGTTTTGCGTTTCGAAAGACGCTTTCTGCCCGTCGAATTCGTATTGGGAAGGATCAAACTCTTCTTTCCAGACTTCCCAGGGGGCGTCTCCTTTTTTGTACAGATTATCCAGTTCCATTTTGTCTTTAAACGTATCCATGGCTTTCCAGAATCCGTCGTGCCGGTAGGCGATCAGTTTTCGATCGTCTATCATCCGGTGCAGCGGCTCGTCGTTGAGGTCTTCACCGTAATTGATGTAATCGAAGACTTCTTTCCGGAAAATGAAATACCCGGTGTTCAATCGAAATCCAGACACGGAGATCGGAGAAATGTCCAGCACCTCATTTTTGTCATTGGCTCTCAGGGTATGGAAATTGGAGCCGGCAGCGGGGTAGGTGACCAGCGTTCCCACCTTGTCCGGGTGTTTGAGGAAGTTGTCAACATGATCGGGCAGATACATGTCGCTCAGGCCATCCGCATAGTTGGCCATGAACATTTCTTCTCCTTCGAGGTATTTGCGGACCCGCATCAGCCGCATGCCCACATTGGAACTGAAACCGGTATCCACGAATGTGATCCGCCAGTCCTCGATGTCGGTACTGAGCATATCCACTTTTTTCCCACCCCAGGACATCACGAAGTCATTGGAGACCCGCTCGTCGTAGTTGATGAAGTAGTTCTTGATGTAATCCGCTTTATACCCCAGGGCGAGGATGAAATCCTTGTATCCGAAATGGGCATAGTATTTCATGATGTTCCAGAGAATGGGACGGTATCCAATGGGCACCATGGGTTTCGGGATGGTCTCGGAATAATCCCGCAGGCGCGTACCCTGTCCGCCGCAAAAAAGAACAACTTTCATAAGAATGATTTTTTGGTGTTACCGTTTCTTGAATTGGATTAAAAGACCTGGACTTCCGGGATCGGAATGACGAACTTGGCTCCCCATTCCCGGGCATAACTCATCTGCTCGGAGATCTCGTTTTTCAGGTTCCAGGGCAAAATGAGAATGTAGTCGGGTTTTGTCTCCCGGATCTTTTCCGGAGCAAAAACGGGGATGTGGGTGCCGGGCAAATAGTTCCCTTGTTTGTGCGGGCTGCGGTCAACCGTATAGTCCAGGAAGTCCGTCCGTATGCCGCAGTAGTTCAAAAGCGTGTTTCCTTTCCCCGGCGCCCCGTAGCCAACCACTGTTTTTCCTTCCCGCTTGGCCTGGATCAGGAATTCGAGCAACTTGCGCTTGGTCTCCTTCACCTGCTCCTTGAAATTAGCATAGTATTCGGGCGATTCAAAACCCATTTCACGCTCTCTTTCCAGCAATTCCCGAGCCGCTTCGGTGACGGGCTTGGCCTCGTCTTCCGTATGCCGACCATAGATCCGGATCGATCCCCCATGAGTGGGCAGTTCCTCTACATCGAAGAGCGTGATACCGTGGTGAGCGAAAATCCGGTTGACCGCTACAAAGGAGAGGTAGGAAAAGTGCTCGTGGTAGATCGTATCGAACTGATTGTTTTCGATCAGGCGCTGCAGATGCGGAAATTCCATGGTGATCACACCTCCTTCTGCCAGCATGATCTTCATCCCGCTGACGAAGTCGTTGATATCCGGCACGTGGGCCAGGACGTTATTCCCCAGCAACAAATTGGCTTTACCATGACGCTCTGACAATTCCTTTGCCGTTTCTACCCCGAAGAAGACATCCTCGGTAGGGACGCCTTTTTCACGGGCTACCTCGGCGACGTTCCGGGCCGGTTCTACACCCAGCACCGGTACGCCGGCCTCGATGAAATACTGCAGGAGGTAACCGTCGTTGCTGGCCAGTTCTACGACCTTGCTTTTTGAGTTGAACCCAAAACGCTCGATCATAAGCTGGGTGTATTTCTTGCAATGTGCCAGCCAGGAGTCGGAATAGGAGGAGAAATACGTGTAGTCTTCGGCGAAAATCTCATCGGGGGTGGCAAACTCCTCCAACTGCATCAGCCAGCAGTTGTTGCATACATAAGCATGCAAGGGGTAGAACTTTTCCATGTCGTTCTTTTCCTCCGGTCTGACCTGCTTGTTGCAGAGCGGAGACATGCCGAGATCCACCACGCTGTATTCCAGTGGGGTACCGCAAAAACGGCATTTACTGTCGGTTGCTTTGTTTTTCGATGCTGCTGACATGTTCTTCGTTTTGACGTCTGTCGGATCGAGTGCAGGCGTGCGCATAATGTAAAGTTTTTTCAAATTGATTTTTTGGGAATGTATCCGGTTGGACCGGTTATCGCTTTCCCCTGCAAAAAAAATGGGATTGACTTCCCTGCGGGCAGACCGTTGCTTAACCGTTTCGGCAAAAGCTGCGGAAGGGGCTCCGGCCGGTGCCAGTGGGAATTATTTTACGCTATACCCTGAAAATCCTCTGTGATCAGCGGATAGGACTGATCTTTTTCGGATACCATGGTCGGCTCCAGCGGCCACTGGATGTGCAGGCGCGGATCGTCGAACCGAATGCCGCCTTCCACTCCGGGCGTGTAGAATGCCGTATGATGGTAGAGGAGAACCGAGTTCTCCTCCAGGGTTTGAAAGCCATGCGCAAACCCTTCGGGTATGTAGATCATTTTCAGGTTCTCGGCGGACAATTCCACCGTTGCATGCTGGAGGAAAGTTTC
>CAZXIX010000190.1:0-3506 GCA_964640855.1 uncultured Saprospiraceae bacterium
CCCGCGACCCCATGCGTGACAGGCATGTATTCTAACCAACTGAACTACCGGACCAGGATTAATTGCATGACTTGCAGCCTTCTGCAAGCAAACGGACCCGGCAAGCTAACCAATCCCGAAAATCTCCAAATCTTTGATTTGGTTAGATTTTCGAGGACCCTCGTGAAAATATGAAATCGGAGATTTCTGTTTTCACGGGGCTGAACTACCGGACCAGGATTAATTGCATGACTTGCAGCCTTCTGCAAGCAAACGGACCCGGCAAGCTAACCAATCCCGAAAATCTCCAAATCTTTGATTTGGTTAGATTTTCGAGGACCCTCGTGAAAATATGAAATCGGAGATTTCTGTTTTCACGGGGCTGAACTACCGGACCAGGATTTTTATTAGGCTGCACCATTGTGCAGTAAAGATTTTTACAAGTTGAACATTGTCCGGACTACCGGACCTGCTGAAGTGAGCCTCTGCTTTGAAATACGCTTCGGAATAAAGCCCTGCGCATCCAGACGCCTAAAATCCATACCCGATTGGCTCACAAATGCCCCTTCTTTCATAGGCGAGTGCAAAGATAGATACTGTTTTTATCTCAGACAACCGTTTTATCAAAAAATGTCAAAAAAATACGTTCTTTTAGTACTCCCCCATCCTCAATTGCTAATTTTGCCCCACTGTTGGCCGTGAGGGGCTAATCTGTTCACATAAGGAGTTACTATCATGGTGTTTCTGGAATTCGAAAAACCGCTGGAATCGCTCTACGAACAACTCGATAAGCTCAAGGAGGTGGGCGATGAAGGCGAGATCGACGTGAGTGAAATGATGCGTACTCTGGAGAACAAGATCCGGACCAAGCGCAAAGAGATCTACGGCAACCTCAACGGCTGGCAACGCGTGCAATTGTCCCGTCACCCCGAACGTCCCTACACCCTCTACTACATCCACCAAATGTGCAGTAAATTCGTAGAACTGCACGGCGATCGCTACTACAAAGACGACAAGGCCATCGTGGGCGGCCTTGGCCGATTAGACGGGCAAACCGTCGTTCTCATCGGCCAGCAAAAGGGGGTGAATACAAAAATGCGCCAGTACCGCAACTTCGGCATGGCCAATCCCGAAGGTTACCGGAAAGCCCTCCGCCTCATGAAACTGGCTGAACGTTTCGGTTATCCGGTTGTTACGCTGATCGATACGCCCGGGGCTTATCCCGGCCTGGAGGCTGAGGAGCGCGGGCAAGCCGAAGCGATCGCCCGCAACCTTTTCGAAATGGCCCAACTTCGGGTACCCATCGTTTGTACGGTGATCGGAGAAGGGGCCTCCGGAGGAGCCATCGGGATCGGACTCGGAGATCGGGTTTATATGCTCGAAAACACCTGGTACTCCGTCATTTCGCCGGAATCCTGCTCTTCCATTCTGTGGCGCAGCTGGGATTACAAGGAAAAAGCCGCTGAAGCCCTGAAGCTGACCGCAGAAGATATGTTCTCCTTTGGCCTGATCGACGATATCATCAAGGAGCCCCTGGGCGGGGCACACAACAATCCCGAAGAAATGGCCAAATTGCTGAAGCGACAGATCAAAAAAGCGATAGCTGAACTGCAGGAAATGGATCCCGAGGAAAGGATCGAAGCCCGCATCCAGAAATATGCTCAAATGGGACAATACGAACGGGTCGAAAGTTCCCTCAATGAGGTAGAATAACCGGATACTAGACTCCGGAGATACGATTACCTAACGCTCCGTACGGAATATGAATTGGTTAACCCGAATTCGGCTACAGGCACACGATTCCCTGCTGCGCAAAGCCATGCAAGGCCTGCAGGTAAGTCGGTATAGTAAATCCTTCGACGAGATGAGCCGGATCGGGATCTTTTTCGACGCCACCGAGCTTCCCCCCCGGGAGGCTGTCCTGGAATACGCGGCAGGACTTAAAAAGCAGGGTAAAAAAATTCGGCTGCTGGGGTTTTTCGACAGCAAGCTGGAGAATCCGAATTATACTTTTCCCCATTTCAATCGAAAAAACCTCGATTGGGCATTTCGCCCCAAAAAGAAGGAAGTCGATCAGTTTCTGGAAAAGGATTTCGATCTTTTGCTGATCGCTTTTCCCCACAGCACATTCGTCTCCGAATACATCGGCGCTCTTACCCAGGCCCATCTCCGGGTAGGGCCCGTCACCGAACACACCTATGCCTATGATCTCATGATCGACGGTGGGCCAAATATGGATCTGACCGAATTTTTCCGACAGGCCGAAACCGTCTTAAAGCTGAACAATCGACAGCATGAAAAAGAAAGGGTTTGAAGGTACAGGTGTCGCACTGGTTACTCCGTTTCGGAATGGGGAGATCGATTTCCCGGCCCTGGGAGGTCTGATCGAATACGTCATCCGGGGCGGCGTGGATTACATCGTGGCGCTGGGTACGACCGGAGAAGCCATCACCCTGTCCTCCGAAGAGTGCCGGCGGGTATTCGATCATATCCTGGAAAAGGTGAACGGGCGCTTGCCGGTGATCGCCGGGTTTTTCGGAAGCAACCATACAGGCCGCCTGGTTAAGGCCACCCGCGATTACGACCTCAGGGGATTCTCGGCGATCATGGCCAGCAGCCCTGCCTACAACAAGCCTCCCCAGGAAGGGATCTATCGCCACTACATGGCCCTGGCTGAAGCCTCTCCCTTGCCCATCATCATCTACAACGTTCCCGGCCGCACCTCATCTATGGTGCAGGCGGAAACCATCCTGCGCCTCGCCGAGTCGGGAAAGCAGTTCGCAGCCGTCAAGGAGGCTTCCGGCGATCTGACACAGGCCATGACCATCGCCAAGTACAAACCGGATACCTTTACCCTTCTTTCGGGCGACGATCCGCTCACCTTGCCCCTGATCGCCTGCGGCGCCCGAGGGGTGATTTCCGTGATCGCCAACGCCTTCCCGGCCTTGTTTTCCGGTATGGTGCGTGCCGCCCTGGAGGGGGATTTCGATCTGGCCCGGGAACTCCACCTGACCCTCCACGATATCCACCCCTGGCTTTACATCGACGGCAACCCGGCGGGCATCAAGGCAACCCTGCATATGCTCGATCTGTGCCATCGGGAAGTACGTCTGCCTTTGGTAGAACTTTCGGAGCCTCACACCCAATCCCTGCGCAAGGTTTTGGAAGAATCCGGCCTATTGACGGCAGTCTCCTGAATCCACAAACAGAAAGGTTTTGATCCGGGTCCGGAATATTGGAAGAGCTTTCCCTTTAGGCAATAAAAGGGGGTAGGAGTGTAATACGGTAAAGTGGTTGAGTAGGCAAATGGTTGAGCGGTTAAGTGGGTATCGGGTATCAGGTATCGGAGTACTGGAAAAGTGAGTTTTTCGGAACGGGGGCGGGCCTTCCCTTTAGGGAATAAAAGGGCGCCGGAGGATAATGCTGTAATGCTGTATTGGGTAATGGGGTGTTTGGTATTGGGTGACAAGCTGAGGGATAGTTCAATTAAGTGTGTCTGGTTTGATTAAAGGAGGTTTATCCAGACT
>CAZXIX010000191.1:0-3434 GCA_964640855.1 uncultured Saprospiraceae bacterium
GAGCTTGATGAACCGCTGGTTCACTCGCTATTTGCACGGCCTCGAAAATGGGGTGGAAGAAGATCCCCGCGCCTGGATCGTCCGCGAAGGCGACGAGCGCGACAAGCCAACCGCTTATCCGGATTATCCTCATCCGGAGGCCCGCCCCGTAAGCTTTTATCCCGTGGCCGGAGCTCCCCAAGCCGGTGGGCTGGTCAGCGAAAAGCCCGCCCCTCAGGGGACCGAAACACTGATCGACAATTATTCGTTTTCCGGCTCCGTTCTGGCCCAGGCCGAACATACCGATCATCGATTGCTTTACCTCACGGAACCCCTCCAAAAAGATCTCCATCTGTCCGGAGTTCCGGAGATCTCCATCCGACTGGCAAGCAGCAAACCTGCCGCCAACCTGTCTGTGTGGCTGGTCTCCCTGCCCTGGAATAACAGCCGGGGTGGCCAAATCACCGACAACATCATCACCCGGGGCTGGGCCGATCCGCAAAACCATCGATCCCTGACCGGAAGCGAACCCTTGGAGCCCGGCAAGTTCTACGAGCTGACCTTCGACTTGCAGCCCGACGATCAGATCATACCCGCCGGACAGCAGATCGGTTTGCTGATCTTTTCCAGCGACCGGGAGTTCACCCTCTGGCCAGAACCCGGTACGGAACTGACCGTGGACCTGGAAAGCACAAAACTAACCCTTCCGGTTGTGGGAGGACAAGAAAGCCTGGAAGCTGCGCTCAAATGATAATGGGTTGCAGAAGCCAATACCTTTCGTACCCGTGCATCCCTGCCAACCGTAGGCTGTCCTTCTGTTGTAGTTTCACCAAATGACGAAGGGTTATGCTTTCTCTATTCCGGACCCTCTTTTTTCTGCTCCTGGCAGGAATACTTCCGGCCCAGTCCGAAACGGATAGCTTTCTCACGGACTTGATTCAAAAGCATGAGATCCCAGCCATCAGCCTGGCTTTCGTGGAAGGGGACGCTATCGCCTATTCGGCCGCTATGGGGGTCAAATCCACAAAAACCAAGGAGCCCGTCGATCCGAACACCTTGTTCTCGGCGGCCTCGCTGAGCAAGCCCTTGTTTGCTTATGCCACCCTGCAACTCGTGGAAGAGGGTAAACTCGACCTGGACAGGCCGGTTTACGAGTATTTCCTGTATGAGGCCATACAACACGATGAGCGGCACAAACAGGTGACCGCACGTATGCTGCTCAGCCACTCGTCAGGACTTCCCAATTGGCGCAAAGGCGAGTTGGACTTCATTTTTGATCCCGGCACGGATTATCATTATTCCGGTGAGGGATTTGTATGGCTCATGCGGGTAGTTGAACATCTGGAAGGCAAACCGATTGACGAGATCCTGGCGGCTCGGGTGTATAAGCCCCTGGAAATGGTCCACACCTCTTACGTCTGGCAAACCGATTTCAAGAATTATGCTTTGCCGCACAACGCCCTGGGGGAAGAGAAGGAAAAGTACAAACCCCAGGAAGGCAACAGCGCCCACTCGCTGCAGACCACGGCGGAAGATTTTGCCCGGGTTCTGATCGCCCTGTTCAACGATCGGGGCCTTAGCCGGGAAACCCTGGCCGAAATGGCAAGTCCTCAGGCAGACGTCAAGAAATTTTTTGCCGGAGATAATCCGGTGGACTCACAAAAACAGATTGACTGGGGCCTGGGATGGGGCATTCAGAGGTCCAAAAGTGGCAAAGCCCTCTGGCAGTGGGGAGACAACGACACTTTCAAGGCCTGGGTGATCGCTTATCCGGAATCCCGTACCGGGCTGGTCTATTTTACCAATAGTTCTAATGGCCTGCGCCTGGTTCCGGAATTGACCCGGCATTTTTTCCGGGACGATTACCCGGCATTCCGCCTGCTGGAATACGATACGGTTGAAGCCGCAGGGACGACCCTTCTGAAGCATACCCTTTCAGAAGGCTATCTGCAGGCCCGGAAGCCTTTTTGCCGGAATGGAGAGGAAGCCCTTGATAGCCAGTTGGTAAAGCCCTACGACCTGGAAAATACAGCTTATGAACTTTATCAAAGGGGCTTGCTCTCCGAAACGGAAAAAGTACTGATCGATTTCACCAACACCTACCCGAAGTCGGCCAAAGCCCACCGGCATCTCGCCTTTATCTCTTTGGCTTTTCAGAAAACGGAGGAAGCCCGGAATGCCTATAAGAAAGCGAAAAAGCTGGATCCGGAGCTTTTCCCCCTGGAGAACCTTTCCCTGCCCTGGGTTTCAGGAAAAGGTACGGCCCGATTCAGCCTTCCGGGGCATGCAGACGCCCAACTGGTCATGCTGGCCGGTAGCTTCAACGGATGGGATTCCTTTAGCATCCCCCTCTTTCGTCAGTGGGACGAATGGGTGTGTACCCTCGACCTTCCACCGGGAAAATACACCTACAAATTTGTGGTGGACCGCAAATGGATCCTGGACCCCCGTAATCAACACCAGCAGAAAGAAGGGGGGCATGTCAATTCGTTGCTGGAGGTGAAGTGAGGGAAACTCCCGCGCATGCTTTCAGCGCGATCGACGGGAAATCGCCGGGCAAAGTGGCCAGTGGATCGCCTGCGCTATCTTTTCGTACCCTTGATGAGCACAAAACCTCCTTCCGCCCAACCTTCCCGGGGAGCTTCCGTTTCCTGAATATCTTCCAGTCTGCCGAAAAGGGTTTGTACGAATTCGAAATCTCTGAACCCGGCCTCGGTCAGCCATTCTTCCACCTTCGGCACCGAATAGAAAACCGCATATTTGTAGAAGTGACTCTGGCCCTTTTTCTCCTGGTATTGGAGCCCGATCTCACTCTCTGCCGGTATCATACCCACCAGGATAGCTCCCCCGGGTTTCAGCACCCGGGCGGCTTCCTGAAAAGCTCCGGGTACGTCTTGCAGAAAGGAGATGGTTACGAACAACACAAAGTCAAAATGCAGGTCGCTGTAGGGCAGGGACTCTGCCCTGGCATCCATGGTTTCAATGCCTCTCTTGATGGCCCTGTTCCTCATTTCATCCGAGGGTTCAACGCCTTCCCGGATCCCGAGGGCCTGGGAAAAACGCCCTGTCCCAAGCCCCACCTCAATCCCACGGATGTTTTCGGGAAGTTTGGACAATTGCTCTTTTATGGCAAGTACCTCAGACTGAAAAGCATGCGGGTGCTCGTCGAACCATCTGTCATACTCCTGGGGGTGTTGATCGAATGCAGTTGTGGTTTTCATAATCACAGGATTTGCATGTCAGGCTTCGCTTGTTTTGAAAAAGGCAAAAGATCCCGGGTAAAGCCAAGGCATTAATCTTTTAAGATAATGCCTACCGCTGAGGTTGTCGAGAAGAAATGTTTCCCCAATCGTTGATCTTTTTCAGTGGGAAAGGTTGTGAAGAGAAGGCCTGTGCCAGAAAAAGGGATAGTTCAATTAAGTGTGTCTGGTTTGATTAAAGGAGGTTTATCCAGA
>CAZXIX010000192.1:0-3346 GCA_964640855.1 uncultured Saprospiraceae bacterium
GCCCATGAGACTCTCGGCGCAGAACACCTGCGGCGTTTATTTCAGACCTAATCAAGGAGGACAACCCAATGACTGACGAACAGGCGATCACCAAGCAACTTTCATTTCTGGACCGGTTTTTAACCTTATGGATTTTTCTGGCGATGTTTATCGGAGTGGGCTGGGGATATGTCTTTCCCGGCGTCGTCGATTTCTGGCACCACTTCCAGGTGGGAACCACCAACATTCCCATCGCCATTGGATTGATTCTGATGATGTACCCTCCGCTGGCCAAGGTAAAGTATGAGGAGCTGGGGGAAGTTTTCCAAAACTACAAGGTCCTCGGCCTTTCGCTCGTTCAGAACTGGATTATCGGTCCGATCCTTATGTTTATTCTGGCCATTACCTTCCTGCGCGGCTACCCCGAGTATATGGTAGGTCTGATCATGATCGGGCTGGCCCGCTGCATCGCCATGGTGATCGTCTGGAACGACCTGGCCGAGGGGGATACGGAATACTGCGCCGGGCTGGTGGCCTTTAATTCCGTCTTTCAGGTGCTGTTTTTTTCGGTTTACGCCTACATTTTCATTACGGTTCTGCCCCCGCTTTTCGGGCTCAAGGGACTGGTGGTCGATATTACAATCGGTCAGATCGCCGAGAGCGTTTTCATCTATCTGGGCATACCCTTTATCGCCGGCATCATCTCCCGGGTGATCGGTTTAAAGACCAAGGGCAAAGAATGGTATGAAAAAAAGTTCATCCCCAAAATCAGCCCGATTACCCTGATCGCACTTTTATTTACCATCCTGGTGATGTTTTCCTTAAAGGGCGAATACATCGTCAAGATCCCGCTGGATGTGGTGCGGATCGCCATCCCGCTTCTCATCTATTTCGTTCTCATGTTTCTGATTTCTTTTTTCATGAGCCGAAAGGTGGGGGCGCATTACGGCCAGTCCGCAACGCTTTCCTTTACGGCCGCTTCGAATAATTTCGAGCTGGCCATCGCGGTGGCCGTGGCGGTGTTCGGCATCAACTCCGGCGTGGCGTTTGCCGCGGTCATCGGACCGCTCGTGGAAGTGCCCGTACTCATCAATCTGGTCCACCTGTCGCTATGGCTCAAGAAGAAGTTTTTCCCCTATGCCATAGAGACTCCGGTGGGGGTCTGCTACGTGAAGTGTCCGCCGTCTTCGTCTTCTTCTGCTTGACGAAGGGGCGAAGCGGCCTTCGCTGTTTTAAGCGCGCACATCGATCCATTGGTGGAAAAGGGGAAGCATCAAAAGAGCGCAATAAAAGCCGAGCATAACGTGGTGAGGTCATAATATGGTGCTGACGATTTCCAACGAGGAATTCATAAAAATGGAAAGCGCGGTTCCGGATAAGGACCACGCCGAGGCCCTTGCACTGAGCGAAGGGTTTATAAAGGCGATCGAGCAGCAACGTCGCCAGGGACTGAAGTCCCACTTGGATACGTAAGGATAAGGATGGACAGGCACTTACCAAATCAAATCATTGGGGTTCCGGCAGGGTTCGCCGAAAAAAAGCCGCACAAAGCCTATCCTTCCAAGCTGGTTGTAGAGCCCACCACCCGGTGCAACTTTCGCTGCCCCATGTGCGTCAAGCAAAGCAGCGGAGAGTCCTTGGCTGAGGGGGACCTTGCTCCGGCACTTTTTGAACGCCTTACGGCTGCATTCGAAAACCTTCACGCCCTCATTCTAACCGGCATCGGAGAGCCCTTGCTTCATCCTGAGCTTGAAACCATGATCTGCCTGGCAAAACAGTATATGCCTGAAACCGGATGGGTCGGGTTTCAGACGAACGGATCCTTGCTGGATGCGCCGCGCGCTCGGTCCCTTATCCAAGCGGGAACCGATAAGATCTGCCTTTCAGTAGATTCTCTCTCGCCGGGTCTGTTTCGCCGGACGCGTTCCCGTGGGGAGCTTGCCATGGTGGATCGCGCCCTGGGGGCTTTGAAGCGGGTGAGGTCCGAGCGCGATGCCCGTCACCTCCAAATAGGCATTGAGTTCGTCCTCATGAAGCGCAATTTCCGTGAATTGCCCAAAGTGATTCTATGGGCTGCGCAAAGCGGAGCGAGCTTCGTCATAGCAACGCACATGCTTCCTTATCATGAGGCGCTTCAGGAGGAAGTTCTCTTTCCTCCGAATTTGGATGCAGCCATGAATCTTTTTCGGGCCGGGCAAGAAAAAGCCATGGCGGAAGGTGTCGATTTGAGGGATTATTTCAATGTGAAGGCCAAGGCCTCACGGACCTGGAAAGACAGCCTCCTCATTGATCTTGTGGGAGAAATCATCTCTGAAGCCTACCGTAAAGAGGTGTTCTTCCATGTGGAAAACCTGATCAAAGAAAACGAATTCTGGGTGGAGGCGGTTTCCGACGTATTTGCGGAAGCAAAGGCCATGGCCTCTTCACTGGATCTTGAACTCATTCTGCCCGCCCTTCGGCCCCGAATGGATCGACGTTGCGAATTTATAGAAAACGGAAGCGCGTTTGTCTCGTGGCAGGGGACCGTACATCCGTGCTATTTCCTCTGGCATCGGTATACGTGTTTCCGGAATGGAGACAAAAAGACCATAGAACCGAAGTCCTTCGGTGACCTCAGCGGCCAGGGAATTCTGGAGATCTGGAACTCCCGGGATTTCGCGGAATTTCGCGAGGCAGCCCTCAGATACGATTACCCTTATTGCGGAAACTGCAATATCACGCCGTGCGACCTCATCGGTGCCGAAACCTTCGAGCAGGACTGCTACGGCTGCGTGGTGCCATGTGGGGACTGCCCTTGGTGCCTGGGGTTGCTGCAATGTCTTAATTGAGTTGAAAGGTGTTTAAGCTCTTTGCCGGATAGCAGAAGCTTTAAATAAATTTGAAAAATTTTTATCGCTTTTTTTGTCAGCAATTGAGGGTATGAACTATGTGCCGGAATGAAGAGGATGTAGCGAAGAACCCTGAAGATATATTACAAAAAACACAAGGAATTAAAAAGAACGAAGCGGGCGGGTGAAAAGACGGCTGAGTCCCGCCTCCGCCGCCAGGCGGGCGGCGCACGCTGAAATTTCCCGATGATACCCAGGTCGGTGTCAAGGGTCTTGACGACATCATGGCTGAACTTTACGCTGAAGACAGAAAGCCCACCGGCGAGACCGCCGAAGAGATCATCAACAGGCTCGAGGCCAAAAAGAACTTTATCCCTTCATCTTACGGTGTCCGCAGAGAGTACGCTTTCGTGCTGCTGCGGGAATACAGAGCATATGTTAAGGATCGATCCGGCAGCGGCCGGTAGCGGGCTGGAATGCGACTGGAACAGATGAATTTATAGTGAAAAATGATGCCCGGGCGATGTCAGCGCTTCAGC
>CAZXIX010000193.1:0-3314 GCA_964640855.1 uncultured Saprospiraceae bacterium
GGTGTAATTCCACTGGGGAGAAACCGGGAGATTATTGAGCTGAAACTGCTGCTCTTCGGTCTCATTGGCATCGGTATTCAATTCGAATTGATCGATCGCCCCCAGGCCGATGAAGGTCAATTCGTGTCGGGTATTGATCTGCCAGTTGAATTTGGCCTGGAAATCATTGAAGGTAGGCAGAAAGGGAAGTTGAAGGGCGGAAAATAAAAACTGCAGGTAGGACCTCCGCGCGGAAACCAGAAAGGTCGCGTTGTCGCCGATCGGGCCTTCCAGCGTGAGGCCCACGTCCGTCGCGCTCAATAAAAAGGTACCGCCGACTCGATCCGAGCGCCCGTCTCGCTGATCAAAATTGAACACGGCACTCAGGGCATTCCCCCGGGTGGACGGGAAGGCGGAACTGAAGAAATCGACCTCCCGCAGAAAATTCACATTCAGCAATCCCACCGGTCCTCCGGAAGCCCCTTGGGTGGAGAAGTGATTGATGGTAGGCACCTCCACCTCGTCGAGGAAAAATCGATTCTCATTGGGCGCTCCACCCCGGATGATGAGATCGTTGCGAAAAGAGACGGTAGAGGTTACCCCAGGAAGCACCTGCAGTACTTTGGAAATGTCCCGGTTTCCACCCGGGTTGCGCTGGATCTCCGCCACGCCGATCGTCCGAAGAGAGACCGGGCTTTCGTCGGTCTTTTTGAACGGGGCTGCCTTGACCACGACTTCCTCCAGCTCCGTGGCAGTAGCCTCCATTCGAAAAGTGAGAAAAGCCGGCTTGGCATTGGTTACCTGGATCTCGTATTGCGTCTGCTCCTCGAAACCCACATAACTTACCCGAACGTCGTAAAAGCCCGGTTCCACCCCGCCTATTTCAAACTCGCCGTCGATATCGGTCGTTGTCCCCAGGTCGGTCTCCAACACGAGCACATTCGCGAAGGGGACGGGCTCGTTGGTCGTATTGTCTATTACTTTGCCGATTATTTTACCCTCTTGCGCCCACATACAAGTGGCGCTCAGGCTCAGAAGTGCAAAACAGAGAAGACGAATTTTCATGGCAATTGAAATGATATGGACAATGAACAGCTTCCCGCTCATTGGGTTGAGAAATAGCGACTTTTGAAAACAGAACCCTGAGTAAGGTAGCCCGACCTAAACTGTGGGTTTACTTTGCCTCAGCGTTAAAATGAAAATCCAACAATTACAATTTTTAAATAGTTTTTATAATGGATAAATTTTTTCTGAAAAACTATGACCTATCGATTATTACATGAATTGCTCGAACATCTCGAGCAGTTTGAGCGGGAAATGGGGCAACGTCCAATCCAGGATTTCGCCCTCTGGTTGTATGACAAGTGCATAGAATCCGATCTCAACCCGAATGTCAAACCGGATCCCAATTTCGGTCGTGATGTCAATGCGGAAATAGGATACGGGCTAAGCATCTTGTATCAACATAGTCGGCAGTATATACGAAAAGCCCTCATAGATTCTGAACTCAACGGTATGCAGGATTTCGGTTTTTTGGCAGATCTGGTGGAGACCGGGGACATGACTAAATCCCAATTGATCGATCTCCACTTTCTGGACTACTCCCCGGGCATGGAAGTCATCCGAAGATTAATCAAACGTGGATTGGTAGATGATTACCCGGACCCAAACGACGCCCGTTCGCGTAAAGTCCGAGCCACGGGAAAAGGAAAACAGGAATTTTTCAGGGTATTGGGCAGGATAAAGCAAGCGGGACAGGTCATCGGAGGGAATCTGGAATCCCGGGAGAAATTAAGAGCTTTAGGCGTAATCCGTAAACTCTTGCAGTTCCACCAGCGTATTTGGAGGGAGGACCGGGAGAAAACGTTGGACGAAATCCTGGATAAATATCCCGAGCTAAAATCATGAAGATCCTGATCGCTTCCGACTCTTTCAAAGAGGCCCTTTCGGCCCGGGAAGTCTGTCAATCCATAGCCGGGGGTTGGCGCTCCATGGCTCCGGAAGACGAAATTCGCCTGTTCCCTCTGGCGGACGGGGGCGAGGGGACGGCCTACTTGCTGACCCATTACAGCGGAGGCGCCTTGCATGAAATCGAAGTGACCGGTCCGCGGGGCGACAAGGTGCAGGCGACTTTTGGCCTGGATCCGACAGGGCAGCACGCCTTCCTGGACATGGCTTCGGCTTCCGGCCTGGAATTGCTGGAAGCGGAAAAGCGGAATCCCTTGTATACTTCTACCCGGGGTACGGGGCAGCTGATCGCCCACCTGCTGGACCGGGGTGTAGAGCATATTTTCCTGGGCTTAGGAGGAAGTGCCACCCACGACCTGGGTACAGGCATGGCCGAGGCGATCGGTTTTGAATTTCAGGATCAGAACGGCAAGCCAGTTTCCCCTTGCGGCGAAAATCTGATCCGCATCCATCGCATCCTTGCCCCGAAACGGGATCTGCCCCGCCTCCATCTGACCTTGCTCTCCGATGTTTCCAATCCCTTGCTGGGGCCGCAGGGGGCAGCCCGTAATTATGCCCGGCAAAAAGGAGCCTCCGAAGAGGAGATCGAGCAATTGGAAGCGGGGACCCGGCACTTTTCTGAGCGCCTGGAAGCTTTTGCCGGTCGGCCCATTGCCTCCCTTCCGGGTGCCGGAGCCGCCGGAGGGATGGGCGCAGGGGGGATCGGGTTCCTGGGCGGACGGATCCAATCCGGGGCTGAATTTCTACTGGAGCGTTCCGGCCTGAAGAACGCCTTGCCGGATGCCGACCTCCTGCTGGGAGGAGAGGGTCGGCTCGATGCAACCAGTTTCTCGGGAAAACTCCTGTCCAGCATACTGACCGAAGCCGGGAATCACCAGGTGCCGGTGATTGCGCTCTGCGGCCAACTTGGCCTGCGCCCCCCGGAATACAAGGAACACGGCCTCCTGGCCGCCTTCTCCATCTGCAACGGACCCATAAGCCTGGAAGAGGCCATGCAAAAAACATCCGAATTGCTTCACGACAGTTCTGCCTGCTTGGCCCGCTTGTTCCATAGCTCCTGAATTTTTCGTTAGTTTTAGGTCTGGCAGTTCCCAGCAACCCATGAAACTTCAACATCAGCTCCTGGTTCTGTTGGTTTTGCTTAGCCTGCAGTGTACAAACCCGGCTTCCACTCCCCCTCCCCCCGAAACCCATATTCCGGACCTGGCGTATGGCGAGCTTTTCAGGGAGGTGTCGGTCCAACGGATCTATCCGGACGGAAAAACCTTTGCCGACGCCAGCCCGAAGGCATCGCCTGAGGAAATCCTGACAGCTTATCGGGAAGAAAAAGATAAAGCCGACTTCGAATTGAGGGCTTTTGTGGAAAG
>CAZXIX010000194.1:0-3261 GCA_964640855.1 uncultured Saprospiraceae bacterium
TCCGCACACAGTTCACGGGCCCGGGCAAAGAGCGCGGGCGTCGTGATCTGAAAAGGCCGCCGCAGCAGCGTCGTCACCAACGCTTCAGCCGCGCGTTCGGTGATGTTCAGGCGCGCCTTGCGCCTCGCCACATGGTAAAACTCCTGCAGAATCTGCAAAGAGGTTCCGAACTCAACCGTCCGCATCAACTCCCGGCTGGTGGCCGATTTTTTCGCATCCTCCGGCGCTTT
Organism: uncultured Saprospiraceae bacterium; assembly: GCA_964640855.1. Classification (GTDB taxonomy): domain Bacteria; phylum Bacteroidota; class Bacteroidia; order Chitinophagales; family Saprospiraceae; genus JAJDFU01. The sequence continues at coordinate 231 of CAZXIX010000194.1, forward strand.
CGAAAGCGCGTAAATCAGGATATTGGTGTCCAGAACTGCCTCAACGCTCATGGACGCTCTCTCGATCCAGACGACCCATGCCCCACTCGAAGGGCACCGATTCAAATAACTTTACGAGGTCTTCGCGTTCCGCTTGTGATTCCCGCCTCTTCTCGTTCGCCTCTGCTCGCGTGGCGGCTCGCAGGGCGGCCCGCACCAAAGCGCTCACACTGGTGTCCTTTTCTGCTGCCAGCCGCCGCGCCGCCCGCCAGGTCTCCTCGTCAATCGTTACATTCACATTTTTCATGTAAACCAAGTTTCTTTGTTTCTTTGAAATCGTCAACCTGTCTCACCACCCGCTAATCTACTGAATGAATACACGTAGCCTCTATATCTTCACCCGCACCCCCCTGCACGTGGGCGCGGGCTCCAGCGTCGGCGCCGTCGACCAGCCCGTCCAGCGCGAGCGGCACACCGGCTTCCCCATCATCCCCGGCTCCAGTATCAAGGGCGTGCTGCGGGATTTTTTCGGGGGCGCCAAAGCTGATCCCATATTCGGAAATGCGGCAGAAGGGGAAAACAGCCAGGGCGATGCCGGCATCGTTTCCTTTTCTGAGGCCCGCCTGCTCCTGTTTCCGCTTCGTTCCGCCAAAGGGGCCTACGGCCTAGCCACTTGTCCGCTGGCGCTAAGACGTTACGCCCGGGACGGAGGGCTTGACTTCACGCTCGAGGACGGGCCCAGGGAGATGGAGGCATGGGCGGGCAAAAGTGTTTCCCTGAAAAATGACGACCAATCCAGTGTCGTGCTGGAGGAATACGCCTTCACGGTCACGAGAGATTTTCCGGAAGACTGGGCACGGCACCTGTCCGGACTTCTCAATGACCCTGTGCTCGAGGGAGCGGTGGACAAGTTTGTTCTGCTGTCGGATACGGATTTCGCGTATTTCGCTCAGAATGCAACTCAGGTGAACCAACACGTCACGATTGATGATTCAACGGGGACAGCGAAAAAGGGCGGTTTATTCAATGAGGAAACCATTCCCTCGGAAGCACTCTTTTACGGTGTGTGCAACCCCTTCACCCGAAACCAAACTGATAAACAGGAAAGGCTGGAGGAAACCTTCGAGGCCTTGTCCCGTGAAACCCTATTACAGTTTGGAGGTAAAAATACCACCGGACTGGGTTTCTGCACCACAAAACTTATTTAATTTCAGAACCCCATCAACATCATGCAAAATCTGAATCAAGTACGGGCCCGAAGCGCCTTAACAGCCTCAGAAAAACCGATCCCGGGTAGGGAAGGGGGTGACGTGGTTAAGAAAGTTCCTGCTGCCATCATGAATCATGGCCTGCTCTCCGCTCTGGCGTTCAGCAAGGATAATGATTCCTGGAAGGAATTGTTCGATCGTTTGGCCCAATTGCATTTGAGCGATCCGGCCATTGAATTATTGGATAAAGCGCAGGCTGATCGAGATGGACTCCTTCGTGCCTTGGTTTCCGGAGACAGCCAGTATTTAAAACGCGTCACATCAGAAACCTTGGCGTGGATGGAGTTTGCGCAGCGCTTCATTAAAAAACAAGATGGGGAAGGTAAATCATGACCCTGGCCGTTGCTCGTGATGTCGCCTCGTTGCTGAAACCGGTCGGGAATCGGGTCGAAAACCTGTCCCTCCTGTTTAACAAACTACTCCTACCGGATAATTACGCCGATAGGGGATCGTCGAAAGCCTCTCAGAAAGAGGAAGCCCTACGCCGGTTGACCGACACCCCGCCCCGCCTGGAATACCAGCGCCGCACGCGAACCTTTTTTCAGATGATCCACCAGCAATATCGTGAAAACGCCTTAATGGTGGTGGGGAAATTGGAAAGTCGATTGGCTGTCAATCTGGCGGATGGTCTTTTGGAAAACGCCGGTATCGCCCTGGATCGCTTGTTGGGGGCCCCCTACATTCCTGGAAGCGCCGTAAAAGGATGCTGCGCCCATGCCGCGAGGGAGATGGTGAAAAAGGGGGCCCTCCAAAATGAAATATTACCCTTTATATTCGGGTCGGGATCCGATGATTCTGATGCCACCCGGGGACGGGTTATCTTTCTTCCCGCTCTCCCATGGAATGAGATTCGAATTGGGCTGGATATTTTAAATCCTCACCACGATCCCAATACAGGCAAAGAGAGAGATCCTGTCCCGGTGAAATTCCCGGTGGTAGAGACGGGCGGGCGTTTCCTTTTCTCTCTGCTTCTGCCTGAAGAGACGGATTCCGTAAATGGACTTCGCCGGGAGAATTTTCAAGAAATGATGCATAAAATTCTCCTGGAGGCCTTTGATTTTGGTTTGGGTGCGAAGACCGCTGCCGGGCACGGGTGGTTTTCCGAGGACCCGGACATCCTGAATGATTTTGTTTCCGATATTGAACGTGAGGAACAAGATGCGCGAGCTGCCAGGGAAAAAGCGAAATTGGAACAGGAAGCGCAAGCTGCCAGGGAACGGGCAAAACAAGAGGAAGAGCAACGGCGGGAAGAAAACGCGCTGAAGAAAAAAAGAGAAGAAGCGGAGGAATTGGCCCGGATAGCATCGCTGTCCCCGGAGGATCAGAGACGGGAAGAGCTGGCCAGACTTTCGAACAAAGAGTTTGAAAAAAAGCTGGGTGCCATTCGGGCCGTTGGCCCGGAAGACCAACGCCTCCTCTTGGAAGTTGCCAAAACCAAAAATCGGTATCCCAGGCTACTGAAAGACAGAAGAATCGGTCCCCGCATGAAAGAAGTCGCTGAAAATTTGGAGATTGCATTATGAAAACACAATATCGTATCCGGCTGATGTCGCCTCTATTCTCCTACGGCGCGGACCCGTTCGTGAAAGGTGATCGTGGCAACGCCCATCACGATGGTACTCCTGAAATACGCCCGGCATCGATCCGGGGCCATTTGCGCTGGTGGATGCGGGCTTTAGGGCATGCAAATGAGATCGGCATTGTTGCATAATCTGTAATCAGATTGTAGCAATTGTTACCGAAATGTAACTTGTACAAAACCCCGGGATCGGCTATACCGGGGG
>CAZXIX010000195.1:0-3208 GCA_964640855.1 uncultured Saprospiraceae bacterium
TATCCCCGGTGCCATCGCCCTGATTGTGCTCGCTCTCTTTGCCATCCTCTTCAAAGACAACCCGCCTGTAACGACAGAGCCTTAACTGTTTCCTGGCCCGAGGTCTTCACAACAGGCTACTGCCCGGATGGGGGAACCATCCCGTCCTTTGAAGTTCAGGGGAAAGCCGATGAACAAAAAGCGGTCCGGCACCCGGTCGAGATTGGCCAATCCCTCCACCACCACAATCTCTACCTTGGAGGCAAGCAGGATGTGGTGGAGTTCCAGCCAGTCCTTCCCGATGGTGGGCATGTCCATACCCAGCAACCGGATGCGGCGGCTGGCCAAATACCGGGCTGCCTCCTGTGTGAAAGAAGGAAAGTCCTTGAAGAAATCCGCTTCGCCAAAGCGCCGGTGCCAGCCGGTCTCCACCAGGATTTTCGCTTCCGGCTGCAAACGCTCCTCAAAAGGCTCCAAATCCGCCCGCGTGATTTCCGCATTCGGCCGCTTCGGGATTCGCAATACAAAACATTCGCCGTAAAACCAATCCAGCGGCATCTGGTCCAGGGTGCGCCCGTCATCAAAAAAATGATACATAGCGTCGAGGTGCGTGCCTTGGTGCGTGCCCATCACCACCTGACTGATGTTATACTGGTGCGTGCCTATACGGCCGTGCGGCACAATAGACAGCTTGGGGTCGTTGGGGAAAGCCTCGGCTCCGTGAATCAGGGGGTGGGATAAATCGATGAAATTGCTCATTCCATCAAGGGCAGACCGTTCCGGGACTGTTTTTGTTTCACACACAATTTCAGGGCAATCCCAAACAGATACCTGCCGCTCCCGCAACCTGGGGCGATGGTTTCTCGTTTCCCATATGCCCGTGGTCAGACTTTTCCTGATGTCACGGCCATGAGCCAGAGCCGCCCTGCCACCAGTAATATTCTGGCTTAGCCGCACCCTTGGGCGCAACGTGGTGCGTCACAATCGAGTCTCACTTTTAATAAAAAACCCCTTATTGTTAACCAATAGATTCCTTTTAACAAGGAAACACTACTCACCCCTGATTCTAATTACAAAATTCTATCCCTGAAAGGCTGTATATGAAGAATAAAAAGCTATCCCTGTTACCACAGCACAAGCAGCTGGCAATTTTTACCTGCCTGACCTTGTTTCCCCTGACGAGCGCAATTGCCCAATCGAATGTTGACGATGAAGAAAAGGTGGAAACACTCTCGCCCTTTTCCGTCCTGGCCTCGGACAGCACCGGCTATTACGCCAACTCCACCCTATCCGGCACCCGACTGCGCACCCCGCTGAGCGATGTGGGGGCGGCGGTCAGCGTGGTCACCAAGGAATTTTTGAACGACACGGGGGTGACCGACATCAACGAACTCCTGATTTACACGGTCGGCACGGAAGGAGGCGGCTTGGGCGGCAATTTTTCCGGCGGTAATATTTCCAGCGGGCAGGCCGGATCCGGGGCATTTCTAAACGAGGATACTGCACGCCGCCGACCGCAAAACTCGACCCGTGTCCGCGGCTTGCTCTCAGCGGACATCACCCGGAATTTTATGCCGACGGACATCCCTTTTGACAGCTACAACGTGTCTCGGGTAGACATTAATCGCGGGGCCAACGCTTTATTGTTTGGACTCGGAAGTCCGGCCGGTTTGGTGGATAACACGCTGATTTCGGCGAATGTCGGCCGGAACGCCACCAAATTGGAATTACGCTATGGAAGCCATGACAGCTATCGTGGAATTCTCGATCACAATCAGGTATTGATCAAGGATCGATTCGCTGTGCGCGCTTCCTTTCTCTATAATGACACAAATTTTCGGCAGCGCCCCACCTTTAAAGAAGACGAACGCGTCTTCGTAACCGGAAAGGGAATACTCTACAAGAATGATGCCTCCGAGGGCATATTAAACGCGAGCTATGAATATGGTGAAATCACCGCCCGCCGCCCGCTGCTGGCCGCACCGCTCGACCGCATGAAAATGTGGTGGCTCACGGGGAAACCGACACGCAGCAACCTTGACACCGGTTTTGGCGCACAGGGAGCTCCCTGGCCACCGGATGATGCGCCGGCCGACATACGCGAACTCTACGACATTCCGAGAGGGCCTTTAAATTTAAGCAATTGGTTCAACCAAATGAACATCCCGCTGAATTTCGATTCCCAAACCCCCATTATGACTGGGGCTTTGGGCAACCGCCCGCCGAACCTCAACACGCCGGGCGTTCCAAATCCACCTCCGATTTTTGTATGGGCGCCACGGCAAGAAGAAAATTTTTCAAATAACATCTCCGGCACGCAGTCGATCCCTGTGGAAATCTTCGATTTTCAACGCCAGCTATTTTCTGGAGAAGTGGATCGCACCGAAAGCGAGTTTAATGCCACCAACATTTCGCTGGAGCAGAATTTTTTCAACTACAAGTTGGGCTTGGAGCTGGCCTATGACCGTCAGAACTATGAGGACATATTTATTTCCCCTTTTGGTATCCTGCGCACCAACGGAATATTTCTCGATGTGCATACCACCACAACCGACGGACGCCCGAACCCGAACTTTGGCCGCCCCTACATGGTCGCCTGGGAAAGCGGTCCCCGCACCGGTGAAACAGACCGCGAGATGATACGTGCCACAGCCTACGCCGTATTTGACGCGCAAGACCATCTGGACGGTCTTTTTGGCCGGATTATCGGACGGCACACCGTGACCGGATTGTATTCCGAACAGAAAACCGAGTCGGAAGAATTCCAAAACCGATTGGGTTGGGTTGGCAACAATGTTGCGTTCAACCAAAACACGAGTTCGATCGTGGGACAAGGCCGGGCACCAGCCATCTTGGTCTACGTTGGAGATTCCGTGGCGGATCTTCCGCGCTACGAAGACATGCGTTTGGATTTTAATATCACGGCGCGATTGCCCCAAGATGGAGACGATTTCGATGTGGTTTTCTGGGACCGGCCCACCCAATCCTTCCAGGAGGGCACGTTCACCGTGAGAGAAGCGGTCAACGACGCTTTTCTCCGTGACGAAACCATTGAATCCTACGCTGCCATTTTGCAAAGCAACTGGCTGGACGACCATCTGGTAACCATTGTGGGCTGGCGTGAGGACTCTTCTGATCAGGCGTTGACGGTAGACCGCCCGGTATTCGAAAGTGGCGATTTTCAAGGAAGCGTGGATGTCAGCAAGCTCACCCTGGTTCCGCAGGATAC
>CAZXIX010000196.1:0-3139 GCA_964640855.1 uncultured Saprospiraceae bacterium
ACGAATTTAACCATTTTCGTGTCCGGTATTTTTAGACCATCTCAGTTGAGTGGTTAAGAGGTATTGGGTATCAGGTATCAGGGTACTAGAAAAGTGAGTTATTCAGGACTGCGGGCTGATTTTCCCTTTAGGGAATGAAATGGCGCGGGGAGGTAATGCTGTAATGTTTTAATGTTTTAATGCGGTAATGCTCGCGGGCTGGCCTTCCCTTTAGGGAATAAAAGGGCGCGGGTGGGTAAACCGGTATTGGTTAAGTAGGAAAGTGGTTAAGTGGGTATCGGAGCGTAGCGTAGATCCTGACAAGCGTGGGAAACATCAGCCTCCTCGAAAAACTATGATTCGCTTCGTCAGGGTATCGGGTCGGAGCGTGGCGTAGATCCTGACAAGCGGAGAAAGCATTCGTATCCTGGAATAACTAAGATTCGCTTCGCCTTAATTGGATCCTGGCACGAAAAGCCCTTGCCATTCGTCTTTGCAGCTTAGGAATACCTTCCTTTATCGAATTGGCTATTCCATTTTCAGCAGCTTTTCTATCCGGGAGTGCAGCCTGTCGAGGGCCTCGGCGTATCGTTGTTCCCAGTCCGGCAGATTTTCTTTGGACTGCATGGAGGCTTCGTAAAGGAAGCCGGGCAACATCCAGGAGGCGTAGCCGTTGAACGGATCCGAAGAAGCGTAGAGCGAGCGATACCATTTTCCCCAGGGCATGCCTTTTTCGTCTATGAAACTGCGCTCCAGAAGGAGGAGGGTCTTGTTCCAGGCGCTCCAATCTTTTGGGTTGCGGGATAGGAGTTTGTTCCGTTTCTGGTTCCATTTTTCGCCGAGTTCGGTCAAATCCCGGGCCTTTTTTTTCAGGCTTTCCAGCGAATATTCGGGATGGTATGTCCGGACTTCTTTTTCGGCACTACCCAGATGTTCCTCCAGGTCTTTGCCGTAGCGTTTCGCATCCAGGGGCAAAAGCGAGCTGTTGGCCAATCGGAGAGCCATGATGCCGAAGACCTTCGCTACGGTTGGCCCATTGGTAAAAGTAGAATCGGCGAACTTGCCGAACCAATAAAAGTCGTCGTAATTGGAGTGGTAGAGGGTTGGTCCGCCCATGCCGCCGCCGAAGCTGGGAATGCCGATGTGGGCGTAGAAAGGCAGGTGATCGGAGCCTCCGCCCAGGTTGCCGATGGAAGGTTCTGTTGCACCGTTGCCGGCCCGGCCCACCCAATGCTCATAGACCGTTTGTTCTCCTTTGGGATAGGGGACGACCTGAGTGGCCTGGGTTAACAATTCCTTCAGCGTGGGCGTGGAAGAAGCGCGAAAGTTCATGCCCGAACAAGCCCCGTCGGCATTGAAATAGGCTATGCAGTTCTGGTCCAACTCTTCCCGGAATTCCTCCACCCACTCTACCGATCCGATGATGCCGAACTCCTCGGCATCCCAGTGGGCGATCTTGATCGTGCGTTTGGGGCGGATGCCTTTCTCCGCCATCTTTCCGAGGGCATCGGCCAGCGTAAGCAGCATGGCGGTGCCGCTGTTGGGGTCGGAAGCCCCGAAACCCCAGGCGTCGAAATGGGCGCCCAGAATGATCCACTCATCCGGGTATTCGCTTCCTTCCAGCGTGCCGACCACATTCTGCACCCGCACGAAATCCTTTTTCTGATCCACTTTCAGGTGAACGCTCAGCTCTTTGCCGCCTTCGATCCGGTAGGTAAAGGGCAGACCGCCCTGCCAGCTCTGGGGTACGGCTTGCCCGGTCATCCGGCTCAATATCTCCCGGGCGGAACCATAGGGAAGGGGCGTCACCGGAATGGTATGGAAAGGTACCTCCGCAGGATCCAGTCGCTCGACCGGGCGACTGTCTTCCAGGGGCAGGGCCGGTTCGAAGGGGGTCAGCGGATCCCCGGTGTAGTCGAGGGTCAGCACGGAGCCCCGCTGGATGGTGCTTTCGCTGTAGTAGCTCCCTTCCGGAAAGGCGAGGCCTTTCATGTAGCCCGAGTCTTCCGGATCAGTAAAAATGATGAGCCCGGCGGCACCGGCCGCTTCGGCAAACTTGGCTTTGTAGCCGCGGAAGTTGCCGCCGTAGCGGGCGATCACGATCTTGCCCTCAACGGAGATGCCCATTTCCTTCAGCTTTTCGAAGTCTTCCTGGCGGCCGTAATTGGCATAGACAACTCCGGCGGTCACTTCGCCCGAACCGGAATAGCCGTTCCAGCCGGGCCAGAGGTCCGGATGGTCGGAGAAAGGATCTTCGGGCAGGATGTATTCCCTGTTGTTGAGCGGCAGACGGATGGGCTTGACTATATCGACTTGGATCTCGCCCGGACCGGTAGGCAGGTAAATGTCGTAGGGGTGTTGCTCGACGGTAAAGCCGGCTTTTTCCATGGCTTGCTGCATGTAATCGGCTACCCGCTTGTTGGCGGGGGTACCGGCTACGTGCGGCTCCCGGGTGAGCAGGCGCAGGTGCTCGCGGAACTGCTCGGGTTGAGGGAGGGAGAGGAAGGTCTCTTCGATCTTCGTTTGTTGCTCCGTTCCCGAAAGGGAGAAGCCGGGTAACGACTGGCTTGTGAGGGAACAAGGAACAAGGAGCAAAGGAAGGATGAAGGAAAGGTATTGCTGCATTGGGAAACCGGTTGTGTTTTGGAGGCAGGAAGATAGGGAATGGGTGTTAAATGCGGATGTAGGGTAGATGGGAATCCCCGGAATTAGAAAAAGATGTAGGTTTAGTGATCCGTTGATGGTGAAGGCATGAATATCAAGACCCTGTTTCAGGTATTGAAAAGTGTGACCGAGTTGGCCGGTATGGGGGCTATTTTCATTTCTCTGCTTTTTGTATTGCAGGAATTGCACCAAGCCCGACAAACCTGGATCGAGCGAGAAGAGGCCCTCCCCCATAACCGAGAGATGATGAATTCGGGACAGGCCTCCTGGTACCAGGATGTGTTGAATGGATTGGCCAAACTGGAGGCTCTGGATGCTTCCCCAGGGATCAAAAAGTAAGATCCGGGAGTTGCTTAAGGGTTCGATCCGGTGTTTGAAATCTATGCAGTAGCCAATAGGCTGAAAATTAACCCGAAACCGCCTTAACAAATTTGGTCCTAATTTTGGTAATGGGTCAAATTGGTTGATCAAGCTCTTAAAGCGCCAGCAAATTGCC
>CAZXIX010000197.1:0-3121 GCA_964640855.1 uncultured Saprospiraceae bacterium
TTACAAGGTGCGCCGTTTCAACTGGCTGGATTATACCACGGCGGATACCTTTGCCTACAACGAGTATAATGTGGCCGGCGAGGAAGTGCCTTTCGGTGCGGACAACCTGACCCGGATGGTTCTGAACCCGGATGTTACCGTACGCTCCCGCGGCGTTATTGAAAAGTGTTCCTTCTGCGTTCAGCGCATTCAGGAAGGCAAGCTGACGGCCAAGCGGGAAGGGCGCAAGCTGGAAGAGAACGATGTGAAAACGGCCTGCCAGACGGCTTGCCCGACCGAAGCCATTGTCTTTGGCGATATGAACGACAAGAACAGCACGCTGGCCAAGCGCCTGGAAAACGAGCTGAACTATAAAGTGCTGGAAGAAACCAATGTGAACTCATCCGTCATGTACTCGGCCAAGGTGATCAATCGCCGGGAAGAGCTGGATGCCTGATTTATGAAAAACAAAGGCCTCAAGGGGTCGACCTAAAATTGAACGAAGCAATATGAGCGCTCCTGTTTCATTGATACGTGATCCGCTGATCGAAGGGAATAAGACGTATCACGATATTACGGAGGACATCTGTGCCCCAACTGAGCGGATGCCCAGCCTCGCCTGGGTGATCGCCTTTATGATCGCCGCTTCGGCGCTGGCCTTTTATGTCTTCTGCGTATTGTGGACGGTCTGGTTCGGAATCGGCACCTGGGATTTGAACCGCACCATCGGTTGGGGTTGGGACATCACCAACTTCGTCTGGTGGGTCGGGATCGGTCACGCGGGTACCCTGATCTCAGCCATTCTCTTACTTTTTCGCCAAAAGTGGCGTACCGGTGTAAACCGGGCGGCCGAGGCCATGACCATCTTTGCCGTTATGTGTGCGGGCCAGTTCCCGCTCATCCACATGGGGCGTTTGTGGCTGGCTTTCTTCATCTTCCCTTATCCCAATACCCGGGGGCCGCTGTGGGTGAACTTCAATTCGCCCCTTTTGTGGGACGTGTTTGCGATCTCGACCTACTTCACCGTATCGCTTCTATTCTGGTATACCGGTCTGGTTCCGGATTTCGCAACTGTGCGGGACCGGGCGAAAGGATTCCGGCGCACCATCTACAATTACCTTTCTTTCGGCTGGACGGGAGCCGCCAAGCATTGGCAACGCTGGGAGTCGCTCTCTCTGGTATTGGCCGGCCTGGCCACTCCTCTGGTTCTCTCGGTGCATACCATTGTATCCTTTGACTTTGCCACTTCCGTGATCCCGGGTTGGCACACGACGATCTTCCCTCCCTATTTCGTGGCCGGGGCGATCTTCTCCGGGTTTGCCATGGTGCAGACCCTCATGCTGATCACCCGGAAAGTGCTCAATCTCGAACAGTACATCACGCTGGAGCACATCGACAGTATGAACAAGGTGATCCTGGCTACCGGCTCCATTGTAGGCGTCGCCTATCTAACCGAGCTTTTCGTAGCCTGGTATTCCGGCTACATCTATGAGCAATTCGCTTTTTACAATCGGGTATTCGGACCTTATTACTGGTCCTACATCGGTATGATGTCCTGTAATGTGCTTGCTCCCCAATTTTTCTGGAGCAGGACACTTCGACGCAGTGTGGTCTTCACTTTCTTCATGTCGATCTTTGTGAATATCGGTATGTGGTTCGAGCGCTTCGTGATCATTGCCACCACGATGGCCAGAGATTATCTGCCTTCGAGCTGGAGCTATTACGTACCTACCTGGGTAGAGATCGGGCTTTTCGTCGGTACGCTCGGGCTTTTCTTTACCTGCTACCTGATCTTTGTGCGGGTGGCGCCGGTAGTTGCCGTTGCGGAAGTCAAGCATATTCTGAAGACAGCCGGCGATCAGTATATCGGCCCGAATGCACACAAAAAGCAGGTGGAGGCCGAAGGAACGAAAGTAAAATCCTAATTCTCAAACGGATAAGAAACATCTGAGCAAGCATGGGAAATAAAGAAGTGCTTTACGGCCTGTACAACGACGAGACGGAGCTGCTGAGTGCCGTAAAAAAGGCCAACGAAGACCATCTCGAGATCATGGATGTGTATACTCCTTTTCCGGTTCACGGGCTGGATCCCCTTCTGGGGCTCGCGGAAAGTCGTCTGCATATAGCAGGTTTCGTTTATGGTGCGATCGGCACCTTGACTGCCTTTTTGTTCATGACCTGGGTATTCACCCGGGACTGGCCCATTATTTTTGGGGGAAAGCCCTACTGGTCGGTGCCTGCTTTTATCCCGATCACGTTCGAGGTCACGGTCCTGTTTGCTTCCGTGGGCATGGTGATCACTTTTTATACCATTTGCGGATTGTGGCCCGGGGTCAAGAATAACACCCTCGACGACCGAATCACAGATGACAAGTTTTGCATTGCCTTCGATACCACGCATGCCACGAAGGAAGAAAAAGGCAATCTCGATGGTTTCTTTGGAAATACCGGTGCTGCGGAGGTTAATACGAAAACCCTGTAAGCCAAGCCGGAAAAAAAGCTGATGATGAAATTGATTAAAACATACTTCCTGATCTTCTCGGCCATTTGGCTGCTGTACTCTTGCAGTCCGGCCGATGGCAATCAGCCCGGGCATGAGTATATGCCGGATATGGGGCACAGCATTGCCGTGGAAGCCAATACCTACAATTATTACTACTACAACACCTGGGACAGTGCCAGCACGGTCCGGTTGTACGATTTGATCAAGTCGCCGAAAAAGCCAGTAGAAGGTACCCGTCCCAGAGGTTATGCCGGGGTTGATCTGGCTCTCGAAAATGGACAGGCAGATGCTGTTCTGGCCAGTCTGACTGGCAAAAGTGATCTCAACGCCATTTCTACGCCATTGAATGGTTTTGTGCCCTACTATTACGAGAACACGGAAGAAGAGCGGGAGCGCGCTATCCAGGAAATCATTGCCAATCCGTTTCCCATCACCGAAGAAGGACTGGCAAAAGGGAAGGAGCTTTACGATATCTTTTGCGCCATTTGTCACGGAGAGAAGGGAAACGGAGTGGGGTACCTCGTCGCGGATGAGAACCCGAATGTAAAGTATCCGGCTGCTCCGGCCAATTTTCTGCTGGAAGAGCACGTAAATTCCTCCAATGGACGCTACTACCATGCCATTATGCACGGCAAGAAC
>CAZXIX010000198.1:0-839 GCA_964640855.1 uncultured Saprospiraceae bacterium
CTGTGGCAAACTTTTAAAATTTTCCGTAGCGAAGCTACGGTGCTAAATAGTTACCAACAAAAAAGAACATGAAATACATACCGGCTGTATTGGCCCTTTGCCTGACCGGATTTCTGCTTTCCTCTTGCAGTTCCGTCAAAGTGGTCTCCGACAGAGATCCCTCCGTGGATTTTTCCCAGTACAATACCTATTCTTTTTATGGCTGGCAGGAGAACAGCGACCAGATCATGAATGACCTGGACAAAAGAAGGATAGAATCCGCCTTTGCCGAAGAATTCCGGAAACGGGGTATTCAGTATACGGAAGAGGGGGGAGATATCGTCGTGGCGCTTTTCGTCGTCGTCAATACCGAGACGACCACCACGGCTTATACCAACCATTACGGCATGGGCGGCTACAACTGGGGTGGTTATGGCTGGGGAGGCGGCTGGGGAATGGGTTTTGGCAACTCTACCACCACCTATTCCGAAAACCAGTATAACGTAGGTACCCTTGTCGTAGATGTTTTTGATGCGGAAAAGAAAGAATTGGTCTGGGAGAGCGTAGGCTCCGGAACGGTCAGTGAAGACCGGAAAAACCGGGACGAGCGCATCCAGAAGGCCGTGGCCAAGATCATGAAACAATACCCGATCGACCCCATCGCTTGACGGCTACTTTTCGCAAACCGGCTTATTCGCTGGTAAGGAAATCTGCCGGGTCCGCCAGGCATGGATCCGTCTCTTTTGCAGGGTGCAGGGTTCAATCCGCTAGCCGAAGCCTCGATCCGCTTTGATTCGTTTCCATTTTTCCCTTGATAAAAAGGCGGTCAGGCTGTGCATCTCCTTGGCGCGAATGGCGGG
>CAZXIX010000198.1:849-3084 GCA_964640855.1 uncultured Saprospiraceae bacterium
GGGAAGGCGATGGGTTTGCCCTGCCGATCGACAATGAGATGTCCCGTTTTCTTTACTCTTTTTTTCTTAAAGAAATAGACCGCTGAAAACGACAGCGTATCAGCATCAGCGCAGTTTAGAGACAGTATTTTTAGCAAACCTTTATATTCAACGCAGTATGTAAACGTCCTACTCGTACCCGATCGACCTTTTGACTTTGGGTGCCAAAATCCATTTGTCGATACGTCGGAGCATGGCTTGGTCTCCTGACCCGGGTCGAATTCGGATACCGGTGAGGCCAAATGATTATCTTCCTGTTTAAATTTGGCAGCGTGAGGGAATATTTGAGAAAGGTGTTCCATCTGAATCTGGATTCCTATCTGATCCTGGCTTTGCTGTTCTTCGTGATCTTTCTGATCCCCTTGTTTCCGGAAAGGCTGGAACGCAGGTTGTACGATATCTCCCTGCTATTTATTTTCTTTTGGGCTGTGCTGAACACTCCCCGCTACCGGGCCGGGGTTTTGGCCATGGTTCTTTTGTCCGTCGTGGCAAGGTGGCTCATCTCACCTTTCTTTGAAATGGGCATTTTTGAGAAAATGGCCAGCGGCATCAATACCCTTGTCTTTCTGTTCGTGGTTTCTCAATTGATCTTAGATATAGCCAGGGTTCGGGAAGTCAGGACAACGGTCATCCTGGATGCCGTCAATGGGTACCTGTTGCTGGGGTTGGCATTTACCAACCTGATCGCCTATTTGCATTTTGTCGACCCGGAAGCATTCAACATCGATTCCAACCCGAGTGACAGTCTGGCAGACTACACCTATTTCGGATTTGTAACCCTTTCCACCCTGGGGTACGGAGATATCGTTCCCCAGACTCCTCCCGCCCGCTCCCTTGCCATCCTGATCAGCGTATCCGGGCAAATGTACGTTGCCATCATCATCGCTTTGCTGGTGGGAAAGATCGCTGCCGGAGAAAATGGTCCGGGAAGGGATTAATGGGCAATGCTTCTTGACGGCTGATAAAAATCAAATCGGCTCCGGTGCTCTGTAATTGGACAAGAGGTCCCCACTCCGTAAGATTTGCTTGGAACTACTGGCAGGAATATGATCCATAGGATAAGTTTAGCCGCTTTGTGGTGGGTTTGCCTTATACTGATCTCCTGCGGAAGGGGGGCGCCGGAACCGGGTTCGCACGGATATGATTTCCCGCTGCTCCCAACCCGGGGGATGATCTCACCTCTGGATACTTTTGTGGTCGATGAGGATATTACGGTCCAGGAGTATTTTCCTTTTATGGACTCGCTGGTGGCTCATTGGGATATCCGTGCTCCTTTTCCCGTTTCCGAGCACCTGATCGTACATGCCAATCCCTGGATCCTGGATACCCTTACAGCCACCGATTATTATTTCCAGATGGAGGAAAGGGACTCATTTGTTTATGATCAAAGGAGACTCCGGGTTCTCTCCCGGGGGGATTTCCTGTTTCTCCCGCACCCGGAAATAGCAGACAGTCTCCTGGACCATATTCGCCATTCGAAATTGATAATCAATATTCCAGCTTACAGACTCTGGGCCTTGAGTCGATCCGATACCCTGTTCAGTTGCCTTGTGCGGGTAGGGAGGAACGAGAAAAAATATCTGGAGATGAGCGGTCGCATCACGGACCTGCGAACGTTGCCGGGCAAAGGGAAAATTGTTCGCATCAACCGTTTTCCCCGGTTCATCAATCCGGCCAATTGCCGGCCGTATGAATATACCCGGCGCGACGATGGCCGGCTGACCAAGACCCCGTTGATCCCCTGGATAGAACCGGAGATCGAGGGGGTGCGTCATGGCCATCTGATACACCCAACCACCAATCCGGAGACCCTGGGCAAAGCTTACTCCAACGGCTGTATCGGAGTGGGCGAAGCCGATATGTGGCGGATTTATTATCACGCCCCTGTGGGCACGGAAATTTACATCCAATACGATCTTGACACCTGGGATGCGGAGGGAAACCCCAGACTACGGGAGGATATTTATGGCTGGGGGGATCGGGACTAAGGGCAAACCTAATATTCCTGTAGGCTCAGGCCAATAAAAAGGTGCACATGCTCCACGGGCAAAAGGGTACCTGGTACCGGTTGATCAGGTATCAGGTACAAATAGGATTTTCAGTTTATTACCCGATACCCTGACGAAGCGAATCATAATTATTGAGATGGTCTAAAAATACCGGACACGAAAATGGTTAAATTCGTGTTCAAATGAA
>CAZXIX010000199.1:0-3023 GCA_964640855.1 uncultured Saprospiraceae bacterium
GGGCAATTTGCTGGCGCTTTAAGAGCTTGATCAACCAATTTGACCCATTACCAGATGGTTTACCCTTCTTTAGGTTAGATTTTTGTATAAGTGGAAGGGCTTGGATGTTTCAAACCAGCTCTTCCACTTTCTTTTTTATCTTGCCCACACCTCAAGCTCTTCTAGTTATGAAGCTTTTCCTAGCTCTATTCCTCACCCTCTCCTCCTTTGTCCTGTACGCTCAAACGGGTACCATCCGGGGCACAGTCATCGAGGACGAAACAGGAGAACCCATCATCGGTGCCAACATCCTCATCGTGGAAGCCGGCACCGGAAACGTGACCGACCTGGATGGCCAATTCAGCATCGACATGGCCCCGGGTACGTATACCGTCAAAATCTCTTATGTAGGCTTCCAGGAGCTTACCATCGAAGAGGTTGAGGTCACCACAGACGAAGTGACCCTCCTGGAATTGCTCCGCCTCGAAGAATTCAGTACGCAGCTGAATGAAGTAGTGGTCACAGCCAAGGCCATCCGGACGACCGAAACCGCCCTGATGACCCTCAAGAAAAAGGCGCCCAGCATGCTGGACGGTATTTCCTCCGCTCGCTTCCGGATCACCGGAGATGCCACTGCTGTGGAAGCCGCCAAACGCGTTACCGGTGTATCCATCGAAGGCGGCAAGTACGTCTACGTCCGCGGACTGGGCGATCGCTACTCCAAAACCACCCTCAATAATGTGGATATCCCGGGACTCGACCCCGATCGGAACACCCTTCAGTTGGACATATTCCCCACCAACCTGATCAACAATATCGTTGTCACCAAGAACTTTACCGCCGATCTTCCGGCCGATTTCACCGGGGGACTACTGAACATTGAAACCAAGGATTTCCCCGAAGAACGCATATTGAGCATCTCCGTCGGCACCGAGTACAATCCCAACGTCCACTTTCGCTCCGATTATCTCAACTACCAGGGCGGAGGTACCGATTTTCTTGGGTTTGACGATGGCACCCGCCAATTGCAGGAAGGCTCCAGATTGCCCAATGCCCAATTCCCCAGTGCACCCAACGCGGTCATCCCTGGAAACGGTATATCCGACCAGGATGTCAATGACTACGTCAACGGATACAACAAAACCCTGGCTACGGATGAGGTCACGAGCATCCTCGACTTCAGCGCCGGCATTTCCTATGGGGATCAATTTGCTGTCGGTAAAGACAAGAATGACCCTGCCCGCGAGAAAAATCGCACATTGGGTTTTATCTTTTCTTTATCCTACAAATCGGATTATACCAACTACACCAATGCCGTCAACGGCGAATGGCAGCGATTCACAGACCCTGCTCGCCTGGACCTGAGAGATGCCATCATCCAGGATGGTAATCTTTCCGAAAGGAATTTTCTCCTGGGCGGATTGGCCGGTCTTGCCTATAAATCCAAACTGTTTAAGATCCGCCTGACGGCCATGCACCTGCAAAATGGAACCAGCCGTTCGGCTTTCTTCAACATCAGCGACAACGGAGAGGCCATCGGTCGTTCCGGATATTTCGCCTTATCTGACAACCTGGAATACAACCAGCGTTCCCTGACCAACGTCATCCTCAACGGAACGCATGTATTTGAAAATTCCGGCTGGGAAATCGACTGGCGGGTATCTCCCACTCTTTCTACTTCTACAGACCCCGATATCCGTAAAACGGCCTTTACCCGATCTGACGATGGAGCCCGATTCTCTTTCGTAGCCGGTGCAGGGGGTAACCCGGTCCGCATCTGGCGTTTCCTGGATGAATTGAACGCCAACGGGAAAGTCGATATCACCAAAGAGTTTCCTTTTCTGGCCGACGAATCCAGGCTGAAATTCGGTGCCAGCTTTCTATACAAAGAGCGGGATTACGAAATCCTCTTGTTCGACCAGCAGTTCTTCGGACGGCAGCCCAACTGGCCGGATCCGGATCCCGACATCGTACTGGACGAAGCCAATATCTACCCGGATGGGACCATCTACTTCCAGACCGGTAACCCGGACTTCAACCCAAATGCCTACAATTCCAATGTGCAAAACACCGGGGGCTACGTCTCCTACGAGTTTTCACCTCTCATCTGGCTGAAGGCGATTCTGGGTGTGCGGGCTGAAAACTTCGTGCAGCGTCATACCGGTAGAGACCAGTCCGGCTCCACCTCACTCGCCAACCTGGTCAACAACCAAGGCTTGTCCGAACAGGATGCCATCGAGGTGATCCAGAATGACCCCAGCCTGGGACGGGTTTTGGATAACGATATCGTGCTGAACTCCCTGGACTTCTTCCCAACGGCCAACTTCATTTTCTCCTTCAACGACCGGAACAACATCCGTGCCGGTTATTCCCGTACCATTGCGCGGCCTTCATTCAAGGAATTGTCCTTCGCACAGATCCTCGATCCGGTGAGTAACCGTATTTTCAACGGTAGCTTGTTCCCCTACCCGGATTGGGACGGTAACCTGGTGGAAACGCGAATAAATAACTTTGATTTGCGTTGGGAATTATTCCTGGAAAGAGGACAGTTGTTTTCAGTAAGTGCCTTCGTCAAGACGTTCGACAACCCCATTGAATTGGTTCGGATACCCACCGCTCCAACCGGGGCGGAATTCCAGCCCCGAAATGTGGGAGATGCACTGTTGGTGGGTCTGGAATTTGAGATTCGGAAAGACCTTGATTTCATTTCTACCGCCTTGTCCAGATTCAATATCAGCGCCAATCTGACTCTGGTCCAATCCCAGATCGATATGTCTTCCGCTTAACTCGAATCCCGCAGAAATGTTGCACGAGTGGGCGAAGTTATTGGGGATACCCGGCAAATGGCCGGGCAAGCACCCTGGGTAGTCAATGCCGGACTCACCCACTCCGACCCGGAAAAAGGATGGGAATCCGGTTTGTTCTACAATGTGGAGGGACCTACCCTGACCATTGTTGGTAACGGTCTTTATCCGGATGTATTCCAGATTCCTGCACTTCCCTGATTAGTGTTGACCGTTTTTAAAGATTTCGGTTATCAAAAA
>CAZXIX010000200.1:0-2977 GCA_964640855.1 uncultured Saprospiraceae bacterium
ATTTTTCCGCCCGGAAAGACGGTCTGGATTCGCTTTTCTTCGACCTGCACAGCGATCTCAGCGTCCTCCAAACCCAATTCGGGGGAGAACTCGTTTCGCACTATCAGGATGAAGAAAACCACCAGCTCGTCATTCTGCTCCCTCGAGCCCTCCAGCTGGGAGAACAGGATTCCGTGTCCATATCTTACTCCGGGGTGCCTCCATCTTCCGGCTTCGGATCCTTTGAAAGGCGAGAGCACAATGGAATACCCATCATCTGGACGCTATCCGAGCCCTATGGCTCCCGCGACTGGTGGCCGGGGAAAATGAGCCTGGACGACAAGATCGATTCCGTGGATATCATCGTCCGTACCCCGCCTCCCTATCGGGCTGCTTCTTTGGGCTTGCTCGTGGCGGAATACGAGGAAGGTCCTTTCCAAGTATATCATTGGAAACACCGGTATCCGGTCACCAATTACCTGATCTCGATCACCCTGACCGAATACCAAGTCTATTCCGACTGGGTGCCCATGGACAATGGCGAACAACTGGAAGTGCTCAACTACGTCTACCCGGAAAGTGCAGCCTATGTAATGGAAAGGACGCCGAACATCATTCCCATGATCCAATTGTTCAATGATCTGTTTGGGATCTATCCCTTTGCCAGGGAAAAATACGGCCATGCCCAATTTGGATTCGGCGGGGGTATGGAGCACCAGACCATGAGTTCCATGGGAGGATGGTCTCACTTCCTCCTGGCTCACGAAGTGGCCCACCAATGGTTTGGCAATAAGGTTACCTGCGGAAGCTGGGAGGACATCTGGCTGAACGAGGGGATCGTGACCTATTGTGTAGGGCTGACCTATGAGAACGGATTGGGCGGCAAATCCTGGCGGACCTGGATCCGGGAGCAAATCGACAAGGTCACGGAGGCCCCGGGCGGATCGGTGCAGGTAGACGACACGACCCGGGTGAGGCGGATCTTTGACAGCAGACTCTCCTATGCCAAGGGGGGCATGCTCATGCACATGCTGCGTTGGAAAATGAGAGACGAGGCCTTTTTTTCTGCCTTGCGAAACTTCCTGAACGATCCTGAACTGGCATACGGTTATGCCAAGACCCCGGATCTGGTAAGACACTTGGAGCAAACCAGCGGGCTGGAGCTCGAAGAATTCATGGCCGATTGGTATAGCGGGCAGGGCTATCCCTCCTATGACATTCGCTGGGAACCCCTGGAGACCGGTATCCGGATAACGGCCTACCAGAGTACTTCACACCCTTCTGTTTCCTTTTTTGAGATGCCCATCCCGATTTACGTATCCGGGCAAGGAGAAGACAGCTTGTTGGTGCTGGACCACCGGTTTTCCGGGCAGGTCTTCAACGTCGACCTTCCCTTTATTGCGGAATCGGTCGCCTGGGACCCCGACCTTTGGATTCTCTCGGCCGGCAATTCCGTAAGCCAACAGATCACCAACACCCCCGGGCCGCCTTCGGAAGGGAAGAAGGTGAGTTTGTTTCCCGTACCCGCTTCGAAAGTACTGAACATCCAGTTGCCCCAGGCGGGGGCTCACCTGGATTGGTTTGACCTGTCGGGTAAGCGGATTCAGAGCATGGAGCTGCTTTCCTCTTTCGAACTCCTTTCCCTGGAAGGGCTGCCGAAGGGAGCCTACCTATTGCGGTTCAGCGGAGACGATTGGCAAGAAGAACATCTTTTCCTGAAAGAGTGAATCCTGGCAAATGAATCGTGCCGAGCCGGCAATGGAAGGCCTACATTTACAAATGCTACCTTTGTGAAACAGCCTGACTATGCGCACCTTTTTTATGGCATACCGCTTTTGGCTTCTGCTGCTCGTGACGGCTTCGACTGCATGGGTAGGTGCCTATGGTCAAGTCGAGCAGGCTGCCCTGGAGCAGTTTCGAAATGGGGAGCAGGCTCTGCTGAGCGGAGATTCGCGGAGAGCCATTCGCTTTTTTCGCCAGGCACTGCGGATAAGCCCCGAATTCAGCACAGCCCGAAGGAGCCTGGGGACCAGCCTCATGCTCGACAAAAATTTTGAGCAGGCTGCCCAGGAGTTCGATCAGGTCTTAGAGGCAGATTCCCTCTTCGCCAGAGCTTTGTACTACCAATCCGGCCTTGCCCATTATAATTCGGCTCGTTTTGAGTTGGCCCTGCAGCGCTTCGAGAAATTCGATTCCCTGCTGAGGCTGCCGGATTATATTTTCGGCATTCACGGAGAAAAGGAGACCCGCCTGGATTCCTTGTACGCAGAACAACTACCCGACCGGATGGCTGCCTGCCGTTTTTCCATGGCGTCTTCTTCTCTCGCCAAAGCCGGCACACTCACCCATCTCGGAAAACCCATCAATACGGCGGCCGACGAATACTTCCCTTTCCTCAGCAACGACCAACAATGGATGTACTTCACCCGGCGAAAAGACCCTATGGAAGATGAGGATCTTTTTGTGGCTCAATGGAAAGACGGGAACTGGTCCAGGGGAAGGTCCATACTGGGCGGCATCAACACCAATGAGAACGAAGGCATGGCCACATTTGTACGAAACGGCCGGCTGATGATCTTTACGGTATGCGGACGCGCGGAGATGATGGGTACTTGCGATCTCTGGCAGGCCGATTTTCTGCAGGGTGAAATTGTCGACTTTGGTCCTATGCCCCGGGGAGTCAATTCGGAGACCTGGGACAGCCAGGCTGCCCTGAGTTGCGACGGCTCCGTCCTGTATTTTTCCAGTTACCGGAAAGGCGGCTTCGGAGGCGCCGATCTTTGGCGCGTCGTTCGGGAACCGGATGGAAATTGGTCGGAACCCCAAAATCTGGGGCCTCAGATCAACACTCCGGAAGACGAAGAAGCTCCTTTCATTACCAACGACGGCAAAAGCCTGTTTTTTAGCTCTACCGGTCATCCGGGTTTGGGCGAAAGCGACATTTTTGTCAGTTGGCTATCTCCGGACGGCGAGTGGACCCGCCCCACCAACCTGGGCC
>CAZXIX010000201.1:0-2945 GCA_964640855.1 uncultured Saprospiraceae bacterium
GGCAATTTGCTGGCGCTTTAAGAGCTTGATCAACCAATTTGACCCATTACCCAAATTTCATCCTCTGTTTTAGTAGGATTTAAAGTGGAGTAAATCAATAATATAATGAATAGAACCAATAAAACATAGAGCCACGCTCTGTTGGTTTTTTTCTTCTCTGCCATGACTTGAGTTTATATTTTAATCAATAATCCTCATCAAACAGTCAGTTCAGTTTTTTGCTAATCTAATAAAAAACCCAAGCCTATCAAACGGGATATGTCGATAACGACTAAGGTTTACCAACATTTTTAAGGGATAAAATTTTCGTCGCAATTTGCTCACAAAAATGATACCCTTTCTGCTAGTAGAGTGCATGCTTTATAAAAAATCGGTCCATAAAAGGACCGGTGGATTTATCCACCGATGAACTGCTTTTTGGGCCGGTAGCTGACCCTGACGAAACTCCGTTTGTCAGGACAGGAGCAACCGATCCGTTTATTGGAACCGCCCTCCCGGGCTGAAGGACCTCAGGCCATGGAAAGGATCGCTTGGACCAACTGATCCAGCTCCTCCGTAGTCGTATATACATTGGGCGTGACGCGCACGCCTTGCACGCCCGGCCGATCGATGGCGACCGTCCAGATGCGGTGCTTTTGCATCAGTTTTTGGGACAATTCACCCGGCTTCATTCCTTTTATTCCCACGTTTCCGATGGCGCAGTGGCGGCTTTGGTCAGCAGGTGTATTCAAAATCACGTGCGGCAGGTCCCGCACCCGGCTGGTCCAGTAATGCTGCAGATAGCGGAGCCGGGCTTCCTTGCGTTCCGGACCCAGGCGTTGGTAGTATTCCAGGGCATTCAGGATGGCCAGGTCGGTATGGACCGGATGGGTACCGGTATGGTTCAGTCGCCGGATGTCGTTTTCTTGGTGGCCCATCTCGGCGAAAAGCGGTCCGATCTGGGGGATCTTTTCCTTCTTCACAAACAATATACCGGCCCCCAGGGGCACGCTGAGCCATTTGTGCAGACTGGCGCCGTAGTAGTCGCAATCCAGCTCCTTCATCGAAAACCGGATCTGCGCAAAGGCATGGGCGCCGTCCACCATGACTTCTACCCCCTTACGGTGGGCCATATCCACGATCTTGCGGATGGGCAGGATCTGTCCGGTGATGTTCACCAGGTGGCAGACCATCAGCAGGCGGGTCTTGTCGGTGATGGCTTGGGCGTACAGGTTGACGATGTCGTTGTCGCTGGCGGGATGGTTGGGCAGGGATACGCGTACGTTCTTTATGCCATGGCGCTGGGCGACCAGCTCGAACTGGTCCAGCATGGCCCCGTAGTCCTGCTCGGCCATGACGGCCTCGTCGCCTTCCTGCCAGGGGAACCCGGCGATGACGAGGTCCAGGGATTCAGTGGTATTACGGGTGATGACCAGTTCGTCCGCTTCACAGTCGGCCAGGCGGGCCAGTTTTTCCTGCACCTGGCGCTTGTTATCCCACTGCACGGTGCGCATATAGTAGGAATGCTGGTAGTTGATCTCCCGCTGGTGATGGATGTGCGCCTCGAGGATCTCCTGCGGCATCATGCAGTAGTAGCCGCTCTCCAGGTTGATGTAGTCGGGCTTGAGCCGGTAGCCGGCCCGGATCTGCAGCCAGAAGGCTTCATCGCGGGCCAGTTCTTCCGGACTCAGGTGGGAGACGGGTCCAATGAATTGGTCCAGTTTCTGGAAGAAAGCGGGGAGGGCCAGGGCGCCGACGCCCAGGTGCTGAAGGAAGCTGCGTTTGTCCATGATGCGGAGGTTGGATCTCCGAATGAAAATAAGGGAAAAATCGAGGACTCGCTTCCAAGGGATACCGGTACGGGGCCGCTTTGCGTGATGACTGCTCCCTGCGGTCGCGTTAGCCGTCGCTTCGCGACGTTTGCAGCGCCTTCGGCGCGTATGCAAGTTGTATACTGCTTTCAAACCACTTGCCAACCACTTGCCGACGCGGCGCCAGCCGCTGCCGACCACTTGCTCACCACTTGCATACGCGGCGTCAGCCGCTGCAAGCAACTTGTGAACCCAGAACGGATGCTTCAAGTAAGCGTTCCCCTTTTCTTCATTTGCCGGAACTAAAATGCGTAAGGATTTGTAATTTTAATGCGCAAAACATGCACGATGACCCGAAAGAGTTTAAATATCAGTTTGCCGCCTCCATTGATTCAGGCGGCCAAGGCCTATGCAGATCAACAGAAAGTCAGCCTTAGCCAACTCATTGAAAATTTTCTGAAAAACCTGCTGAAAGAAGAAGAGATCGAAATCTCCCCCGACAATCCGATGCTGCCCAGTGTGGGTATTCTGGATCTGCCCGAAGACTTTGATGGGAAGAAAGCTTACCGGGAATATCTTATCGAAAAGCACGGTGGCAAATGACCCGTTTGTTTCTGGATACCAACATCCCAATGGACATCTATGCTAACCGGAAAGAACGGGATGCAGCCCTGGCCTTGTTTGGGCGTGATGACCTGCAGTTGAGTATGAGTTCTCATAGCCTGATCACGCTTCATTTCCTTTTGGCGAAGTTCTTGGAAAAAGAACGAGCTGCTTTAGAGATTCGAAAGCTAATGGGTTGGGTAGAAGTGTTGGACACGACCCGGGCTCAAATCGAAAACAGTTTGAATAGCGAGTTTTCGGATTTCGAAGACGGCGTACAACACCATTGCGCTGTGATGGGAAAGTGCGATCTGATCATTACCGACAACCTCAAGGACTTTTCCAAATCAAACATGCCCGTCATGACCGCCCGGCAGTTTCTGATGTTGAAAACAGACAATTAAGCGGACTTCTCCTGTGCAGATGTTAGCGCTCGGCTCCCTGCGGTCGCGTTAGCCGTCGCTTCGCGACGTTTGCAGCGCCTTCGGCGCGATCACAGAGACTGTTCATTAAAGTGTGTCTACTAACTTAGACACTTATGAGTAAAAAGAA
>CAZXIX010000202.1:0-2827 GCA_964640855.1 uncultured Saprospiraceae bacterium
GCGTGACATGTCCGCCTTCGCCTATGGAGGCTACGGCGTGACATGTCCGCCTTCGCGCCTGGGGCAGCTACGGCGTGACAAGACGGCGCGACAGGGCAGGGTCTTCGCTTCCGCCTCGAGAGGTCGGGTGCTGGTAGGGGGTTGGGTTGAGGCGCTCCTGGCCCTTCGACTCCGCTCAGGATCTTCGACGAGCAGGAGGCCCTACGATGCTGGAAGGGGTTGGTAAAGGCCGTCCTGGCAAGCAGCAGGCCCTACGGTGGGTGATTGTCACGGTAGGGTCTGTAGCTGTGGATTAATGGCTTCTGGCTGTCCAGGGTTTGCCCTCCCAGGACAACTGTTTCACGGTTAATGCTGTATGACCCGCGACGACAAACTTTACTGGTATTGTGGGCCGAAAAAGGTTTACACCGAGTCGGTCGGAAAGCCGTTGGGAAGGCGAATTTCAAATTCCACGGAGCTGGTCGATTTTCTTCTTGAGCAAGAGGGGGACGTTTCCAGAGGAATCGGCACCTTTTCCTTCATTCTTTCAAAAGCCGGAGAGCTGCGTCTAGCCTCCCGGCGGAGCGAGCATGTGGCGTGCGCAGGCCGCAGACCGATATTGTCCGCCGGGGAAATAACCTTTGAGCAACAAAAGTCCGAGATCTGCGTCGACACGATTACCAATCAATCGATGGGTTACTGCCCGGAACCCGAGTCCTGGCCCGCTGTTGAAGTGGCGCTGAGCGAGATCGCAATTCCCTTTCCGGCTTACTGGACGACTGCCTTTCAGTTTCGGAAGTGCATCCAGTGTGGTGAGCATTCCATCCTGAAGGATTACGATCCCTTTTGTCCCTTTTGTGGTACTGAACTACCCGATCACTGGAATATTGCACCAACTCTGGTTGATTTGTAGCAGGATGTGTCTATCCAATGGAAGAGAACCACCAGAAAAAATCCATTGCTGTTCGCCAGCGAAACGAGGCATTGCCGGGCCTGATCCATGATGGATTCATGGGAAACCTCCACTTGTGGACCTCCCCCAAAGCCAAAATCCAATGCTTCAACCACGTCCGGATTCGTGTGCACAAAGTGGAGATGCATTTTAGGAAGTTGGTATGTGTGGTACAGGTTGATAAAGCGTATTCCTTATGGCGAGAAGACGTTCTTCGAAGGTTTTTTTCTGTAGGGCTCGCCTTGTCCTGCGAAGCATTCAGGCGTAGAGGGAATGCTTTGCATCGATGCCTGAGGGGTATGGGCTGGCATAAGGCACGCTTGACGAGCATCCGTCTTCGCAGATGCTCCGGCGCGAAGAGGAGCGGCCCTACACTGGCCGATTTCATCCCTTTCGAATGCGGTAGCTTCCCAAAATCGGCTTTCGAAAGGCCATGGGTCGGTAGGGAACCAGAAATACGATCGTTCCGTAGGTATTGATAACTCCGAAGGCTTCACCCTCATACCAACCCGGGTGTAGTTTTGGGCTGGATACAACCAGCAGTCCCTGGAACCGGTACTGTCTGAGAAGCCGTGCTAAAGCCTCGCAACCCCTTTGCATACCGTTGAGCATCGGGGTCTCCGGTAGCAATAACACATCCGGTTTCTCAGCCAGCAGATGGGGTAGCCCGTCTTCGATGGAACGTGCTTGACGCAGATCGGAAGAGAGGGAAGGGAAGCTGCGGCCTCCCCAGCGAAACCCGGTGACCGGTTCGATAACGCATCCCTCCAAAACGGAAACATCGGTCTTTCGATTGAGGGTATCCATTTCCCGCATTTCCAACTCCAGATCTTTATTTGAGGAATGGGTCAGTTGGTCGCCGGGACCCAGAATCCCCACCGTATGCTGAAAGCCGAGCATGCGTAGTCCATGAATCCACTGTGCTATGCCTCTCCTTCTCGGGAAGTCCTTTTCCGCGGGAACGAATCCCGCAACAACTCCCGACGGCGTCTTCAGATTTTCTAAAATGGAAAACTGGAAGGAGGGGTTCCAGGAGTCGAGGAGGTTGGGTTTGTAGTCTGCGAATGATGCGGGGGTGGAGTCCTTTCGTTTTATGGGCCCATCCGGACTGACGAGAAGGATGCCATCAATCGATTTCGGGATCCCCTTTACCTCGTAGCGCAGCATTTTCAGGAGAAACAGCAATTCATCCTCCTTCTCCGATTGGGGGACTTCCATCACCTTGCAGGGTTCCACCTCCCTCACCAACTGTAGTCTTTGTCCGAACCTTAACATACAGGAGGAAGCCTCGGACATTTGTTCCCTCCTCGGGAATGGTGAGCGATCTGCTTCTCAAACGGTTTCCACAGGTTGCTGCAAAGGTGAAAACCCTTGCCGCAACCCTCCGGCATCCCGAAGGAAAACTACGCTTTTCCGGGTGCACCTTCTGGATGGATTTTGAGAACCCGTCCACAAGTCAACGCTGGGACCATTTTCTGGAGGTCCAGCCGGCCTTAGTCATGGACGATGCGACCTGGGATCAGGTGCTGGAAATTTTCCAATCTTCGCAATACGCAAACCAGCACATTTTGGAGCCAGTACACCAATCGGCGCTGATCCTCCCCCTGGTCCGGCTCTACGGCTCCGCACGTAACTTGGGTCTTCGGAATATAGATTTGCTGCGACGGCAGATTTCATGGATTTCAGACCGAAACCGCGGTCTCCTTCTCGAAAAGGGAGTGCGGCAACAAGCGGTACGGGCCGGGCGCGCATTGGAACAATTTAACCGATTTGCCGACTTTTTTGGGGAGTTTCCCTACGAAGCCATTCTTTGGCTCCATCGAAGGGAGCGCTTTTTCCGAAGCCAACAGAAGCTTGAAGCGGATTTGGCGGGTTGGCCGGCCCGTTCCGCATGCC
>CAZXIX010000203.1:0-2781 GCA_964640855.1 uncultured Saprospiraceae bacterium
TATTACTGGGGAAAACATAAATCCCCAGGGATTTGGCCATGGAAGTGGTGGGCTGGGTCTCCTGAGCGGAAAGGAACAAGGGAAAGAGCAGCAGCCCTATGAACAGTCTCAAATATTGAAGTTTCATGAGAAAGGTTTGAATGGTTTTGGATAAAGGCCAGGTGGTCATTCATTGGAAACGGGCACCACCATATCGGCAAAGAGTTGCCAACGGCCTTTTACTTTATGGAGGAAAGTGGTCCGCATGGCGTCGTTAAAGTTCAGGAACGCCCCGTCCGGGTCCACATTATAGACATTCAGGTAGTAAAAAATGACTGCCTTGTCATCCACCACCTTAATACGGGTCGGCCGGACAAAGATGGTTGGAGGCACCGCGCTGGGAGCGGCCACGCCTTCGGCAAAGACGTCCTTTACGGCATCCAAGCCGATGGGAGCCCCGTAGACCGAGGACCAGACGGCAAAGTCCGGATCGCAGGGGCAGGCCTTTTCAAATACATTGAAATCGTCGGCGTTGGTAGCGGCCCACCAGGACCGGAAACAGGTCTCAACCTGATCGATCACTTCCTGCTGGGCCGGACTCCACGACTGCGCGGGAAGAACTACCGGCAGCAGGGCCAGCATAGGCAATAAAACCAATGTTTGAATTTTCATATTGAAAGGGTTATACGGGCAAATGATTCTACTGGTATTTGCGGCTTATTTCATCGGTTCTACCGGATAAGCCTTCATCAATTTGTTCATTTTCTTGAGGATGCTTTTTTCCCGCTTTTGTGGTTTTTCCTTGACCACTCCCTGGTAGGTTCCTTGCCAGACCAGCGATTTTTGAGCCTGGTCGTAAAAGCTCAGAACGAAAGTCCCTTCAAGGTAATCGTTTTCAGCGTAATTGGTCGTAGAAGAGCCCATGGCCCATCCCCAACGAACGGAACCATACCCCAGCCCACCGTGATAATTGGTGTAGGCTGTCACACTGGTCTCCTCGCTGATCACCAGAAAGGTAGTTACCCCAAGGTCTGCCCCTTCTTCAACTACCTGCAAGCCCCGGGCTTCTACCTCTTCTTTCAGGGCATTTAGGATGCGTTCTCTATCAAATTCATTCCATTGAGCCCCGCTTTCCTCTTCCCATCCCAGGAATTGGACGGTTTTGTACGCTGAAAAATCGACAGATCTGTCATAGTCACTGGAGGCCTGCCCATCAGGAACAGGAAGGTGATCACAAAAGCAAATCGATTCATAGCCGCTATTTGAGTTTTAATTAGATTAAGTAGATTTATTGATTGATCTGTTACTTCAACTTTTTTCAGTTCTCTTTGGGAATTCAAGAATCTCTACCTCCAGTTCCTGGAGAACGTCGGCATACTCTTGTCTTCGTTCTTCTGCTTTGGGTGCCTTGGAAACACTCCAGTTAGAAAAGGCTTGATAACAGTCCAAGTAGTGCTGGCAGAGTTCATGGAATGCATCGTTGTGGTGATAGAGGTCTTCCAGGGATGGCAGGTCCCCCGAAAAACCGGCAGTATGTAAAAGCCTCCTGATTTCATCCCATCGACCATTCATGGATCATTTCGAAGCTAAAAACCGGTGAACAATTGCTTGATCTTGAGGAGGTAAAGATTCTGGAATTGGCTGGGGTAAAAAAGTAACAAGGAGTAAGTTACCGTAACATGGCAGGGTAATGAAAATAGATCGGGACGACCTACTGAATTTAGAATCAGAGGATTACCAGAAATGGGATAGGGAAAGGGTATTGGCTCAACTGAACCGGATCGAAGCCTCCGCTCCCTTCCGGAGATCCCCCAAATTGGTCGACTTCTTGCGATTCATTGTTATGGAAACCCTCGAAGGCCGGGGGAAAGACCTTAAACAATACACGGTCGCGATCCAGGCATTCGGCCGCAGCACTGATTTTGATCCAGCGGACGACCCCATCGTCCGGATACAGGCAGGACGATTACGGAGACGATTGCAGGAATATTATCAGGGAATTGGACACGAGGATCTCATCCAGATCGATTTACCCAAGGGTACTTATGCCCCTATCTTTCAAGTAAAAAATAGTACGGCCAATTCGGAATCCGGGTCCACCGAAAAAACGAAACCGCTTGAAGAGAACTGGAATTATACCATTGCCGTATGTGATTTTACAAATCTGAGCGGGGATCCTACCAAACAGTATATTGCTGAAGGTTTTTCTGTAGAACTCTCCCTGGAATTATCCAAATACCAACACCTACCGATCATGCGAGTGCCCCTTGCTTGGGCTCCACCTACAGAAGAGGAGAAAAAGAGTCCAAAGGCGCGTTTTATGATGGATGGTACCATTCGACTGTCTCCAGATGCGATCAAGGTTTCGGTTAGTTTGCATGACAACAAAACAAGGAAACAGGTCTTCAGCCGATCGTTTGCAGAACCATTCTTGCCGGAAAACCTCATCCATATGCAAGAAAGGATTGCCGCAGAAGCGGCCCATAAGGTTGGAGATTATTTTGACGGTATCATTTTCAAAAAGCTTTTTGCGGAATCCCGAAAAGAGTCCATACGGACCATCCAAGGGTATGATTCCCTGCTCTACCATCACTATTATGAGCAACATCCGACACCAGCCCACCAGAGAAAGGCTTGGATCGAATTAGAGAAAGCCCTGGAAGCCGATCCCAATTTTGGCCTGGGGTGGTCAGCACTAAGCAATATCTACGCAGACTCGATATCATTGGATTACGGAATATGCGATGTAACTAGTCGTCCCTGAAAAAGCCCTTTTTAGGCCATTCGGGGTTGTAAAAAGAA
>CAZXIX010000204.1:0-2769 GCA_964640855.1 uncultured Saprospiraceae bacterium
CAGCCTAGGGGTGTAACTCCACCGCCTCCACCAGATCGCTTGTCTCATTCAGGCTGGCTTTCTTTGCACCGCCAATGGCGAACAGCACGTTTCCGGCAGCCGCTCCGCCGAGTCCGTGCCGGGGCGTCCGCATGGGGGTGGCAGCCGACCATTGATCCCGGGCCGGATCGTACTCCCAGCATTCGGAATAGACGCCGCCGCCATCGTTGAAGTATTCGCCGCCAAAAGCAAATAATTTCCCTCCGACGGAAGCCGCCGCGAGCCCGCCCTGCGCCTGGGGCATGGGGGCGCCCTTTCGCCACCGGTCTTCCTGGGGATCATAAATTTCCAGGTCGGCAACATTTCCGCCCTGCACGGTCCGTCCTCCGGTCACATAAAGCAAGCCATCCATCACTGCTCCGGAAGCGCTGTTTCGGGCTAGGAGGGCTGGGGCAGCCGTACTCCAATGATCCGAATCGGGCTCGTAAACCAGATGGTGATCCGTATCTGCCTGATCTGCATAGGTCCGGTTCGAATTTCCTTGCGGGTGTCGTCCGCCCACGAGGTGAATGCGATTCCCAAGGCTTCCTGCCACGGTTTCCCCGTGTTTTCGGGGCGCAGCTTTCTTCTCCGTCCAGCCGTCGCTCTCCGGATCGTAGGCCCAGGTTTGCTGGTGCATCACCCAGACCGATCCCGACGAAGTCGCTTCAAACCCGCCCAGGCCGTACAGCTTTCCTTTGTGACCTACCATTTGCAGGTGATGACGGGAAAAGGGGATAGAAGCTTTCGATTCCCATTGGTCAGCCCCTGGATCGTAAACGATATGACGATCCGAGATGCTGGCATTTCCCTCTTCGTCCACCAGGAATCCGCCGGCCACATGGATTTTCCCATCCAATACCCCACAATAGATCTCCTGCAGCCGGTAGGGCATGCCGGACTTCCGGGTCCAGGTTGGCGAGGGAGACAGTAAATGCCGGGCTCCTGACCTAAATCCCAGAGCGGTGAGTAGGGTAGTGGCCTCCATTTTTTTCAGGAAAAGTCGCCGTTGCCATTGGGCTTGTAGTGGTTTCATTTTCTTTCGGTTGGGTGATAAGATGGTAGCGAACCGGAATCTACTCCAAGTTACCTGGATAAATAGGAAAATGCATCCCGGTAAGCGGAAGGTAATTTCTGGGGGTTTTCCATTTGGAGAAAACAGAAATCAATTATCTTGATGGGAAAGACCGAAGGGATCCTGGACAATACTTAACCCTTTCAAGGGAGGACATACCCTTATTTGAAAACTATAAACGAACAAACGGATGGACCGAATTGATGCCTTAGGCCATCGACCGGACCGCTATGGAGCCTTCACCCAGGAATTGCTGGCAGAGGCGGATGATGTAGAATTACAGGAGATCGTCAAGCAGGCAGCTGCCGAGCTCTCGACCCCCATCGCGTTGGTGAGCCTGGTGCTCGATCAGGTACAGTATTTCAAGGCTTCCGTAGGCTTACCCCCGGAACTCGCGGCTGCGCGGGGTACCCATCGCGATGTTTCGTTCTGCCAGTTTATCGTCCGGGACGGCAAATCGTTTGAAGTCAACGACGCATCGAACGATCCCCGCATTCCAAAGCAGGTGGCCAAAGACTACGACATTCAATCCTATCTGGGTGTTCCCATACAGGTGAAGGACACGGTGGTGGGTTCGCTCTGCGTACTCGATACGGAAAAACGGAAGTTTTCGGAACGCCACCGGAAGAGCCTGAATAAATTGGCTGACCTGGTCAACCAGCGTTTGGAGGTACTCACCCGTACCCGGCGGCAACGGAGGCTCGACCTGACAGAACGGGCTCTTCAACCCGGGCTTTCCGAGCTATCGCAATCGCTCAAACCCATCCAGCATCAGGTTCATGCCGGCTACTCGGCGGTGGCGGCCATGCGTTCCTTCCTGGATTTGACGAAGCACCTGATGGAAGAAAAAGAGTCTTTTCCTTCCGATGCTTTCAAACTTAGTTATGAAGCTGCGGTGGAGGCCAACAAACAGATCGAGGAGTTGCTCTTTGATATCGAGGCAGCCTCGGCAGACAGCCAGGATTGCGTCCGGGCCTTGGAAGGCCTTACGACCAACGTAGGCTCGCTAAGCCTGTCGGAGGTAGTCATTGCCGGGCAAGATCTGGCTCGGAATGCTACGAAGTCGATAGGGGGCTGTCCCCTGCCTGATTTTGATCCCGATCCGATTATTTACACAAACGGAACCATGGCCATTGCCATCGTTACCAACTGCATTTTGGCCATGGCAGCCGCTTTGGCGGAAAAAGGATCCCACAACGGGATCGAGATCCTGGTCAACGATAGCCCGGGAGCCACGGAGCTGATTTTTTCAGCTGAAGATCTGGCACCGTCGGCCAGCGAAGCCGTCGTGCAAAGGCTGATCCACCAATTGGGGCGCGATCCTTCCGTCTTCATCGATTCGGCGGATGGGGATATCAAACTCACCTTCAAAACGCGGTAACCGGGTACCGGTCGATCCGGTATCAGGTACAAATAGGACATTCCATTTTTTACCTGATACCCCATTACCTCCCCGCGCCCTTTTATTCCCTAAAGGGAAAGCCTGCCCGCAAGCATTACCGCATTAAAACATTACAGCATTATCCCCCCGCTTGTTAGGATCTTCGCTGCGCTCCGACCCGATACCCACTCAACTACTTAACTACTCAACTATTCAACCGATCCCCGATACCTGATACCTGATACCCTGTACGTCCCTGATATAGGTTGACCGGTAAAGCGTCAACTTATGAAGG
>CAZXIX010000205.1:0-2731 GCA_964640855.1 uncultured Saprospiraceae bacterium
TAGAGCGCTGGATTGTGGTTCCAGAGGTCGCCGGTTCAAATCCGGTTAGTCACCCCAAGCCCACTCTGGTCATTCCCGAGCTGGGCTTTTTTATTTCGGAGAAAGACTCCGGCCAGAAACGAAACCTTAACTCTCAAAGAAGGAATCGTACTGATTCCGGTGGCCCGGCTCCCGCACCGGTTCCTTGATGGGTTCATTGAGATCGAGCACTTCTCCGTCATCGTTTGCCTGAGTGAGCAGGATGTCTTTCGACTCCCCCAGCAGAAGGGAGGCTCCTTCTTTTTCCCACTTCTCCAGCATTTTCAGGCCTTCTTCCTCGAAGATTCCGTTCTGCAGGTCCAGGGATTCCATGAAGTTGGAAGAGAGTTCCATAAAGCGTTCCATCTCACCCACTTTCTGGCTCACATCGTCTGTGATGGCCTCCATGGCCATATCGAACATCGCCCGCTTATCCGGATCGCCGCTGATCACGCTCATGGCCGACTTCATCGCATTATGGCTGGCGTGAATCGCCTTGCGCTCCTGTTCCTTGATGTTGACCTGGTCTTCGATGTCCTCTTTCAGGATCTTCGAATTTTCGTACATCTTGCCCAGTACCCGGTAGAGTACTTCCATTTTTCGGTAGAGATCTTCCAGCCTCATATTGGACTCCTTCAGCCTGCCTGCCCGGCGCGACTTCAGGATCATCACATTCTGCTTGTTGTTGGCCTTGGCTTTGCTGGCCAGCTGAAGATTGGATTGGATCTCCTTTTTATTCTGGTGAATGATCTCCCGCAGCTTGTGCATCTGCCCGCGCAGCTTGTTGATCTGGCGGTTCATCTTCTGAATGTTATCCTTGAGTTCGGCTACGTAATTCTTCAGGATTCCAATGGGGTCCAGTTCTACAAATATACCCGTGATCCACCGCATCACGCTTTTGTACATGTAGCTGATCAAATTCCGCATCTTGGGATCCGCGACCATATAGATGAGGGCTCCCAGGGCCACGAGCATCAAAGCCAGATAAAGGGTCTGGCTGGCCAACGAAATCAAGGTTGGCAGAGCCGCGGCCAAAAGCACGCCACCGCCCAGGATAAGTCCTATGAGAAAAATGGCACCCGTAACCCCTTCCGGACGCTTCCAAAATGATTTCTTGTTCATTGAACTGCCAGATGTGGACGTCATAAAGCTGTTTTTTCTACCCGATCGAAAATGCCTGCCAGCGCTTTCACTATCCAATACATTTTTTTTGCCCCTTGGGTTTCCCCACCTTCTCAACGTTTCGATGAAGAATCCCTTATAGCCTACAAATAAAAATAAAAAACCCTTTGAACTGTAACACGGACATCATTCCTGCGCAATATTGGTAGAATCTTCCCTTTTCGCGTTCTTGGAGCAAAAGTCCTGCTGCCAACGGGACGCTGCCAACTCAGAACCTATGCTCACACATCGTTTTCAAAAACGCGTACGGTACGGAGAAACCGACCAAATGGGGTATCTCTATTACGGAAACTATGCTCAGTATTACGAGATCGGACGGGTCGAATTGATCCGCTCCCTCGGGTTGACCTACAAACAAATGGAAGAAGACCACGGGATACTGATGCCCGTCGTCAGTCTCCAGGTCCGGTATCTCCGCCCCGCCCGCTACGACGAGCTCATCACGATAGAGACCAGCCTCCGAAAAATGCCTGATCAATATATTACCTTTAACATGGAGCTTTTCAACGATCAGGGGGAACTGGTAAATGCCGGGAGCGTCAGGCTTTGTTTTGTAGAAAAAGATAGCGGGCTAAGCATACCCACACCTGCTTTTTTAAAAGAAAAACTGGAGGTTTATTTTGCCGAAGGAGGAAAATCCTAGACGATCGAAATGGTTAGAGCGCTTTTTGCGTATTCGATGGGTCAGGGTTTTGCTTGTTTGGGCCAAACGCCGATCGCTTCCCGGGTTCATGGGGGTGCCGATCTACGACGTACTGGTATTCATTTTCAACGAATTTCGCCGGTTTGACCTGATCCAACGGGCCAATGCTATTTCCTTCAGCTTTTTCCTCTCCATTTTCCCGGGTCTCATCTCTCTGTTTACGCTGATCCCCTATTTTAGAACCTACTTCCTCCGCTTCCTGCCCGAGGGCAGCGATTTCGACGAGTCCCTTCAGAATTCCATCCAGGATATCATGCCCGGTGTAGCCGGAGCCCGGCTGTACCAGTTTATCGAAGATATCACGAGCAACCCCCGAACCGGCCTGTTCAGTTTTGGTTTTTTACTGGCCGTTTTCTTCGCTTCCAACGGCATGCTGGCGGTTATGCGCAGCTTCGAAAAGTCTTACAGCCGCACCTACAAGTCGCGGAATTTCCTGCGAAAGCGGGTGATTGCCATCAGTTTATCCTTCGCAGCAGCCGGCCTGATCATCTTTTCCGTAGTGCTGAGCATTGTTGGCGGCTTCGTGATCCGGGAACTGGGCGACCTGACCGGGCTGGACCGCCTCACGCTGTTTTTGCTGAATGCCATCCGGTGGATCATCGTCCTTTTCCTGGCCCACATGGCCATCAGCATGATCTATCGGTACGGCGCTCCCTTGCGGCAGCGTTTTCGATGGTTCACTCCGGGTTCCCTGGTGGCTACCCTGCTTTGCGCCCTGGCCTCGGCCATCTTCTCCACTTATGTCAATAACTTTGGAATGTACAACGAATTGTACGGTTCCATTGGCGCGATCATCGTTATCATGCTTTGGATGCAACTGAACGCCAT
>CAZXIX010000206.1:0-2646 GCA_964640855.1 uncultured Saprospiraceae bacterium
CGAAACCCAGGGTCTCACTGCGATCCTTCACGCGACCGACGCCATGCTCAAGGCTGCGAGCGTCGAATTAGTGGGCAAAGAAAAAATCGGCGCAGCCTATGTCACAATCATTATACGGGGAGATGTGGCGGCCGTCAGCGCCGCCCTTGAAGCCGGAGAGGCTGCGGTCGGTGACCTCGGCAAACTTATCGCCACCCAAGTCATTGCCCGTCCGCATAAGGATTTCCTTCAATTGTTACCCTGAATGTTGATGCCCCCAAGTCTTTTATACGGTCCGGCGACCCACCCCGAGCTGGGTTTGCATCCGCGACGGAGTGCCCTGGCCTTTGCATAAAACAACAAACGAAAGAAACGACTCATGGAATCCCTCATCGATACCCATCTCCACTTAGTCTATCCGGAACACTTTCGCTACCCCTGGATGGCTGCCGCTCCAACGCTCCAGAAGCCTTTCACTCTGGGGGATTACGAGGAACAAACGGCTGAGGCTGGAATCGCCTCCGCGCTCTTCATGGAGGTGGATGTAGATTCCACCCAGTCCCTCGAGGAGACGCGGTTTTTTGCAGATATGGCAGAGGCCGGAGCGTCTCCTCTGGCGGGTGTGATTGCCGCTGCACGCCCGGAAAATCCCGGTTTTGAAGCTTCTCTGGAGGAAATCGTCCGTCCCTCCGTGCGGGGCATTCGACGGGTCTTGCATGTGGTGGAGGACGGCCTTTCGCAAAGCCCCCTGTTTAGGGAAAACCTGCGAATCCTGGGTCGGCGCAAATTGCCTTTCGATCTTTGTATTTTGCCCCGGCAAGGCAGACTGGGTCTGGACCTGGTCGACCATTGCCCCGAAACCCTCTTCGTCCTCGACCACTGTGGAAATCCAAACCTCAGTGAGCCGGAGACCTTCGGGTTCTGGAAACGCCTCTTGAATGAGTATGCGCAGCGCGAAAATGTCGTCGTCAAGCTTTCGGGCATTGTTGCGACTGGTCGGAGTGGAGAGGTCGATGACGCAACCGTGCACCCCTACCTGGATGTCACGCTGGAAGCCTTCGGGCCTGGGCGTGCCCTTTGGGGCAGCGACTGGCCCGTCTGCACCCTGACCACCAGCATGACGGCGTGGATCAACATCTTCCGCAACTGGTTATCCCGCCTGAGCGAAGATGAGCAAGAAGCCATCGCCCATCAAAACGCCTGCCGCACGTATCAACTCGAATAACAGCCATCCCAACGCCAACCCCAACGAATAGACAAGTGCCGAAAGGATTAACCGTCAACCTGGCGATGGGCCTTCGCTGATCGACGTTTTCTGTTCTTAACGGCACCTTGCCGGATTGTTGGTCCGTTTTGCCAGAAGCCATCGATCATGATGGTCTTGGGCGTCAGCGGAATTCCCTTTTCATTTTGTGCAACCATGGCGGCGACTGTATCCGTGGCAATCTGACCAATCCGGTAACGTTGGTTCACAATGCCGGCGAACTGATTCTCACTTTCGAGTCGTCCCAAACGCGCATATCCAAAATCCTTTGGGCAGGAAAGGCCATGCTCCTTACAGACTTCCAACAAGTTATCGGTTTCCTCCCCGATAATTGCATCCGGGAGGTAACGGCGATACCATTCCATTAAGGCTCTTTCATTAGTGCCCATGTGAAGTCCTTGCTGCAAGTCCGGATCACCAACGGTAATGATATAATCTGCAAAGGCGGACCTCCAGAGGTGATTGGTTCTTTCATTCAAGGTTGGATTGAGCACCATGCCGATTCTTCTGTATCCAGCTTTGTGTAACTCCTCAATCGCAAGGTATGCATTGTAGAAATGGTGACCGCTGATCCGGTTAGCCTTGGGTTCGTCGATGGTATAGGCGATACGAACCACGGAATAGCGTTCCCATTGGAAATCGATTTTCCCTCGAGGATGAGGAAGGGGAGATAGGATAATGCCCCGAATTCCCCTTGAATAGAGGATGCGATCCAGATTTCTATCCTTCATTTCGGGGCGCTTGAGTTCAAACACCTGAAACCGGTAACCCAATTCCTCTGCCCGGTCCTTTGCTCCCTGGTAATTCCTTTCGTGACGGTGCAGTTGGTTGTGAAGATCGTTTTCCAAATCGGTTACAACAACATAAGCCAGGGTTTCCCCGGCCCGGGCTTTGGTGGGAAGTTGAAGGTAATACATGAGCTCGGCGAGTTTCGGATCCGGCTTGTAGCCCATGCGCAGGGCCGTCTTTTTTACTTTGCGTTTGGTGTTTTCCGAAATCCGCGGATGATTTCTTAAGGCCAGAGAAACGGTGGTCCGGGAGAGGCCAAGTTCACGGGCAATATCCTGAAGTGATACTCGGGAAGAGGAACTCATCATGGAAATCCTGTGGCTGACAAAACTGGAGGTCAATCCTATGAATGGCTCGGCCTTTACCGGGATCGTGTTCAAGGATGGATTAAGTGGCGGATCTTTGACTTGAAATTTATTTCCGGAAGGCCTCCTACAGAACCATTGTGGGAATTATTGCATTTAAGTTTTCTGTATGGATTTCAGAAAATCTTGAGGAATCTGCCAAAATGCGGAAGAAGCTTGAGCAAATTACGGTGGCCTTTGTCCCACCGCTTGCGGATGTCGGCCTCGGGGATGTCGTGGCCACCTTGCTCGACGCGGGCCTTCACCCGG
>CAZXIX010000207.1:0-2474 GCA_964640855.1 uncultured Saprospiraceae bacterium
ACGCCCATGGGAGTAAAGGGCGCCACACACCAGTTATAGCTGTAGGTCGGAACCGTGTTCGCTTTCAGCAGGTCCTTCCGCGGCTTCGGAAAGGCCGGAAGTTGAAGCGGAGCCGTGTAGGCCAAATCCGCTCCCTGTTCGTCGAGGTCGATAATCCTTTGCACCAGGCTCTTGACCTCTTCAATGTAGTCATCCACCGCCGCCCGTGCGATCAGACTGCCCGGATACTGGAGCATGAGATCGTTCATGCGTTCTTCGAATTCCGGGCTGTCCACCTCCTTCACTCCCGCAAAGGAGGTCCAACTCAGCGGTGAGGCGAAGCGCGTTGACTTGCCGCTACCTCCGGAAGACATGGTGATGAAGCCCTGGGGGATACCCGGACGGTTCAGAGTCTTGGCGAAATGGTAGACGAAGTCGGTCACTTCCTGCCGGTCGCCTGTGAACGTCGCATTGGCCCAGGATGCCGAGAACCTACCCCCGCCGGTTTCAAAATAGCGTTTCCGGGGATATGGGTGGTCGCTGGCGTTGCTCCTTCTTCTGAACTCTCTTACGTGAGGCAGGGCTTCCGGCATTGTCTTATCTTTGGCCTTCTGGTCATACGGGAAGG
Organism: uncultured Saprospiraceae bacterium; assembly: GCA_964640855.1. Lineage (GTDB taxonomy): Bacteria > Bacteroidota > Bacteroidia > Chitinophagales > Saprospiraceae > JAJDFU01. The sequence continues at coordinate 608 of CAZXIX010000207.1, forward strand.
TTCGGGTTAGAAGGGTTCCTCCGGTCAGGAACCAGACATCGCCGATGAGCACGTCCTCGACGGTGCGGCTGCCCCCCTTATCGGTCTCAACCTTGAGGGTCAGGGGCCGGGTGCTTGCCTGGAAGGGAGGGAGGGTCAAGTGCCACTTCTGGTATTCGTCCGCCTTTGTTTTCTGAGTTACTTCACCCAGACTCACCGTCACTTCGGCTCCCTCATTGGCATGCCCCCAGATGTGGAGGGGTTGGTCACGCTGGAGGATAACACCATCGCGGAAGTGGTTGACAATTTGCAGATAAGGGCGATCGGGATCATTCCTTCTTGCTTCCCGGGCCTTCTTCTCGGCGATGACCGCAGGCTCGTCTTCCTGAAAAATAAACTGGTGTTCGATGGCGGCAAAGGGCGTTGCTGGAAGGCCCGCTTGGTTGTAAAGATTGGAATTCATGGGGACCGCGAGGTAGGCATACTGGACGCCTACCGGATCCGGAACATCTGCAGACCGCACTTCAACCGTGTCGCCAACGATGCGGGCTTCTGCCGGATACCATTTCCTGTCCGCCCCGCAGAGGCGAAAGTGGTTCAATTTTTCTCCCGGTGTCGGGCGAGCCGGTTCATAATATTTCTCGGGATCATTGAAGTCCTTCGCCATCCCCTTGCTTCCCACCATGAGACCGCCGGAGAGGCTCTCCTTTTCAAAGGAAACAATGACCTTGTCACCCTGGACTTCATAGCCTTCATAGATCGGCCCGGTGGTGGCGATGTCCTTGCCGTATTCATTGGCCAGGGCCCAGCGGGCCAGCCGCATGCCGGGATGCAGCTTATTCCAATAGTGAATACCCTGCGGACGGGCGGAGTTCAGGTCGGTCTGCACAACCATCCCAACATGCTTCCGGTTATTCATAAAGAAGACATGCTGGGCTTGGCGAATATCGGCAAAGCCGACATCGTCAGCATCTATTTTCTCTCCATAAGCCTGCATCTGGGTGAAATAGAAGGGCATGTCCGGCATGTTCCAGGCATCACGCCATCCGTTCAGGAGGGCCTCCATGCGGGCGGCGTAAACTTTTCCGTCGTGTGAATTACTGGTGCCCTGGCACCAGATGGCCCCCCGAATGGTATAGGGAACAACCGGGTGGATCTTCCCATTGAAAAATTGTGAGGGTCCACGCCACATCCCGGCAATCCCCGGCAGCTTGGGCGGTTCATCAAAGCGGATTCCTTTTTCGGCAAGGGAGCCGGCCTCTTCCTGCCAGGCCCGGATATCCGCATAAGCCTGCTCGAAAGCCGCCTTCCCCTGTTCCAGCCGCGGATCGGCGTCATGCATCAGTTTCACATCCGCCGCGAGATCCGGGTGCGCCTCGATGGCTTCCCGCTGGGTAAAGGCTTCAACCCGTGTGTTACTATGGGCGCTGAGCAGAATACCAATGGGCACATCCAACTCCTGATAAAGTTCATGGGCAAAGGAAAGCGAAAGGGCCGAAAATACATTGGCCTCAGAACTCTTTTTCCACCCTCCGTCAGACGTGGCCCGCTTTTGAGGATAGAGCGCGGATACCGTTTGGATGTTAATCTCGCGGATCGGGATATCTTTCTCCGCTCTGGACAGTTCCCTGGCCAAATTGCTGCAAGCACTTTTATTGGCCACCCAGACCATATTGGATTGGCCCGAGGAGAACCAGACTTCACCTACCAGGACATCGCTCAGGATTATGGGGTTTTCGGGTTTAGACTGCGGGGTGACCTTGAATTCCCGTCCCTCAGCCGAAGCCTCCAGCGGATCGAGCCTGAGCATCCAGTCCCCCCGCCGGTCTGCCTCAGCCGATTTCCTCTGCCCGGCAAATTCAACCGTCACCTTCTCACCGGGAGGAGC
>CAZXIX010000208.1:0-2401 GCA_964640855.1 uncultured Saprospiraceae bacterium
AAGGTCGATCCGCACGACTTTGTAGGGTGCCAGGAAGCCGTCGGCGATGCCCTGCTTGAGCGAATAGGTGTAGAGGGGCGGACCGAAGTAATGAATGTTCGAAGCGTATTTCGTCTCCTTCGGGGTGGCGGTCATGCCGATCTGGGTAGCCGGGGAGAAATGCTCGAGGATTCCCCTCCAGGTGGCATCGTCCGCCGCGCTGCCCCGGTGGCACTCGTCGATGACGATCAGGTCGAAAAAATCGGGCGAGAATTCCTTGTAGATATTTTTGGTCATCTCGGTTCCGCTGATGGCCTGGTAGAGGGCGAGGTAGATCTCGAAGGCCTTGTCGACCGAGCGATTGGTAATTTTGGTCATGGCCTTGCCGAAAGGCTTGAAGTCATTGACCCGGTCTGGTCGACAAGGATGTTGCGGTCGGCCAGGAAGAGGATGCGTTTCCTGGCTCCCGATTTCCATAGCCGCCAGATGATTTGAAAAGCGGTGTAGGTTTTTCCGGTTCCGGTCGCCATGACGAGGAGGAGGCGGTTCTGCCCCTTGGCGATGGCCTCGATGGTGCGGTTGATGGCAATGCGCTGGTAGTAGCGGGGTTCTTTTCCAGAGCCATCGAGGTGATAGTCGAACGCGGCGATCTCTTCCTCCTGTGCGGACAGGCCCCTGGCGCGGCAATAGCGCTGCCAGAGTTCATCGGGGGTGGGAAATTCATTGAGGGTCAGTGAACGCTCGACAGGATCGGCCTCCGGGGTACGGTCGTGTTCGAGGAAGCCGTCACCGTTGGAGCTGTAAACGAAAGGGAGATCGAGGATCTCGGCGTATTCAAGGGCCTGCTGCATACCGTCTCCAATGGCATGGTTGTTGTCCTTGGCCTCGACGAGGGCGAGGGGGAGGTTCGGCTTGTAGTAGAAGATGTAGTCGGCCTTACAGGCCTTTCCGCGCTGGACGGTTTTTCCCCGGACGAGGATCTTCCCTTTGGTGAAATACACCTCCTCCCGCATCCGCGTCATGACGTCCCAGCCGGGAGGGTTACCCTCAACTATGGCCGGGGTGATGAATTTCGTACGGATGTCGGTCTCAGAAAGAGATTTCTTGTCGATTCCGTCGGCCATGCCCTTCGATTAAAGCCGTGACGATCCGGTAGAGCAAGCCAAGGCTGATTTTTATCAAATACAAACTCAAAAGGTCTGTCCCTTAATCACTCATTTTCTGCCACTGGGCAGAGGAGCCGCGGCCGAGGCATTCAATACTGGAGCCTTTAAGCGTTTTCAAGACTTTGCGAATAGTATCGATGCTAACCCCCGGACATTCTCGCCTGAGGTCCGCGATGCTGAAGCACCCTGGCTGACGCATGATGGCGGCTTCTACCAGTGCGGATTTGTGTCCTCTGGGCAGCTTGGAGTTCCCGACCCGGGTTTCAAATTCACGGTAGGCCAATCGGAAGATGTAGAGCAGAAAGCCCAGATAGGGCCAGGGGTCGTGTTCCCCCTGGTGCCAACCCCGGGAGCTTGCTTCCAGAGTCTCATAATAACGTTCTTTATTATCTTCAATGAGCCGCTCAATGCTGATGTAACGGCCCACATGGTATTCGCATTGATACAGGCTGAGTAAAAGCAGAAGTCTGGACACTCTTCCATTGCCGTCCCGAAAGGGATGAATGCAGAGGAAATCAAGGTTGAGTGCCCCCAAAAGAAGCAGCGGATGAATCCAGTTTTCTTTTAGCCCCTGATGCCATAAGGCACATAGTTGCCGTGTTTCTTCGGGTGTTTGTTCGGGAGAAAGTGTGCGAAACCGGATACGGCTTCGTCCGTCCGGATAGGTTTGAATGATGTCGACAGGCTTTTCTTTGTACTGCCCGGCATCCCATATCTGTCCACGGGTGCGTCGGTGAAAATCCAAAATCAATGGTTCGTCCAGAACCAGTTGATCTGCCCGGTGATGGATGATGTTTAAAACATCACGGTACCCCCGGATTTCTTCCTCTTCGCGATCTTTGAGCGTCGGCTTTCCAAAAACCAGTGTGCCCACCCGGGAATGATCTACTTCCACTCCCTCAATCCGGTTTGATGAGATGGTGCTCTCAATCAAAGCGTGTTCCCTGAGTGTTTTCAGGACTTGTGGGGATTGAAGGGTAAAGAGTTCCTGCCTGCCCTTGCTTTCCGCCAGATCGGTCAGATACCACGAAATGCGGGTTGGAATGGAGTCCAGATCCCCGGACATGAGTTGTAATGATTTCACAGGTTTGTATCAAAATACCTAATTTAATACCTTATTCAATCGGTATTATCTACTTTAACAGGGAATGCGCCAAAGAGTCGGACCGCGAGGTAAGCTGAAAGTGGAGAGCTGAAACCTGAAACCTGAAAACGGAGCAACGTTCAACATCCAACGCTCAACTTTCAACATTCAA
>CAZXIX010000209.1:0-2316 GCA_964640855.1 uncultured Saprospiraceae bacterium
CCGGAAATAAAATTTGCGCTTTTTTTCGGTTGGAAGTGGAAATGATAAAATGATGCTCGGGAAACCGGGGGATCAGATCCTGATAGACCAACATGCAGGAGGAGCAAGTCTTCAGCGGAATGAGCACAATGGTTTTATCCTGCCCTGTATTCTCGAAGGAATAGCCTATTTCGGATAAATACCGCCGAACCACTTCTCCCTGATCGTTTTGTTGGCATCCCAAAAGGAGCATCCCGAAAATTAAAAACCATGCCAAATGAGAATGGGCTGAAAAGCGATTCATTGCGAGATAGGTGTGACTTGGTATACGGAATAGACTAAGTGATCTTCATCCATCTGGTCCTTGGCGGACTGTATCTGAGGGATATACAATCCAGACTTTCCTACGAAGCAAGCGCGGACATCGTAGGTACGGCCTGGGAGCCTGGTTTCGGCGATGATCTCAAAGTCTTTATTTAGCGTCACTATTTTGAGGGGTTGGTCGTCAAACGCCCGAAAATCACGGTGTTCGCGGGCCGAGAAAGGTATGGGTAGGGAGGCAAATCGATAGTAGTACTGGCGAAACGGATCGTAGTAGACTCGTCGATAAGTAACGTTTTCCAGCATCATCCGTACGTTTGCCTTCTCGTCCGGCACACTGGAAAAAGCTTCGGGCATAGATGATCTGGGGGACACAGAAGCATCTACCCATTTTCCCGATTGAAAGTCAGTTACATAGAGGTCGGGGCTAAACGGCCAATTATACACGAACCAGTTGTCGTGTCCTTTTACCTGACCGAGGAGCGTAGCCCAAGGCGACCATATCTTTTGTTGGTAATCGGGAGGGAAGTGTATTCCGCCTCCCTCAAGCTGCTCCGTATTGGTATCGTATATAAGAGCAAATTCATATTGATCATCCATATTTGCCGGATTATACAAATCGAACTTGGGATATTTGACAAAATGAAATCGCTCCTGATAATAGATCGGGGGGCAATTGGCATTGGATGCGTGATTGATAAACCTGTCTTCGCCCCATTCTGTTCCCTTCAATGGTTTTTCATCTAAAACCCGTCCCGTCGAATCCACCAAAATAGAATGCTTCAAATGTCCCCTGGGGAGGATTAAAAGGGAATCGGGGCTGAAGGCCAGAAATCCCTGAATCCGCTGGACAGCCTGGCGGCCTTCGCGTGGGATATATACCTTGCGATTGGTTTTCCCATCCGGTAAAGTATAAATATTGATGGCATTGATCAGGTGATTTAGCGTAAACAGCCATTCTTGATCACCCTTTTCCAGGTATTGGGCCAAAAATATTTCAGAAGAACTTTCTGAGTCCAACTCTATCGTAACTTCAGAATCCTTGCTCAATTGATACTCATAACTCCGCCTGGTAGGGCTGCTTGGGTCCGGCGCACAGGAAAAATCCAGGAAGGCCAGTGAAAGGATAAAGAGAAAAATAGATTTAGTCCAATCATGTATCATAAGCACGTAAGTAAGCCTTTCTGGTACATAGAAATGGGAAAAGGGAGGACCTTTAGGGTAAACAAACGAAAATACGGACCTCCCTTTCGAGCCAATTGGTTTATCAACAGGTAGCAGTGAAACATCCTCCACAATTACCTGAGCAAGAACCATCTCCGTTATCCCGTGCCCAGTTTATCCAGCAATCGTTTTCCAGGTAAGCCCCTTTGCCAGCGTAGGTATTTGGAGCTGGCCATGAAGAAATAGTCCTCTGAAAGGTTATAGGTGATCGGCCTGTTTGGTTATTCGAAATTCAGCTGAGACATACCTGGGCCTTTGACCATTCCGAGCATGAATAGCGGATTGTGGCTTGGAATATAGCTTTTTTAAGTATGTTAAAATCGGACATTTTCGGACATTTTCGGACATCTATTCCTATTGCGAAGTGGTTTGAGAAATTTTTAACCTTCAAAGCCTTCGCAATGGGGCATGCCGATACGAAATGAAGCCCAAACCATTTCTTCGTTGGTATAGTAGGGCTGGATTAGAACCTCAAGACAAAATAAGGAGAGTGTCCTTTCAATGTATCAGTCCATCGGTTCCTCACCAGAAGTGGTACTCGAATTCGGATGGATATCTTTGAAGGCTTCCCGGATTTTATTGGACGGCCAACCGAATCGCTGGTAGATCTGATACTGATCTTTGTAGTTTAGCAGGCGGCGCTGAAGATGTATTTTTTCTTTTTGGAGCCACCTCCGGAGCGTTCGCTCGGAGATGCCGAATTCCTGAGCCACCTGGGCACGTGTTTTGAGCTTCACTGGCGTTCATTTTTGGACTTTTTGAGGCTTTACTTATCAGGTCAAGTTGACATCT
>CAZXIX010000210.1:0-1682 GCA_964640855.1 uncultured Saprospiraceae bacterium
GTATTCCATGACAGTAACGGGCAGAGAGGAATCCTCTGTCTGGAGGGGGATAAAAGGCGTCCACGCCTTCAATTGGACCTGCACCGGGATTTTCGGATCGCTGAAATCGACCGTGCCCACAGGCCATTGGCCTTTAAATTTCACGGTGCTCCAGCTTGCCCCATCCATACTTCGGGCACCTTCCACCCCATCAAGTTCGAGCAGGAACTCCTGGCGGAATGGGTTCGGAAACGTGTCTGGCGTGGGAGGCCTGAGATAATTACTGCCATCGCGCTCGCGCACGATTTTCCGGTGCCTGGCCAACACCAGGCCTTCCGGGATTTCTTTAATCTTTTGGGTGACGACACCTTCATGCGGCTGATGAAATATGTCCCAGACATAAAGCCGACCATCACCGGAAAGATACACCGTGCCACAGCCGATGCCACCGACCGTCATGCCAATTTTTTGAAGTTCCTCTTTCTTGCCAGAGCGAATCGAACTCTCCTCTGGAATGTTGGCCGCAATCAAGGTCCTTGCCCAAAGTGGGTCGAGGTTTTTGCGCCAGGGAATTACCCTTTTGTAAGGCACCTCCGTGGGTGTGCCAAAAAGTTGGCTGCCCGGGCCAAAGGCCGGGAAGAAAACGCCGGAGCCAGCGATTTTGATAAATTTGCGGCGGTCGAAACGTGGGGTTAACACTTTCCCAAAATTAGGTTGCCAATGATGCGGTGACAAGCATTTCCGGGGTTTGGTTTGAGTTTTGTCTTATATTCGTCGTTCAGAAGCACTCACCTTGTCTATTCAATGTTTCCAATAACCCAACCCCATCTACGCCATCCAAAAATAATGATCGGATTCGAAAGGTTGCTTGCCTGTGGGCTGATCTCGACAATCACATCGGTATCCGGGTTCGGTGTCCGTTCTACGAACTGGAAACCTCCTCACCGGCATCCGCCCTCAAGCCGGGTGAAACTATGCGGCACGTGCAGCGCACCTTCCACATCCAGGGTCCCGAAGAGGCACTGGATCTGTTGGCGGGGAAACTCCTGAAGACGCGCCTGGAAACGATTAAAGACGCATTTTAAATATGATAAAAACCCATCGACTTCTCTTGCCCGGCGTTTTGGCGCTCGCTTCTGTTGTCTCCGCCAGCAATTTTGAAATTCTTGGGGATGCAAACCCGCTTGAGCGGGTACCCATCTGCCGGGCACTTTGCCCGTGCGATTGCACAAGGGACAGCGCGACCCAACCTGCAACGATCAGCAACGAGAGGCCGGGCCGGCTCGGGACGAACCGACACGCCAAAGGCTCGCATGGGGAACTCCTGCGATGGACTAGGAAATTAGAGAATCGCACGTTTCAGAGGATCAGTCCCCCATGAGGGGGGCCGGCAAAAGTAAGGGCCAGCCACCCCTGGCTGGCCCTTTGTTACTGCAACTAAAACCCGACTCAAAAAGGATAACAGCAGTTACCAGGCTGAAGCTTCCCTTAGCGGTCAGATTTCAGAAATTTCTCTCGGCGAATTAAAACTCAAGCCCACCGGAGAGGATGAACTGACGTCCGGGAATACGGATGTAGCCCGTGGCTTCTCCGGTGAAGAAATCGGTGGAGGTGGGTTCATAGGGACCTTCACCAAATACGTTCCGCACCGTGAGGCCGAGGTTGTAACGATAGCCATCGCCGAGTAAGCCAAACAGATCCCC
>CAZXIX010000210.1:1692-2251 GCA_964640855.1 uncultured Saprospiraceae bacterium
CCCCACGGCTCCGGTACCGGAAGCTCATGTCGAAGAAGAGGGAATCGGGCCCTTTCAGGATGATGCTGGTATCCGGTACGGTCTCTCCATTCACGACCTGGACGCCTACCCCGTTGCCGGCTCCGGCCCGCCAGCGCATGGCGCCCGCGACGCTCAAGCCATCCAGCCGGCCTTCCGTGAAACGGTACTGGATGTTGGCATTGATCCGGTTGCTGCGGAGGAAATCGTTGGGCTGCCCGTCGAATGCCTTGAGCACGGCAGAACCGTCGTTGGCATTCACCACTTCGTTGAGAGTCCGCTCCTTCATCGTATCCCGGGTCCATCCACCCGGGACGGCTTCGTCATGCTGGCCCCAGGCGAGGTTGTTCCGGACCATGGGATTACCGCTACCTCCACCAAAGGGAATGTCTGCCCAGGTAAAGTAATCAATACCGGGAGCGAGGCCGTCATTGGGATCCAAATCGAGCCCGTCCAGATCCGTTCCATTCGGATCATCACCCTGACCGTTGCGTGCTCCGGGAACAAACCCTTCGATGAACTGGTGCGGTCCATGATTTCG
>CAZXIX010000211.1:0-234 GCA_964640855.1 uncultured Saprospiraceae bacterium
CAAGCGCTAATTGTTTACTTTACAGGATTTTATACTCCTTTTTCTCGCGATTTGGATCCTGTCCTCAGTTTTCAGCCACCTGCAGATTCAGGACTCTGCCAGGTACAAAACTGTGTCCCGATGGGCTTTTATAACAAAAGTTATAGCCTCTTCTTGTGGATTCCCAGAAAATAGAAAGGATTCCCAATCCCTGAGTCATCCTACCTCATATTTTCTTTTCCATGCAATTGGCGG
>CAZXIX010000211.1:244-2081 GCA_964640855.1 uncultured Saprospiraceae bacterium
ATTGGCAACGGTAAGAAAGGGGGGCTTTCCGCTCCGGCTTTTGGCCTCCGGACATTTGGCATCCACGCGCCAAGCTGAATTGGCCATGAAGACGGGAGGTTACCTGATACACTTTGCAGTAGCTCCGGGCCAGAGTGTGCAACAGGGGGCGCTGATCGGTGCTATTGATTCGACTGATTTGGTGCTTGCTTTAGAACGAGCAACCCTGCAATTGGCGGTCGCCCGGGAAACGCAGGCTGATCTCATTCAGCAAGCGGGCGGGGATCCTAAAAAGGACTCTTCCCTGTCGGCCGAAATGCGGAAAACCATTCGCATTCGGTCCGGTATCGATGAAGCCGAATTGGAGTTGAAAACCGCGAAACACAAACTCAAACAAGCCCGCTTATTGGCTCCTTTTTCCGGTCAAATCGCCGATATTCAAGTTCGCCCTTTTCAGCAAATCAACGCCGGTGAGATTCTGTGCCGATTGTTGGATACCCAGAGTTTTGCGGTCGAGTTCAAATTGTTAGAAGCTTCTGCGCTACAGGTCAAAAAAGGCCAGACCGTAGAGATCCGGTTGGGTCCTCCTCAGAGTACCAGCCTAAAAGCCCGAATTACAGTCATCGATCCTGTGGTAAACGAACAAGGTCTGGTCCGGTTGCGAGCGCAATTGGCTTCTGTTCCTCGGGGAATCACCCTTTTTGAGGGTATGGCCGTCGAATTGGCCATTGAAGAACCCGTCCGCGATCTATTGATCGTCCCTAAATCCGCCCTCGTGCTTCGCTCGGGTCGGGAGGTCATCTTTACCTACGAACCCGAAACCCGGTTGGCCAAATGGAATTACGTAGAGGTAATCCATGAGAATGATGAGATGATTGCCCTGAAAGAAGGTCTTGAAGTAGGTAGCCAGGTAATTGTGGAGGGCAACCTCAATTTGTCGCATGATGCTCAGGTAATCACTCAAAACTAACCTCATGCTGACGTTCCTGATTCACCGTCCCATTGCCGTACTGATGAGCCTGATCGCCTTTCTGGCGTTATCCCTGGTACTGTTGTCAGATATTCCGGTGGGCTTACTTCCGGACGTGCCCATTCCCCGCATCACCGTACAAATCACACTGCCTGATGTTTCAGCTGAAGAGCTCGAAAAACAGGTAGTTCGCGACCTGCGAAACCAACTGCTTCAGGTGGGAAGGCTTGAAAATATTCGGTCCCGGGCCTGGGACAATCAGGCTTTGATCGAGCTCCAGCTGGCTTATGGCACCAATACAGACCTGGCTTTCATCGAGGTAAATGAGAAAATAGACCAGGTGATGCCTCTCTTGCCAGACCGCATGGAGCGTCCCCGGGTCATTCAGGCCAATGTATCCGACCTGCCGGTATTTTACCTGAGCATGGTGCCCCGTCCGGTCGAAAAAAAATCCTCGGAACTCTCTTACGATCCATTGGTATTGGCTGCATTCGCCCAGACCGTAATCAAACGCAGAATTGAACAGCTCGAAGCGGTAGCCTTCGTGGATCTTTCCGGCCTGGCTCAGCCGGAGATCGTCATCCGGCCTCGTTCGGAAGCCCTTCTTCGGTTGGGTATCAACGAGGATCGGTTGGCAGAGATCTTTCAGGAAAACGATCTTCAGGTAGGGAGCATCCTGGTGGAGGATGGCAAGTATCAGTTTAATCTCCGGTTTTTATCGGAACTCCGGCGGCCTACCGATATACAGGATCTTTATTTTAAGGAACAAGGGTCATTTTTTCGTTTGGGCGACCTGGCAGAAATAAGCACCCGGGCAGCTCAAGCTCGGGGTACCTATTTTTGGAACGAGCAACCCGGCATCGTTTTTACAGTCCGCAAGCAAGCCGA
>CAZXIX010000212.1:0-2013 GCA_964640855.1 uncultured Saprospiraceae bacterium
TGGGCTCCATATCGTTGAGGTAATGCATGCCGGCCCAGAATTCGTTGTAATCCCCGGTGATCCGGTCAATGCCTTTTGCCATTTCCCTGTCGCGGATCCGTTTGTTGTTGCCGGGGCGCTTGGCTTCATCTCCGCTGTTGATGAAGTCGTACAGCACGTCAATGTCCTCTCCCAGATAGCCACCCGGGGAGCGGACCAGGCCGTTGGAGCGGTAGTAATGATAATAGGAGGTATTGGGTGCAATAGGTATGATGGCCTCGAGCCCTTCCACGCCGGTGGTGGCGGCGGCCAAAGGCAGGGTCCCGTTGTAGGAGGTGCCCGTCATGCCTACTTTCCCGGTGGACCAGTAAGCTTCTACTTCTTCATCTCCGTCCGGGCTGGTGTAGCCTCTGGCCCTTCCGCACAGCCAATCGATCACGGCCTTGGGAGCCAGCGATTCGTTATCTCCCCCGACGGTAGGCGCTCCTTCTGACAAACCGGTTCCCGGGGAAGACGAGTGCACCACGATATATCCCCGGGGGACCCAGGTGCGGATGTGCGAGTTCGAAATGACGGGCCGTTTTCCCCGGCGAACGACCTCAGGGTGTGTCCGCGGAGGAGGCGTTTCGCCGATTTCGTGTTTTACATCCCAGAAAAGGCCGGGGGTAAAAGAAGCGGTGCCGGCGAAGTAAGGACTGGTCACATAGATCACCGGCAATTTGAGGCCCTCTTCGGTCTGAGGGGGCCGGGTGACGGAGACGTGCATCCGGTCGGCTCGGCCATCCTGATCGGAATCGAATTCGGTTTCCACCCACAGGTCGTGGCGGATCCATTCTTCCGGATTTTCGAAGGCGGCGACCACCTGGGCCTCCCCGTTCTCAAAAACGGGTTTCGCTATCGACTGAGCTGCCGCAGAACGGACGGACAAAATCAGGAAAAGAGCAAATGGCAGGGACAGGGAAGAGGCTAATCTCATAAGACGGCTAATGGAATTCATGAAGGGATCTCAGGTTTTCAGGAACGGAATCGGTAAGGTTAAGATAGGTAAACTCGTGAATTGCGGCTTCTGCAACCGGACATTGGGCCTCCAGCCCTACTTTTACCCATTCGAAAGGGGGCATCCGGCTCAACCTGGCCATGAAGTACCTCTCCCCGTCTCTGGACCAATGCAAGGCATACAGGTCGCCTTTTCGGATGAGTTTCAGCCAAACAGATCTCTCTTCATTCAAAACCACTCCGTTGGCGTCGTCGGAGAGGCCCCGGGTTACCACCGAGACGATACTTGGGCCGGTGGCGTCCGAGTTTTCAAAAGCAAATTTTATCCAGTGGGCGCTATCCGCATACATCATGAGCGCGCCGGCATTCCAGACGTCGGAAAAATCGGGTTTAATGCGAAGGGTGGCCGAAAAGTCCCCTTGTATTTCCCGATACAGAAAGGGAGCTGAAGCCGTAATGGAACTGTCCTCCGGATTGTTGAAAAAATCAGTCCCTTCCGTGGCCTTTACCCGCAGCGTTCCATCCTTGAGTTGATAGGAAGCCGGGGTGTTCATCCATTGCCAACCCTGGAGATCTGATTCTGAGAAACTTACCAAAAGATTCGGGCTTTGCGTCCGTTGGCCAGGGCGGGTGTGGTTCTGCTGGCAGGAAGCCATCAAAAGGAGGGCCATGGCCCACTGGAAAGATCCTTTCATCTCGGCATGCGGTTTGGGATTGCTGTGGTATGCTTACATTCATGGTAATATCTGAATTTTGAAGATCAATTCCATAGCATGTCCAATCGCCGCGATTTCATAAAACGATCCGCCGGGACGGCCCTGGTCCTGGGAGCCGGCCTGACTTCCTGTAACCCGGATCAAAGCCCGACGGAACGGGCTCATCATCCGGAAGCCCGCCCGGGTTTGCCTGTTGTTTTGGCAACCTGGTCTTCCAATACCCATGCTACGGCGGCGGCCATGGAAGTGCTGCTGCAGGGAGGCTCTTCCATGGATGCGGTGGAGGCGGGAGCCCGGATTACCGAGGCCGATCCGGAAGATC
>CAZXIX010000213.1:0-1894 GCA_964640855.1 uncultured Saprospiraceae bacterium
CCGGGCACGTCCTGAAGGAACCGGGTCTGCGCGTCCGCCGATTGTAAGCCGGCATCTCCCGGCCTTCAAAAAACTTGCGCCGCGCCAGCTTCATCTGCTGATCGATCATTTCCGCGATGCGCCCCTCCCCTTTGATCCGGCGGCCGAATTGGCTGTCGTTGAGGTTGCCGGCGTGGCAATCCTTGATCCGGTTGAGGATGCGTTCGGCCCGGTCGGGCATGGTTTTCTCCAGCCAATCGCTGAAGATCTCCGCCACATCCCCGTTCAGGCGCACGACGGTATGATGGATGCTGCGGGCTCCCCGCCTGGCGACTGCCTCGGCCATGGGCATGATCTCATGATCCGTAAGTCCGGGAATGATGGGTGCGAGCATCACGTTGACGGGGATGCCATTGTCGGATAGTTCCTGTATGGTTCTGAGACGCTTCAGGACCGTAGCCGTGCGGGGCTCGAGGAGCTGGCGAAGGTCTTCGTGCAGGGTTGTCAATGAAATGGAAACCTTGACCAGGTTCTTTTCCGCCATGGGCTGGAGAAGGTCCAGGTCGCGCAGGATCAGGGAGCTTTTGGTGATGATACCCACCGGGTGCCGGTATCGCCAAAGCACTTCCAGGATCTTGCGGGTCAATCGATATTCCTGCTCGGCGGGCTGGTAGCAATCCGTATTTCCGGACAGCATAATGGGCTCCCCAGCCCAGCTCTTCTTCCGGATCTGCTTTTCCAGAACCTTGTGCGCATCCGTTTTGACCAGAATGTTGTTTTCAAACTCCAGCCCGGCGCTGTATCCCCAGAACGGGTGGGTATTTCGGGCATAGCAGTATACACAGCCGTGCTCACACCCCTGATACGGATTCATACTCCAGCTCAAGCCGATATCCGGGCTATCGACCTTGTTGAGCAGGGTTTTCGGATTGACGGCCTGGTAGTTCGTGCCGGTCTTGGCTTCCGGATCGGGCGTACGGTCCCGGATTTGATTTTCGTAGGGGTTGGGCGGGTTGATCTGCGCTCCCCTACCCTTTTTGAAGGCTCCAGCTTTCATCCGGCATTTTCTTCAAAGTTAAAACATTTTGTTCTAAAATGAAGAATGGATGAATTATCAGTGTTTAACTGAACGCGCGCAAGATCCATCTCCTGTGGTTGGTTGGAGACCTTACGTATTTAAAGTAAACAAGTGGCTTGCAAGAAGTTTGCAATTAGTGGGTAAGTGGTAAAATATTGGAATTCAATTCATTTCACAACTTGTTAGCCCGATCAAGAAGTACTTGTAGCCCTTTTTCGTTAGCCGGCTTTTTGGGAGGCTGTCTTACAAGTGCTCAGGCCAAAAGGAGCATACAGCGGGCAGAAGCTGACGAAGCTGGTCAACAGGAATACACCGGCCAAGACCAGCAGGACGATGCCCAGGGTCCCGGTAATCACTTGGGTGAAGTAAAGGGCTGCAATGACTACAGCGATGATCGACCGGACAATGCGGTCCGTAGAGCCCATGTTCTTTTTCATGACGATGGATTTTAGGAAGTGAAATACTGAACCAACAAAACCAAAGCCGTGATCAAACCGATACAGGTAACGCATACCAGGACGAACTTGATGGCTTTGCTTTTCATAAAAAACCTACTTCAAGGTAAGGCTTATCCGAGGGCTCTCGTGTGATATTTATCACCGGAGAGAAACCAGGGATCTTATTGCATGTGTTTGCCATCCACCAACCGCCAGATCTTTCGGGGGTTTCCTTCCTTCAATGCCTCCGGAAGCAGGTTGTCCGGAAAATTCTGATAACATACCGGTCGGGCAAAACGGACAATGGCGGCCGTCCCCACGGAAGTCGTGCGGCTGTCGGTGGTGGCCGGAAAAGGGCCCCCATGGACCATGGCATGGCACACCTCCACACCCGTCGGAA
>CAZXIX010000214.1:0-1789 GCA_964640855.1 uncultured Saprospiraceae bacterium
CGGTTCCGACCTACAGCTATAACTGGTGTGTGGCGCCCTTTACTCCCATGGGCGTGTCCGGCGTGATCTGGGTGCCGGAACCATACAACCTCGGGGAAAATCCGGCTCATTACGCCAAGGAACTGGAGATCTACGCGAAGAGCCTGCCGGAGACCTTTGGGCAGGACACGGTACCTTTTATCTACGCGCAACCGGCTGCGAGTCTGGTGGAAGGGATAACGAAA
This sequence comes from uncultured Saprospiraceae bacterium, assembly GCA_964640855.1. GTDB lineage: Bacteria > Bacteroidota > Bacteroidia > Chitinophagales > Saprospiraceae > JAJDFU01. The sequence goes on from CAZXIX010000214.1 coordinate 225, forward strand.
CCTTCCGTACCGGGTGCCAAAGAAGTGAGCTTCGACCAGTGGCCGGAACGCCTCAGCGAGTTGGCCGCTGAAATGGCCGGAAAAGTTGAATAGTCACCCGGTTCCGCTCCACAGAGATCTCATTCCGCCCGATTCCCAAGGTCGTCGGCGTGGCATGTGAGGCGTCACTACCTTTACGTCCAGGAAGCTGCCCTACCCGGTTGCCTGATCTACCAGGTGGATGTGCATTGGATGTTCAGCACCGACTGAACAGCTAGTAAATCACCCGGCGTGGAAGTGGCGATGGGGTAGAGGCAGTCGTCCCGCAAATGACAGATGTGCAGACCTATTCTGTTTTCGTTTTTCCCTGTCATCAGGGAACAGCGTTGATTTTCATCCTATCCCTTTGAATGGAGGCAGGGTAGTGATTCCCCTCCAATCAACTTTGCCGGGGTGAGATGCTGTTTCAGGTCCTGCTTATGACGCGCCACCTTATCAACCCAGCGCACGGCACGGTGCACCGTGGCCTGGTATTCCCATTTGAAGTGAGTGATCGAAGGCGAACACCATTTGAAGGAGGGACTATAGTCCGTACACACGAGAGCGATCTGGTTGAAGATGTCGCCCTTTTTTTGCGCGAGGTAATTGTAGACGGACAGAAAAAGGACCGAATCACCTACGATTAGGGCGGTCGGGGGTGTGATCTGGAAAAGCTGATCCAGACACTTTGTCAGGCCTTCTCTGCTTTCTTCCCAATCGGGGATGTTATAGGAGCCGGAAGGGGGGCCATTGGTGCTCAGGAGATTGAGAAATAAGGATTCGCTCCCGCCGTAGTTTGGCTTTCGTCGTTCCTCGCGAACCAACATCACGATTCTACGATGACCCAAATCAATCAGTCTCTGCACGGCTTCCCGCATCGCTGGGCGGTGGTCCGGGCCGGCCCCGGCGATGGGAATGTCTGTCATTCTTCCGAAGAGAGCGAAGGCAGGTATCGGTAATTGGGAAAACCACTCAAGAAGAGGTTGGGAGCCGGCCAGGATGATCCATGCATCCGCAGGACTTTCCTTCACCATTTTCGCCACCCGTTTCGGGTCACGTTTCAGTTCTACGAAAGTTTGTGGGGCAAAAGTGAGGTCGTGCCCCGAGAGGTTAAGCCGATGTCGCATCTCGGATATATAGCGATGCATCGAATCTTCAAACTCGTAGAGAATCATGGTGACCCGCATGGCAGATTTTCGGTATTTCTTCTGAAGGATAATTTTTCGTCCTTTGCCGGTACCCTGGGATTGGAGAATGCCCTCTTGTTCCAGAAGCTTAAGCGCCCGATCCATAGTGGACTTGCTGGCCCCAAGTTCCTTAGCCAGACGATCCCGTCCCGGTATAGAGCCGGTCCAGCGGCCTCGGTATAATTCCTCGCGCAGATGCGCGGCGACCTGCTCGGTGATGGAAGAGGTCTTGAGCACGGGCTGAACCTGCCCAAATTCGAGCTACTGATCAAGGGTAAAAGGGCTATTGTTTTAGGAACAGACAACTATATTGATAAAGGTTTTGATCAATTTTCATCTATTCAAACAGTATCTTCCGCT
>CAZXIX010000215.1:0-1729 GCA_964640855.1 uncultured Saprospiraceae bacterium
CCAGCCCGAGGAATTGGCGCAACTCCATCGAACACTGGCCCAAAAATTCGACCAACCCGAACGACGGGGGCGGAAGCGGATCGCGCCGGTAGCGGAGATCGATATCAGCGACCATGTGGATGGTCTCATGGAGGTAAATCGTGACACTGCGCCCCTTCTGGCGGAAGGTCTGCTCGAAGTCGGCAACGAGTGCATGCAGGGCCGCTTCCGGCTGGACCGTTCCCAGATAAATCAGGCAGCGAATTTCGAGGATGTGCTTCTTTTCAGGAGGTGAGAATTCCATGAAGTAACACAATTCCTCCCCCCGGAACCGGGCACAGCTCCCCTGTCCCTGCGACTGCAGACCATGCATCATCAGAAGCGCTTCCTGGTAACGAAGCCGCTCCTCGACCGCCCGACTGTCAGGCGTGGCCCCGATCCAAAAGGGCAGTTGCTTGGCCCACTCCGGGGGCAACGGGTTCTCCGGAATTTCCAGCTCTTCCGAAATCCCTGCCTTACCCTGCTCTGATTGATTCTGCCGCTTACCCATTGGTCCCATTTCCTTTCATGTTTAATGTCTGTTCACTCAAAACCATAATAGACGGGACAAGAGACAACCACAGTCCCTGAAAAAAAGAGAAAAAAGAGAGAATTTCCGCGCCGCCGCCCAACCCACGCCAGAGAAAGCAGTTATCAAGGGGGAAATACGGCAAAGGGAATAAATAATGGAAAGAGAAGTATGGGAATTGAAAGTGAAAGGAAAAACCGTATCGAGCACGCTCGACTTATAACAATCTGATCGCAAAAAGTCAATCACAGACTGCAAGCTGATCTTTGTCCTTGTGCATGTTGAAATGATAATGAATGGTGCGAAAATGTGGTGGCAAAGAATATTCCGGAAGATTCACCATTTCTTAGAATTCGACCAAGCCGTTCAGGACCGAGGCAGCCGCCTGAGTATCCGGGCTGTAGAAATGGTTTTCTTCGAGTTTTTCACGGTATTCATCCATTTCCACGAACCAGAGGCAGAAGTCGTTGGTGAGAGACCAGGACGGGTATTTGCAGTATGACCACTCGGCATTGAGGATCAGCTTCCCGATCAGGTGGATATCACGGTGGATGAAGGCATGAAACCCGACGTCCACCGGGTCTTGGGCCGGATAGGAAACCTGCTTCATCCACCACCCGAGGTCGGTAGTGGGCTGAACGAGTCCGAAATAGACCCAGGCATGGATGGTGAAGAATTCGTCAAAGTCCTCGTTGGGCGTGATCCTGAACGCATAGGCGAGCGGGTCAAAGTACACCGCCAGTCTATTTCTTTCCCCGTCGGATAGGATGCCCCAATCCAAAAGCCCTGTCCGGATAAGGCCGGCTTCGTCGGCGCATTTTTCTTCACTCGTCCGGCCGAGGGGAAAACCATCGTCATCGTCTTCATCTGGATCATCCTTGACCAGGTCGGCCTGAGCAATGGGCTCGGGACCGTAGCGCCAGGGCCGCTCCAGGTCATCGTCCTCCGGGCCATATCCCTGATTCATTCTCATGCGTTCATGTTACCCGGTCTACAGGGACATTGACAGTCCTACAAATGCTCAAAATGGAGATTTCCGAACTCATGTTTTGATCAGATCTTGAATCGTCTTTTCCAGGGCATCGGTGATGGCGGCCATGGCGCGATAATCGAGTTTTTCCGGGGTGTCGTCGGGACGATGGTAGTATGGACTCCTGAACATGGCGGTATCGGTGAGCATGA
>CAZXIX010000216.1:0-1684 GCA_964640855.1 uncultured Saprospiraceae bacterium
AGACGAGAGACTTCCAAACGGGTTTACCGGCCTACCTTCAGGGTTCATTCCTGTTGGTTTCTGAAGAAGGCTTCGAAAGCTGCCTGTTTTCCCGGTTTTGCAAAAAGGCATATAAGACGGGTGCTCGAAAGACGAAACCCGTTAGTTTATGGACATCGAGATGTATAGATCTTGACATACAATCATAGAAACGGATCAAAAAGACTTCCCAAATGGAAAGCACAGCACGTAAAGAGGTCCTGGATCAGGGTTTAGATTTTTCCAGGCAATTCAAGCGCATTTACAACGGAAAGCGCGTCCTGCTGACCGGACACACCGGATTCAAAGGCTCCTGGCTCATGGTCTGGCTGCAAAAACTGGGGGCCCAGGTGGTCGGATATTCCAAAGATATACCCACCCAGCCCAGCCACTATGAGCTGCTCAAACCAGAGCAACGCTGCCCTTCGATCACAGGCGATCTGAACGATCTGGCCAACCTGAAGAAAGTCATGGCCGAATACCAACCCGAGATCGTATTTCATCTGGCGGCACAGTCTTTGGTCCGTTATTCCTATCAGCATCCGCTGGAGACACTGGCCTCCAACGTAATGGGGACCGCTACCCTGCTGGAAGCCTGCCGGCTGTCGGATTCGGTGAAAGCCGTGGTCAACATCACCAGCGACAAGTGCTATGAGAACAACGAACAGGACGTCCCCTTCAAGGAATCGGATCCCATGGGAGGATATGATCCTTACAGCTGCTCGAAGGGAGCTGCTGAACTGGTTGCCAGTTCTTATCGCAACTCCTTCCTGAAAGAAAAGGGAATTCTGCTGGCCAGTGCCCGGGCCGGAAATGTGATCGGTGGCGGAGACTGGAAAACCGACGCCCTGATCCCGGACATCATTCGGGCTGCAGCGGAGGGGGAAGTCACCCGGATACGCAACCCGCATGCGACCCGCCCCTGGCAACACGTGCTGGAGCCCCTATCCGGCTACCTGCTGTTGGGCCAGTTGCTTCTCGAGGGGAATGAAAAAGCGGCCGAAGGCTGGAATATCGGACCCAATACCGGAGAGACCCTGACCGTAGCCGATATCGCCCGGATCTCCCAGAAAAGCTGGGAGGATGTCCAATTTGAAAATGCTTATCAGGAAGGCGAACCCTACGAGGCCAAATTCCTCAGTCTGGACATTTCCAAGGCCAATACGGTTCTGGACTGGCACCCGGTCTGGTCTGCCGAAAAGGCCGTGGATAAAGCCATTGAATGGTATCGCCAGTTTTACAAAGAAGGCGTTTTACTCACCGACCAACATCTCGAGGAATTTAGCCTGGCCGCGCAATCCCTGAATCGGGTCTGGGTTAGCGATTAGCATAACTATGAAATTTATCCCAACAGCCCTTTCCGGGGCCTATGAGATCGAATTGACCCCTTTTACCGACGAGCGAGGTCTGTTTGCCCGCACCTATTGCAAGAGAGAATTCGAGGAGATCGGCCACAACAAGGAATTTGTACAGTTCAATCACTCGCTGACGGCCAAAAAAGGGGCTATACGCGGCATGCACTTTCAATACCCGCCGCATTCCGAGATCAAGCTGATCCGCTGTGTGGCCGGTAAAGTGCTGGATGTCCTGGTCGATTTGCGCCCTGACTCGGAAACTTTCCTCCAGCATGCAACGGTGGAATTGTCCGCCGAGAACCTGAAAATGA
>CAZXIX010000217.1:0-1677 GCA_964640855.1 uncultured Saprospiraceae bacterium
CTGAAACATAAAAGTGGTTAAACAAGGTGTCCGGTCAAATAGGACCACCTCAAACCGCTCAACTACTTAACCACTCAACCCTGCATGCCAATCATACACCAGGAATTATGAATTTGCACTTAAGTCGTCCATCCTTCAATTCCCTTTACGCTCCTCCCGTTTTCTCTCCTTCTCCGCTTTACGCTCTTCTTTCTCGATGGCCTTGAAGGTCTCGCCCTTACCCAATTTGATGCTGTAGTCATCGGGAGTGCCCACGATGCGGACATTGATCCGAACCCCGCCATCCTTCATTTTGACGATCTCGTCGGGCTCGGCATCCTCTTTGCGCTTTTTCCCGGTCAGAAATCCCCAGCCGACGCTGGTCACCGTAGAGAAAGGGACCTGGACCATATATTCCATTTCGCTGTTGAAATACTGGAAGCCGGTGATCCGGATGGCGCCCAGAGTAGAATTGATGTCCATCTGCGGGATAAATACATACCCGTCTTCCAGTTCCAGGGTATTCTCGAGCTCCCCGAAGCGAACCTGGCTCAGGTCCTTGCTTCCCATGATATCCGAGAGCATTTGGAGGGGGGCAAAGTCGAGTACTTCTCCATCTTTGAAGCTGAGGTTAACCTTACCTTCCGCGTTGGTGACGTCCAGGCTGAGGTCGGGCAGAATCCGGGTGGTGATATCGGCCCGCGTATTAAAAACACCCTGAAAATGATTGGCGGGGACGATGCCTTCATCGCCGTAAAGGATGGTGTCGGTAAGCTGGCCGAAGTCCGCCCGGGCCACCTCGGCACTGACCGTCAGCATGGCGGAGTCGGGATCGGAAAGATCGACCCCACCGGACAACCGGATCTCCCCCTTGGCAAACTGAGAACGGAGCGACTCCAGTTCCACCTTTCGGGTGGTGTGGGTGCGCAAAGTACCGGAGATGTCTTTTATCACGCTTTTCTGATAAACGAGGGAGTCAATGCGAAGCTCGAAAAGACCCTCCGGCAAAGGCAATTCGAAAGGATTGAACTGGGCGAGTTCCGCGCTATCCGGAAGCTCTTCCGTTCCACTCTCCGCCGCTGGGGAGGGCGAAGTTTCCCCCTCCTGCTCGATCCGGGCTGCTTCCTCCAGCGTGGGCAGGGTCAACAGCATCAATTCATTGAGGTCAAGGCGCTGAGAAGCAACTTTCACCTCTATCTCAGCCGTACCACCACCCTCGCCGGCCAGCGACTTCAGATTGGCCGTCCGCCCCGTGATGGCAAAATCGCTTCTCCCGATCTTTCCCTGGAAGGTTTTCAGCATGGTCTGGCCCGGTTTGACGGCCATGTCCACCTTGAAATCCCGAAAAGCCACGGGGAAAAGAGTAAGATCCCACCGCAACTGGTCGATCTGAACCTGCAATTCACTATCCGGATCGCCTTTTTGGCCCAAGGTTTTCACCTTGCCCGCCAGGAGAAGGCCCTGCAATTCCTCTTCCCGGAATTGTTCGGGAAAATAAAAGCTGTCGCGGAAGGTGAACAGGTCTTTTGCTCTTACTCGCTGGGCCTTCACCTGGTAGTCCATTGTGATTTCGGGAGTGCCCGTACGCTCTCCCCAAACCGGCGGCAGATTCCGCAAGGCCAAATCCAGGTCCACCTGGCTTTCCAATTTGGTGAACGACCGCAAGGTGCTGATCACCGGCGGCGGCGGCACCATCGG
>CAZXIX010000218.1:0-1532 GCA_964640855.1 uncultured Saprospiraceae bacterium
TCATGAAATCCCTTCCGCAACTGACCCCTATTATCAAAGAAATTGAAGAGGCCGGACTTTCCTTACCTACCTATCAAATCAACCACCTTTGTAAATTTTCAAATGGCTTCATGCTTTTTATTACCTATGAAGCCGTTCCGGATGCTCATGATATTTTTAAACGGTTTTCCAAAGTCTTTGACCAGACCTACACCCGCTTTCTCGATCTGAAAAAAGCCGAAGCGCAGGCCCGCGAAGCCCAGATAGGAAATGCACTGGAGAAAGTACGGTCCCGTTCACTGGCCATGCAAAGCCCCGACGAACTAATAGAAGTGGCGCAGCTGCTCCGTGAAGAGATGGGTGCCCTGGGCGTGGAAGAACTGGAAACCAGCTCCATCTACATTCATGATGAACAGAGCGGGTTGACACAGTGCTGGTTCACCATCAAGGATACAGAGGATCTAGGCAAATCCGTAACCGATCAAATGACCATCGATCTGAAAGACACTTGGGTCGGCCGGCAGATGGATAAATTTTACCGGTCAAATCAGGACAAAACATCCATTCTCATGAAAGGGGATCAGCGAATTGAGTGGATCCGCTATTGTGAGGAGAAGTCTGACCTGTTCGGAAAGAGTGAGTTTTACGGAGATACCATACCGGAACGTACCTATCATCTCTATAAATTCTCAAACGGCTTTTTGGGCGCAGCCTCACCCGGCGACATATCGGAGGAGAGCTGGGATCTGATGAAGCGGGCTACGGGCGTTTTTTCGTTTGCTTATACTCGTTTTAGAGATCTGCAAAAAACCGAGGAAAGTGCCAGAAGAGCCCGGCAGCAGGCATCACTTGACCGGGTTCGGGCGGATATTTCATCCATGCGATCTGCGGAAGACCTTAACCGTGTCACTCCGTTGATCTGGAGCGAACTCACCACCCTGGGCATCCCATTTATTCGATGCGGGGTGTTTATCATTCACGAAGAGGAAGAAATAGTAGAAGTCTATCTCTCCAAACCCGACGGCACCTCCCTGGCGGTGATGCACCTCCCGTTTGGTTCCAGTAATCTGGTCAACAAAACCGTGGACGCGTGGCAGCAAGGCAGCGTCTACACACAACATTGGACAAAGGAAGAATTTCTGGACTGGGGCCGTTCGATGATGGAGCAGAACCAGGTCTCGGATATGAAAACGTACCAGGGAGCCGAGAAAGCACCCGATTCCCTCCACCTGCACTTCATCCCTTTCAACCAGGGAATGCTCTATGTGGGATCAACCGGCCTGCTCAGCGATGAGGAGATTGGACTGGCGGAATCCCTCGCAAAGGCCTTCTCCATTGCATACGCCCGGTACGAGGATTTTGTAAAACTGGAGAAAGCCAAAGCGGGTATCGAAGATGCACTTAGCGAACTCAAAGCCACCCAGTCGCAGCTCATTCAGCAGGAAAAACTTGCCAGCCTTGGCCAGCTCACCGCCGGCATCGCCCACGAAATCAAAAATCCGTTGAACTTTGTGAATAATTTTTCGGAGGTGAGTTTGGAGTTGGTGGAGGAG
>CAZXIX010000219.1:0-1511 GCA_964640855.1 uncultured Saprospiraceae bacterium
TCCAAAGAACAGTGTTCTGATACCCGATACCCTGACGAAGCGAATCTTATTTTTTCGAGGAGGCTGATGTTTTCCCCGCTTGTCAGGATCTCCGCTGCGCTTGACCCGATACCCGATACCTGTTACCCGATACCCACTTTACCACCCAACCACCTACCCCTTTGAACCTCGACAACCGACAAGCTACCATTGAATCCGTCTCCATCTCCCAGGACCAGAGTGTCTTGCGGGCGCTCAAGCAGATGGACACCATCCGCCGGAAGCTGCTGCTCGTCACGAACGGAGAGGCGCGCTACATCGGCCTGGTCAGCATCGGAGACCTGCAGCGGCACCTGATCGAAACCCAGGACTTCGAAACGCCCATCAACCGGATCCTGCGCTCCAACCCGACGGTCTGCCATGCCACCGACAGCCCGGAGGAGATCAAGCGCAAAATGATCGCCCTGCGGACGGAATTCATGCCGATCCTGGATGAATCCGGCGAACTGGTCAACGTCATCTTCTGGGATGAGCTGCTGGACGACAAGGCTTTCCTTTACCAGGAAGAGTTGGACCTGTCCGTAGTCATCATGGCCGGAGGCATGGGCACCCGCCTTCGCCCGCTGACCTACGTGCTGCCCAAGGCGCTGGTGCCGATCGGCGAAAAGCCCATGCTGACCAACATCATCGAGAATTTCCGCCAGGCGGGCTGCCACCGCTTCTGGGTGTCGGTCAACTACAAGGCCAACTCCATCCGTAGTTACTACCTCGATCACCCCATCCCGGATTGCGATCTGCATTTCGTGCAGGAACGGGAGCCGCGAGGCACGGCCGGCAGCCTCGTGATGATGAAGAACGACCTGCGGGATACCTTCTTCGTCAGCAATTGCGACATCCTGGTGGATCAAAACCTGAACGACCTCTACCATTTCCACATGCGGCATCACAACCAGCTCACCATCACGGCCACCATCAAACATTTCGGTGTGCCTTACGGGGTGCTGCAGGTGCAGGAAGACGGTCGCGTGACCGGCGTGCGCGAAAAACCGGAGTATAACTTCTGGGTCAATACGGGCCTGTACGTGCTGGAGCCCGAACTGCTCGACCTGATCCCCGAAACCGGCGAGTACAACATGACGGATCTGATCGCTATGATGCTGGACAACAACATGCGCGTGGGCGCTTTCCCCATCAGCGAAAAATCCTGGATGGACGTCGGCGTCTGGAGTGAATACCTGGACACCCAAGTACAATGGTCCGGGAAAATGTAAAATTTGAAAGGTGAGAGGAGATACCCGCTTTCTCGCGGCCTTTGCGTCTCCTTAGCGTCCTTCGCGGTAAAAAGGGAAAGCTGCCCTTCACCGCCAAGCGCACGAAGAAGACGCCAAGCACGCCAAGCGCCGGTTGCAAAGAGGAACCCCTGACTTCCAAAAGAGAGAAGTTCAAGCGTTTGAAAGGGTTAAATTTCCGCCAACTGTCAACTGCATGATCCACCCGCGCCCTTGTATTCCCTAAAGGGAAGGCCAGCCCGC
>CAZXIX010000220.1:0-1509 GCA_964640855.1 uncultured Saprospiraceae bacterium
ATTGATATTTTTTCTCTGTTTTGTTTAAGGCATTTACTGACCTCAGAGCGGTCGCTGAAAAGAAATCGTTTGCAGTGTGCAATCACATCGGGACGGCATAACCTTTGTCCTTTCTCCTGATCAGGGACCTGGCCAAAAACTCCCCCTGCTACAAACAGGAGGAATAGGAAACCTGATTTTACAGGTCGCATATTAAGTACTCCAGAACCATTCATTGAAGCAGCCAACCTTTTTCTATTCTGTTTGAATCGGGTGGTAAACTGAATAACATCCCTTCCACTCCCATTGTGATGGGGCCATCAAAGTATTTTTGCGAGTCACCCTGAAATGCAGGATGCAGGATACTCATGGGCACCGGAGGAATGAAGTGGTAGAAGACGAGATGTTTTGCATTTACATCCCGTGCAATCCTTGCCGCTTCCTCCGGAAATGTATGGTAGGTGAGTATGTCATGGGTGACATTTCGAGCTACGGTGCGTCCCGATCTGGCCGCAGCCTGGTTCATCGCAAGCAGCATCTCCGGGTTCAGCACTTCATGCAGGAGCAAATCGACATCCTGTGCCTGGCTTCGCAGGGTTTCATTGGGAAGAGTATCGCCGCTGATTACCACGGAACGGCCCTTATAATCGAAGCGATACCCGAAAGCCGGTTCTACCGGACGATGATCGACCAGAAAGGCGGTGACTTTTAAATCTGCATTTTGAAACACTATTGCAGTTTTGTTTTTGTCCGTAAGAGGAATACTTCGCGGCACACCTCCGGTCCCCCTCCGATCCGCAACAGACGGTCCATGGTGCGCGACGCGATAATTGGTGTCCAGTTCGTAGGCCATGTTGAACCCTTTCACTACACGATCAACCCCCTCCGGTCCCATAACCTCCAGCGGTTTTGTGCGTGCCCCGCTCGTCCAGGCCTTGAGCATTAGTTCGCCCAGATCGCCCATATGATCGGAATGAAAATGGGTTAATAAAACAGCCTCAATCTTCCCCAGAGGAACCCGCATCAATTCGAGCTTACGGGTGCTACTGGGACCCGAATCGATAATAAAAAGATTCGGTCCGGCAAGGACGATTGTGCTGACACCAACTCGTTTGGCGTCGGGGAGTGGTGCGCCAGTTCCGGCCAGGCCCACATGGAGTCCATCGGGCAGATTGTCGAAGCTACTTTGATCTCCTATCCGGGTAACGGCCCTGTTCCACAGACCTGTTCCAATTTGCCGCCGGGCCATGAAAAGGCTGAGAATCACTACGGCAACAATTCCAAGAGCAGTGAGCATTTTCCAGCTTCGAAAAACACTGAAAAAAGACCGGTTCTCTTCTGAATCCGATTGAATGGAACCGGAAACAAGAGCGAGGACCAGAACTGTTAATAGGATCAATTCCAGCATGAGTGAGGAAACCATTACCCATGGTACATCATCCACAAGGAAGCTTGCAGTCCTGCCCAGGATCACCAGTGCGAGGAAGACGACAGGAATCAGCAGCCAGCGCCGGTTGCTAAACGATCCTA